>CAZTPX010000548.1:0-1500 GCA_964615095.1 uncultured Planctomycetaceae bacterium | reverse complement strand
ATTCCGGTGACACCCATAACCGCCGCTGAGTCAAGGCCCGGATTTTCGGATTTTCCAAAATAATAAAAACTCGGAACGGAGAGAGGCTAGCCTGGGGTCCAGGGGGCGGCAATGAGCGCCCCTGGTCGGCGAACGGATTCGCCGAAGAGTTCTGGCAGGGATGCCCGCGCCGCTCTGTGGGTTCCATCCGTTGTGATCGTTCCATCGTTTTCTGTAATGCGCACCCAAGTAGACACCCATTCGTGCCGGCCAAGCTCTCGCCTGTCGCACAGGATACAGTTCACCGACCGTAGTGCCCAATCACAATATCAGCGGAAGTTTTTTTCCGCTAGTCCCCAGGAACGGGCCACACACGGCCGTGTCGGTGCGCGAAACAACATGTCCTTTCCTACGCTACGCCGCTTGCTCGACGTGTGTGCGATGCCAATGCCGCAGCCGTTTCCAACAAATCTCCGCCAGTTTTCTGGCCGACGCCACGCGGGCCTTCTTTGCGCCCGACCGCTTCCGCACCCGCGTGTAGAAGTTCCTGAGCGCCGCGTCGTCGCGGACCGCCTTCATTGCCGCCTGCACCAGAATCCAACGCAGCCAAGGAGAACCCTGGCGGGTGATCGAACCCTGGTAGCAATGGCCGCCGGATTGATGTACGCGGGAGGTCAGGCCCGAGTAGGCGCCTACTTGCTTGGCCGTGCGAAAGCGTTCGACCTCGCCCAGTTCGGCCACGATCAAAAGCGCCGAGAACAAGGCGATGCCGTGGATGTCCACCAAGGCTTCCGTCTGCGGAAAGCCATGAGCCATCTCGGTGAGATGCCGATCGAACGTCGAGATTTGCTGGCTGAAATGCGTCATGCGAGCCAACAGTTCGTCGCGGACCATGTTTTCGATCAGTCCGAAGTCTTGACGGCGAAACCATGCCAGGCCGCGAACGCCGAAGGGCACCCGGAACGGGGCTTGGCGATTTTGCCGTGCCAGAATCGCCCGCAATCGGATTTTGATTTCCGCCATTTCGCGGCCCATGCGCGCCCGGCATCGCACCAAGTCGCGCAGCCGCTGGTACGGCTCCGGCGGAATATAGGACAACGGAATCTGATTGATTCGCAACAGGTTCGCCAGGAGTTGGGCGTCGAGCTTGTCGGTCTTCGTGCGGCGTTGTACCATGGCTCGCAGACGCAGCGGATGGGCCAAGAGCACCGTGCCGTGCGGACGCAGCAGATCGTAAAGCCAGCGATAGGTTCCGCTGGCCTCGATGACCGCGCGAAATCGGCCGAGAGGGCGAACGGCATTCAAGATGTCCTCGGTTTCGCTGCAAGCGATTCGCACAGGTTCCATGGCTTCACCGTTGTCATGAACGGCCGCAATGACGACGAACACCCGATGCAGATCAATACCAACGTGCCACATGAACAGGTCTCCTTGTTTGGTGGGTTTTGGAAGGATTCAACATCACAACCTTAGTCCACCAGCAAGGGGCCTTTTCACGCGGCGGTTATAGTATCACAATAC
>CAZTPX010000547.1:0-1515 GCA_964615095.1 uncultured Planctomycetaceae bacterium | reverse complement strand
GGGTGCGTGACACATTAGGCGACTCTCAGTTGACATACGCTGGCCGGTTGGTCCAGTAACGTTGCCAGCGTTGGTCCTGGCTGATCCATGCCGCCCGTAGGCTGAGAATCGGCTCGATGCCTGCCTCCTCCCAGAACTGTTCGGTTCCTTTGACGCGTTTGTTGAACTGCTTCACCCCGGCCTCGGTTTCTCCCGAGCCGATGGGCCAGCCTTTGGCGCGGTAGGCAGGGTAATTCATATGCTGCTGATGGGCGGTGAAGTAACCGACGTTCTGCCGCAGGACCCGTCGGGGATGTTGCACCGGGTCGTCGGGCTGGGGCTGGCCCAAACGCTGAGAATGTTGCGATAATTCCGCGATGACCCGCTGCACTTGGCCATCCCACAGCCAGGCTTCCATGGTCTGGGCCATGGCCGCTGCCGCCGGCGTTTGCGGGCCATGCACGGCTTTGGCGCAGTCCCACAGATGCTCGCTGGCGTGATACCAGTCAATGATCCGCGCCTGCACACGGAACTCCCGCTCCAGCAAGGGGTCGATCCAATTGCCGCCATCGCCCATGGCGATCACCGCCAACGCCTGACGGTAGCCGCGCCGCTCGGCCTCGACTCGCGCCATGGTTCCGAACGCCGCCGCATCCCGCGCGGTTGCCAAGTGCGTCCGCACCAGCGGCGCCGGTTTGCGGGCGTCCTTGCCTTCGCGCCCGTCACCGGGAATATAACTGCTCACCGTCAACACCTTATCCTCACGCCAGCGACTATTCGTGGCCGCATCCTTTTGTCGTCCCTGCCAGCGTCCTCCATCCATCCCGATCACCAGCAGTTGCGGTGCATTGGCCGGACCTTCGGGATAGCGCCCTTCACGGTACGCCTGCGTCTGGCGGTCCCGTCCGGCCACCATACCCCGACCCAGGGCCTGGCTCCAACGCTGAATCTGCTTGCCGTCGAAAGTGGTCTTCCAGTCGAAGTTGAGCGACTTGGCGGCTTCATCGAAGGCTTTGTAGGCTGCTTCCCGACAGACCCGCTCGGCGGCGTGGGGCGAGAGATTGGCCTCGGCGGGCAAAGCCCAATCACGGTTTTGAGGGGGAAAAAGAGCCGCCACAGGTGCGGCAGCGGCAGTGCTGTTTTTCGATCACCACCGGCCCGTCGGGCGATAGCACCTCCGGCAAAGTGGTTTGCTTTTCCAGATAAATCGAATCCGACCCGCAGTGCGGGCAATGGCCACCAGCCTCCACCCAAGCCGATGGCTCCAACGCCGCCCGTTCCTCCAGCAGGGTCGGGATCACCGCTCGCTTAAAGGCATCCGTCTGATCTTCCCATTCGCCAAACGTCTGGCCCTTCAACGGCTTGGACTCATCTTCAGGAATGATCCGATCCACCGCTTCCAGAATCGTCTTCAACAGCCGCTGGCGAGCTTCCTTACGCGTAGTTCGTGCAGGCATGGCTTCCTCCATGAAGCAGGTCTTTCCCAGATTCCAACATTGTACCCTCAGAACCGGCCGCCTAAAGTGTCACGCACCC
>CAZTPX010000546.1:0-1522 GCA_964615095.1 uncultured Planctomycetaceae bacterium | reverse complement strand
GTTCGATCCTAATGTGCGACATCCGCTTCTTGATGATCGAGGCCATGCCGCGCGATTTGGGCTGCATGCGTTTGAACATCGGGCCGCCATCGACGCGGGCATCGATGACGATCAGGTGGTGCAGGTCGGCGGCCCGGCGGTCCTCGGCGTTGGCCAAGGCGCTTTGCAGCACCTTCTCCAGCAGCCGCGCGCCGCGATGCGGCTGAAACTTGAGGATCTCCAGGGCCTCGTCGGCAAACTTCCCGCGGATCAAGTCGGCCAAGGGCCGCACCTTGCGGGGGCTGATCTTCGCGTAGCGATGCGTTGCTTCGTATGCCATACTACTTCTTGCCTCCCTTGCCGCCGTGCCCGCGGAAGGTCCGCGTCGGGGCAAATTCGCCCAGGCGGTGACCGACCATTTCCTCGGTGACAAACACCTTGATGTGGAGCTTGCCGTTATGCACCATGAACGTGTGGCCGACGAACTCGGGAATGATCGTACACGCCCTGGACCAGGTCTTGATCGGGTCCTTCACGCCGGCCAGGTTCATCTTCTCCACCTTGGCGTACACCTTGGGATGGACGAACGGACCTTTTTTTAGCGATCTGCTCATAGCTTATCAATCATGGTTCCATCGACCCGGAGTACCGGGTACCCCGCGGGGTCGGTGGGGACACTTGCCTGGACTTCCTTATTTGATCTTCAACTGGCCGTAGCGACGCGACTTGCGGCGGCGGACAATGGCCTTGTTCGAGGGCTTGCGACGCTTGCGGGTGGAACCGCCCTTGGCCAGCACGCCCGTGGGACTGACCGGATGCCGACCGCCCTTGGTGCGGCCTTCACCGCCACCGTGCGGGTGGTCGATCGGATTCATCGCCGTGCCGCGGTTATGCGGCTTGCGCCCCATCCACCGTTTGCGGCCGGCCTTGCCCAGCACGATGTTCATGTTGTCGGCGTTGCTGAGCGAGCCGATGGTCGCCCGGCAGGTTGCCGGCACGCGGCGGATTTCGCCGCTGGGCAGGTTAATCTGGGCCCAGTCGGCATCGCGGGCGGCCAGTGTAGCGCCCACGCCCGCCGAGCGGCAGAGCACACCACCGCGCCCAGGCTGCATTTCAATGTTATGGACCGTCATGCCGGTGGGAATCTTCCCCAAGGGCAGGCAGTTTCCCACGGAGGCCGGCGCGTCCAGACCGCTTTGCACCCTATCGCCAGCCTTCAGGCCGATGGGGGCCAGAATGTAGCGCTTCTCGCCGTCGACATAGTGCAACAGGGCAATGCGGGCCGTGCGGTTGGGGTCGTACTGGATGGAATCGACCTTGGCCGGCACACCATCCTTGTCGCGACGGAAATCGATAATGCGATAATCGCGCTTGTGCCCGCCCCCGCGAAAGCGGGCGGTGGTCTTGCCCTGGTTGTTGCGGCCGCCGGTCCGCCGCTTAGGACGCAGCAGGCTCTTCTCCGGCTTCGCGCCCGGCGTCAACTCGGCAAAATCGCTCACGGTCGCCCCGCGGCGCCCGGGAGAAGTCGGATTGTAACGTCGAA
>CAZTPX010000545.1:0-1526 GCA_964615095.1 uncultured Planctomycetaceae bacterium | reverse complement strand
CTACGCCGTTAACCCTTTTGGGAATATGAAAAAATGGTCTTGATGCGTTAGCCACTTTCGGGGATTTGCGCAGTTTACCACAACTCGCTCCCCGAAAGGAATCGGCGATGACGCATCAAGACCAAGGACGGAATGGCTCCGGATGTTCTCACGCTTGCGACTTGCACAAGGCGTTGCGGTGGCTGACGGCGGGTGTGTCCCTTGGTGGGATCGCACTTCGGTCCGACTGCACGTGGGCACCGCAGACCTTGGTGTTCGCGGCCATGCTTTGGGCATGGTCGGACGAAAAGACCCTGATCGAACGCTTCACCACTGCCCGGAAGATTATCATTTATCTGTACGCCAATCAACAGGAACCAGCGGGAAGCTATCAGGCGTTCGTCAAGCTGCTGCGAAAATGGACCGAGCCCTTGGTGGAAGCGATCTCGGTGGCATTTCGCCAGCGGATGGCCGAAGTGCTCGTGGGCGTGTGGAGGGTGGAGCGATGGTTGGTGTTCGCGGCCGACGGCAGCAAAGTAGACGTTCCGCGCACTCGGCGGAACGAAGAGCGTTACTCGCCCAAGTCCAAGCTGTCGCGCGCGGCGCAGAAGCGTCGTGGCAAAAAAGCCAAGCGGCGTCGATCGCTTCGGGAAGCTCGACAGCGCAAGGCGAATGTGCCGCGGATCTTCCTCACCACGGTGTGGCATGTGGGCTCGGGACTGGCGTGGAACTGGCGGGCCGGTCCCTCCGACAGCAGCGAACGAAGACATTTACAACAGATGTTGCCGACGATCCCTCACGGGGCTCTGCTCACCGCCGACGCGGGTTTCGTCGGCTACCGGTTGTGGAAGGCAATTCTGGACGCCGATCATCAACTGTTGGTGCGTGTAGGGAGCAACGTGAAATTGCTGAAGAAGTTGGGATACGCGCGCGAACGCTGTGGGATGGTCTATCTTTGGCCGGACCGAGCGGCGAAAAAGTGCCTACCGCCGCTGGTGCTGCGCCTTGTGGTTGTGTCGAACGGACGTCATCCGGTGTACCTCGTGACCAGCGTGTTGGATGTCAAGCAACTCTCCGACGAACAGGCGGCACGAGTCTATCGGCGGCGGTGGGGAATCGAGGTCTATTACCGCCACTGCAAGCAAACGTTCGAGCGTCGCAAGCTCCGCAGCCAGAACCCCGACAACGCGATGGTGGAATTGCACTGGTCGTTGTTGGGAGTGTGGGCGATGGGACTGCACGCGCATGCTCGATTGGCTCATCAGGGGATACCGCCGGAGCGGATGAGCTTCGCGGGAATCTGGCGAGCGTATCGGCGGCCGATGCGCGAATACAAGAGCCGTCCCGATCGCGGAGACCGCATGACGGACCTCATCGACCGGGCGATCATTGATCCGTACCAGCGCCGGAGCAAAGCCAGTCGCGACTACCCCCGCAAAAAACAAGAGGAAGCGGCCGGGCCTCCGGTGATCCGACAAGCCACGCGTGCCCAACTTCAACAGGCACAACGTGTTAAACGGGAACAGACAATAAGGTTAACGGCGTAG
>CAZTPX010000544.1:0-1528 GCA_964615095.1 uncultured Planctomycetaceae bacterium | reverse complement strand
TGAGCGAACTGGGGATCAGCAAGTCCGACTCGTCTCGGGCTCAGCAGATTGCCAGCCTGCCGGCCCCAGCTTTCGACCGCTATGTCAAGTCGTGCATCGAGGCCAGCCAGGAGCCGACCACCGCCGGTCTGCTACGATTGGTCGCGGGGGCAAAGCCCGAAGGCAAGATGGTCGCCCGCATGCAGGGGCTTACCGGCGAATTCGAATGGTACACACCCCGCAAGTATCTTAACGCCGTCATTGAAGTTATGGGTGGCATCGACCTCGACCCGGCGTCTTCGGACCTGGCACAGAAGCACGTGAAGGCGAAGCGATATTACACGATACGAGACGACGGGCGGAAGCAGGCGTGGGCCGGACGCGTATTTCTCAATCCTCCCTACGCCATGCCTTACATCAAGCAGTTTGCCGAAAAGATGGCCCAGGCATGGGTCGATCGCGAAATTGATGCGGGCATCATGCTTGTGAACAACGCCACGGACACGGAATGGTTTCACAAACTGCTGGATACCTGTGCGGCGATGTGCCTGACCCGTGGCCGAATCGCGTTCCTTGAGGCGACCAACGGAGAGACGATCGAGAAAACGGCACCGACACACGGTCAGGCTTTCTTCTACTTCGGTTCAGATGTGCCCACGTTCGCGAGGGTGTTCTCGAAGTTCGGTAAGACCCTTCTCGCATTTAAGTAGGACAGAACGAACCAGGTATCCCAACATGCCCGTGGCTTGCGATTCGTCAACAGCCACGGGTTTCCTTTTTGTGGTGCGGTCGGGTCTGCTATGACGTGGTGCCCCTGGCGGTAATTGGCGGGAGCAGCGTAGTCGATGCTGTCGATGGCCCTGGTGATGCTCGGTCTGGCGGTGATCGACATTGCCTTGATCGAAATGGGGCCATGGTCCTGGGGATGAACATCGGCGGCCAGGCCGGCACGAGTTCCATGCCGGAACCAGCCGATATTACGATAAGCCACCCCTTGCAGTGTGCTTTAATAACCGCAATTTCGATTTTGCCGGTGGGAACGAACATGTCGATGGCCATTCACCGCACCTCCGCGAATGTCGTGCCGGCCATGCTCAACCCGGTGGCCAAGCTCAGCCGCGTGGCCAAGTTCGGGTCAGGTAGATCGAAACTGGCGTCTTCAACGGGCCAGGCACCAGCCCCAGCTTCACGCCCACAGCCTGCCGACACATCCAGCACGGCCGATCAGGTCCACACGGCGTTCGAATATGCCAGGGTGGCGTTGGGCAGCAGCGTGGCAATGGACAGCAGCATGGCCCAATCGAGCACAGAGGTGCAGTCCGGCGTTCAGCAGGGCAGTGCATATGCCCAGGTCGAGCAGCAGGCGGGGCAGGCCCTGGATATTACGGCGTAATTTACGTCCATCGTGGCCGACTACGCTGGCATTCTCATCGACCTCGACGGGCGTCTTGCCGTCAACGCACAGTGCAGCGGCGGCCGTCACTTCTTCAGCAGCTTCTTCATCCCCTCGCCCAACGCATCACCAATCAGAAAGTAACTCTCCGCATTG
>CAZTPX010000543.1:0-1530 GCA_964615095.1 uncultured Planctomycetaceae bacterium | reverse complement strand
GACTTCGTTGCCACGGCGTCCTACAAGTCGGGAGAGGAGACGGTGAGCTGGCGGGCCGAGGGGCGAATCAGCAAGAGCGGCCACATTACCATGCGATTCATCCACACACAACCCCATCCGCCCGACAAGTGGCTGCCGCAGACCCGGACCGCCGTGCTGGGGCTTCACGGCAAGTCCCTGGAAGGCTACGCCGCCTACGAGGGCGGCGGCCACAAGTTCACTTGGAGGCTGGTGGAGCCTCGGAGTGCCGAGGAGAAGGAGTTGCCAAAATGAATAGGCGATTGTTTCTGGCGGCGTGCCTGTCCTTGCTGCCCTGTTCGACGGTTCTTGCAGCGGGTCGCAAAAGGTTCGTGTTCAAGATCAAGACGAAGAGCGGCGGCATCGTCGGCAACGTTGTCATCGAGGGGAAGGACATGGAGGAGGCAAAGTACAAGCTGCGGAAACGCTATTCCGGCAGCGAGATCATGGAAGGATACCAGAAGAAGTGACACGAGGAGAATCGGCCCCGGCATCCGGCAGCCTCTCCCATTATCATCTCAGAGAGCGCAGGGGCCTGCGCTTTGGCATCATGGGCTTCCCCGTAGGCACGTGCCGCCTCACGCTCCCACAGCCACCTTCTGTCTCGCCGCCATCGTCGCCCGTCGCCTCCCGACCGTCTCCTCTTCCGCCGCCATCGCCCTCTCGACTCTCCGCAGCAGCTCCACGTCGCCCGACGAGGCAGCGTACTCCCTCGCCAATGTTTTAATCTCCGACACGACCTTCTTGATGACCCACTTGCCCGGACTGCCGAGCGACGGACAACCGACCAGGGATTTCGTCTCGCTGCCGTCGAGCCTGGTGTCCAGGACGGCGATCCCGAGGTCACCCAATCGCCTCCGCACCAGCTCCCTGAAGCCCTCGATAACCTTCGAGTCGTCTTCCGGAGCCGACGACCGGGCAGGCAGGTCTTCAGCGGTCACGGAGCCGGGCCGGAATTCCTGGCCGATGGAGGTCGTGGGCAGGAGCCGTCGGCGGTTCCGTTCCTTCTCGGCGAGGTTGCGTACTGCGTTAGCCGCGCTCGCCCTGAAGCGGCGATCCATCGGCCCCGAAACCCGCTCGTCGAAACCTCGGAAGAGCTTGCCCATGAGGAGCGTCACGACGACTTCGTGCGTCTTTTCCTGCACCTCGCGGTAGTCCCGGTAGCCTCCGCGCCTGACCAAGGCGGCGATATATCCCACCCAGTCAACCCCCCGCATCCTTTCGAGGATCTCCCGGTGGGCGGCGTCTCGGACTCTGACGATGACCTTTTCCAGTTCCCCGTCAAACAGCCGGTCGTATTCCTGCGGGCTGAATGTGACATAGGTTTCTTGAAGGTGGCGAAGGAGATTGATCTGCGACAACCACTTGTAGAAGGTCTGCATTCAGTATCTATGCCGTCCGTCTTCAGCTCTGGGTGGTCACCTCGGGCGCTAGAATATGGCAGCAGGCACAATTTTTTCCTTCCGCTCGTGCATCATCGGTCGAACTCCAGTTTCTGCCGAGCCTTCCACC
>CAZTPX010000542.1:0-1546 GCA_964615095.1 uncultured Planctomycetaceae bacterium | reverse complement strand
CCGTTCATCGCCGCACCCAACTGGCCGACCAGCTCGAACTTCAGATCCTACCAGGCGCCTTATCCGTGCATGCCTGATGAAACCACGTGCTGATCGCGGCTTGGCTGGGGCCGATCCACTAAACGCGAATCGAGGGTTTATATGCCCAGGTCGACGCTTCCCACTCACTTATCCGAGGTTGGAATAGAAGTAAAGGCGACGTCTCCAAACCGAAGCCCGAGCACCGCAACATTGCCGGAATTCACTGTGAAGGTCGCGTACCCACGATGTCCTGTCATCGAGTACGCGGAGTTGCTAAAGATAACGACATTCCTTAATATGGTGGCCGTGTGGTTGCCGGCACTCAACGGAATGTATGCCGTCCCGATGGTCCGTCCCTGATCGTCGTGAACGGTCACCGCCACCGTCGTGTTGACCGGGCTCGGGTTGACGATCGCGACCGATGTAGTGAACGCTGTGTCGTCCCAAATCAGAGTGCTGCTCGTGACCGTTGCGTCCGAGAATGGCACAACCGCTTCCTGATCGGCACGGCCGGAAATACTCTGCCGCAAAACGCCGTACCCAGTCACTCCCGTTGGAGGCGAGAACGTGGCCCAGCCTTCCGTGACCGCGCCCGTATTCGGAGCCTCGATGATCGTCGTTCCGTAAGGCGGAATGCTCACAACCGCGGAGGCGCCTCCAACCGACGGGACGTTCATTGCACTGGCATTCTCGGTCACGAAGCTGACGGTGAACGAGACGGCGCTCGCGGTCGTGTTGGCGAAGTAGAGCGCGGAATAAAACCCCCCACCGAAAACAAATTGCGGAAGAATCTTCGTGCCCACCGGCCATCCGGGCGGAGCCACGGTGAACGCCACGGCGTTGGAGGCTTCGCCGCCTCCGGGATTCTGCACCGTAACATTTGCGCTGCCCTCGGTCGCGATCGAGGAGGCAGGCACCGACGCCGTCAACTGCGCACCGCTCATGTAGGACGTCGCCAGGGACGACCCATTCCACGCTACCGTCGATCCCGAAACGAATCCGCTGCCGTTCACGGTCAGCGTGAACGCAGGTCCGTTCGCGGCAGCCGAGGTAGGGCTGATGCCGTTGACCACCGGACCGGCCGACGCGGTCGCCAGAATCGTGCCCCGCGTGGAAAGCGTCTGGGCAAATGCCGACGCCGAGAAGTCCATGTAGAGACCGATCGTCCAGGTGCCCGGCTGGAGAGACAGGCCCGTTGGCATTCCCGACAGGATAGAAGCCTGAAGCGGCTGGTTCGCATTCGCGGCGCCGAGGTAGCTGGCGCCCAGCGGATAGCCAGAACTGTCCTGCGGAATATCCGATCCGTAAAGTATAAAGACCATTACCCCCTGATAACCAGCATTCACGGTCACCGACACGTCGAGCCGGTTGGCTCCCTGCGGCACAGCGATGTTGTAGAGCCCGGCGACGACATAGCATTGCGGCGGCAGGACCCCTGACCCCGAGCACGTGGCACTTACCGTGCTGGTGTAATTAGTAGGTTGGCCGGAGGTCAATATGCCTTGACCCAGCAATGCCGGCGTGA
>CAZTPX010000541.1:0-1548 GCA_964615095.1 uncultured Planctomycetaceae bacterium | reverse complement strand
CGTTCGCAATTGGCAAGAGCATCATCGGCGGGTGGGCTACGGACACGTTTACCAGGGGCGGTACAAGTCCTTTCCGGTGGAGACGGAGGATTACTTCTATCGGGTCGTGCGCTATGTGGAACGCAACGCGCTGCGTGCCAGTCTGGTACGTCGGGCGGGGGATTGGCGGTGGGGCAGCCTTTGGCGTCGCGCGTGTGGCGCGCGGGAGAAGATGGCTTGGCTGAGCGATTGGCCCGCGCCGCGGCCGCGCGATTGGCTGTCGTTGGTCGACGAGCCGCAGACGGAGGCGGAGTTGGAAGCGATTCGCCGGAGTGTGACCAGGAGCCAACCTTACGGCAGCGAGGCTTGGGTTTGGAAAACGGCGCGCGACTTGGGGCTGGAATCGACGTTGCGTGCGCGGGGTCGGCCGCGAGAAAGTAAATAATTAGACCTGTCCCGTTTTGTGCGCCCATTTCGGTTTTGTTACGTTGTTTGGTTATCAAATTGGCTACGAAATAAGGGTCCGTGTTGGGTTGAAGGCAGGTGCCAGTGTCGGAAAGAAGACAGGATGTGATGTTGGTCCCATCGGTGGTTCCATCACTCTTGGAAAGCGCTAATTCTGAAGGCACATCACGAGAGGAGTTTCCCGATGCTGTTCGGTACCAGACGTTTGCTGAAAATTATGGGGTTTTTCTTCGGAGCCATGTCTATCGTCATGCTGATAGTTTCGTTTTTTGCCTACGTCCACACACGACGCTTTGTGGACATTGCGGCCCGTGGCGAGGGGACGGTGATTAAACTGGTCGAGACCCAAAATCGAGACTCCGGCACGACGTATCGTCCGGTCTTCGCCTTCCGCGATTCAAAGGGACGGGAACACGAAATCTGCTCATCCGTTGGCAGCTGTCCTCCGGCCTACAAGGTCGGCGAGAAGGTAAGTGTGTTATACAACGCCGAAGAGCCCGAGAATGCTGTACTCGATGGATTCTTCGACGTTTGGCTCATGTCACTAATCTTTGGCATGATCGGCACAGTTCAGGCGGTCGCCGCCCTGATCTTGCTTTTAGTTGTGCCGATGATTTGGAAGCCCCAGCAGCAGTCACAGTGACCAATGCCAACACAGGGTGGAAAAGGTGGGGTGAGCCGGACGCACAAAACGGACGCACAAAACGGGACAGGTCTAATTATTTGCTCGGCAACGGCACGACCCACCAGTACGACTTCCTTGGTCGAGAGATCGCCGTGATCCAGCCCAGCGTCAATGACCAAGGGGCTGGCCCAACGACCCGTATATCTACGACCTTGCCAGCGACCAAACGAGCGTGACCGACCCGCTTGGCCACGTCACGAGTTACGTGTATAATGGCCTCGGTGAGCAGATCGAGACGATCGCGCCCGATCCGGCCACCGGCCTCGACGATGCAGGCAGCCCCGTGACCACGACCAGTTATGATGCTGACGGCAACGTGCTCGGCGTGACCGACGCGCTGGGTCACACGACCAGCTACAGCTATGATGGCATCGACCGAAACGTCTCCGAGACCGACGCGGACGGCGACGTCACGCGTT
>CAZTPX010000540.1:0-1549 GCA_964615095.1 uncultured Planctomycetaceae bacterium | reverse complement strand
CAATGCCGTTTCCATTTCGGCGTCCTACGCAGCCTGTAAGTGCTTCTGAATCTTGGTTTTTTGCGGAGCCGTAAGCTTCAGGAGAACAGGTGGGTGCGGTGGTTTGTGAGCCTCGCGGCGGGGCCATTCGCGCTTCTGCTTCGGCGTGGTGCGCGGCCGGTGGTCTCGTTGGGCGAGAGAGATACGCTGCGTAAACGGGTTGCTCGGCTTCGTTCGACCTCCCATCTCACGGCGGATCTCCAGCAGTACGCCGCGCGGGCTACACATCACGGGGAGGCCATGATCCTGCCTTGCGGGCATGGCCAGCGCTCCCTGACAGAGCAACAGTTGGGTGGCGATCATCGAGGCTTCGGCCTCGCGGTGAACGACCCGCAAGGTGCGCCCGGTCAGCTTCACTTTTTTCAGCGTCCGCTTGTAGGTCCTGAAAAAACCCTCGTTTTCCCATCGCCAGCGATAACAAATCCCCGCCGTCTCCAGCGACAGCCGCTCCGGGGCTTCCACGTTGGTAAACAGCCAAACATCGACTTTGTGGCGTTCGCTGTGAATTCGAATCAGCCGCCCGCGAAGCGGCGGCTTACCCTCGGCCTGCTGGCGCTGCGGCCAGTAGTAAACGATCCCTTCACGGAACTCCTCCAGCGGCTGGTCACTTTCGGTGTAAAAGGTGGCATTCGAGGACATGCGAATGAGAAATGACAGGCCGGCGGAAACCGTCCTTGCCGCGACCTCGTAGCCCAGATAACCGGCATCGGCTACGATCAGCGCCGCCGCCGGGAGCCAACGCAACATCTGCAGCAGATGGCTTCGTTCGCTGGCTTTGTTGCCTTTTCCGAACCACCAGCAAAAGACAAAGCCCAAAGTCAGGTGGACGATGGACGTGTTCCAAATCATCGGCGCGGAGCCCTCATTCCCATTGCTGCCGAGGCGCCGCTCGAGCTCCGCCGTGCGCGGACACGCCTGCCGCGTGCCATCGCACCCGAGCGGAATAAAACCGCCCACTTTCCAGCGATCGCCAAAAACCGCTGCCACGCGCCGGCGTATCCCCGCCGCCAGCGCCCGAAGGACAGGCATCGGAAGCCTGGCGATGGCCTTTTCGAGGCCGGAAAAATGGGCCCCCGGCCTTTTGCGTTTCGGGCAGCTTGCGACATAGAAAACCCTAGCGGCCTCAAACTTTTCCGGCAGGCTGTCGCCACAGCAGTAGGTCATCAGTACCAGGATGTAAAGCAGGGGGTGCAGGTCCCATCGGGGAAATTTCCTCCGCTTCGCCACGTTTCGCACTTGCTTGAAAACCTCCGGTGTGAGAAACTCTCGCATCGAACCACTCAGCGACCTGGCCCGCCGTCGCTGGCGGGCTCGCGTCCTTGCGCCGGCCATTTGCCGTTCCTCCGTGATGGTGTTTGCTTTTGGAAAGCCCCATCATCGCCGGAACGGCTTTTTGATGCACGGTCAGTTCACGCTAGTGTTGCCTGTTTTCCCGAGGCATGCCTTCGGTGTAAAATAAACGACCGCAAGGCGTTGCGAGTGCGAACTCGATGCTTCGGACTTGGCATTG
>CAZTPX010000539.1:0-1554 GCA_964615095.1 uncultured Planctomycetaceae bacterium | reverse complement strand
CAGCCCAGCATCAGTCACCCTGGTGGCAACCATGCCCAACGACTGGAGTTGGGTCAATCCCTTTAGATGCACCGTTCCGGCGTCGGTCACGTCGGTTGCCGCCAAGTCCAGTGATTGAAGCTGTGGCAACCCCTTGAGATGCACCAATCCGGCGTCGGTCACCCTGGTGTGAGTCAGATCCAGTGCCCCGAGTTGGGGCAGCGTTTGCAGGCATTTCAATCCGGCATCGGTCACCTTGGTCAACCCGAGGCCCAGTGATTGGAGTCTTGACAAACATTTGAGACGTTCCAGTCCAGCATCGTCTATTTCGGTCCCCCACAAATCCGTAACCGTTCACGGGGTAAAAACTGATCTTGGAGGATTGGGGGTAGTTCGGTTATGAAAGGGGCATGCCGAGAGTTTTTACGCGCAAGGAGGTGGACGCGATGATCAAGGCCGCGGTGGCGGGGGCCACCGCGCCGCTGTTGGAGCGAATCGCCGCATTGGAGGCGGAACTGGCGAAAGCGAAAAAGAACTCCTCGAACTCTTCCAAGCCGCCGTCCAGCGATCTGGTCAAGCCGCCCAAGCCTGCGCGAAAGGACGGCCGGAAGCGCCAGCGAGGCGGACAGCCGGGCCACGAGCAACATGTGCGAGCCGACTTTCCGCCTGAGGCCATCGACGAGGTTGTTTCCTACCCTCTCGACTGTTGTCCCGATTGCGGCGGCAGGCTGCGCCTCTTTGAGCAGCCGGCGGACGTTCTCCAGCAAGTGGAAATCACGACCGCGCCGACGATTGTTACGGAACACCGCGTGCCGGGCTACTGGTGCCCTCGCTGTGGCAAGTACCACAGTGCCGCGCTGCCGGAGGCGGTAAAAAAGGCAGGGCTTCTCGGGCCGCGGCTGACGGCCCTGGTGGCCTACCTCAAGGGCGTGTGCCACGCCTCGTATACCACCATCCGCAAGTTCCTTCGCGACGTCGTAGGGGTGAAGGTCTCCCGCAGCTACCTGGTCAAGGTGATCACCAAGGTGAGCCAGTCGTTGGCGGATTGCTACGGCGAACTGCTCGACCGGCTGCCGGGCGAAGCGGCGATGAACGTGGACGAGACGGGGCACCGGGAATACCGCCAGAGATACTGGACTTGGTGCTTCCGCGCCCAACTCTTCACCCTCTTTCGCATCGACAGGTCGCGTGGCTCGGAGGTCCTGGTCGAAGCCTTGGGCACGGAATTCAACGGCGTGCTGGGCTGCGACTATTTCAGTGCCTACCGCAAGTACATGCGGCAATTCGGTGTGCGGGTGCAGTTCTGCATGGCGCACCTGATCCGCGACGTGAAGTTTTTGCTGACGCTGCCCAGTGCGGCCGACCGAGCTTACGGACAACGGCTTTGTGACGCGCTGCGCGAGATGTTCGCCGTCATTCACCGCCGTGACCAGATGAGCAAGGCCGATTTCCGCAGCGCGTTGGAAACGGCCCGCCGGCGCGTGCTGTGGGCGGGTACGACGGACGTGCCGGCCACGAAACACGCAACCAACCTGGCCGAACGGTTCCGCAAGCACGGAGAAGCCTATTTTCGCT
>CAZTPX010000538.1:0-1562 GCA_964615095.1 uncultured Planctomycetaceae bacterium | reverse complement strand
TGTTGTCAACCAATAGAAATGTCCCCTGTTTCGCGCCAATAGAAACGTCCCATTACTGTAGCGGTACGGTATACACTAAAAAGGGCCTGCTCCACGAGGTGAGCGCTAGCGAGCCGAAGTGGAGCAGGCCCTTTTTGCTCCGACGGGGGGAGGGGCGGTCGGCTCCGAGGATGCCGAGATCGTTCGATGGCCACGCCAGGGATGGTTCGCCGCAGGCTTTTGGCCCTGACTTGAACCCGTCGGGCCAGTACGCTTGCCCGGCTTCGGAAGCGGTGGGGCCAGGATCGGCGTCCAAGGCACTTCGCGCTCGCCGGCGAACACCCGCAGCACACCCCCCAACGGCTCGCAGACCGTCACGCGCTGACCGCTCCGAATGAACTCGGCCGTCTCACGCGGCAATTGCATCACGCGATTCCGCCATCGCAACGTCCAGTCTTTGGCCACCACGCGAGATTCCTGAATCGACACGATGCGAGACAAGTCCGTGGCGGCCGACAGCGGACGATGCCAGTCCTCCGCCTCGGCCGCCACCACCTCGAAGCGCGCGTTGAACTCCGCCAGAAATTCTTCCTCCAAAAATCGGTTCGCCGCGCCCAAGTCGGAAATCTTTGCGCGACGCAACGCCTTCACCAAACGATCCTGAAGCGTTCCGTTCATGCGTTCCACACGCCCTTTCGCTTGCGGACTCCGAGCCAGAATCAACTCCACGTCCAGCTCGCGCATGGCACGACCAAATTGCGTTTCCGGCGGGCAATTATCGAGCAAATCCGCGCCCGTCGGCTCGCCGTCCGGCCGATAAATGCTGTGCTGATCCACGTACAGACCGCGCGGCAAACCGTGCCGCCGGGCATAACGCTGAAACAAGTCCGACGACGACGCCCACGATTCGTTCTCATAGAACCGCGCCGTCACTCGTCCCGTGGCATCGTCGATCATCACCATCAGCACCGCCCCGCCGCGGCGGCCCTCGAACCAGTCGTGGTGAGAGCCGTCCATCTGCACCAGTTCGCCAAGGTGCTCGCGCCGCGTCCGACGCCGCCGATGCCGCCGTCGTTTTCGCCGGCGTTCCAACAAGCCCGCTTGCAACAGCCACCGCCGCAGCGTGGTCACCGAGACTTTCACGCCGTCTTCCTTCTCCAAGCATTCCGCCGCCAATGTCGGCCCGTAATCGGCATACCGCTCACGATACAACGCCAGCGACTGCTGTCTTACCTGCTCCGACGAATGCCGATTGGGGGCTCGGCCACGCAAGCGATGCACCAGGCCGGCGTCGCCTTCGCTCTGATACCGAGACCAGGAGCGTTTCGTCTGGCGATAGCTCAGCCCCAGCAGTTCACCAGCCTCAACCAGTGTCATCCCCCCCAACTTGACCCAGCTAAACGCCTCCAGCCGCTTTCGTTCCCTCCGACTCATTGAAATCGTCTCCATTTCCTCGTTCCCTTTCGGAAACGATTCTAGGGGACATTTCTATTGGTCGCTTATGGGGACAATTCTAATGGCGCAAGACACAGGCCAGCGCCATCATCGCCTCGGCGTTGTCCCCATCCCAACGGCGTCCGCGA
>CAZTPX010000537.1:0-1572 GCA_964615095.1 uncultured Planctomycetaceae bacterium | reverse complement strand
GGGAACGCGGGCCTTCGGCGACGGCATCAACTCGATGGCCCTCAGCCCCGACGGCATGACCCTGGCCCTGGCCCTGGCAGTGCGCGATGGCGTGGTGCGGCTTTGGGAGCCTGGCACGGGCCGTTTCCACGGTGATCTCCGTGGGCATCATGACGAAGTCCTGCACGTGGTCTGGTCCCGCGACGGTAAGAGCCTCTTGACCGCCAGCCGCGATCAGACGGCTTGCCTCTGGTCGAGCACGGGCGGCCTGTTGCGGACGTTCCGCGGGCACCTGGGCGACGTCGAGATCGTGGCCTTCACGCCCGACGGCCAGAAGGTCGTCTCGGCGGGCGACGATCAATCGGCCATCCTCTGGAATGTCGACGGCGGCCAGCCGTGCGATATGCTCACCGACACGCCCGTCGATGGTTGGGTCAGCGGGTTGGCCTTCACGCCCGACGGTAGCCGGGTCATCGGCACCGGCTCGTGCGATGGGGCAGGCGACAGCTTCGAGGCCTTCCTCACAGCCTGGAACCTGGCCGAGGGGAACCGGCCCGAACCGTTGCAGACGTCGTCGCGTTCGGGCGTGGCGATCGCCTTTTCGCCTGACGGGCGGCAGATGACGGTGGGCGAAAGCTTGCCGCCGGAAGCGACTGTGAAATCGCGGGCGCGGATCTGGAGTCTCGATCCGCCGCGGGTGCTGGCAACGGTGCCCAAGCTGGTCGGCGCCGTGTATTCGGTTGCCTATTCTAACGACGGCCGTTACCTGGCCGTGGGCACGGGCGACGTGAACGAACGCCTGCCGGGTTCGGTGCAGATCGTCGAGCCTGCAACCGGGGCCCTGCAGAAGAAACTGCCCGACATGCCCGGCAAGGTCGAGGCGGTCTTCAGTGTCGACAGCCGCTACGTGATTACGGTCAACAGTAGCAAGAAGCGTCCGGCCGATATTTGCATTTGGAACCCATCGACCGCGGAACTGGTCGGGCGCATCGATAATCCCCGTGAGTTAGACGGCCTGACGACAATCACGCTTTCGCCCGACGGCCGTTACTTGCTCACCGGCCACGGCGATCCGGTCAACCCGACTGCCGTCGGCAAGGCGAAGATCAATGTCTGGGACCTCTCCACGCGTCAACTGCTCGGTGCGTTCCCGGCTGCCCACCCGGCGGCGATCACGCGGCTGGAGTTCTCGCGACGTGGAGTGCTGTTGGCCTCCGGCGATATGGCGGGCAACGTCCGCATCTGGGATTTCGCCTCGCGAAAGCTGTTCGCCAAGCAGATCCCCGCGCAAGGCCGGGCGATTATCCATCTCGCTTTCGATCGCTTGGGCGAGCGGCTGGCCGTGGCCGCCGATGAGAAGTGTGTGCGGGTCTGGCATATCGATACCGGCAAGCAGTTGGCGATTTTGGAATTGTCGTTAGGCGTGCCGAATGTCGTCCGTTTCAGCCAGGACGGCAACCTGCTGGCCGCCGCCACCAGCGCTGGCGGCCTGTTCCTCTGGGATTCCAGTACCTACAAGGCCCGCGCGGTCTTGCGCGGCGAAGGCAACCCTGCCGGCCAGCAGGGCCACGGTGGCGTGATCACCTGCGTCGC
>CAZTPX010000536.1:0-1584 GCA_964615095.1 uncultured Planctomycetaceae bacterium | reverse complement strand
AACGCAGATAAACGCAGATAGAACCTGGTTCTTGTCTTATCCGCGTTCATCGGCGGTTCCATCGCTTCGCTTCCATTTTCATGCTCTCTGTGTGAGACGCGGCGGCAGTTTCACTCTGTGGCTGGATTCTTCGTTTTCGCCAAACGGACCCACCACGCAACCCCCCGTCGTCGGCGGTAAAGCTTCTCCCGGCCGAGTCTTTCGTGAAAACCGAGAGTGCCCGATTTTCCGGGCGAGTGTAAATCCATGCGGAACCGCCTTTTATTCCCCTCTCCCTGTACCCAGGGGGAGGGTTGGGTGGGGGTTGACCGCTGCGGCGTTCGTCGCGGCTTCGACCTGGCAGAGCCACTGGCGAAGAACCCCCACCTCCGTCCTCCCCCTGAGTACATGGGGAGGAGGAAGAGGCGGTTGCCCGAAAGTTCGGGCACTCTCTGAAAACCCCCACTTTTCCCTTGCATCGAATAGAAGAACTGGCATAATTCGATGATAACCATTTGCCAGGGTGCCCGGCCTTTCGCTATAGGCGGGTCTTTACGTCTGAATCATCACTGGCGAGGAGGGTGCAGTCGTGTCGAAACCGAAATCGCGGCGCGGTAATCTTGGGGCAATCGTCAGGGCAGCCGCCAGCGCTCATCCGCGAGCGTACGAGATCGAGGCCCTTGAAAAGCGGGTGTTGTTGTCCGGCTATGGCGCACCCGTGGCTTTGGCCTCGTTCGGCGCCGACTGGTCAGTAACAAGTTATTCTGGCGTAGTTCCGGATTCCACCGGTAATCTCTTCGGCACGACCTTGTACGGCGGCGCATACGGCGGTGGGAATGGCGACGGTACGGTCTTCGAGGTCGCCGATGGAAGCAGTGCGATGACGACATTGGCCTCGTTCAACGGTACCAACGGCAATAACCCTTCCGCCGGCCTATTACTCGATTCTAGCGGCAACCTCTATGGCACCTGCCCAACCGGCGGCATCTATGGCGGCACGGTCGGCGACGGTACGGTCTTCGAGGTTGCCCGCGGTAGCGGCGCCATAACCGCCATTGCCTCGTTTAATGGTAACAACGGCTGGAGTCCCGCGGGCGGCGTGGTTTTGGATTCCTCTGGCAACCTATTCGGTACCACGGAACAGGGTGGCGCCTCCGCCTATGGCACGGTTTTCGAGATCGCCAGCGGAAGGGGGACCATCACTACGCTTGCGTCCTTCAACGTCGCCACCGGACAATACCCCGGATGCGGCGTGGTTCTGGATTCGTCCGGCAACATTTTCGGCGCGACCGGCTACGGCGGCCCCTATGGCAAGGGCGTTTTCGGCTATGGCACGGTATTTGAAGTCGCCCATGGCAGCAGTGTTGTCACCAGGCTTGCCGCGTTTAACGGTACGGACGGCGGGGGGCCCGGTGCCGTGGCGATGGACTCTTCGGGTGACCTCTTCGGCATCACCGCATCAACTCCCCCCGACGGCTTAGCCTTCGAAGTTGCCCACGGGAGCGGCGTCGTTACCGTGCTTGCGACATTTAGCGCCGCCAACGCCCTGCCTAGGCCTTAAACAAGCGAATCCCCCGATAGTCTGAATCGGTGGTAGTGCGGACG
>CAZTPX010000535.1:0-1590 GCA_964615095.1 uncultured Planctomycetaceae bacterium | reverse complement strand
CGAGCCCGAGGGGCCCGACCGTCAAGAGATGGTCGGAAGGTAGTCGAAGAGAGTCAGGAAGAAGTCGGAGTCCGTCGGAGGGTCGGTTCGGATGTTGTTGTTGATGTCATTACCAGGATCATAATAGTTTGACGGCGAGTGATTCAAGCTGCTCCCGAAGGATTTTTTTTCGTGTGACCGGCAGTCCCGCGTCACCGCGTCCGACAGGGGCGGAGAGGACGACACGCCCGCCTCTAGGTGCTCGGGCATGTCGCCAGCGCCGCGATCTTCCTGACCAGCAGCGACATCCCGCCACGGTGCAGGTGGACGCGGTTGCGGGGGAAGGAGCGGTAGGCGGACTCCGACCACCGGTGATGTATGAAACGGATCATGAGGATGACGTCGTCGCACTGCGGCAGTCGCACGTCCGCACGGTCGGCGTCGACGCAGTCGATGCGGGCGACGACCTCGCACTGGCGCCTGACGATGCCCGCCTGGGCTTTCCGCAAGCCGACGACCGCGATCCGTCTCCTGTTCCCCGATAACGTCCCGGACTCCTCTCGCCTCTTCGGGAAGTACTTCACTCTCGTCTTGCCTCCTGTTGGTTCTGGAATTGCATATGGTACCGAGCGCCGATCAGATGCCATGCGACTACGCGGTAAATGGGCGGTCATGACCGGTGACGACGACCGTGAGCGAGCCAGAGAGGGCTCGACCGTCAGAAGATGGTTAAGGAACTGTCGAGGAGAGTAGGAAGGGCGGTTTGATGTCGTTGGTAGTGTCGTTACCACGATCATGACAGAACGGCGACAAACGATTCAAGTTGATTACGAGGAACTCGTCCGAGTTCGGGCATCGACACCATGGGTCTGCCCATGAAGCCGGGCATCGAGGAACGATGGCTCGCAGTCCTCGTCCCGGGGACTGGTTTCCGGGCGGTTCCTGAAGAACCCGCTGTCGTCTTGCGGCGAGGGAGGCCGCCGTGCCGCGACAACTGTTCGCAGTGATTCTGGAGCGGATCGGATTGCTTGCGATGCAGCCCGCGGTGTGTCCATCCGGTTAAGAATCGCCGTTGGGCAGAATACGAAATGGTTTCGGCGAGAGCGACGGGGAATGCATGGCTTTCGGTCGGGAAACAACGCCCGAACCAAGTCTGCGGAGGGGGCGTCCAGCATCAGGACGGCCTGTGAAACCAAATACTCGGCGGGAAAATCAGCGGGCCAACTGGAATCCCGCGCAGCTCTTGGCTAAGCTGGGGAAAAGCTGTCGCTCGGAGCGTAGCCGAGTGTGAACGGCGGGCTGAATGGGAAATCCCGGTTGACATTCCCCAAAGACTACGTGCCCGCACGATATCAGTCCGCCGCAACCAGCGGCTTGACCGTGACCGTTGAGCCGGGCCAGAAGGTCGTTGCGTTGAATCTTAGATATGCCGAAGAAGTGCTGTGCGGTCGACGATGGTGGGGCAGGCATTCTTGCCTGCCCAGGGCAAACAGGAATGTCTGCCCCACCTGTCAACCTCGCCGATAGCCTCCCAACCAGACAAAACGTCCCTCCTGCAATCCCGACACACCCTTTGAAGGAGATATTCCATGATGGCGACATTGTCGCGTC
>CAZTPX010000534.1:0-1600 GCA_964615095.1 uncultured Planctomycetaceae bacterium | reverse complement strand
CGGCTTGGTGCGCCGCCTGGATCTGCGCCAGCGCGATCTGCGGCTTGGTGTGGAACTGAATGTCCTCCGGCACGCCGGCCTTGGCGCGCCGTTCCGGGTCGTTGGTCCATGCTTGCGGCAGATACAGTTGATAGGCGATCGGCAGACTGGCGCGCTCGTTCGCCACCGACAGGCTCACCGCGACCTGGCAATTGTCCTGCTTGCCGAGCTGACCACAGTATTGGCGGGCCACACCGACCGAGTGCGTGCCCTTCTTGGGAAAGCCAGTGTCGTCGATGATCCAAGCTCGGATCGGCCCGCCGCGCTCGACCTCGGGCAGAACCCGCGTCCGGACAGCGGCCAGCACCGCCGCATCTGACCAGTCGGCCTTGGCGACGAAGTGATGCAGGGACTGGTGGGCCGCTTGCACGCGTCCGGGTTCCACCCGCGCTGCCAAAGGCTCGACACTCTTGCGCTCGCCGGGCAATAGCAGGCCCGTGCAGTAGGACCGGAACGGAACACCGCGATCGGCGTGCCCCAGCACCGATGCGATCGCCTCGACATAGGCCGCAAACCCTGATGATTCGCTGCTGCGCGTATCGGATGACAGACCCACAACCCGCCTCCACGAGTGAGAATCTCCATCCGTACACACACGTCGTCGAATCGTACAAGAACTTTATGACACAGTAAGACTAGCAGGCTGTTGAAAAACCTGGTGGCGGACGGGGCGGTGGCATGATTCACTCGCCGCCGAGGGGTTGTGGCCGAGGGGACGATGCGCGGGGCCGACAAGCGAGCGGGGGAGTTGTTCTCCTACATTGACCTGGAGAAGCGGGTGCGCACGGACCACCCGCTGCGGCCGATCCGAGAGATGGCGAACAGGGAGCTGGCTTCACTGTCGGGCGACTTCGCGGCGCTCTACTCGGGGGTGGGCAGGCCCTCTATCCCGCCGGAGATGCTGCTGCGGGCGATGTTGTTGCAAGCGTTCTACTCCGTCCGCTCCGAGCGGCAGCTGATGGAACGTCTGGAGTTCGACCTGCTGTTCCGTTGGTTCGTGGACCTTGGGGTCGATGACCCGGCCTGGGATCGCTCGACCTTTTCCAAGAACCGCGATCGCCTGCTGGACGGTGACATCGCCGCGAGGTTCCTGGCCGCCGTTCTGGGCGAGCCCCGGGTCAAGCGGCTGCTGTCGAGTGATCATTTCAGCGTGGACGGCACGCTGATCGAGGCGTGGGCCTCGATGAAGAGCTTCAAGCCGAAGGGTACGGGCAAGGATGACGGCGAGGGCGGTGGCGGGCGCAACGCCCCGGCCGACTTCCGGGGCGAGAAGCGGTCCAACGAGACCCACGAGAGCACCACCGATCCCGACGCCATGCTCTACTGAACCGCTCCGGGTTTGCCGGAGGCTCGTTGATTTGAGTTAAGCCGCCAGCGCGGTCACCTCTGTCTGAACATAATATCGCTCCTCGGCCTCGGCGGGAGGGATATTGCCGATCGGCTCGAGGAGGCGGCGATTGTTGAACCAGTCCACCCATTCGAGGGTGGCGAACTCGATGGCTTCCAGTGAGGTGGTCCCCGACGGTTGGACAGTTTGGCGGCTTGGTTAAGCTCGGTTCTG
>CAZTPX010000533.1:0-1642 GCA_964615095.1 uncultured Planctomycetaceae bacterium | reverse complement strand
ATTTCAAGTTTTGGACGTCCAACGGGAGCGGTAAGCAGCCACGACGTTCATGGCCACTTGCCGTAGTATATCGCCTCGCCGATACTTGTGGCAATTGCTAGGACTAACTTTATTTGGCCGCTGGGTTCACAGTTCTTTGGCCGAAACGAGGTCAAATGGCATCGGGTTATTTGTCCGGCTTGCACGTTCGCTTTTCGAGGGGCGGGGTTCGATTTGGAGATGCAGGGCGGGGTTCAGGGCGGGATCTGGGGCGGGGTAAACGGACAACCAAAGCGAGCCGGATTCGGCCAAACAACCGTGGAAAGCATTGCGAAATCGGACAGTGGAATCGAGACGCCGCAGCAATCACAGGGTCAAATTCGCATTCGAGCCCCATCATCTGAGGGGTTTGCTGCCGCGACTACCAGCATTTCCGCATCAGCTTGAAACGCCGAGGCGGCAAAACCCATCGGATTACGAATCAACGGCCAGGACCAGGTCGGCAGGCACGATCGGCAAAGGGTCGGTAAGCCTTGTAACGCCAGCGAGCACAGCCTCGCACGAGATAGGCTGAAAGTGCAGACCGCTCCCGCCCAAACTGCAGACCGGTGCCGGCAGACTTGTGGCACAGAAACCCCAGAAAACTAGGCACAAACCCAGCAAACCTGCCCGTTGCGGCCGATGAGGCCGCAATCGAGGAACTCGTTCGCAACTTCTCGGCATTGGTTGGTCATGGGTACCGTTCTGCAAAACGGCTTACCGACGACGACAGTGGCAGCTAGAGCCGGCCCTTGATAGCAAGCTTGCAGGCGAATGGGCGACACACACATGATCGGTCGGTGTTCAGAAAGCGGCCGCAAGTCAAATGACGACCTCATACTTCTCCGTAATGGCAGGGCCTAGAAGATTGTGCGGCCCACGCCTGCAAAATAATCCTCGTCGTCGGGCAGAAGCGTGCCGAGACAGGCCCGTCAATCAGTGGGCGGGCATGACGGCTGAGACGGTTCCACATTCGATCGTTTCTCCTCGCCTCGCCTAATGTACTCCCGTGCGTCTTGTGCATGCTCCGGCCAGCGTTCAGCAATTTGGGCGTAGAGCAAAACGGCCGCGTCCCATTTGCCGTCCATATCGAGCAGGCGAGCCGCGGATAAGGCATCTTCAGGACTCGCATGCTCTGGGCGTGGGCGACTGGCATCGGCACTCGCATACAAATGCAGGGCCAGCCAGACAATCGCCCCGAATGGACCGCACAGCAAGAAGAACAGCAGGGCGTAAGAGTAGCGACGAGGCGGTCGTCCACTTGCTCGCGGCAGGAGGCGGCGGTCGATGTAGATCACCACGACCCACACGCTGACGCTCGCAACAAACGGTGCCGACCACGGAAAGCACTCTATTAGCGAGAAAGTGACAGCCACAAGCGTCGTCAAGCCAAAAAGTTCAGCCAGACTGACCTGATACCAGCGGAGTTCGGGCTTCGATGTAGGGGGCGGCTCGGTACTCATCGGATCGGCGTGCCTCACAGCACGAGTTGGCTGTCTTCCGCCAGTATATGCCCACGCCGACGAGCTTGGCAATCAGGCTGCACGCGGGCCTGGCAAGCCACACGACATTTTGTTCACAAGATCAAAGTCTTGCCAGTCCTGCCAGCCTTCTTTGGCGGCGA
>CAZTPX010000532.1:0-1665 GCA_964615095.1 uncultured Planctomycetaceae bacterium | reverse complement strand
GCCGACCGTGGTGTCCAGCTACAACACAGGCCCGGTAGGAAACCTACCGGGCCTAAAGACCGAGAACGCTGGTAATGGCCAACCTGCATGATGGGTGCTAGACTGATTACGCGGTGCCTTGCGGAGCGATCGACTCCGCGGCCGACATCGATTTTTCGCACGAAGGGAGCATGACATGACTCGGTTACTTTGTTTCGCGGGCGTGGTCCTTACCACAGTGTTGGCGATTGCCGCCGACGAGCCCAATCCTCGTCCAGGGCCGAACGTGCGGCCAGGAGGAGTATTCGGACGCGGTTTGGCAGGCTATCCGATGTTGGCAATGGACCAGGTGCAGAAGGAGCTTGGGTTGACGCCCGAGCAGAAAGAGAAGCTCAAGGAAATCACCAGGAAGGCTTTCGAGCCCATACCGGGCGAGCAATCGATCGACTGGGCGAAGGTCCGCGACATGAAGCCCGAGGAGCTGAGGAAGATCCAGATGGAGATGGCCGATCGGAACGCCAAGCGGACCGAGGAAATCAAAGAACAGGTAGAGAAGATCCTCACGCCCAAGCAGGTCGAGCAATTCAAGGAGATTGAGTTTCGCCAGCGGGCGGTCGGCATGCTCCGGATGCCACGGGTGCGTGAACAGATCGAACTGACCGACGAGCAGCAGCAGAAGCTCCGTAAGATCCAGGAAGAAATGCAGAGCAAGATGATGCAACTGCAACGCGAGACTCAGGACAAGACCCTCGGCGTGCTCACGCCCGAGCAGACGAAGAAACTGAAAGAGCTGTCCGGTAACGACCCGTCGGGCGGGGAACGGGCTGGAGCGGTGGACCCCAAGCCTCGCCAGAAGAGCAACTGACGCACGACGACCATGCCCGAACAAAACACCAAAGGCAAGTTCCCGCTGACGATCTACATGGATGCCGATCTCGCCAAGCGACTCGCGGCGGCTGCGGCAGCCCAGAAGCGACCGACCGAGGATCTGGTTGTCAACATGTTGGACAGAAGTCTGCCGCGGTTGCAAGGCGACTCGGGTAAAGGCAAGAAGATCCCGTACACGTAAACAGGCAGCGTCGTCGGTGTGAGCCCCGGCACTGCTTGCCGGCCAGCCGCCCTGCCCAGATCGAGCAGGGCGGCCATGCGGGGACCTATCGACCAAACTGCCGATCTACGCGGCGTTGCCTTCGTTGCCACCCGTGAAGTCGTTCCACGACTGCTGGAGTTCACGCCTCAACTGCGACACGCGGCCTTGGCTCAAACGAAATTTGGCAGCGGCATCACGGGTGCGGTTGCCCAGGCTGAGAAACTCGGCGACCTTGCGATCGCGGCGAGGCAGGCTTTTGAACCACGCGTCTACATCGATTCTGGCCATGGCGGTTTCTGCGGGTCCGGCGTGCCTGTCTTCGACGAGAACTTCGCACCAGGCGTTGTCTTCGTCCTTCTCGCGGCGGTCGAGCCTTTCGACGACAAGGTCCTTCAGCCGCTGACAGTACCGCGACGAAATGTCCAGACAGTTCAAGTGGCCGCCCGTCATACGCCCATCTTTGACCTGGGCGATAGAAAAACGCGAAAGAACACTGGCGTAGCACAGGTCGAGCTTGCCGAGTTCGGCCAGGCGGGCGACAGCGGCACAGGCATTGCAGAGGACGGCCTGAACAGCCTCCTCGCGAGCGTCAGGAT
>CAZTPX010000531.1:0-1679 GCA_964615095.1 uncultured Planctomycetaceae bacterium | reverse complement strand
AGTTTCTGTTGCGGAAGGGCTTTTTTCAGCCTGGTCTTTCGGGGTGAGGGCCCATCGGTTATCGGGCTGGCGGAGTTTGCTACGGTCGGAGGTTCGGCGCGACACGATTGAGCCTCCAAAGTCGCCCCCGCGCCGCCTCTCGGCGCAGAACATCTCCCCGACCGCCTCCAGCCGAAACATTTTCAACCATCCATCAGGTCAAGTCATCGCTTGCTTTGCCAATACCACCAGGTTGTGACAGAACACGCCCAGCCCCAACGCCGCCGCAAAACGCTTAAATCCGCGATATGGGCAGCGCGCCAGCCGAAACGCCCGTTTTAAGCCCGAGATCGTCCCCTCAATCCCTGCCCGAAACGCCTGCCACATGCTCAACACCTTGTCGGCGAAGTCGCGCATCCGCCGCGGGATGGCCAGCGTGCCCACACGCCCTTGCAACTCCTCGTACTTCTCCGCCTCCGGGCAGAAACCCTTGTCGGCGGCCAGCACTTCCGGCCGCGCGCCGAAAAGCTCCTCGTGACGCTCGATCACCGCTGCGGTCAAGTGGCAGTCGGCCTGGCGGTGTTCATACGCTTCGTAGTCGGTAATGAACTTCTGCGGCGATTGGCACAACAGCACCATGTGTCCGAACTCCGTCGGTTTCTGGCGGCGTCCGCGTTTGAGCAGTTCCGTGTGCGGCTCGAAGATGCTGAAGACCCGCTCCGCGGCCGGCACCTTCTCGCCCTCACACTGCGCGCGCCGGGCCTGCTGGACCACCCGTTTCATCGAGGCCAGATACCCCTTCAGTTCCTGGGCAATCGCCGTCAATTCGATGCTCTCGCACAGCGGAGCCCAATCGCAGAACTGCCCGGCACTCTCCACGATCCACGCGACCTGCGCGATCAAGCGGCGAAAGGCCGCGCGAACCTTCCGCTGGCGGCGGCCGTTGGTGCTCTTGATGTACCGCGTGATGAACAAGTGGAGCCCCTTGATCTTTCGGTCGTGGAAGCGGTGCGGGCAGGTCTCCGGCGCGATGGCCCGCCCCTGGCGCAGCAGCCGCGCCGCCACCCGCCAGGTGTCCCACAGCAGCGACGAGTCGGTCGGCCAGTGGATGTTCGTCTCGATCGCCGTGGTGTCGGCGCGGATCGTGGCCACGTCGATCGCCCCCGATTTCACTGCCCGCTGCCCCAACAGGGCGTTGATCTGTTTCCAGGTCGCTGGGCGGATGGCCTGGAAGCACTTATCCAGAAAACTGTGGTCCATGACGGCCTTTTTCCGCGCGCGGAGAAAGTCCTGGAGGAACTCGCTTTCGGCGATCCGCACCACGGTTTCCCGCAGCGAGAGCCCCTCGATTGCATGGACGATCAAGGCCCGCAGGATCGTCTCTGAGGTGAAATCGGCCCGACGCCCCTTACGTCCCCCGCAGGAAAGTCTTTTCAGGTCCTGGTGGGCCAACTCCAGGACTTCGGGATGGTCGTCCAGGATGCGGCTGACCCCCTTGTATTTCTCCCGATACTCGCGTACTGTTTTGGGGAGGCGGTCGTCGCTGGGCGCAAACGGCAGCACGGCTTCTCGAATTTGACGCATCCTTGTCCTCCTTGGAATTGTTCATGCCACACCAAAGGATAAGGATGCGTCTCTTTTATGCAATCCCGGTCACGATGGAACCGGCCCCCAAAGCTTTCCGCAACAGAAACTACTTA
>CAZTPX010000530.1:0-1683 GCA_964615095.1 uncultured Planctomycetaceae bacterium | reverse complement strand
CAAAACATCGAAAACGTTCCAAGACGTATTTCGCCAGAGCATGCCCGAGACGTCGTCAAACAGGGATTGAGCTCGTTCACAGAAGTTGGCCCGGTCGTTCTCCGCTGTGACTTCGCGCTTCTGCCGACCTGAGACCCAGTCGTTAGCCAACTGGTCGATGCGGGCCGCGCGCGAATTGTGCCTGGCAACTCCGGATTGAGTCATCGTTATACCGCTGAACACTCTACCATAGGTTCCTGCGTCCTTGCTGTTATCGATTGGATTACATCGTTGGATGACTTGACTTGAAACTGGACGTGTTACCTGCCCAATGGCGCTCCGCCCCTCCCCGATTGAGGTAAGGCGTCGTAAAGAAATAACCTTTACAACTGGGTTAGTTGCGGGGATGGATCGTGTAATTCCATTCGCCGTGAAATTTGTTGGGCTTCAGATTGACGTGGGCGAATTCTTCATCTGTGATTCTTCGCCCGACGGGGTACTTGCGGTGATCCAGCCGGCAGGTCACTCTTAAGCCCTTGGCCGTCGTCGTTCCGGCGATCAGCCGCACCACCGTCTCGTAATCGCGCAACGGCTCGCCTCGCCAGTTCGACGAGATGAAAGAGAACAACCGGTGCTCCACCTTGTTCCATTTGCTCGTGCCCGGCGGGAAATGGCAGACCGCCAGAGTCAGGCCAGTCTGGTCGGCTAGGCCCTGCAACTCCCATTTCCACAGCCGCAGGCGCCAGCCGTTACTGCCGCCGCCATCGGCGGTGATCAGCAACTGCCGCACGCGCGGATACAGGCGGCGGCCTTCGGTGCGCCACCAGCCGCGGATCGAAGCCACGGCGAACGCGCCCGTGTCGTGGTCCGTGCCCACGTTGACGAAGCCGACGTTGCGCCCCAAGTCGTAGATCCCGTAGGGATAGGCGCGGGGCACCTCGGGACCGGGAAAATCATGCCCGTTGACCTTGTCCGCCGTCCCCGTTTGGCGCCACTGGCGGCCTTGGTTCTGGTAGTTGCCGATCAATTCCTTCTTCTTCGTGTCCACGGAAATAACGGGCTCGCCTGCCCGCAAAGCGAGTTTGACGGCGCGGTTGATGTGCCGGAACTGGGCGTCGCGATCGGGATGATCGCCCCCTTCCTCGGTCTTGCGGTTGCTCTGTAGGCTGTAGCCGTCCTCCCGCAGGAGTTGGGTGACTTTGGTGTGGCTGACCGGGTGGTGCCGCGCCGTCAGTTCTGCCGCAAGCGTGCGGGCGCTCTTGCAGGTCCAGCGCAGGGGCGACTGCGGGTCGCCGCGCGCCGTGGGTTCGACCATGCCGTCCAACGCGGGCGCCAAGCCAGGATCGCTGGATGTCAAGGCGTGTCGTCCGCCGCCCTCGCGACGCACCCGGCCCGGGGCCAGCGGCGCAGCCTGCAATTCCGCAACGCCCTTGATCAGGGTGACGCGCGACAAGCCACAGGCACGGCTGACCCGCGAAATGCCGCCATAACCCAGTTCCACGGCTTGGCTGGCGGCCACCAAGCGCCGGGCATGTTCGTCCAGATGCGGCCACATGCCAGCAAAATATTGGACGAGTTGGGCATCGGTGTCCATGCCCAAGTGATAACACACCACGTGGTAGATGTAAATATTATTTATTTACGACGCCTTAGCACCAATACCGCCGAGCCCGCGTACCTGCTGATCTTGCCCAACGGGTCGAC
>CAZTPX010000529.1:0-1685 GCA_964615095.1 uncultured Planctomycetaceae bacterium | reverse complement strand
AGTAGCTGCCCATTCTGTGCCCACGGTGTAGTAGGCTGAAGGTCGCTGGTGAGGCTCCCAGGGCAAGTGCAAGGCAGCGGTGAGCAGAAGGTCCGCGCGAAGAACGGCAGTCATCCGTCCGGCCGCGGGAGCAAGCAGTCGAGCAACCGCGAGCGGCCCTCGGCCGCCGAGGGGCGGGTGGTCAATCGCAGTTTTTCCGCCAGCCGCGCAAAGCAGCTCCGGCCCGCTTCGGCCCAGCGCCGGATTTCTCCAATCACGCTCAACAGCGTGTAGGTCGGAAGATGTTGGCGGAGCGATTCCAAAACACTCACAATGACCGTGCGACGGCGCGCACCGGGCACGGTTTTGCTGGTGCGGCCCGTGTCCCGAGCCTGGGCGGGTGAACGCAGCGTTCGTTCACCCTCGTTGTTCGTTCCCGAGATGGCCAGCGTTTCGCCATTGGGCTTCTCCACGGGCGCCGCCGTCACGAAGGTGAACAGTTGCTCCGCCAGCATGACCCGCATCAGTTCGTTGCACAGCAGCCGATAGTCGTCGTCCGGCCCTTCTCCGGGCGGCAGCTCGGCCACCCACATCCGAGCACACAGCTCCAGAATCTCGTCGTCCAACGCCGCCACCTTGCTCTTCCGTCCCTCTGCGCTGAGCCGCCGGTCACACTGTATCCGACAGGCTTCGCGGTAAATCTCCAGCAGCCGATCGGTGAACTGGCGGTACTCCGCATTGGCTGGCTCCAGCAACGTCAGCTTGATCGCTTTTCGCAGGAAATGCGCCCAGCATTTCTGCGACTGCGTGAAGTTCGCATACACCGCCGCGTCATCGCTGATCACCAGCCCCGCGAACGTGGCCGGATCGAGAATCTGCCGCAGCGTCTCCGCATCCTTATGGACACCGAAAAACAGGAGGCGCACCTTCTCCGAGAGGAAGGCCCACACGCTGTTGATGCTCCAACCGGTCTCGTCGGTATGCACCACCAGGGAGTTGGCCAGCAGCAAGCACAGCAGATCAAACTCCCCCTCCCACTGCCGTGCCAAGCGGTTCATCAGTGCGTCAGCCTGCGACTTCCGCAATTTCAGGTTTTGGAAGAAGTTCATCAACAGGCACACCTTGTCGAACGACAGGCCCACCACGTAGACCTGGTAGGCGATGGCTACCACGATCTCGATGCCAAACTCGCTCCGGCCGAAGACGCCGGGAATCTGGCCGTACTGGTTCCTCGGGCCGCGATAGACTTCATAGGCCACCAGTGCCGCGCGACCATTTTCCAGCCGCCACACGGGCCGTGTGTGCGACAGCCAGCAGTCGGCTTCCGGCACGTCCCGTGGAAAGACCCTTTCCGTTCGTTCGGCTCGCGCAATCTTCTTGGCGCTGCTGATCCGCCCGCCCCGCCGCCTCCACCTTCGCTTCCGCTGCTTCTTTCCTCGGGCCTCCTGCCGCCGTTCCTCTGCCTCCACCGAGAATGGCTCCGAAATCTTCGACGACGGGGGATCGCCCAGCTGCCTTTCCAACTGCTCGATCCGCTGCTGTGCCGACTGCAACCCTCGCTGCAACGTCACGATCAACTCGATCAGCCGATCGACGCTGATCCGTCCTGACCGAACATCATCCTTGAGCTGCTGAGCATCCACGCCACCTTCATAACCGATTCCCCAAAATCAGTCAGCGCCAGTTTTCACAGAATGGACAGCTAC
>CAZTPX010000528.1:0-1685 GCA_964615095.1 uncultured Planctomycetaceae bacterium | reverse complement strand
ACGATGTCCGCGGCCGCACCTGGGAGCGGCAGGCCTACATCAAGGCCCGGCCGGTCGCCGGCGACCTGGACCTGGGGCGGCAGTTCCTCGCGCAGCTTTCGCCCTGGATTTACCGCAGCTACCTGAGCCGGGCCGACATCAGCGGCATCAAGGCCCTCAAGCGGCGGATCGAGCAGAACGTCCACGGCGACGACCAGGTCCGCGACGTGAAGGTCGGCCACGGCGGCATTCGCGACATCGAGTTCGTGATCCAGTTCCTGCAACTCCTCAACGGCGGCGACCTGCCCCAACTGCGGACCGGCAACACGCTGGAGGCCATGACCCGCCTGGAACAATGCGGCTGCCTGACCAACCAGGAACGCGTGCTGCTGGGCGAAAACTACAATTTTCTCCGCAAGATCGAACACCGTTTGCAGATTCTCTTCGATCTGCAAACGCACATGATGCCGGCCGACGACGCCGAATTGCGCAAGCTGGCCTTGCGGATGGGCTACGAGGATCGTCCGCAGCGGCCGGCGTTGGAGAGCTTTCTGGCCGAATACCGCGAGAAGACCTCGTTCAACCGCAAGATCCTGGACCACCTGCTCCACGATGCCTTCAGCGGCGACGAGGAGACGGAGGCCGAGGCCGACCTGGTCCTCGACCCCGACCCGCAGCCGGAGTTGATTGAAACGGTGCTCAGCAAGTATCACTTCCGCGACGTGAAACAGGCCTATAAGAACCTGATGGCCCTGTCGGAAGAGAAGATCCGCTTCCTTTCCACCCGCCGCTGCCGGCATTTCCTGGCGGCGATCGCCTCGTCGTTGCTCAAGGAAGTGGGCGACACCGCCGACCCCGACGCCGCCCTGGTGAACCTCGACCAGGTCAGCGACTCGCTGGGCGGCAAGGGCGTGCTGTGGGAACTGTTCAGCTTCAACCCGCCCAGTCTGCGGCTGTACGTCGAACTGTGCGCGTATAGTCCGCACCTGTCGGGCATTCTCACCAGCAACCCGGGCATGTTGGACGGCCTGATGGACAGTCTGGTGCTGGACCGCCTGCCGTCGCGCGACGGCTTGAAGGAGACGCTCAAGGAGCTTTGCTGGGCGGCGGAAGACATCGAACCGATCCTGCACAGTTTCAAGAATGACCAGCAGCTTCGTGTGGGCGTGCGCGACTTGCTGGGTAAGGAAGACATCCAGGCCACGACCGGCGTCCTTTCGGACATTGCCGAGGTCTGCCTAGCCCAGATCGCCGCGGCCGAGTATCAGAAGCTCGTTGCCAAGTTCGGGCGGCCGCAGATCGGCGAAGGCCCGCGGGCGGGCGAACCCTGCGACATGGCGATCCTGGCCCTGGGCAAGTTCGGCGGCCGCGAGATGAACTACCATAGCGACCTGGACATCGTGTTTCTCTACGAGGCCGACGGCCAGACGGCGTTCGACTTCGGCCAGTGGTCGGCCCGCAGCACCTCGAACCAGCACTTCTTCAGCGAGCTTGGGCAACGGATCATCAAGACCGCCAGCCGCCTCAGCGCCCAGGGCCGGCTTTACGAGGTCGACGCCCGCTTGCGGCCCACGGGCAAGAGCGGTTCGCTGGCCATGACGATGGCCGAATTCAGCCGCTACTATGCCGAGGGCTCCGGCCAGCTTTGGGAGCGGCAGGCCTTGTGCAAGGCCCGACCGGTTTACGGCTCGCCGCGGACCCGCCGC
>CAZTPX010000527.1:0-1690 GCA_964615095.1 uncultured Planctomycetaceae bacterium | reverse complement strand
TGCCCTGCGTAGGCAACTTCTTAGGCGAATGCTAGACTGTGGGAATCCAGGCTAGCTGATCGCTTTCCGACTCTTGCAAAGTCGGAAACCGCTGCAGTCGCGCCCGGGCCGTCAAGCCCAAGGTTCGCGCGGACAACAACACTCGCGTCAACAACCGCTGAAGTAACTACATGCGATTCACATGAACCCTGCGGGTTGTTCCCAGTTTGGGTGCGAAACGAGGAGAATTGCAGGGTAGGCTCTACCCCGCCTTCACGTAATTGCGTGTTAGAACCATCCTGGAACGCAGAAACCGGAGCAAGAGCAGCCAGCGAAGGGATCGCGACCGTATCGGAAGAACTCGCGGAAAGCGACTGGTTCTGCACGCACAAGGCGGTAGCTGCGCTGAGAAGCCCAGTGCCTATAGGCGACAGTGTGGGCGCTGCCAAACTGGGATCAAAAACAAGAATTCCACCAGCCCCTACGGTCAGGCTCCCACCGCTAGGCAGGCTGCTTGCACTGGTGATCAAGAGCGTTCCAGCCGAGACCACGCTACCACCGGAGTAAGTGTTCGTACCGGACAGCGTCAACGTCCCACTCCCACTCTTGACCAGGCCGCCCGATCCGGAGATCGCGCCGCTTATCGCTGCAGCCGATGTACTGGCTGTGTTGACGGTCAGTAAATGGCCGCCGTTGTCGATCGCACCCCCCACTGCCAGGGATCCCGACGAAAGCTCGACGAACGCGTCATCGCCGAACACCATGGGAAGCGACATACTGTTGTTCCCTTGGGCATTCGAAATCGTCGAGTCTAAAAGCACGGAGTTACCGGAAAGGCTACAACCACCGTTGAAGGTCAGACCATCAAACGTGCTGCCGGCCGGAAAATCATTCAGCGGCGACGAGGCAGTCGGGCCACCCAGAACCAGGTTGTCGAGAGCCGGATTTGGCGCCACGCTTGCCACCCAATTGGCTGGATCGCTCAAGTTCCCACTTGCACTTCCGTTCCAGACGGCGTTGTCGACCGTGATGCTGTAGTCGGCCGTGGCCGTGGCGCCCAGAGCGTCGGTGGCCGTAACCGTGAAGGTCTCAGTCCCCGCCACCGTCGGCGTGCCCGTGATCTCGAGTGAGTTGCTACCTCTAGTGGGCACGTTCAGGCCGGCAATCGGATTCTCGATATTGGTAACGGCCAAGGTCACGTCGCCCGTGCCGCCGCCGGCCGTAAGTGTCTGATCATACGCCACGTTGAGCGTGTCGGCCGGCAGATTCGCTGGGCCGAGCGAGACCATCGGGTTGACCGTGATGCTGTAGCTGGTCGTGGCCGTGGCCCCCAGCACATCGGTGGCCGTGACCGTGAAGGTCTCTGTCCCCGCGGTTGTCGGCGTGCCCGTGATCTCCAGTGAGTTGCTACCGCTGGCGGGCACATTCAGCCCGGCGATAGGATTCTCGATATTGGTAACTGCCAAAGTCTCGCCGCCCGTGCCACCGCTGGCCGTAAGTGTCTGATCATACGCCACGTTGAGCGTGTCGGCCGGCAGATTCGCTGGGCCGAGCGAGACCATCGGGTTGACCGTGATGCTGTAGCTGGTCGTGGCCGTGGCCCCCAGCACATCGGTGGCCGTGACCGTGAAGGTCTCCGTCCCCGCCACGGTCGGTGTGCCCGTGATTTCCAGCGAACCGCTGCCGCCAGCAGGCAGGTTCAGGCCGGCGA
>CAZTPX010000526.1:0-1691 GCA_964615095.1 uncultured Planctomycetaceae bacterium | reverse complement strand
CTAGGGTCCAGACTCAATCGGCCCACCAGATGACGATGGCTGCGAGAGCGACAGCTGAGGCGAAGTTGCGGGCGAGCTTGTCGTAGCGTGTGGCGAGGCGGCGGAAGTCTTTCAGTCTATTGAACATCCGCTCGACGAGATTGCGCTCTTTGTAGGCTTCGAGGTCAATCGGCCAGCGGTGTTTGCGGGTCGGGTTGGTGGGGATGACGGTGGCGGTTCCTCGGAAGGCGAGGTCTTGGCGCAAGTCCAGCGCGTCGTAGCCCATGTCGCCGATCAGGCATCCTCTGGCAGGCAACGCTCCGACCGCGTCATAGGCGGCGGTGATGTCGGCGATATTGCCGGGCGTCAGGTGGAAGCTGAATAGTCGGCCTTTACTATCGGTGATCGCGTGGATTTTGGTTGTCCGCCCGCCGCGCGAAACTCCGATCGCCTGCGTTTGTGCCCCCCCTTTCCGCCTGCCCCCGCACGCTGCACTTTGATCGAGGTGCTGTCGATTGAGCGCATGTCGTTCGGGATCGTTTGCCGCAGTGCTTCCAGGATTGCCAGCCAGCGGCCGCGGCCGCTCCAGCGGTTGAAGCGATTGTAGACCGTCGTGCTCGGCCCGTAGACCGACGGACAATCCTGCCAGCGGCAACCACTGCGTAGAACATGGATAATCCCGCTGATAATCCGACGATCGTCCTGCCGCCGCGCCCCGGCGTAGACCTTGGGTAGCAACGGATCAATCGCCGCCCAGGCGTTGTCGCTCAACCAAAACTCGCCAGCCATCGTTCGTCCTCCTCCGACCAGGGACGAACCGTTTGAATCCTATAACCCCAACCGATTCCTAGAGGCTGATTGAGTTCTGAGCCTAGGTCACCGACTCATTATGCCGCAACCAGATGCGGATTGAGGCGAGCTGGACGGAGGCGAGGAAATTGTCGTCGCGCTTGTCATAGCGGGTTGCGATGGCACGGAAGTGTTTGAGACGGCTGAAGAACCGCTCCACCAGGTTGCGATATCGGTAGAGGAAGGCACTGAATGCGGGACGCTGTTTGCGGTGCGGCATGGGCTTGATGTTGGCCCAGGCGCCGCGTGCCGCCATTTCGGCGCGCAGTGCGTCCGAATCATAGGCGCGGTCGGCCAGCAGGATGTCGCCCGCATCAAGGCTGGCCAGCATGTCCTCGGCACTGCGCCCGTCATGCGCCTGGCCCGGGGTCAGCTTGAGTGCGATCGGCAGACCGTCGGCGTCGACCAAGGCGTGGATCTTGGTGGTCAGGCCGCCGCGCGAACGACCCATGCAACCGGGTCCATCTTTTTTTTGGCGTTGGCAGCATGCTGGTGGACGCGAATGGACGAACTGTCGATCATCTGGATGTCGCCATCGTAAGCCTTTGATACAGCCTCCAAAAGGTGCGACCACACCCCAGCTTTCCGCCAACGGTTGAAGCGGTTGACGCAGGTTGTGTGGGGTCCGTAGCGCTGCGGGATGTCAGCCCAGGGCGCCCCTGTCCGCAAGCGCCAGAAAATGCCGTTCAGCACCCGCCGATCATCGACCCGCTTCACCCCACGCACCTTCGTCGGCAACAAAGGTTGGATTACCGACCATTCGAAATCCGTCAGATCAAACCGTGCCATCGTTCGGTCCCCTTTCAGAAACCGAATCACATCCCCCGTAGCCGTGGGAACCCCTTTATGGGTATGTGACCTAG
>CAZTPX010000525.1:0-1715 GCA_964615095.1 uncultured Planctomycetaceae bacterium | reverse complement strand
GGATCGTCGGCTGCAGCGCGTATAGGCAGTCGTCGAGCGGCAGCAAAGTGTGTCTTCGGAAGGCGACAATCACCGCCTCCTCCTCGATCGTCAGCACCGTCGAGGCAGCGGTCTTCGGGCCGGTCGGTTGGTCGGCGATCGAGGTGCGTTTCTTCCACTTGGCGACGGTCTTCTGATTGATCCCGTAACGCTTCGCCAGAGCCCTCAGGCTCTCTTGACTATGCTGTATCGCTCGACAGATTGCCGCAGTCGTGCGGGCGCAGCCGTGGAGAACCTGGCCCATAGCGCTTCCTTCCACTCGCGTGAGAAGATTGCACCATCAAACCATGGAATCAAACAGTTAGGCTGGCTGGCCGCGGCAGCGGACGAGGTCGGCGAGGTGGGGCACGCGCGGGCTGTCTGGGACGCCGAGCCTGGCGCCGAGGTAGTCCCAGAACGCGATGCCGAGCTTGTGGCAGGTCTTGCCGAGGCCGAGGAAGGCATCGCGGCAGTCGCGCGCGGCCTCGCTCTGGATGCCGCCGCTCCCGTCGCCAGATCGACGATCAGTTTCGCAAGTTGGTTCGGATCGCGACGCCGTTAGGGATGCTTGGGGATCATCTGTCTTTTCGCGGGAAGGGAAAGCGGCCCAAACGAACGAACGTTCTGGCGGCGTAGAAGCCTTCTTGGTCGATACCATTCATCACGGCATTGGCGCCCCCAGGAAGACCAGGGATGGGGTCGCCAGTATGTATCGCACTGTCGCCGAGTGGCTCCCAGGGCCCAAACCGAGCCGGCAGGTTCTTGTCGCTACGCTTCGTAGTGAAGCCGGCGATGCTGTGGTCTCGACAGGACCGAAAAATGAACACGTGCATGTCGGAATTGTAGCGCTCCTGCCCGGCCGGCGCGAGGGTTGTCAAGTAGGAATGTTTTCAAACTGAGACGTTACCCGAGGTTGTCGTATCAAGGACATCGCTCGTCAACTCGATCTCAGTATCAGCGCTGTCAAGGCGCATCTCTCAGGGGGAGTGTCCGGAATTTCGTGTGCGAGAGGGCGTTGCACATGATCAGGCCAATGCCTTGGTGAAACGTTCGCCGAAGAGGACGGCGAACTGTGCCTTGGCCATGCACCACCCGAGCGACCACGTCAGGTGGGAGGCGGGGCGTTCCGGGTGGGCGGGTCTTGTCGCGCAGCAACCCCTCGACGCCTTCTTCGGCAAAACGCTGCTGCCAGCGCCAAACCATCGGGCGGCTGACGCCGATCTCCTCAGCAACCTGCTGCACTGGCCGGTAATCGGCGGAAGCCAGCACCACCCGCGTCCGCTCGATGTGCTTGCGGGGCCGGTTCCGGTCCGCCGCAATGGCTTCCAAGCGCCCTCGGTCGGACGCACTCACGATCACGCATACGGTCTGAGCCATGCGGCCAGACTCGCACGCCCCGAACGCCTTGTGAATCCGCCGAGTGCGTCAGTGCACTAGCAGGGGGGACGCGATGCCAGCCGAGAGATTGTCGATGCGGAAAGTGCGAGAGGTTTTACGGCCTACCGGGCGGCGGACCGCCATGTCTACGAGGCGGTTCGTGGCTTCCTGACGAGGCGGCACAAGGTGCCCTCGCGAGGCACCCAACAGTTCTCGTATCACGTGGCCTACGAGAAACTGGGCGTGCTCCGGCTAAGCCGGGTGCACATTGGCGCGCTGCCGACAGCCGCGAGGTGAAGCCAGTCGGAAAGCCGGATGTG
>CAZTPX010000524.1:0-1719 GCA_964615095.1 uncultured Planctomycetaceae bacterium | reverse complement strand
GCGAAGAGAAAGTCATCGCTATACCGCTCGCAAGATGTGCGCGTGTTCCACGCGCCACCGTTCGCCTGACGGCTCTCTCATCTTGCCAAGGGGGTCGCTTCGCCCCCCGTTGCATCCCCCAGACCAGGAGCGTTGCTCCGTGGACCTCACCAGACGCGCTTCGCCTTCTGGACTTCCGACCGGGAGGTGTTTCACCCTCCGGCCACCTGACCGCTGTTTCGACAGCGGCTTCGACCAGGAGAGCCTTCGTGCCCTCCATGGACCTCCAGACCGGGGGAGACTTCGCTCTCCCCCTGGACCCCTATCTACCAGGCGTGTGCCGCCATGGACCTGCACGAGGGCTGTGCGCCCATCGACCGCAGCGGGGCTTTCGCGCCCCTGCCCCGCGAACCGGCGGCGTGCCGCCCCGGTGCCCCTGCCCTACCGTGCCGATTGGATGCGCCCGCCGGAGGCGACGGCCATGACAACCGGGAGAAGCGGTAGCCAGAAACGGCGGACCACGGCGCGGATTGCGATCAACTGCACGCCCGCGCAGAAGGCCGAAATCCTGAAGAAGATCGATGCGACCGGACTGTCGCCTTCGGCTATATGTCTCGCCGTCCTGCTTGATGTCCCTCTGCCCGCCCGCCGCCGCCCTTCCGTCGACACGCAGCTGCTGGCGAAGGTGCTGGCCGAGCTGGGCAAGATAGGCTCGAACATCAATCAAATCGCCTATCACCTGAACGCCGGCCGCCCCGGCGATGTCACCGAGGGGAGCATCCAGGCAGCCCTTACCGAACTGCTGGAATGGCGCACGGCGCTTATGCAATCCCTCGGCTACGAACGAAACCGCAAGCCCCGGTGAAAAGCTCCAAAGGTGGTGTTTTATGAATTTCAGAGAACAGGTTGCAGCAAAGATCGCCGACGTAGAGACAAAAGATATTGCCACATATCGCGGGCTCGACTGGTGGCAACTGACCCCCGAAGAAGAATCCGTTTTTGAAATCGACTTCGAGCGGTTCCCGCGCTCAATTACGGCATTCATGATGTTCGAGGCTTTCCATGGCATCGTGGCGCCCGACGACTATCAAATCGCCCCCGGCTCTGTGGCCGCGGAGCGCAAACAGCGCCCCGATCTCAAGAAACGGGACTTTTGCCTTGATGGCTTTCAGCATTTTGCCAAGGACTATGCGGGGATGACCTTCCGCGAGGCGCATGCCGTCTACGCCAAGAACACGTTCTGGCAGATTCGCCAGGGTATTACCAAATACACGGACGAAGCAGCGACAGAATGAACCCCCCACTTTCTCATTCCGCCCCCAGGGGCGGACGCCGGGGCGGGCGGGTTCCCCCCACGGCGGCAAAGACAGCCGCCTCCCCCCACAAGAGGGTTTTCAAAACGCGCCCCTGAAAACCCCCTCGTGCATCCCCCGCCGGCTTGCGGCACGCGGCTCTCAATGTCTACTTGTCTACGTTGCGACAACCCGACAATACTCAAGAGCAGTGCCGGTGAAAGCTCTTTCCTGGCAGTGCCCCTGCCCCGCTTCAGATGCACGTTTGACCGGACAGGCCGCCCGTTGATCATCGTGCCCACGCTGACCTGGGGCAAGTGGCTCTCATTGTCTACTTGTCTAAGTTGCGACAATCCTACAACGCTCAAACGCTGCGCCGCTGAAAGCCCATGCCCCGTTGACCACGCGCCCCTTTGGGGCTAATCTTCTACTTGTAGACAACGAGCGA
>CAZTPX010000523.1:0-1725 GCA_964615095.1 uncultured Planctomycetaceae bacterium | reverse complement strand
GCCGGTCGCCGCCTCAATGAAGCATTCGTAGGAATTCCAGACGCTCCACCCCGGATGAACGCCTGGTGTCGATCGGCCGGGAAAAGAAGAACAATGGAGGCTAAACTGATGATACGGAAACTTCTCGCAACAAGCGTCGCCGGTATCGCGCTGTGCTTCGCTCTTCCTGCCCTGGTGAGCAATCCCGCCCTCGCCCAGTTCTATGGCGATTCGGCGACCATCGTACAGAACGGCGAAACGAACGGTTACGCCAGCCAGAGCCAGCCTGGGGTAGAGGGTAACACCGCCTATATCGCCCAGTCGGGCGGTACCGGTGACGTCGCCACCCAGCAGCAGAACGGCGGGTCGTTCTCTGGTGACTGGGCGTGGAATGGCACGCAGGGGATCACGCAGACCACCAATACCAGCGCTCAAGCGTACCAGACCGACAACTCGGGCGGTGGAACGCAGACGATCACGCAGACGAACAATAATCCGAGCGGCTTGACGAACACAACGGCCACGCAGACCATCAACTCCGCTAATGTAAGTGGCGGTCCCGTGCTGAATAACTCGCAGACGGCGACTCAGACCAGCAACTCGGGAAGCAGTATCTCGCAGATCATCGGGCTCAGCAACACGCCAACGTCCACAGCGGCTGAGAACGCGCAGGTCGCGACGCAGACCGGGCAGACCGGCTCCACGATCACGCAAGTTGTTGACGGCAACCTCGCCAACGGCAACGTGCAGAACGCGGAACAGACCTCCGGCGCCAACAACACTATCAACCAGACGACCCTGTTGAGTGGCCAGAGCAACACCCAAACAGCGTCGATCGACTATGGCAACGGCAACACGGCCAACCAGTTCCAGACCGGCAGCAACGGCACGCAGACCGCGACGATCAGTAACGGCAACTCCAACAACGTGACCCAGACTCAGGGCGGTTCCTTCAACGGGCAGACCGCGACGATTGCGTACGGCAGCAACAACAATGTTAGTCAGTACCAGGGCGTCGGCGGCTCCAACGTCCAGAACGCCTATGTCTACAACAGCAGCGGCGGGCTGATCGTGCAGCAACAGAACGACGGCTCGTCCAACGGCAACCAGTCCGCCTACCAGACCAACAACTATGGTGCCAACCAGATCTACCAGACCCAGAGCACCCCCGGCAACATTGCCACCGCCACTCAGACCGGCGGCTCGGGCAACGTCTCAATCCAGAAGCAGTAACACTGACTCGGCGACCGTCGGGAGGGGGCATGCCCTCGTGATTTCGTGCCGCAAGACCCCTCCCGTTCGGCCCATCAGCTTTTTGGGAAATCCCCTGGAACGATAACAATGGAGGCTAAACCGATGTCTCGAAAACTTCTCGCAACAAGCGTCGCCGCCATCGCGCTGTGCTTCGCTCTGCCTGGTCTGGCCTTCGCCGATTCGGCGACCATCATTCAGCAGAACGAAACAAACGGCCAAGCCAGCCAGAACCAGCCCGGAGGCGAAGGGGCCGACATCGCATTAGGGGCCAACATCGCCTATATCTCCCAGTCGGGCGGTACCGGAGACGTCGCCATCCAGCAGCAGAACCGCCAGCAATTCACTACGCCCCCTGACAGCGCGGCATCTGGCCAGCAGAGCATCATACAACTCAACAACACCACGGGGGCCCAGGCGTCCCAGACGGACAATTCGTCCGCCAGCGTTCAGACGATCAACCAGACCGGCAATACGGGCTCGGTCAGCACCACG
>CAZTPX010000522.1:0-1743 GCA_964615095.1 uncultured Planctomycetaceae bacterium | reverse complement strand
TCGACACCAACCAGGGCGTCTATGGCCTGGGCGAAGTCCGCGACGCGGGCAACGAGGGCATGGCGCTGATCCTCAAATCGCACCTGGTCGGCAAGAACCCGCTGAACATCGAACCGATTCTGGATAGCATTCGCAACTTCCGCAACCAGCGGCGCTTTTCGGGCGGCTATTGCGCCGTGGATATGGCGCTGCACGATATTACCGGCAAGGTATTCAACGTGCCGGCGTGGCGGCTGATCGGTTCGCAGTATCGCGACCGCATCCGCTGCTATTGCGATACGACCGAGACGCCCGACGTTCAAACCTATGCGAAGCGCATGCTGGCGCGCCAGAAACTGGGTTTCACCTTCTTCAAGATGGACATCCGGCCGGCCATGATCAAGGATCGCCCGGGTGGGTTGAATACGCGCGGCGTGGCCACCGAGAAGGGTCTGGAGATGTACGGCGAGTACATCCAGGCTGTGCGTGACGCCATTGGGTGGAACCAGCAGTTGGCGGCCGATCACTTCGGCCCGCTGACCCTGAAAGACTCCATCCGCCACGCGCGCTTCTTCGAGAAGTACGAGCTGGCCTGGGCCGAAGACATGATCCAGGTAGGCGCGCTCAGCACCGGCGACGCTCCCGTGAACTGGCGGGCTTACAAGGAACTCAAGGCTTCGACCTGCACCCCCATCAACACCGGCGAGAGCCTGTTCGGCCTGGAAGAAGGCTTCCGGCCGTTTCTTGAGAACATGGCCCTGGATATCATTCACTGCGATCCGCTCAGTTCGGGCGGTATTCGCGAGACCAAGCGCATCGCGGATTTCGCGTCGCTATACGGGATCCCGACCGCCATCCACTTTGCCGGTTCGCCGGTGGGCTGCATGGCTTCGGTGCACATGATCGCCACGATCAAGGATTTCGTGGCCATGGAAAACCACGCGGTCGACATCCCGTGGTGGAACGACCTGGTGACCGGGCCGCCCAAGCCGATCATCCAGAACGGCTACATCCCCGTACCGATGACTCCGGGCATCGGCGTGGAAATGAACGAGGAAGCCTGCAGGGCGCATCTGCGGGTTCCGGGCTACTTCGAGCCGACGCCGCAGTACGACAAGACCATCGTCGACGAGTTCCACCAGGGCGGCCCCTGGCCGCACGTCACCGGCGAGGGCAAGCTCGAAAATACCGTGGAAGAATAGTCGCGGGCCGGGTTCAGGCAGTCGCGGCATTGAGCTTCCGGGCAAGCTAAAGCACGCACCACCGGTTGGGGGCGGCTTTAGCTTGCCTTTTGTTTTTATTGGTTTAAGCCCAGTCACTCGACAATTACCCGCGCGTTTGCTAGGATGTAACTCAGGTACTTGTGGTACTTTTGGTCGATATCCTTGCCTCCGCTCACGGGTACCGTATCCCCCCAGCAATTTACCCGAGGAGTCAAGCGTAAGCAAATCTATGACATCCAACAACTATTCCCAGGGCGCCCAAGTCGAGCATCAGAAGTTCGGTTTGGGCACGGTTCTTTCCAGCAGTGAGGAGCGCATCGTGATCAAATTTGACGATCACGGCGAAAAAAAGTTCGTTACCAACCTGGTGATGGGCAATCTCAAGAAGAGCGATAGGCAACCCCCCGCGGAAAAGAAGGGTTCCCGCCGGAAGAAGACGGCGCCTGCCACGGCGTAGCCACAGCAGGTTTCCAGTTTCTAGAGGATATTTTCTTTGAACGCACGCCAGAAACGGTTATTCGAAGAGGCCCGCAAGCGCAAT
>CAZTPX010000521.1:1383-1750 GCA_964615095.1 uncultured Planctomycetaceae bacterium | reverse complement strand
AGCCGGAGGCCAGAGCGGGATCGGTCAACCCGCCACTTCGGCGACCAAAGTACTGCTGGCGGTTCGGGTAAGGTCGTCGAACTCGGAGGAAAAGCCATGAACACATGCAAGCGATTGGCGGTCGTGCTGATCGTAGTCTTGCTGCTGCCGAGCGTTGCGGCAGGTGCCGATCCGGCGAAGCAAGCCTACGAAAATGGCAAGGCGTGCCTGGATAAAAAGGACTACGATGCTGCGATTGCCGCATTCAATGAAGCCATCCGTCTGAACCCAAGTAATGCCGACGCATACAATAACCGAGGAAATGCCTATGGGAACAAGGGCGATCATGACAAGGCCCTTGCTGACTTCACGGAGGCCATCCACCTTA
>CAZTPX010000521.1:0-1283 GCA_964615095.1 uncultured Planctomycetaceae bacterium | reverse complement strand
GCCCGAAGATGGACAAAGCCTTTTACAACCGCGGCCTTGCCTACGGACACAAGGGCGATCATGACAAGGCCCTTGCTGACTTCACGGAGGCCATCCACCTTAGCCCGAAGATGGACAAAGCCTTTTACAACCGCGGCCTTGCCTACGGACACAAGGGTGATTATGGCAAGGCCATCACCGACTACAACGAGGCCATCCGGCTGAACCCGAAGTATGCCGCGGTGTATGACGACCGTGGCATCGCCTTCGCCGCGAAGGGTGAATACGACATGGCAATTGCTGATTACACGGAGGCCATCCGACTGGACCCGAAGTATGCGAGAGCGTATTGCAACAGAGGTGTTGCCTACTACGAGAAAGGCGAGGACTACAAGGTAATCGCCGAATACAACGAAGCCATACGGCTCGATGCGAAACTCGCCATGGCGTATAATAACCGAGGCATAATCTACGGGGACAAGCACAAATACGACAAGGCCATTGCCGACTTCACAGAGGCCATTCGGCTGGACCCGAAGTTTGGCGACGCGTACTATAATCGGGCGTGGTGCTACGGGCAACAGTGCAACCACGGCATGGCGATTGCCGACTACACCGAGGCCATTCGACTGGCCCCAATGTTGGCCCAGGCGTATTACAATCGGGGCTTGGCTTACGAGAAGAAGGGCGACAAAGCCAAAGCGGAAGAGGATTTCGCCCAAGCCAAGAAGCTCGGATACACGGAGAAGAAAGACTAATCGCGGCCAGCAAGGCACACTCGCAGAGTTGCTGCGCAATCGGCTGCGCCGACGAGTGGTGCCTTCCGCTAGTCTTCGGAGAACTTCATGGATCGCCGAGAACTGGAACGAAGTTGGGCGATGACGCGGCGTCATCTGGACAGCGCCTTCCGCCTCCTCGCCGGTCGCCCGTCTCCTACCGAGCTAGAGCAGTACAACGAGTACCTCGACCACAATGAACTCGAACTGGCGTTCACCGAACTTGAGGCTTTAGGTGACGTCAATCGCGCACCGGATAGCTTCTGGGACGAACTTATTGCCGCAGCCGAGAATATGGGCGTCAACGAACATACAGAACGGTGCCGGAAAAGGCTGTCAGATCACCGCGACTAACCAGCCACGGCTGCAAAGTCGCTGCGCGACCGTCGCTTGGTGGTGCGGGCCGTGGGAGGCCGGTAGAATAAATGGAAGTTCAGACCTAATGAAGTCGGAAGCTGCGGCGTCGGCCGTGGCTCCCGTTGGCCGCACGTTTGAAACTATCTGATCTGGAGCAATAGCCATGAACGG
>CAZTPX010000520.1:0-1753 GCA_964615095.1 uncultured Planctomycetaceae bacterium | reverse complement strand
TCCTTGTCAGTGGTAGTATTCCCCGCCGCGGATGTTCTCGTGGAAGGGCAAGATGGCCTGGTCGTCGGCGGCCTCGGCGGCGGCGTACCGGTCGAGGCCCTGGGCCAGGATCGAATGGACGGACCGATACGAGACGGCGCCGAAACGAAGGGCCCTGGCGCTGGCGGCCTCCAGGCGCTCGGCGCCGTAGTTGCGGCCCAGGCGCAGGATGCCCAGGACCGCGCGGTAGCCTTGCTCGGGGAAGGTCTTTGCGGCCAGGATTTTCTCGGCCAACTGAGCGGTCGCGGGCCCGGTCTTACCGGCCCATTCCAGCATGCGCGACGGGGACCATTCGGCGTAGCGGCGGTGTTCCGGCGGCATGTGTTCGGGGTTGGTGGTGTGCTTGTAGGGCACGAAGCTTCTGGCATGGGCGGCAACGCGCTCGCCCTTATGGAAGGCCTCGACCGTTGTGGCCGTCAGGCGCGCGTCGAGCTGTTCGCGCAGAAGCCGGAATGGGACGCTGTAGTAGTGCCGGTCGGCCTCGACGTGGTAGTCGATGTTGACCCGGACCTTGAGCCATTCAGCGAACTGGTAAGGCCGCGGCGGCAAAGGGAGGGCGGCGGGACGGTCGAGTTCCTCGAAGACTTGCCGGCGGGACTTCTTGAGCTTGCGCATGGGCCGGGTGTTGAGCGTTTCGAGAAGCTCGCGGATGGCGGCGTTGAGTTCGGCGAGGCTGAAGAAGGTGCGGTGGCGCAAGACCGCCAGGATCCAACGCTTCGATACCAGCACGCCGTTTTCCACGGTGGCCTTATAACGCGGTTTCCGGACCTTGGCGGGCAGGACTGCCGTGTTGTAGTGGGCGGCGAGTTCGGCGTAGGTCGCATTGATCTCGGGTTCGTAGAAGCATGCCTTGCTGACCCCGCTCTTGAGATTGTCCGGGACCAGGACGCGCGGGACGCACTGGAAGTACTGGAAGGCTCGCGTGTGAGAGGCAATCCAGTTGGGCAGTTCCTGGGTCAGAGTCGCCTCGGCGTAGGTGTAGTTGGACGCCCCCCATACCGCGACGAAAAGATGGGTCGGGATCAACTCGCCGGTCTGGGGATGGACGAGGGACAGTCCGCTGCCGTAGTCCACAAAGAGTTTTTCGCCGGCGCGGTGCTCCTGGCGCATGACGTAATCGAGTTTGCCCAGCCAGCGGCGATAGTGCTCGCAGTACTGGGTGTACTGGTAGCCGTCGGGGTGCTGCTCCTTGTACTCGATCCAGAGCTGGGTGAGTGTCAGGCAGACATCACGGTGGCGGCGCAGCTCTTCGTAAATGTGCCGGCAATCCGGCAGAGGAATTTCCGGATGGCGCTTGAGGGCGCTGGCGGCAAACAGCCGCCGCTCCAGTTCGGCATCGGACATCTGCTCGGGCAGCGGCCAGCTTAGGCCTGCCGTATGAGCCCGGCGCAGATATTCCAGTACGGTGCTGTGGGCAATCCCGCAGCTGCGAGCGATCTCGCCGTGCTTACGCCCGGCTTCGTACTTGAGTCTGAGGACTTCCTTTATTTTGCGCATGGGCAACCTTTCGTAGGCCATGGAACCTCCTGGTGGGGATGGATTCCATGAAACCGTGTTGCCCAGCGTCGCGTAAAGGGGTAGTTGGAGTCAGGGCCTCAAGTCTTCAGACCCGGTTCCAGACACCCCTCGGCTTGCTCCGAGACGGCCCTCGGCTTGGTCCGAGATGCCCCTCGCCTTGCTCCGAGATTGCCCTCGGCTTGGTCCGAAAAACGCA
>CAZTPX010000519.1:0-1756 GCA_964615095.1 uncultured Planctomycetaceae bacterium | reverse complement strand
CTAGGAGTTTGTCCGAGTAATCGCTTTAGCGCACGACCGGCCCGGTCCGCTTTCCTGGAATGACGGTCCGGGTCCTGCCGCCCTGTGGCCCCATCGTCCTCTGTTCGCTTCGCTCACACCCGGACGATCCGACCCCAGGGCGTCACCCAGCCCGTTCAAAGAAGCGGATCGGCCCTGGCCTTCTCATCCAGTCGCTTGTAGCCCCGTCTGCCGCCATAGTTTGAGCAAGTTGTGCGTCAGACAGATCAGCGCCCATTCCCCTTTGACCTTCGCAAGACCGCGCAACAAGAACTGCCTGAATCCCCGGGACTGCTTGATTTGCCCGAACACCGGCTCCACAATCTCTTTTCGCTTCGCGTAGACAGCCCGCCCTTCCTTCGTCAGCAACTTGCGCCGCATCCGATCCATCACCGATAGCGCGTTTGGAATACGTCCTCGTGGAGCCGCCGGAGCAACGTCCCCATGCTTCTTGCGGCTCGCCGCGATAAACGCATCCGTTCCCATTGCCTCGACGGCCACGATGTTGTCCTCGCTAGCATACCCCGCATCCATGCTGGCCTTGCTCGGAGCCTTCCCGGTGTTCGCCTTCGCCTGCTTCAGCATTCGCTCCGCTTGATGACTGTCGTTGGTATCTTGCGTCGCGTCACACGCCACGATCACTTGGTGCTTGCCGTCGACCACCGCCTGACAGTTATACCCTTGCAGGAAGCTGCCCTTCTCGCTGCCAGAAGGCATGATCCTGCTCTCGGGGTCCGTAAAATTCTTCTGCGCCTTCTCGCGGGGCTTGGCTTCAACTTCCGGCGATTTGCCTCCTCCACGCTTGCCTGCCTCCGCCTGCCGATTCTTAGCCTCAGCCTCTTCCCGAGCTTCGCGCTCGAGTGCTTCTTTGGCCTCGCGTATCTTCTTCAGCCGCCCTTCCCGGTACGCCAATTCGGCCGGCAATTCGTCGCCCGTCTTGTCCGGCCCGTATTCCGCGTCTTCCCGCGCGTCCGCCTCGTCGGCCTGCCTCAGAAACCCGGCCACCTCCGCCGCCAGCCGTGCCTCTTCTTTGTTCATCCGTCCGTAGCTCATCGACTTGTGCTTCGAGGCGTTGGCTTTCATCTTCGTGCCATCCAGTGCCACGTGCCCCAGCTTTGCCATTCCCGCCTTACGGCACAGCTTCAGCACCTGCACAAACAAGTCGTTGACTGCCGCCAGGTGCCGCTTGCGAAAATCCGAGATCGTCCGGAAGTCCGGCGTGCTGTTTGCCGCCAACACTCGAAATGCCACGTCCTCCACCAATCGCTTGGCGATCTTTCGGCTCGACGGTAGCCCGATGCAGTAGGCGTAGAGCAGAACTTTCGTCATCATCACTGGATGGTACGGAGGATAGCCGCGGTCCTCGCGCTCGTAGACTTCGGTGATTTCGCTCAGGTCCAGGCTTTCTTCCACAAGATCTGAAATAAAGTGCGCCAAGTGCCCCTCGGCAAGCCAATCTTTGAGCGACGGTGGAAGCAGTAGGATTTGGTCCGGCTCATAGGGGCGGTAGGTCTTGCTCATGTGGAGATTCTACCGTTTCAGGAGAGACTGCGGAACAATGGAAGAGCGGCCTGCTTCCTTCAACGGGCGGGGTGGCGGCGATGGGTCGGATCGGCCGGGTGCGAGCGCAGCGAGCAGAGGCCGATAGGTCCCATCGCCGACAGGACCCCGACCGTCATCTATAGAAAGCAGGCCGGCTCGGTCAGGAGCCAGACCTATTACTCGGACAGGCTCCTAG
>CAZTPX010000518.1:0-1768 GCA_964615095.1 uncultured Planctomycetaceae bacterium | reverse complement strand
GCGAACTGGCGGTCGGCCTGCCCGGCCTGATCGCCTGGCAATGGGCCGAAGGCAAGCGCCTGCTCCGGCACGCGGCATAACGAAAATCGGCTGGCCTGGATGGAGCGGCAGGACGGCACGGGGTATCGGCCACGGTCTTGCAAACCGTGCATGCCTGCCGCAATCTCGGAGCGAGATTTTCGATCCGGAGGACGACTATAAGTAAAGCGTGAATTGTTTGCGGCAGCGTTCCGAATCCGCCGGCTGGTGCCGTCGGACCAGGATGGTGGACTACAGGATAATCACTGATGCCGAAGGACAATCCTAGCCTTCTTATCATCCAGCCAACGCATTTTCGTTCCCGGACAGACCGCCGGCTGTTCAAGACCCGCCGCCGTGCGGTGGTTCCCCTGACCCTTCCCTATCTCGCCGCCTTGACCCCGGCGGAGTGGAAGGTCCGGCTGCTCGATGAACAACTCGAAAGCATCGACTACGATCAGCCGGTCGATCTCGTCGTTCTGTCCGCCTGGACCCTGCATTCGCGGCACGCTTACGAGATCGCGGCAGAATTCCGCCGCCGCCGCGTGCCGGTCGTCATGGGGGGGCCACACGCCTTTTTCTATCCCGAGGAAGCCAGTGCCCATTGCGATGCCATCGGCGTCGGCGAGGCCGAGCCGATCTGGCGGCGGATGCTGGACGACGCGGCGGCGGGTCATCTGGAGAAGATCTACCGGGCCGAACCGACGAAGGATCTCGCCGGCCTGCCGCTGCCCCGGTATGACCTGCTTGACCTTCGCCGCTACGGTCCATTCCGCACCTACGCCATCCAGTCGTCGCGCGGCTGTCCGTTCCGCTGCAATTTCTGTTCTGAACGGCTGTATCTCGGCGGCAAATACCGCTGGCGTCCGGTCGCCGAGGTCGTCGAGGAGATCAGGCGCTCGGGCGGCCGGAATTTCCTTTTCGGGGAAAGCAACTTCGGCGGCGACCGCGCCCGCGCCATGGAATTGATGGAGGCGCTGATCCCGTTACGGATCAGTTGGTCGAGCCTGTGGTCGTCGTACCTTTGTCTCGATACCGATTTTCTGGCCTTGGCGCGGCGCAGCGGGTTGTTGCACATTAACATCGGTATTGAGAGTATCGATACCGAGACTCTGGTCGACATGAACAAAAAGATGAACAAGGTCTCTCGATATGCCGAAATATGCAGAAATCTTCGGCAATATGGCATCAGTTATTCTTTGAATTTTATCCTTGGCTGGGATAACGAGAAGCCGGATGTCTTCGATTCGACGATGCGTTTCCTGCATCAGAACAAGGTCCCGGTGGCCTATTTCAACGTTCTCACGCCGACGAAGGGAACTGTTCTTTTCGATCGCATGCTGAACGAAAACCGCATCATCGATCCCGAGGAAATCGACCGCTGGCCCGGACAGACCTGCCACATCAAGCCGCAGCATTGCTCGCCGGACGAAATGGAATCCCGGATCCAGCGCATGTACAAGGGTTTCTACAACCTGCGCTCAATGTGGTCCCGGCTTCCCTTGCCGACGTCAAAGGCCGCCCTGGCTTCGTGGGCGATCAACTTCTCGGAACGCCGGATGGCGTTGGCGGCACGCAATAATAACGATTTCGATATTTACTGAGGCGGCCGGCATCGCGTCGATGCCGGTCACGTCACGACCCAGCCGGTTCGGGCGGGCGCCATGCCCCGCCCGAGCCGGCTTTCAGGCTCAGCGCAGATCGGCGGTGGCGATCTGGTCCATGTCGTCGAACGTCTGGTTTTCGCCGA
>CAZTPX010000517.1:0-1771 GCA_964615095.1 uncultured Planctomycetaceae bacterium | reverse complement strand
CAAAGCAACTGAGAAGGAAAAAGATAAAGTACAAAGCGTAAGCCTGACCCCGACCAAGTGTGAGCCCAAGGAACGGCAATTCCGGGAGAGATATTCAAGAACATTTTTCGCGGGACGACCGACTTAACGCGTTGGACAGATTCTATCGGGACCACGCGGAAGATCATCCGGATGCTGCGAATGATTTTATTAATCAACATCCAGAACTGTGGGAATTCCAATAGACCATCATGAGAGCATATCGCCTTTCGATTCATGACAACGGCAACCACGCCTTTTATAAGCGCACGGATGTACGTCGTTGCGGCACGTGCGGCGAATTGCTTTTCAAATGGGACGAGCCGTTGACCGGCTTGGTAGTTAAGAACAAGAAGTTACTGGACCTTTCAGGCACCTACGACGGAGTCGACATTGCGTCTGCGGCATTCAAAGAAGTGTATGAGGCCAACCACCTGATCGGCCTTTCCTTCTCGGTCCTGCCGGACGATCCGAGATATTTTAAGCTGACCGCCGATATTATTGTTGCGTTCGACTCGCAGAAACGTGGCACGCAGTTCATCGATCAGTGCCCTTCCTGCGGTCGGTACAAATCCGTAATTGGGTCAACACCGGTCTTCCTCAAGGAGGGCTCTGTCGTTCCTGAGAATGGTTTCGCACGTACCGACCTTGAGTTCGCAAGTGGAGACGAAAAGCATCCGAAGTTGTTATGCGGCCTTTCAGCGGGCGTAGTGCTGACAGCCGCCAATCTCAAGGGCATCGACCTGACTAGAATCTGACATCGGGGCGGGGTGGCCCTGCACGGTTGCCCGCCCTGATTCCAGGATTAGGAGGGTCGGGAGTCTTTGATATTGACAGAATGAAGATGAGTGAGCGCGTGAGAACCACTTATCTTGATCAAGTAGTACAACGATGAACCCTAACCCTTGCGTCATTCTCGTCCCGTTTGCCACGTACATCGCGCCGGGGTGCGAGCGGGGGCTGATCGAACTCCAACGCCGGGGCTACGAGGTGTGGCGCGTGGGCGGCTATTCAGCCATCGACCAGGGCCGCAACCAGATGGCCACCGACGCCCTGGCCGCCGGCTTCCAAGAGACCTTCTGGATCGACTCCGATATCGAATTCCATCCGGACGCCATCGAGCGCCTGCGCAGCTACAATCTGCCGATCACCGGCGGCGTCTACGCCCGCAAGGGCGCGCGGGCCTTGGGCAGCCAGACCCTGCCCGGCACGGCCAAGCTGGGCGTGGGCAAAGGCGGCGGGCTGTGCGAGATCCTGTACGCCGGGGCCGGCTTCCTGCACGTCCGCCGCGAGGTCTATACGACCATCCAAGCGAAGCTGGCCCTGCCCGTCTGCAACGAGCGTTTCGGGCGGCCGATGGTGCCGTTTTTCCAGCCGATGGTGCATAGGTCGGAGGCCGGGGCGTGGTACTTGGCCGAGGACTACGCCTTTTGCGAGCGGGCGCGGCAGTGCGGCTACAAGATCATGGCCGACACGTCAATCCGCCTCTGGCACATCGGCGAGTACGCCTACGGGTGGGAAGATGCCGGCCAACCACGAGCGCGACACGATTCGTTCTTGTTCGTCATTGATAATGGAAAATCGGGGGAGAAATCCGAAATCCGCGACCCGCAAGCGGGTACCCCGATTCAAAACCATAATGCAGGAAATTCAAAAGGCGACGCATTCGTGCCGTGACACGCGCACGTCGGACCATGCATCGAATGGCACTAGCTTAAGCTTCGGGCGGTCCGTTTGGCCGTTGGCGGCGCAC
>CAZTPX010000516.1:0-1771 GCA_964615095.1 uncultured Planctomycetaceae bacterium | reverse complement strand
GAGACCTTCGGGGAGGATGATTTCCTGGGGTGGTTGCGGGGTCTGCTCTGCGGGGCCGATGTCAACGTGCTGCGCGTAACGCCGGCTGACGGGAACGGCCAAGCGGCTGCGCAGCATCAAGCGGTTGGTTTCAATCTGGTGGCACTTCTCGTTATGGCAGCACCACAGCCCGTAGTTGCGCTGGCCAGTGGCTGGATCGAGGACGCCGTACTGGTAACTGATGTAGAGCCGGAAACGGTCATCGAAACAGAAGGGACATGATATAACGTATTGCTCGCCACGCTGCGTTGCGCGTTCGGTGAAGCGTCCAGGACGGGCTGGATCGGGTACGCGGACGGCAATCCGGGGCTGGCCAGGGTTCGTGGTACGAACCTCGCCGAACTGGGCCTGGAGGATGGAGAACAAGGCCGGGTTCAATGGACTGGGCATCGGGAACACCTTTCAGGGCTGGGCAGGGAACGGGAAGCGGGGTGTTCCCGGGGGTCCAGGGAACACGAAAACCCCGTAAATTCCAGGGTCAAATGCACTTTGTTCCCTCGTTCCCTGTTCCTGGCGAGAGGAGGCATATATAGTAAGAAGAGACTTAGTTTTTTTGTGAGTCTTAGAAAATTGCCGCCTCTTCTTAAAGAGACTATTACTAAGAGAGAACAAGGGAACAAATACTAATAATGATATAAAGACCCTAGAAAATACGAGGTCAAACCTGTTCCCCCAGTTGTTCCCTCGGCGTTCCCTCGTTCCCTCCCAGCCTTGGCTGGAGGTCCATCCGGGGCCAGTTGGAACCAGACGCGCGTACGCGCGTTTCTGGCGCCTCTTCTCGATTCTGGTGTCATTGCTCGTCTTCATCGTTTGCTGCCCTCCTACGCGCATTTAGCGCCCTTCCTGGCCATGCTGAGCCGGCCGCACACCGACACGCCCAGGTCCGCCGAATCTGCCCCGCTCCTGCTCCTCGTCCTGTTCGGTTTGGCCTTCTACTTGGTCGATGGCCGCTTTCCTGATGGCCACGAGGTAGACCAGCGTGTTTCCGCCCATGCGCGTCCGGTACTGGTGCTTGCCCTTCGAGACCTTCAGCCAGCCCCGATCTAACCACAGCCGTCGTATGGATTCAGCCTCGAACCCGCCGGCCATCAGAATCTCATCCATAACGTGGGGTAGGAACCCGAGGTACGGCTCATCCTTGTCATCCAGCGCAAAACGACCGATTACGTTTGTCCCCATGTTGCTGGCCATCTGCGGATGGAACTGCGTATGATGCCCATGCGCCCAGCTCACCACGTGCCGCAGTGCCACAGCCGCACGATCTGCCTCGGGGGTCTCAGCAGTCAAGTCGGCCCACAACTCTTCCACGACATCGCGATATGCCCAGGGCATCTCCACGGCCTGGTGGACCAATCTGGCCGTCATGCTGATCGCAGCCAGGTGCGTGGCCATACGCGCGGCCACGGAATTGTCACCGGCACGCTCAGCGAATTGCTGCCGGAGTTGGCGGTACTGTTCGCGCCACGCGGCCCAGTCCTCACGATGCTCAATCAAATACTGCACGAACTGCGGACCCAGGTGGCCGTAGTGGTCATGCACGGCGTCGTTGACGCGGTTGACGATCTGGGCAGTGGTGGCGTCCGCACGCCCAAAAGGCGATCCCCACACCTCTAATACTCGCGCACGTGTTCCGCCGTCTTCGCTGAAGCTGGTGATGGGGGCCTCGCCGCTGGTCACCATCACGGTGCGGAAGGCGTCATTTCGCGCCAGGCCCTGGATCGATCCACGTCCC
>CAZTPX010000515.1:0-1772 GCA_964615095.1 uncultured Planctomycetaceae bacterium | reverse complement strand
TCGAACCGCGGCAGGAAATGGGCCGGCGCCATGTAACCGGGAGCGTTGAACTCGTTGACCGCCCGCATCGCGTGGCAACAGCAGCCGCAACAGGAACAGGAAGCCTGCCCCTTGGACGATTCCACATTCATCATCCACGTTACCAGGCCGTGCGATTCGGCCTCACGCTTGATCTGGAGCACTTCCTTCTTGGAAACCGCTTTCAGCCAGCCTTGATGGATCCCCCGTTCCGCCCAATTCCCCATTACCGTGCAGTTGCCTAGTTCTACTGTCTAACCTGTGTTGACTCGACATAAGTTGTTTTGTACAAACTCCTTCCGCAGGGATGTTCCCGAGGAAGGAGAAAGTCGATGGAACGACGTTTTGAGGTTCGGAAGGAGGAGTTGGTGGCGGATTGCCAAGTGCCTCCGGCGGTGTTTCAGGACATGCTCAAACGGTTGATCTCGTTTTCCGAAGCGTACGTCGCGCGGCTTTGTCGTGCGGAACAGCGCGAGCATACGCGGAGCTATTTGCAGGGGCTGTTGTCGGACTTGCAGCGGAAGAATGCCGAATCGATTGCCTATCGCCATGACGAGGATCGCCAGGGCCTGCAAACGTTCATCGGCACAGCGCCTTGGAACCACCAGCCGCTTCTGGAAGAACTGGCTCGTCAGGTGGGCCAGGAGTTGGGGGAGTCGGATGGGGTGCTGGTCTTTGATCCCTCGGCCTTTCCCAAGAAGGGCCAGCACTCGGTGGGCGTGGCGCGACAGTGGTGCGGACGGTTGGGCAAGTTGGACAACTGCCAAGTGGGCGTCTTTCTGGGTTACGTCTCGCGGATCGAACAGACGTTGGTGGACATGCGGTTGTATCTTCCCAAGAAGTGGGCTAACGATCGGAAGCGTCGCAAGCGGTGTGGCGTGCCGCGGGAGGTCCGCTACCAAACCCGACACGCCCTGGCGCTGGAGATGTTGGCATCCAAGGGACCGCTGCTGCCCCATGCCTGGATAGCCGGGGATGACGAAATGGGCCGTCCGGCCTGGTTTCGCCGGGAATTGGACACGCGGAACGAGTTGTACCTGTTGGCGGTTCCGGCCAACACGACCATCCGTGACCTGGAGTCCGCAAGGCCTTCCTACGCTGGCCAGGGTCGGCACCCCAAGCCGCCGTTCCAACAAGTACGCCGGTGGTGTGAATCGTTGCCCGCCACCGCGTGGACAAAGTTGGACGTGCGCGACGGCGAGAAGGGACCGCTGGAGGTAGATATTCTCAAACGTCGTGTGGTGGCCAAGATCGACCGCAAAGTGGGTGCCGAAGAGACGCTGGTGGTGATCCGTTGGTGGGACGAAGAAGGGACCACGAAATACGACTACTACTTGTCGAACGCCGTGCTGGAAACGCCCCTGACCGAGTTCGCTCGGGTGTCGAAGGCTGCTCACCGGATTGAGGAATGCATCAAGCGCGGCAAGAGCGAGGCGGGCCTGGCCCAGTATCAAGTGCGTACCTGGATTGGCTGGCACCATCACATCACGCTTTCCCTAATCGCCACATGGTTCCTGGTACGCGAAATGCGACGCGGAAAAAAAATGGACTCCGGCGATCACGACATCCCAGATCCGTCAGCGGTTTGCCCAAATCCTGCGCGGGGCATGCTGCTGCGATACGGCGTCGCGAATCCGGCTGGAATGCCAACGCTGGCTGACACGGAACGAACTCGCTCGCTTCTATCACCATAACGCACGTAACCGTTTGCCACGCAGGAAGTTCAATCAACGGAAATAGTCGAGACAGTAGAA
>CAZTPX010000514.1:0-1782 GCA_964615095.1 uncultured Planctomycetaceae bacterium | reverse complement strand
GGGTGCAATCCAATTTTGCGGTCGGGGGCATTAGCGGTCTGGGGGGTGCGGATTTCGGGCGGCGCAAGGTGGACTTTTGGGGCCGGTGCGTCTCGGCTATCTTGTTTCCCACGGGGCGATTTTCAGTCGCAAGGAGGCGACGCCGATGGGAGACCTACGGGTGGACGTGCCGAATTCACCGCCGGTCGTTTCTGCGGAAGAAATGGCCGGGCGATTTTCGAGCGAACTGATGGGGGCGATGCCTGGCTGGAAACGACGGCTGGGCGAAGATCCTGGCCGACTGGCAGAGTTGGAACAGGAAGTGCGCGTCGCCTTTAGCCGCGGCGCGGACCTGGTGGTGGCGGGCCTGATCGCCCGGGTGATGAAGCAACCGGGGTTCGAGGAAGCCTGCGAAGAAACGCGAAAGAGCTATCGTTTTCCGCTTGCGCGTGGGCGGACGCGGCAGTTGCGGATTCGGTTGCTCGGGGGCCTATTGGTGTGGGTCACTTCCTTGTACTGCGAGCCGCGTCGCGGCTGGTTCCGCAAAGCGGAGGAGAATCTGCCGGGGCTGCACGTGGAATTGGCGCAGTTTGGATTTGGCAAAGGCTGCTCCCCCGCGTTGGAGAGTCGGGTGAGCCGCCAAGCGGCCTTGAACCCGTCGTTTGAGTTCGCCCAGGAGGAACTGGCCCGCGACGGGCTGGAGACGGACGTGAAGACGGTTGCCCGCATCACGTACCAGTGCGGGGATGGCTTGTTGGCCCTGCGGACCAACGAACTTTTGCAGTGGCGGCAGGGCGAACTGCCGGCGGGCGAGGAGTTGGCGGGCAAACATGTCAGCGTGCAGATCGACGGCGGGCGCACGCGAATCCGCGGCGATTTGCGTGCGGCGGAAGTCGCGGCGGCGGAAACGGACGCAGAGGGTCTGCCGATCGAGAATGTTCCGGGGCGATCAAAGCAGCGTCCGCGGCAGACGTTCGATGCCGAGTGGCGCGAGCCGAAGCTGGTGACGATTTTCGTCCACGATGAGCGGGGACACATGGCGAAGGCGTCGCGAGCGGTGATCGATGGAACCTTCCAGGGACCGGACGCGATGGCGGAATTGATCGCCATGCACCTGCACCGCCTGGGAGCGGCGCGGGCGGCAAGTATCACGTTTGCTGCCGACGGGGCGCCGTGGATTTGGGACCGACTGCCGACGATTGTGCGGCTGGCGAAAGTGGACGAAGTGCCGATTCACGAAGTCCTGGACTGCTGCCATGCCGCCCACCACATCTCCCTGGCGTTGGCGGCGATGGGACTTTCCGAGCGTCAGCGGATGCCGTTGTACCGCGAGCATCGCACGCTGCTGCGTAACGGCCAATGGCGGCGTGTCGTCGAGGAGTTAACGGAGCTGGCCGAGATGGACGGGGAAAATGACGACGCCCGCACGGAAATCGCCTACCTGACGAAGCACGGCGAAGCAGGGCGGTTGCAGTATCCCACGTTCCGCAAACTCGGCATTCCCTTAGGTAGCGGGGCGATCGAAAGCGGTATCCGTCGGGTGATCAATCTTCGCCTGAAGAACAACGGGATGTTTTGGCGAGAAGAGCACGCGGAAGCGATGCTCCAGGTGCGGGCCGCAGTCATCTCCAAACGCTGGGACGAACGAGTCGCGGCGATGCGAAAACACCGTCGCTACGATCGTCGAACCGAGTGGAAATGGCAGCCCCAGGCGATGAGCTCCAAGACTTGAACGCGGATCGCCAACGGTCATGGACGCCGAGAAAATAGGGGAAAATCGCTACGCAAAACAGGGTTGCACCC
>CAZTPX010000513.1:0-1783 GCA_964615095.1 uncultured Planctomycetaceae bacterium | reverse complement strand
CGTTCCGAGATCCGGGGCAAACGGCGATTCTCGCTGCCCGGAACGCCACGGAGGGCGTTCCCTACAGAAGCCGGGCCTAGAAACGGTAGGAAATCTGGGGCCACGCGTAGGGCGTAGGGCGTGTGCGGCAAGTATCACTGGCGCGAAAGATAGGGAGGTTGTATAACTTGGGCTGGTGTCTTTCCAATCTCATTGTGGATCGAAGAGGAGAACGACGAAGATGGCCCTACCCAAGATGGATCGCAACGCCTATCGCGAACAGATGCGTGCCGAGGTGGAACGCGTGCTGAAGGAAGTGGCCGACGCGGTGGACAACGCGCCTTGTGGCCGCGTGATCCGCGACAGTGAGGAGAAAGCGCGGGATGCCTTGGATCGCTTTCGGAAGCTGGCCTACGAGAAGGCCGTGCAGATGAAAGTGAATGCGGCGGAAGCCGCTTTTTCCCCCTCCGACCAGCATCGCGACGGGAAAGAAGAAACGGCATAAAGGAAAGCAACCTACCAGCGTTCTGACCATCAATGGGCGAATCGACGTGTGGCGGATTCGTTGGCACTGTGCTGAGGAAGGAAGCGAAACGCCGGCCGATCGCTGGTTGGATGAAGTCGAAGCGACGATCAGCGAAGGAGTCCGGGAAATGGCCTGTCGGTTGAACCAGGGTTCAGCCAGTTTTGCCCAGACCGCCGCGAATCTGGCCCGCGCGGCACATTGGGCGATCAGCAAGGAGGCGTTGCGGCAGTTGATCGAACGGGAAGGCAAGGTGGTGTTGCGTGCCTTGCAGCGTGGGGAATTGCAGCCGGAGTGGACGGCCGAGGACTGCCGCACGGCGGAGGGCGTTTCTCGGATGTATCTGGGATGTGACGGCGTCCTGGTACGGCTGGTCACGGAGGAAGAAAAACAGCAGCGGCGGACGAAGATTCGCGAAAAACGGCGAAAGCGAGGGCGTCGCTGTCGGCCCTTGCCCCGCGCGAAAACGGGGGCCGATCAGGCCTACAAGGAATTCAAGGTGGCCAACTTCTATGACGAAACGATGAAGCATCGGTATGTGGGGGTGACCAGCGGCGACCACGAAGCGGCGGGGCGTTTGATGCAGCGGATGGCGTGCCAACTGGCGTTGTCCAAGGCCCAGGAGAAGGTGGCCAACGTGGATGGGGCTCCCTGGATTCGCAATCAGATCGAGTTTCACGGCTTGGTGGACGCCGTCGGATTGGACTTCTATCACCTGCGAGAGAACTTACAGAAGAGCCGCCGGATTGTCTTTGGCGAAGAGTCTGCGCAGGGCAAGACCTGGCTGGAAGGAGTGATGCACACGTTTCGGCACGTGGGATACGATTCTGCTTGGGACGAACTGGTGGCTTGGCGTTCTCCCTTGCGATCGCCGAGCAAACGGAAGGAAGCCAACCGCCTGATGCATTATGTAGCCGAGCGCAGGCCGATGATCCGCTATCCCGAGTTCCGCCGTCGCGGCTGGCAGATTGGCAGCGGGCCGACCGAAAGCGAGTGCAAAACCACCACGCAGCGGGTCAAAGGCCGCGGACGCCGCTGGAACGGAGACAACGCCGAAGCGCTGATGGCCCTCGCGACCCTGGATGACAGTCGCATGTGGCACAATTATTGGACAACCTCAAACCCCGCCAGGAATTAAGGGTGCCAGAAAATACGGCCACACACACATGACGACGGCCCTTGCTCCTCATGCCTATCGCCTCTATGATAGTCGTCAAGAGGCCACAAGACTTTCGGGCACACGGAGATTTTCATGAGAAATTTGTTGTGTATTACAATGGT
>CAZTPX010000512.1:0-1783 GCA_964615095.1 uncultured Planctomycetaceae bacterium | reverse complement strand
TCTGCAAAGTCAGGAGGACAGGCATTCCTGCCTGTCATTTCCGCCAGACAGGAATCAGTAGTTCCAATGTCACAAGGCGTTGGTGGCGAGGAAGTTACGTTTTGTCGATTTCAAAGTCGAGGATCAATTGGAGTTCCTGGCTGAGGTGGATGTTGAGTTGATGCAATTCCATCGAGAGACTCACTGGGCCGCGATGAACGTGCTGGTTGCGCCATATCCAGAGGTTGCGCAACAGCAACGCCACGGCGATCAGCAACATTCGCCATGCGATACGTTTGCTGGTCGTTTGGGCCAGGCATTCGCCCAATTGGCGGTAGGTGGTCTCGATGCCGAACCGGCGGCGATACTCTTCGCGATACATTGCCAGTTGTGCAAACGAAAGACCGTGAAAGGCGAAGACCAACGGCCCATTGCGGCGATCACTGTCCCTTCGCGGTACGCAAGCAATTTGCACCGTCACCGGTTGGCCGTTCGATCGTCGGCGAGCCTTCCAGGTGTGCTTGAAGAGGCCAACGGTGCCGGGCTCGAAGAACCGCCGCGTCCCGGTAGGGCCGTTGGGGCCTTGCAGTTGGCCGCGGCGAATGGCCGGCATGAGGAAGGCGATGTGGCGGCTCTGCAGCACGCCGATCACATTCGCGGTGTAGAACTCCCGGTCGACAAGTGCCATTTTCACGGGGATTTTGGCTACTTCCACGTAGTCCAGCAGTCGCGTCAGCACGTTCTCCAGCATGTCGCCCGGCCCGACTCGCGTCATCGCGACCGTCCAACGCTGGCCGTGTTCGACCACAGCGATGGTTGCCCACGTCCAAAACCACTTACTGCCCTTTTTCTTCTTGCCGCCACGTACCGCAGCGTGTTCGCGATCGCCGTAGTACGGGCGTTGATGCAGGTCGATCGCCAACCGCCGCGGCCGCCGAAAGAACGTCTTGGGCGTCAATCGAAGCAAGCTGTTGTTGATTCGCCGCTCCATCTCGCCAATGTCTTCGGGCAGACTGGCCAGCAGTGCCTTGCGAACCGTCTCGCCCGATGGACTCCGCCGCGTCCGAGCGGCTGCCCCCGACAGCGACGTCCGCACACACGCTGCCATAACGATCAGTCTTCCCAGAATCGCCGCCGAAACCGACCGCCCGTAATCGGACAACTCAAAAGTCGAGACGATCGACGCGCTCGCGTCCTGTTGCCATTGGGCCTTGGAAATGATACCGTAACTTCGACGCATGGCTTCCTCCTTGAAGCTGGGGTTTGTTTTGAACCTAACCCAGCATGGAGAAAAGCCTTGCGTCTTTCAATAGAGATATTGGAACTACTGAGGAATGTCTGGCCTCCTGTTTTTGGGACTTTGCAGATCTGTGCGCCGTGGAAAGGCTGCCGTTTTCAGTGGGAATGAAAACCCACCCGGCAACTGGGTCGCTCCAGCCGGTAGCAGTCGGAGCGACGAGACGAAAGGATCGTCGTAGAAGCATTCCGATGACAAAGGGCCGTTAAGCGGTTCAGCGAGTGGATAGGCCGTAACGTGAGTGAACGCCGAGCAGGCCTCGAAATGAGTGATGCGGGGGCCGACCCGACAGAACTACGGGGAAGGCTGCCATTGCGGAGTACACGCCGGAAGCCGGAGAGGCGGAAGGCACGAGCGATCAGGCTCCGCGACCCCGCCGGGGTGGTAGGCGACAGCATGTCCACAAAGGAGATGACACGCAACACGGGAAGCCTCAGCGGTGGCGGCGCGTGACCGCCAACGAAACGCCCGCGAGGGACAGGTTCGGCCGTATGAGGTGACGGAGAG
>CAZTPX010000511.1:0-1787 GCA_964615095.1 uncultured Planctomycetaceae bacterium | reverse complement strand
GAGGCTGGTAGGCGGCAGTGAGCAACATGATATGATCGGTCCAGATCCCCAACCTACTCCACTACCGCCCCACACGCCCTTCCAGAATGGGCCCTGAGCGCAGCCGCCCTGCACGCCCGCGTCCGAGCCGACTTGCCCGCCGCACGAAGGTCGCCGCTGAGGCGGGGTTGGGCGCTGGGCTTGGGGGATGTGGCCCTTGTGGTGCAGGGTGTTGCGGCGCAGTAGAATAGAGGCCAGACGCTGGGTGTTCCGAGCAAGGGAGTCACGTCGCTTCGGCAGGATGCGACGTGCTGGTCATGCAAACGATCCATATCCTCGACAATCGTGATGATTGCATCGCCGGTTTTCAACAAGCCGTGGCCGCCTCGGGCAACGATCTCCAATTGCGGGTTTGGCGGAACGCGAATTCGATGATTGCTGGATGTTCGGAGTTGTTTCCAAACGCCGCTTTGCTTTCCCTGAACTGCGAGTCGGACCCGCGAGGAGGCGATGCCGTCGAGATGGGCACTGCGCTGGATGTGGCCAGATTTATCGGCGACTTTCCGCCCGCCTGTCCCGTCATTATCCATTCGTCGAATGCGGATGGCGCGCGTGCTGTACTCAAGGAGTTGCGAGCGGCACACTGGATGGTGGAACACATTGCGCCGCTTGGGCCGGATTGGATTGAGCGGCGATGGTTGGTCCGCGTCCGCACGCTTCTTGATGATTTTGGGAACACCTGGTCGGCGCACTTGCCGCCCGATCACCTCGAACGTGTCGAACGGATGCGGCTTTCTCTCGATGGCCTCGGCGTTGGCGACGCGCTGGGCCAAATGCTGAGCTATAGGGCGGCGGACGCTCCGCAGCGGCTGGCCGAGAACAAGCTTCCGCCGGGCCCATGGCTTCATACCGACGACACCGAGATGGCAATTTCCATCGCGGAGGTTCTCAAATGGAACGGCGAACTCGACCAAGACGCCTTGGCCAAACGCTTCGCGCGTCGCTTCCAACGTGATCCGGACCGCGGTTACGGCAGCACGACGCGGAGGCAGTTGGAAGAAATCAATGCCGGCAGGACATGGCAAGACACGGCGATTCACGCGTTTGGAGGCCGGGGTTCCATGGGAAACGGCGGCGCGATGCGAGTTGCGCCGCTTGGGGCGTATTTCGCAAACGACCTGGGCGCCTGTGCCGCTGCGGCCTGCGCCTCGGCGTTCGTCACGCACACGCATCCTGAAGGGATTGCGGGGACCATCGCCGTGGCTATTGCGGCGGCCATGGCTTGGCAGTTACGAAATGAAGCTGGCGCAGGTTTCGCACAGAAGTTGTTCGATGAAGTGCTGCGTTTCACGCCCGAAAGCGAACTGCGCCAGGGAATTCTGCGGGCTCGGAATACGCCCGCCGACCTTCCGGTACAAGATGTCGCCAGAGCGCTTGGGAACGGTTCACTGACAACTGCTCCAGATACCGTTCCTTTTTGCCTCTGGATGGCCGCGCATCATTCTCACGATTTTGTGGAGGCCATTGGCAAGACGATCAGTGTGGACGGCGATTGTGATACAAATGCCGCGATTGTTGGTGGAATTGTCGCGTTGAGCGCAGGACGCAGTGGCATTCCAAAGGGATGGCTCGAAGCAAGGGAAGTGATCGCGATTTGAAATGACTTCCATCGAACCCCAACCCGCCGCCCCCGACCCGCGCCCGCCCTTCCAATTCACCCTGCGGACCCTGCTGCTCTTGTCCGTGATGCTGGCGGCAGCGCTAACAATACGCGGAGGCTGTCCGTTTCCGGCTTATTGCAATGGGCT
>CAZTPX010000510.1:0-1788 GCA_964615095.1 uncultured Planctomycetaceae bacterium | reverse complement strand
TAAGCAATGCGGCATACAAGTTGCACGACACCTCACTTGAAACCGCCGAAGCCGGAAACCCTGGCTTTGGCGGTATTTTTTGTATGCGGGATTATCGCTTCTGTGTCCGCTGCCACAACGCACTCCCTACCCGCACGGTAGAATGGTGCCCATGGAAACCATTCAATACAACCTGCCGCAGAGCCGCATTCCTCAAGCCTGGTACAACATCGCTGCCGACCTGCCAAAGCCCATGGCGCCGCCCCTGCACCCCGGAACGCTGCAGCCGCTTGGCCCCGATGATCTCGCTCCGCTCTTTCCCATGAGCCTCATCCTGCAAGAGGTCAGCACCGAACGCGAGATCGAGATCCCCGGTCCGGTACGGCAGGTGTATGCGCAGTGGCGTCCTTCGCCGCTCTTCCGCGCGCGTCGCCTGGAGCAGGCGCTCGATACGCCCGCCCGCATCTACTACAAGAACGAGGGCGTAAGCCCGGCCGGATCGCATAAGCCGAACACCGCCGTTCCGCAGGCCTACTACAACAAGATGGAAGGCACCAAGCGCCTCTCCACCGAGACCGGCGCCGGCCAGTGGGGCTCGTCGCTGGCCATGGCCTGCGCGTTCTTCGGCATGGAGTGCAAGGTCTACATGGTGCGCGTCAGCTACGACCAGAAGCCCTACCGCCGCGCCCTGATGGAGGTCTTCGGCGCCTCCGTCACCGCCAGCCCCAGCATCGAGACTGAAGTCGGCCGCGCCATTCTGGCCGAACATCCCGACTCCAACGGCTCGCTGGGAATGGCAATCTCCGAGGCGGTAGAGGTCGCAGCCATGGACCCGCACACCAAGTACGCTCTGGGCAGCGTACTGAACCATGTCATGTTGCACCAGACGGTCATTGGGCTGGAGGCGATCGAACAGATGGCGCTAGCCGGCGACGAACCCGACGTCATCCTCGGCTGCACCGGCGGCGGATCGAACTTCTCCGGACTGGTGATGCCCTTCCTGGGCCGAAAGATCAAGGGCAAGGGACATGCGCGCATCGTCGCGGTCGAACCCTCCGCCTGCCCCAGCCTCACCAAGGGCCAGTTCACCTACGACTTCGGCGACACCGGCCACCTCACTCCGCTGGTCAAGATGCACACCCTGGGCAGCACCTTCATGCCTCCGGGAATCCACGCCGGCGGACTGCGCTACCACGGTATGGCCCCGCTGGTATCGCACGTCAAGGACCTGGGCCTCATCGAGGCCACCGCGGTGCAGCAACTCGACGCCTTCGCCGCCGGAATCCAGTTTGCCCGCGCCGAGGGGATCGTTCCCGCGCCGGAGTCCAATCATGCCATTGCGGGAGCAATCTACGAAGCACTCGAAGCCAAGCGCGAGGGCAAGCCACGCACCATCCTCTTCAACCTCTCCGGCCACGGCCACTTTGACATGCAGTCCTACATCAATTATCAGGCTGGAATGTTGGAGAACTTCGACTACCCCGCCGAAGAGATCGCCATGGCGCTGGCCGGCCTGCCCACCGTGTTGTGAGTCGCGTCGCAACCCTGCGCTCAGACCAGCGTAAACCGCAGCTCCAACCTATCTGCCTTCACTGTCACCTCAACCGCTTCTAGCGACCGTGCCAGCCATGTCGCCGCGCGCAACTGATCAACCGGGTGCGTCCCCAGCACGCCGAGCACGCGGCTACCTGCGGCCAGGCCCGAGCCCACGCCGGATGGCGCGTCCTCCACCACAATGCAATCACTGGGCGCGAATCCAAGCAGCTCCGCGCCGCGCCGGTACGGCTCCGGATCGGGCTTGCCCAGCTC
>CAZTPX010000509.1:0-1821 GCA_964615095.1 uncultured Planctomycetaceae bacterium | reverse complement strand
TGAAGCCCGAAGCGCAACGGCTTGTTGGTTTAGGCTGGCGTTTTTGAGGAATGGGAGTTTTTCCCCCAGACCCCCGCCCGCTGCTTGCGCAGCAGGGGCGGGGGACACACGGCAGTTCAAATTAAAGGGGTTAAGGGGACGGGGAAAGCAACGCCAGCAGAGGGTCACGGCCCGGCCCGACACTTCAGCAGCCCCATCATCCGGTGGACGTTGAACGCCACGACCGCCCAACACCACTCGTCGCGGACGGCTTGCAGCCCACGGAGCAGGAACTGGCGGAGCCCGAACTGATGTTTGATCGTCGCAAAGGGACGCTCGCCGGCATGGCGTCGCCGGGCGTACTTGGCCTGGGACTCCGGCCGGGCCATGTGCTGCGCATGGCGCTCCCGGTGCGCGTCGTACTGCTCGCGGTTGATCTGCCGCGACCTCGCCTGCCCCATGACGCATCGCTCGCGGAGCGGGCAGCCTGAGCAGCTTTTCACCTCCGCTTGGTAGCGGTCCCGCACGCGCCGGCCGCTGCGGCTCGCTTCGCTGGTCGTGCAGGCATAGTTCAGGGGTTGCCCCAGCGGGCACCAGTAGCAGTTCCTCGCCTGGTCATACACGAAGGCCGTCTTGTCGAGCTGTTGCCGCGTCTGGCCCCCGCTCTTCATGGAATGCGTCGGCAGCCGCTGCCAATCGGATTGCGCGACCGGCTGAGTGGGATCGTCGCGCAACGCGGGATTGGTTGCCGGATCGGGGAGCGGCACCGGCGAGTAAAATGTGATGCCACGCTCCTCGCAGCCGGCGATGTTCGCCCCGGTGGCCATCAGGCCGTCCGCTGCCATCGCTGGCGGCCTGGGCAGCGAGAATTGCGCTTGCACCTCTTCGCAGGTCGCAATCAGCTCGCCGTCCTCGTTGATGACGTTCAGCACGTCGGCCGCGACGATGATCCCGCTATCCAGGTCCGGTGTCGCGGTGGGCGTATAGTTCACCGCATGGCCGCCCTCCTTGTTCGGCATGACCCGCGCGTCCGGGTCGGTCACCGGCACGCGTTTCGGCGTCGTGCCCCCGGCCGCCTCCGCCTCTGCCAGGTTCTTCAGGATCGCGTCCAGTTTCTCCCGGCGATGCGCGGCGTCGCGAAGTTCTGCCGGCAGTTCCTGCGGATTCCGCAGGCCAAAGCGCTCCTCGTCCCGCGCATCTTCCGCCTCTGCCTGCCTCTGGGACTCCTCGAAAAGCTTCTGGAGATCGGCCCGTTCCTGACGCAGTTGCTCCGGCGTCCGCGTCCCGCTGCGGCGGTTGTTGGCCCGCACGCGTGTCCCGTCGAAGCCCAACTCCTCCAGCTTCAACAGCCCCAACTCCCGAGCCAACTGGCAAATCCGCACAAACAGGTCCTTCAGTTCCGCCGAGTGGTGGCGACGGAACTCGCTGATCGTCGTGTGGTCGATCGTCCGTCCTTCCGCCAACCAGCGGAAGTCCAGCCGCACGCGCAGTGCTTCTTCCAGGCCGCGACTGCTCCGCAGACGCGTCCACATCCCGTACAACAGCACTCCTGCTAGGACCCGGGGGTGGATCGGTGGCTGTCCGATCCGGCCGTCGTAACACGCCTCCCACCGGCTCCAATCCACCCGGCCCAAGATCTCGTCGAGCATCCGCACCACGTGATCCGGCGGCAGTGCCTCGTCCAGCCGCTGTGGAAACAGCACCGCCTGCTCCCGGGGTTCCGGTGTCCGTGCCCAATACGTCATGCCACGCTCCTTCGTCGCTTCCTTCTCGTTCACCGCAGCCGACAATTTAGCGCCCCGCCCCAATTACCACAAGAGGGGATACTAAATCAACAAGCCG
>CAZTPX010000508.1:0-1823 GCA_964615095.1 uncultured Planctomycetaceae bacterium | reverse complement strand
TTGCCCCGCCTCCAAATCGTCCGCGGTCCAGTGGCCTTCGCGGCCCCAACCTTGCTTTCCTGCCCCGCACCGCGCCGACCAGCAGCGTGCCGACCGAAAGCAGCCACACGAGGAGGGCGGCGATGTTGGGCCAGTTGAGGTGCCGCCCTGCTTCATCGATCCCCTTGCAGCCGCCGATTCGGAATATACGCTGCAATTCATCAGCCGATCCTTCTCGCAAGTCGAGGCACCGCACCTTGCCATCGGCCATCACGACGCTGATTCCTGGATCGTAAACAAAGAAGAAATCGTCGCGCCCATCGTGATTGCTGGGCAAAAGAAAGCGAGATCGTGGGAAAACAGGCGTACCAATCGATTGAAGTGCTATGTCTTTCGGCTCCGCCCAGCAAACGCAGTTGTCGTGGACCTCGACAACCATAACTGTGTCCGACGCGTCCTTGCCAAACTCCTCGATATTCCGCGGCTTATCGCCGCTCCAGGCGGTGTCGGGGCCCACGACGGCAAGGTAGCTTGTCGGACCGATAAGCTCACTGTGGTCGCTCGGACAGAGAAAGTCCGCAATCCGCATTGTCGATAGACTGTTCCACGTTGCTCCAGACGCGACGATTTTCGTCAGATTCTGATATTCGCCGTCATTATCGAGGTATGGCACGATAAGACCGCGCCAACTCGCGGTCGGCTTGCCTGTCTTGTCGGCCACGATGGCCGGCGGAAAACAGTTGTGTGCCGAATGGTAGAGCTGCAGCGCAAATGCGATTTGCTTCATGTTATGTTTGCAAGAAAGTCCGTGCGGCGGACCAAAGGCATAAACAAGGTTTCTCATCGACAACAACCAAGCCCATGCGACCCCAAGCAGCAAGACCGAGCACACAACAACAATCATCAGGCAGCCGAGCACTTTCAAATTGCTCGTTGTTCGGGCATGAATCGCCAACCCCACAACGACACCGAAAACAGCGATCCCCCACGCCCCGAACACCGCCAGCGACGACCCCAGCACCACGAACAAGAGCAGCAGGGTCCGCAGCGTGAACTGGAAGGGCGGGCGGGGCGGCGGTAAGGCAGATTGGGGCTCGGTCATGAGATTCTGCTCGTAGGCGTCACTACTTCGAACCACTCAAGGAAGCTGGGTACGTCCCATGTATGTCGATCACCGTCCGGCTGCCGAAGCCAGATGAGATCTGGCTCATCAGCCGTTCCCGACAACACGGTCCATTCTTCGCCCGCCTCATGGACGATGCCGGTTGCCTTGCCTTGATGGTCGCGAATCACGAGCTGTTTTCGAAGACGTACACGATCGCCCGCCTGAATGCCGTTGGCGTAAGTCGTGACTGGGTAGTCCGCGATAAATTTCCACTCATCATGTGCCACGGGTTTCTCGCGCGCGATAGGCATGGGGCCGACGCCGCCCTTATCCAGGAGCGCCCAGCGTCTCGCCCCTATTCTACCGCGCCACGGCACCCTGCACCAGAAGGCCCCCGCACCAATCCCCGCGCCCAACCCCGCCTCAGCGGCAACCATCGTGCGGCGGGCAAAGTGGCAGGAACGCGGGCGTGCGGGGTGACTGCGCTCGGGGCCCATTCTGGTAGGGCCGCTGGTGGCGTGGTATATTGGCGGGATGGAGACGCCCGAGAAACGTCGCTGGTATCGCCCTACGCCCGGATGGCTGATCTACGGCTTGCTGGTCGTGGAGGGGCTGCTGTGGCTGTCTGAAAGATATCGGTGGTTCTGGTTCAATGAGATGAAGGGCTGGACCGTGTTGATCGCCGTGGCGGTGGTCGGCATCGCCCTCCTCTTGATGCTCTTCTGGTTCGCCGTTGCCC
>CAZTPX010000507.1:0-1851 GCA_964615095.1 uncultured Planctomycetaceae bacterium | reverse complement strand
GCGTTGACAGGGGCACACGCAGGCCAGCCATTGAGCTCCGAAATCAGTCCTTCGGTGTGCCGACCTTGTTCTGACAAGGGGAAGGCAACATCATGAGCGACGATCATCGCAAGCCGCCCATGAACGCGGCGGAGTCGAAGAACCGTGACGTTGCCGCGCTGCACGTCCGCACTAACCATAAGCTACCACGGCAAGGGCGCGGCGGTGCATAGCCAACCAGCGGACCGGTCGAGTGTCCAAAGTGGATAGTCGAGAGCCTGTTGGTCACGAGGGCGTGCCGTTCCGCAGTCCCAGATTCATGCCGACCTCGATGATGGTTCGCACAAGCCGCAGGGCCTCTTCGGTCTGCTCCGGATTGATCATGCCGTCTTGTACCCGCCATTTGGCGCGATGCCAGACGAAGCCAGCGGTATCGTCGTAGTCCGCACCTGTTTGGTCGAGATCGACCGCCCGTCGCAGATCTTTGAGCAGCACGCTGATCGTGGATTCGACCTCTCCAGGGCGGAGCATGGCCGCGAGGTCCCGCAAACGGTCAAGGAAGATCTGTTGTCGCGCCGTGCTGGTACGCCATTGCAGGGTCGAGAGCGGGTCCAGCAAGCGGATGAACTCGTCGCGCCGGACAAGCCAGTAGCCGGAGAACTTGAGCGCGTCGATTTCGCAATCGCGGCATAGCCTACGAAGCCGCCAGACAGGCAGGCCAGTGAAGCCGGCGGTGTCGCTGATGGTGTAGCAGTACGGGAGGCTGGTGAGCTGTTCGGCTTGGCGGGCGCGAGCTTCGGTGCGGCGTACGGCGTGGGTGACTTGCTCGAAGAAGAGATCGACGGGCGGTGGGGCTGGCGCAGGTGGAGCGGGCTGCGGATCGGATATGGAGGCAGGCATCGTGGTGGCCTCGGTAAGGGACGCGACGACCAGCGTCGTCGTTACCATCATCATCGGGTAGTTCGGGCGGGAGCGCAAGGCCAGAATCTGAGATCGCCAGGAACGTGTTGGTGGCCCCGATTGTTTACAATTGTAAACAACGGCCCCGTGCTTCTCGTGGCCAAGCAGATCGCCCCCATCGCCGCGTAGGCCAGGCCGAAGACGGACAAAATGTCCGGAATTGAGGTCGGCCGCGAGTAGCTCAGCTTCGCACGGCGGTCGATGGCCAGAAGCATGGCGGTCGGCGACGGAGCGAAGATCGAGTGCCAACTTTGGACAGTGGGCGGGTGGCAGAACGGGACATCGACCTATGCGCCACCCATCACCCTATGCGCTGACCGTCGCCGTCGAAGACGCGCCACACGTCGGATCTCCGCTCGTTAGACGGTGACCTATACTTCAATAGTAGGGCAGGCGTTGGGAAACGGCCATTCTCGCCGTGCAAAGTACCGATGCTCGTGTCTCGCCGTGACCGCGACAGGGGAGCAATGCCGTGAGAGCTTTCATCAAAGTCAGTTTAGTTCTTGCTGCGTACGTCGTCGCGTTCGTTGTAGCCACCGGGGTCGTTCACCTGCGCGAGCTTCGGCCGCAATGGCAGGCGACGGCGCAGGCCTCGCCGGGAATGTCTGCTTTTGCTGATTTCATCTTGTTTGTCGAGGTGTTCGGTGTCGCGGCGGCCGCTCCTACCGCGCTCGCGAGCTACTTCCTTCGTCCTTTCCGAAGAATTTGCACGGTGTTTGCCACGGGATGCCTAACCCTCGCGGCGACCGGGTTGCTTGCCGCCGTGGTAGTGGTCTGGACGCGCGGTCTGCATGCCGAAATAGGCTTGTTGCAGGCATTGGCGCTTGCCGGGGAACTACGAACGTTCCTGTCGCCCATACTGGCCCCAAGCTTCCTGGTCTCTGTGCCGTTGGCGCCAACGTGGCGTTGCCG
>CAZTPX010000506.1:0-1884 GCA_964615095.1 uncultured Planctomycetaceae bacterium | reverse complement strand
GGATGCCATCCCTTATGCCGCAGAGTGCGTGCAATGTGCTTCGCAACAGGAAGAAGACGAGAAGCCTTGAAGAAATAGCATAGACGTGGCATCGCCACAAACGACCACTCAGATCACCCGACGAATGAATCATGACCATGACACTCAGCGAATACTTTGAGAACGCCAAGGGGATTGGCGTCCTGGCAACCACCGATGGGGCTGGACAGGTGAATCAGGCGATGTACGCCAAACCCCTGTTTCTGGAAAAGGATGACGACACGACTTGTTCTTTCATCATGTCGAATCGTCTGACCCATGACAATGTGGGCCACAACCCGAGTGCCTCGTACCTTTTCATCGAAGAGGGCGATGCGTGCGTCGGCAAACGTCTGTCGTTGATTGTCGGGGAGGAGGAGTTTGCCCCCGAGAAGATCAAGGCGATCCGTCGCCGTAACGACCTTCCGCTCAGCGACGAGGAATGCAAATACCTTGTCGAGTTTCACATCGAGGGCGTGCGTCCGCTGATCGGCAACGAACAGGAAAATGCTCGGTTCGTCGCTTGTCTTCGGTAACGTATCGATGCAGGGCCGCCAGTAGCGACATGAAAACGGCGCAGTCTACCGGCTCGCGTCTTCTGTTATCTTCCGAACACGGCGGCCTTGCCCAATTCCGCCTCAATTTCCAAGAGCCGGTTGTACTTCGCGATCCGCTCGCTGCGGCAGGCCGAGCCGGTCTTGATCTGGCCGCCGCCCATGGCCACTGCGAAGTCGGCGAGGAACGCGTCCTCGGTCTCGCCGGATCGGTGCGAGACCACGTAACCCCACCCGGCCTTTTGACACATCTGGATCGCTTCCATCGTCTCGGTCACCGAACCGATCTGATTAAGCTTGATGAGCACGGCATTGGCCGAGTTTTCCTTGATTCCACGAGCGATGAACTTGGTGTTGGTCACGAACAGGTCGTCACCGACGATCTGGATTTTATCGCCCAAGGCAGCCGTGTGCTCGCGGAATCCGTGCCGATCGTTTTCCGCCAGACCGTCCTCAATGGAGACAATCGGGTACTTTTCCACCCACGACTTGTAAAGGTCCGTCATTTGAGCGCTGGTTCTCTTTCCCTGCCCCGACTTGGCCAGATTGTAGGCTCCATCCTCGAAAAAAGAGCTGGCTGCCGGGTCCAACGCGATGGCGATGTCCTTGCCCGGAACGTAGCCCGCCGCCTTGATGGCCTCAATAATGAGCTCGCAGGCTTCCTCGTTGCTCTTGAGGTTCGGAGCGAAGCCGCCCTCGTCGCCGACGCTGGTGGCGTAATTGTGTTCGTGCAGGATGCTCTTGAGGGCGTGGAAGGTCTCGGCCCCGTAGCGCAGGGCCTCTGCGAAGTTCGGTGCGCCGACGGGCATAACCATGAACTCTTGAAAATCCACGCTGTTGTCGGCATGCTTGCCGCCGTTGAGAATGTTCATCATCGGCACGGGCAGCCTCACGGCCCCAGTACCGCCCAGGTAGGCGTAAAGCGGCAGTTCGGCGGCCATCGCCGCAACTCGCGCGACCGCCATCGACACGCCCAGGATTGCGTTGGCCCCCAGCTTGCTCTTGGTGGGCTTTCCATCCAGCTCGATCATCAGGCGGTCGATCTCCGCCTGGCGCGCGGGGGCCAGGCCGATGAGTTTCGGAGCGATGGTTCCATTGACGTTCGCCACGGCCTTGAGCACCCCCTTGCCGCCATACCGCTTCTTGTCGCCGTCGCGGAGTTCCAGGGCCTCGTTTTCGCCCGTCGAAGCCCCAGACGGCACGGAAGCCGCGGCAGCGATACCGTTGTCCAAGGTTACATGCACTCGGACGGTGGGGTTGCCCCGAGAATCGAGAATCTCCAAGGCGTGGACGGCAGTGATCTTACTTCCCA
>CAZTPX010000505.1:0-1907 GCA_964615095.1 uncultured Planctomycetaceae bacterium | reverse complement strand
GCCGGCTGTCTCTCGCCATTGCCTCGGCTGCGCTGACGATGATGCTGGCAATGACGGCCTATCTCGTCCTCCGCCCTCCCTATGCGATCCGCCAGTTTCGTGAGGGGCTAGCCTACGGCCAAGCGGGCAAAGACGCCCTGGCCCTGGATTGCCTGAACGCTTCGTTGCGCGCCGATCCGCACAGGAGCGAGGTCCTGATGGTACGGGCCCGTGTTTACCAACGCCAGGCCGATTTTCATCTGGCATTTGACGACTTTGACGCCGTAAGTCGCTTGACGCCCAGTCCCAGGATCGATGCCTGCAAGGGTTACTGCTTGAACCAACTTGCTCAACACGAGCAGGCCGCCAGGCTCTACAGCCGGGCGCTGGAAGGCGGGTACGACGCACCGGCCGTGCTGAACAACCTGGGCTACAGTTGCTTCCGGCTCGGCCGTTTCACGGATGCCGCGGCCTGTCTGCGGCGGGCAATCCAGGCCGACGATACCCTGCAAGCCCCGCATCACAATCTGGTGCTGGTGTTCTTGCAACAGGCATTTCAAGGGAAGGCCATCCCCGCTGAGGCCTTTGTCCATGCCCGTCGCACGTTGGAGATCGGTCCAGCATCGGGTGAGTTGTTCCGTGACTTGGCAAGCCTGTATGCCCTGGCGGCGAGACAGGACACAGCCCAAGGGCCAGCGGCAATCGGCTATATCGCCAAGGCGGTGGACTTTGGCATCAATGGGGAGGCATTCCGTTCCGACCCGGCCTTCTCGGGCCTGACACAGGACCCTGCCTTCCAGGCGGCGATTGCGGCCCGCGGCGTCTCGCAGAAACCGATCGAGGCGGTGCAGGTGCTCGACCCCTCGGGCGAATGACCTTCTCCGTAGCGCCCCGGGCCGGAGTCGCCTAACCTCTTCCTGCCTCGGCCCCGGGTTGAAGGCAAACCGGTTATTGACCGTGCCTTGCATGCTTGTATACGCTGGCCGACTGCCATCTCTTGCGGTCCAGGCGGACTGCTCAACTGCCCGATAATCGTCCGCGCCCAGACAAATTGCAGGGACTTTCGGCGCATCTTCCTCGGGAGTCCTAGGTGCGGAAGCTATTCTCGTACGCACCAGTGGCCGCCGCCTGGGGATCGGGGACTACCATCCTCCCCCGCTACCCGGCTCTTGCGTCGCCCACCAGCCCCCCCCGATGAGAATTCCGCCGGTATTTTCTTTTTTTCCGCGCCGAAGTCCAGGAGTAAATCGCAACTAGGTGGACGGAGGACTCTATCGAATCCTTTGCCGCGAGTTTCCCCAAGTCCCCTTTCGCCCCAAGGTGGTCACTATGCGCGCCAAACCATCCAGCCGTCACCGTCCTCAGCCGTCTCGCGCCCTGCGCATTGAGTCCCTTGAAAGCCGCGTCCTGCTCAGCGGTAGCGGTCTCGCCGACGTCGTGTCCGTGACGGCAGATCCCCCGCCCATTATCACGCTTGGCGCCACAAACACCATCAGCGACATGTGGGATCTCAAGGGCACGGTCACGGACCATGGCCAGCCGGTAGCGGGCCTGATTGTCAAGTTCGGCGGCGTGTTGTCAAAGTATCACGTCACGGCCACTGTCGCAGAGAATGGGACGTACTCCGTTATCGAGGAGCTTCTCAATATCACCAGAGGCACGGCCACGGCGGAAACTCGTGCCCAAGACGGAAAAGCATCCAATGTGGCCATGACGTACATCGTCAACAACCACGTTAGCCCGACGTCCACGCTCGTGCCGGCTTCCGCTCCCAACGACCAGACTACGGACAACCTGCCTACTCTCTCCACCATCGCCGGCCTCTGCCGCTACTCGGGCGATGGCCAAGTGGCCGCCGATGCCTCTCTCAACACGCCCCAAGGCGTGGCGGTCGACAGCTTGGGGGACCTCTTCATCGCCGACACCGG
>CAZTPX010000504.1:0-1909 GCA_964615095.1 uncultured Planctomycetaceae bacterium | reverse complement strand
CGGAGGAACAATCACGTCGGCATCGATCGTGTACGCGTGGCCGAAGAAGCCGGGCGCGTAGCGCAGCGGCACGCGCTCGTCGCCGGAGCGATAGACGAACTCCGTCTTGTCGCGCAGTGTCGCGTCGAGCGGCGAGGAACGTGCGGGCAGAATCGGGTAAGCATAGTTGCGGGTTGCTTCTTCGTCAAATACCTTGATGAGTTCCTTGAGCCTTTCGGGGTATTTGTCGGCGAGGTTATGGGCTTGGGCGGGATCGTCGTTCAGGTTGTAGAGTTCCCATGGATGAACGTCGATGTCCTTGTCGGACTTAGCGGCGTAGAAGTTAGGCTCCCAGGTAGAGTGGAGGCGATTGCCCGCCCACCAACCATCTTTGTAGATGCCGCGATTCCCGCTGGTGGTGAAGTACTGCAAGCTGTGGCGCGTGGGCGCGCCGGAATTGTCGAAGGTGTACGTCAGGCTCTTGCCTTCGAGAGGAATCTGCTTGACACCGTCAACTTCTTCCGGGAGCTTGATGCCGACAATGTCGTAGATGGTAGGGGCGATGTCGTTGACGTGTGAGAACTGGCCGCGCACGCCGCCACGATCCTTGATATGTCCGGGCCAGTTGACGATTAGAGGATCAGTGACGCCGCCTAGGTGCGATGCATCCTGTTTTGTGCCGACCCACGGCGAGTTAAGTGCCCAGGCCCAGGCGGCGGCATAGTGGTTCATGTAGAGTTCGCCGCCAAGCAACTCGGCGATGTCGTTGCGTTCTTCGATCGTCCGAGGCTTGCCGTTCGCATCGCGTGCGTCGTGTCCTTCGATGCCGCCCTCGGCGCTGGCGCCGTTGTCGCCTATGATTGCAAAGACAATTGTGTTATCGGCTTTGCCTTCTGCCTTGATTGCATCCAGCAGGCGGCCGACTTCGTAGTCGGTCTGCTCCAGAAAGCCCGCATAAACTTCAGCCTGATGAGCAAGCAGCTTCTTCTGATCGGCTGTAAGCGAGTCCCAGGCCGGCAGGCCGTCGGGCCGAGGCGTAAACTCCGCGTTCGCGGGAATCAGTCCCGCTGCCTTCTGCCGGTCAAAGGCCTCTTTGCGGATCGCGTCCCAGCCGCGGTCGAAGCGCCCGCGATAGTGTTCGATCCACTGCCGAGGAACCTGATGCGGCTCATGCGTGGCGCCGGTCGCGTAGTAAATAAAGAAAGGCTTGTCGTTGGCCACGGCATCGTGCTGATGCAGCCACTGGATGGCATGATCGGTGATGTCGGTGGTGAAGTGGTAGCCATCCTTGGGTGCTTTCGAGGGCTCAACCGGTGTGGTGTCGTTGAATACGCGGGGATAATATTGATTGTCCGCAGCTTGGTTGAAGCCGTAGAAATGCTCGAAACCGAGGCCCGTCGGCCAGTGGTTGAATGGACCGGCGGGCGAGACCTCCCACATCGGCGTGTTGTGCCACTTGCCGTAGGCCGAGGTCGAGTAGCCATTCTCCTTAAGCACTTCGGCGATCGTCGCCGCGCTCGCCGGAATTACCGTGCTGTAACCGGGATACGGCGCGGACCACTCCGCGATGGAGCCGAAGCCGACTTGATGATTATTGCGGCCCGTCAGAAGGGCCGCGCGCGTCGGCGAGCAGAGTGCATTCATGTGAAAGCTGTTGTAGCGCAGTCCGTCTTGCGCCAGCCGCTCGAACGTGGGTGTGGAGATTGGTCCTCCGAGAGCACTGCTGGCGCCAAAGCCCACATCGTCGATCAGAATCAGCACCACGTTAGGCGCGCCAGCCGGCGCCTTGGGTTGCTCGGGCCAAGACTGCGGCGGCACCTCGTGCACCGGTGCGGTTGGCCAACTTGGCTTTGCTCCGCTCTCCTGGGTTTGGGCGGGCTGCCACCAGTTCAAAGCCAGGGCCCCGCTGAGCAGCAATCCAACTTGTTGC
>CAZTPX010000503.1:0-1926 GCA_964615095.1 uncultured Planctomycetaceae bacterium | reverse complement strand
CAAAAGTGGCTAGGAAATGGGCCAAAGTGGCTAGGTATTGTCTAGGTATTTCGGCAGTGGCAAGACTATCGTTAGAGTGTCAAGCGATCGAATTCCCGCAATCTACGCTGTGCGAGCAACACCTTTAGCGAAAGCAATACATACACATAGACGTAGAAAATCGACACAAAAACGCCAAAAAGCCCCTTTTTTCCATGTGGCTACACCACTGCATAACACAAAACGGTTGGTTGGTCTCGGCGGCCCAAGCTGGAGAAATGCCGCTGGAAGCACTTTTTTCTGACTCATGCCCGGCTGCTTTGCTGGCGGCGAACAAATCGGCCGTCGCCGACCATGCCGACCACGACCACGACCACGACCACGACCATGAGTACATGGTGCCCGACATGGTGCCCGACGGTGCCCGGACCAAGTCTGCACAACAGCGAATGGAACAAAAAATGGGCCTGGTTCAAAGCAAGCTAACTTCGCGGCGCACGGGCCTGCAGTACCCGGACGCATTTCCCCGCGAATTTCCTCACCGCCCCACGTGCCAACGCATGGTCCACTATTCCTCCAAGCGAGGGTTAGCCAAGCGGTCCGAAAAGCCTTACAATTTCGTGCAGTTGTTTGATCGGCTCACTAGCACGGAGGTCCCGATGAGCGCCCAGCCCTTTGCCCATTTACACTGCCATAGCCATTACAGCCTGCTGGACGGCGCCGGAAAAATCTCCGGCCTGCTGAAGCGGACCAAAGAACTGGGCATGAATTCCCTGGCCCTGACCGACCACGGCAATCTGCACGGGGCACTGGAATTCTATAAAGCCGCCAAGGAAATGGGCATTAACCCGGTCGTGGGGATCGAGGCCTATATCGCCCCGGGGAGCCGCTTTTATAAAGAGAACGCCAGCGGCTCGAAAGAAGCCAGTTATCACATCACCCTGCTGGCCAAGGACCGCACCGGTTTTCAGAACCTGCTGAAGCTCTCCTCCCAGGCCTTTTTGGAAGGTTTCTATTTCCGTCCCCGCATTGACAAAGAAATCCTGGCCGCCCATAGTGAGGGCCTAGTCTGCCTGAGCGGCTGCGTCTCCAGCGAGCTGAACCGCGGCCTGTTGATGGGCAACGCGGCCGGCATGGAGAAGGCCCGCGAGGCGGCCGCCTGGTACCACAAAGTTTTCGGCGACCGCTACTTCATCGAGATCCAGTACAACGGCATCGAGCAGCAGCGGATCGCCATGGAAGGCGCGATCGAGCTGGCCAACGGCATGGGCCTGCCGCTGGTGGCCACCAGCGACGTCCATTACGTGCTCCGCGAAGACGCCGAGGCCCAGGACATCCTGCTGTGCGTCAACACGGGCAAGTTCCGCACCGACACTAACCGCATGCGGATGGAGACCAACGAATTCTACCTCCGCAGTCCCGAGGAGATGTACACGGTCTTCACTGGACACGCCGAGGCCCTCAAGCGGTCGCAGGAGATCGCCGACAGCGTCCACATCGACCTGGAACTGGGCAAGCGGCACTTCCCCGTCTTCAACCCGCCCGACGGCAAGAACTCCGAGGATTTCCTCCGCGAGTTGGTCCTTTCCGGGCTGAAGACGCGCTACGCCGACAATCCCCAGCGGATGGTCGATGGCGAGCTGTCGGAAGAGGTCATGGCCCGCGTCGAGCGCGAGCTGGGCGTGATCAACAAGCTGGGGTTCGCCAACTACTTCCTCATCGTCTGGGATTTCGTACACTTCGCCCGCTCGCAGGACATTCCGGCGACGGCCCGTGGATCGGGCGTCGGCTCGCTGGTGACCTACGCCCTGTTCCTCAGCCACGTCTGTCCTTTGGCCTACGACCTGCTGTTCGAGCGGTTTCTCGACGAGAGCCGCCGCGAGGCGCCCGATATCGACATCGACTTCTGCCAGCAGCGCCGCGGCGAGGTGATCCAGTACGTCAAGG
>CAZTPX010000502.1:0-1933 GCA_964615095.1 uncultured Planctomycetaceae bacterium | reverse complement strand
CGGCCCGGTCGCACACCTGGAGATCCCCGTCCAGCCCGGCGCTACGATCCTCCGCGGTTGTAGCGACATCGGCAAAAGCGAAACGATCAAGGCCGTTTCCCGCCTTGCTGGCGGGCGCGAGGACGTGACTTGCACCGCCGGAGAAGCGCAGGGATTCGTCGAGGGTTTCGGCGTGCGCCTCGGCCTGGGCAAAGTCACGCGACGTACCGGCCAGCTGGAAGTTTTGGCAATCGAGGACGGTTTCGGGCTGGGCACCCTCATCGACGGCGACAACCTCGCCACCGCCGAGGCGGCCGACCGCGCCCGCATCAAGGCCCTCTTGCGAATCAGCGGCGCGAAGGCCGACCTTTCCCGCTTCCATGCCCTCTTGCCTGGCGGCAAGGCCGCCTTCGAGCGGCACGTCCAGGCGAAGGACGTGCAGACCGACGATCCGGTCGAGATGGCCGGACGCATCAAGCGTGCCATGGAAGCCGACGCCCGTCGCCTCGAAAGCGAGGCCGACACCGAGGAAGGCAAGGCCACCGCCAAACGCAACGCGGGGGACGGCTTGGACCTGACCGCGGAAACGGACGCCGGCAAATTGCAGGCCGCCCACTCGCTGGCCGTGGCCCACCACGCCCGCTTGCAAGAGCAGCGGGACCGGGCGGAAGATGCCGTCGCTGCCGCAGACGAGGCCCGCGACAAACTAAAGGCCGCCGGAGAGACGGAAGCCACGTCTCGACAGGAGGCCCTTGCCGCCCTCGACAAAGCAAAGGCCGACCGTGAAGCGGCCCGCGGTTCGGCTGACGAGGCGAAGGCTGAGGTTGCCCGCCTGAAGCTGGAATTGAAAGCGGCCGAGGCCACCTATGGTCAAGCCCTGATGGGTTTAGCCACGGCCGAAGATGGAGTCAATGCCGCTGTGAGGACCATTGCCGCCATCGACCGCACGGCCAGCATGTACGCCGGCTGGCGGGAAGCCATCGACAAAGCGGCCGGCGTCACCTGGCCGTCGCCGGAGGAAGTCTCGAAGGCACTGGATGTCGTCAACCAGAGCCGCAAGGCCCTGGAACAAGCGGCGGTCATTCGCGCCGCGAAGGAGCAACGCGACCAAGCGGCAAAGCACCTCGAACGCGCCAAGGAACTCCGCATGGAGGCCCGGAGCGTCAGGGATGCGGGACGGGAAACCGACGCGGTGCTTTCCGCTATGGTCGCATCCCCGAACCTCACGGTGAGCCAAGGGCGGCTGGTTACGTTCGTGGAAGGGCGGGGGAACGTCTTTTTTCACGAGCGGTCGGATGGGACGCGCACGAAGATCGCGTGCATGGAGAAGCTGGCGCGGGTGCGAGCCCTGAACGCCGATCAACTCGCGATTATCCCTGTGGGGCAACGTCAATGGAACGACCTCGCCCCGGCCGCCAAAAAGGAACTGATCAGCTGGGCCGTGGAAAACCGGGCGTGCATCCTAACCGCAGAGGTTACGGACGATCCCGTCTTGACGGCGGAGGCAGTGACCAAATGAGAGCCATCACCATTTGCCAACCTTACGCCGAACTGATCCTCCGCGGCCTGAAGCGAGTAGAGAACCGAACCTGGCCGATCAATTACCGCGGCGCGATCTTGATACACGCCGGCAAATCCCAGAAGTTCTTCACGCCCGATAACTACGGCATCCTCATTGATGAGATGGCCTTTGGAGCGGTTGTCGGAGTCGCCCAGCTACGCGGCTGCATTCGCTACCGGCCCCTCAGAAAACTTGATTCGGCGGTCCTAGAGGCTTGGCCCTGGCTGGAAAACCACGAGCACTGCGAAGGGCCGTATTGCTGGATCCTAGAGGATGTTTTCCGCTTTCCGACGATCGTCCCGCATCGCGGCATGCCGGGCGTGTTCGACGTTCCCGCGGGCCTGGTCGCTACGGGCCTGAGTCAAGCAATGGAAGCAAAGAGGGCCGTGTGAT
>CAZTPX010000501.1:0-1946 GCA_964615095.1 uncultured Planctomycetaceae bacterium | reverse complement strand
TCTGACAAGGAGATCCATGCGATGAAGGTCCTCTGCATCAACAACAACGGCGCGGGTTTTGCCGATTACGTGGAGATCAACGCAGGTACCACGGTGCAACAGTTCTTCGCCACGCAGATTCCCGGCGGCAGGTCGCAGGACTATCTGGTCCGCGTCAACCGGCTGCCGGTCGCCGCCGACCAGGTCTTGCAAGAGGGGGACCGCGTGAGTTTCACCGCGACCAAGATCGAAGGGGCGGCAGCGTAGTCGTCCCTGTACCGCATCCGTAGGGGCCTGTCGGTGCGCCACCCCATGCGGCGCATCGGCAGGCCCTGGCGATCCACTGACATCCGTGCGAGATTCCCATGAACAAAAACGATCGTGACGCTCTGCGTGCGGCCGTGCTCATCCGTGAGCAGCTGGCCAAGCGGAACCTGCCCGCTTCAATCGTTCATCTATCAGGGTACTCCTGGGCCACAATCGAGCGGCTCCAACACCAGATTGCCCGAGCCAGCGGCCGTGGATGGCACCGGGCGGCCCGACGGCTCAGCCAAGAAATGGCCGACGCCCTTCGACGCTACCACCAGGACCTGGAAATGGCTCTGCGAACCGTCGAGGCCCACAACGTGCCGCGGATCTCATCCACCCCTGCCGAAATCTATCGGGACATCCAGGCTCTCCAAACGGAGTTCGACGAGGTCGAAATCGATATTGCAAATCAAACGATCTCGGTGACCACCGACACGATCGAGTTCGAAGGCATCGATTTGGGACAGTTCGAAATCCGACTGGATTGGCACCGCCTGGGATCGTCGCTCGCATATCGCATTGTGGCCCGCGATCCCAACCCGGCCGCCACCAACAGTGAGGTTACCCATCCGCACGTCCAGGACGAAACGCTTTGCGAAGGCGAGGGTCACTCCGCGATCCAGGCCGCCTTGGCACAGGGCCGCATCTATGACTTCATGCTCCTGGTCTCGCAGGTGCTCCACACCTACGCCCGAGGCAGCGCCTACGTCGAGATGCACGACTGGACGGGGGTCACTTGCAGCGACTGCGGCACGATGATGTCCCCGGATGACTCCTATAGCTGCCAGCGGTGCGGCTGTGAGCTTTGCGATGACTGCCACCGGTTGTGCGCCGCTTGCGAGGAATGCTATTGCTCCGGCTGTCTGTCCTGTTGCCCGGAGTGCGAAATGGACTTTTGCCGCGGTTGCCTGGACGAGTGCCCTGAGTGCGGTCGAGATGTCTGCGGTAACTGCATGGAAGACGGTTTGTGCTCAAGTTGTCAGGCAAAACAGATCCAAGAAGAAGAGGAGAACCATGACGATAACGACGAATCCACTACCGAAGGGCAGCCTGCTGACCGAGCGGGCATCGGCACGCCCTGCCGGAAAGCCCACCCGGCCGAAAATCTTGCAGCGGCCGACGAGAAAGAGCCCGGCACTGCGGCTGAGTCCGACCGCCTGGGCGAAGCTTTTGTTCCTGCGTGACCTGGGTGAGACCGAGGTGGGTGGCTTCGGCATCGCCTCGGTCAAAGACCTGCTGTACCTCGAAGACATCCAGCTTGTCCGCCAGGTATGTACGGCCGCGTCGGTCTCCTTCGACGATGCTGCCGTAGCCGACTTCTTCGACCGGCAGGTGGATCGCGGACTGCCGCTAGCGGCTTTCGGCCGAATCTGGGTCCACACCCATCCGGGCGATTCACCCCAGCCGAGCCTGACGGACGAGGAAACCTTCGCCCGAGTCTTTGGCCAAACCGACTGGGCCGTGATGTTCATCCTAGCCCGCGGCGGCCAGACCTACGTCCGGCTGGAATTCCATGTGGGTCCCGGCGGCGGCCTACTCGTGCCCGTCGAGGTGGACTACACCCGGCCGTTTCCCGCGGCCGATCAAGCCGCCTGGTGTGAGGAATACCTTGCCAGTGTCCAGGAGGAGCCCTGGCCATTGCTGATGTCCGGTCCGTC
>CAZTPX010000500.1:0-1969 GCA_964615095.1 uncultured Planctomycetaceae bacterium | reverse complement strand
GAGAGTTCCAGCCGTTCCCCTCGTGGATCACGTTCTGGCCGCTGCCGCCCTGAATTACGTCGCCGCCGTTGCCGCCGGTGATCGTGTCGTTCTCGCCGCCGCCGTAGAGCCACAGCCGGATGCTGGTCCCGGCGGCGTCGATCGTGTTGTCGCCGTCCTCGGTGCGGACGTGGATGGAACTCGTCCCGGCCGGGAGCGACATCCAGTCGGAAACCGGCGAGCCGCTGGCATCCGTATAGGCGAGCGTGACCGAACTGGCGGTGATCGTCACCGTGTCGTTATTGGGTGTACCGAACACATAAACCAGCGGTTGCAAACCGCTGGTTTTGAAGATGCCGCCGCAGAATTCCACGGCGGGGTCGACGGGCGTTCCATCGGAGTTCATGCCGTTGGCGTCGCTCACGGCGATGAGGTGGTAATCGCCCGTTACGTCCGTGGTCGGCGGGACAATCACGGCGATGTACTTTCCCTGGGTCAAGGGGAAGTTCGTGCCGTCGACTAGGACCGACGTCAGTTCAGAACCGGGGGTCGTGCCATCCGCAGAGGTGTAGATGCCGATGTCGAAGGGCGCGGCAACCAGGCTGTTGTCGCCGTCGGTACTGGCGACAGTATAGGTCACGTCCAGGTTCGTGCCGTCGGTCGAAAAGGAATTGAGGGTTACCTGCACGGGCACGACGGTGACTGTGAAATCCTGGGGATTGGAGGGAACGCCCGCCGAATTGGTCACCGTGACGGAACCGTTATAAGTGCCGTCTGCCGCGTAGGTGTAGCTGTCGGATATGGTTCCGGGATTATTGTTTGTGCCGGTCGTGGGTTCGGTAAGGGCGGGGTCGGTATCGGAATTCCCGTCGCCCCAGAGCACGGTGGCAGTGTGCGTTTCGTTCGGGTCGGGATCGGTGAAGTCGAGCGGCCCGAGATTGAACGCTTGGCCGGCGTTGACCGTCGCCGGGGAGATGGGCGTGACGATTTCGGGCTCGGTCCCGTTGACTTGCACTCCCAGTCCGCCGACGGTGAAGCGGGCCAGCACGGCGTCAATGGCCGCATTCGAGCCGGCCACGAGGATGTTTCCGCTGGCATCAAGCGCCATGGCGAAACGCGCAGGCGACAGGCCCGCCAAGAGTTCGCCGCCCGGCGCAAACGTGTCGTCCGGCGTGCCACCCGCACTGAAACGCATGAGGCCCAGTTCGCCCATCACTTGATCCACCCCGGTGGCGATAATCTGGCCGGTGGGCTGGACGGCCAGCGCCGTGGGGACGAAATTCGTCTCGCCCGTATAGGTCGAGTCGACCGATCGGCCGTTGGCCGAATAGCCCAGCAGGGTGAAGTCGTTGTTGCCGTTGACACCCGCCAGGACGATCTCACCATCGGGCTCCGCGACAAGAGCGGGCTCCGTGAGCGCGCTAACCGACTGGATGCCACCAGCGCCGAAACTGGGATCCAACGTGCCATTGCCCTGCAGCCGCACGAGTTCGACCGTGTTGCTTGCGGACAGCGCGACGGCCGCCACGATTTGGTTGCCCGGCTGGATCACCGCATCGCACGAGTTGGCCAAGCCGCCCAGGTCGACGGTGGCGATGCCGTGGCTACCGAAATTGCCGTCCGCCTCGCCATTCGGAGTGAAGCGCGCCACGAGCAGAAGGTCATCCGCCCCGCCGTTGGGCTCGATGCCTACGACCACGATGTCGCCGTCAGGTTGCACGAGCAGCTTGGCAGGCGCGTCGGTCAATGGGCCGACGCTGGGCGTACCGCCGTTGTCGAAGGTGCTGTCGAGCGTGCCGTCGGAGTTAAAGCAGGCCATGTTGAAGTCGTAGGGGCCGACGCCCTGGTTGGTTCCCCGCGGTCGGGGTCTCCCGCGGTCGGGGTCCCCGCGGTCGGGGTCGCGGTCGGGGTCAGGCTTACGCTTTGTACTTTATCTTTTCCTTCTCAGTTGCTTTGTCAGCGATTCGACAATCCCCAGCGCGTCGGGCCG
>CAZTPX010000499.1:0-1982 GCA_964615095.1 uncultured Planctomycetaceae bacterium | reverse complement strand
AGTTGGGTCTGCGGTACGGATCGAGCGAGCCCATGCGTGCATCCTTGATGCGCACCTCCTCGCGGGTTTGTTCGAGTTCCGCGTCGCTGCGGTCCTTTTCGGCTTTCAGGCGCATGCGGGCGTTTGGGCTATTGGCCGCCCAGCCGCGTGTGTAGGCGGTGGCGTATTGGGCCAGGCTGATTACCTGCAGCACGGCCGTTTTGACCGTCGCGGGCCAGTGTTTGGGCAGTTGTATTTTCTTGGTGGACGCGGTATCTTGGGAAATGGTCACGGCAACGGCGGCAAATGGTTTCGAGGGCAGGGAATCGCAAGAAAACCGGATTGTAGCGATGAATTCGGACCTTGAAAACTCGGCGATGAGCGATGACGCGCGAGACTCGAACGCCGAGGCCGCCCGTTCGCCCTTAGCACCGTCGGACGCGACGGCTCAGACACGCGCCTCGCCGCGGAGTCTCGTCGGCGCGGCGGCGGCCTTCGCCGCCTCGATGGCCCGCTTCGCCGCCAGCGGGTTCAAGATGGTGGACGAGACGTTGCACCAGCTCCGCATGAACCATTGCGAGCCATGCGAGTATCGGCACGATTCGCAGTGCTCGCTCTGCCGCTGCTTCATCGACAAGAAGGCCTGGCTGCCGCACGAGGACTGCCCGCTTGGAAGATGGCCAACCTAAAAGGAAATCCGAAACTCGAAACTCGAAATCCGAAACAAATCGGAAATCCAAAGACGGAAACTCAAAACAAGAACAAAGACAATGACGAGAAAATGGTGGAAGGAAATATGCCTTCTATCTTGTTGTCGTCAATCTTCCTGTCATTCGGATTTCCGGCCCTCACCCTAGCCCTCTCCCGCAGGAGAGGGGACTGTACGCCCTCACCCTAACCCTCTCCCAAGGGGCGAGGGGACTGAACGTCCTCTCTCGGAGCAGGCGGGACTGTGACCCCGGCCATTCCCAGTTCGCTCCGTACGGCTGCGGCTACTTCTCGCGACAGGGCGATGAGCCGTTCGGCGAAGGGGTCGGTCACGAAGGCCAGTTGCGGCTTTGGCTGGCTTGCCAGGTACTCGTCCATCTCTTTGAGCATGGGACGGAAAGGCTCCGCCACGCGCAGTGACTCGGCAAGGCGCATCTCTTCCAGTTGCACCAAGAGGGCCTTGAGGGCCGTGACCACCTGCATCACCGAATAGCGCCGTGCGGAGAGATTTTCCATCAACCGGGGGAAGGCGGCCAGGCTCGTCGTCTGCATCACGGAAGCGGTGGCAATCCCCCGCAGGAACTCCAGGTTCAAGCCGAGTTTGACGTACTGATAGGAGGTGGCTTGCGTCATGATAGGCGTCTGTTGGTGAAATCTCGGTCCGATACGCTTCGCCCATTATAGCAGTTCTTGACTTTCTTTCAACCGAAGGCTGGTATTCTGGGCGCATGGCAGGAATGCTTTTCGACGACGCACTGGCATTGCACCAAAGCGGACGGATTGCCGAGACGGAAGCGATCTACCACCGCGTCCTGCTGCAACAGCCCGATTACCCCGGCGCGCTGCACTTGTTGGGCGTGGCGCGGCAGCAACAGCGCGACTATCGCTCCGCGCTGGAGTTCATCGAGCGGGCTATCGCCGTCATTCCCAACAAGGCCGTCTATCACAGTAACCGCGGCGCGGCCTTTCAGTCGGTCGCCCGCCACCAGAAAAGGACGCGAAACAGTATTGGAGCCAAGCCTTATCAGGCTTTGCCAACACGGAGGGCGGCGTCCTGATTTGGGGAATCCGTGCTGCTCGAATTAAGAGCCCGACCGATCCGTCTCGAACTGTCGATGCTGCAAGTGAACTCGATTTAGCGGCGCACCCAGAGACATTTCTGCAAATGCTGAAAGACGTGCGCCTTGAGGCAACCGTCGATCCTGTCCAGGGCGTGAAATACGAGCATTACGACGCTGGGAAGGGGGATGGAAGCGGGTTCGTGGTCTGCCTGATCCCCGAGGGCGAAAACAAGC
>CAZTPX010000498.1:0-1990 GCA_964615095.1 uncultured Planctomycetaceae bacterium | reverse complement strand
CCACGACCCGGATGACCCCGCATGACCTGCGGAAGCTGCCGGAGCTTTTCCCGGTGAAGGAGGCGGAGCCGGAGGTGAAGACGGAGGCGAAAGCGACTGTCCGCAAGGGTTCGGTCTCCGGCAAGTTCGTCGATCCCGACGACATTCCCAAGCTGGAGCCACTCGCCACGAAGCTGATGCGCCTGGGATCGCCGCAGGTCAAACGGTCGTCGTCCAGGGCGGTCATCGTCGCCGAGGACGTGCAGATGACGCTGGCGGTCATAAGGGCTTGTACCCTCCACCCGAACCCTGACGGGTCGCTGCCCTTGAAGCGGATCGGGGCGATCTGGCAGGCAGCCTATGAGGCAGGGGACACGACGAGGGCGTTCTGCTACCACCGTTTCAAGGCGATCCGTGACATGCTGGCGGATATGGGGCTTTTGGAGTGGGAGGACGAGACCTATCAGTTCGGCAGGGCGTGCAAGTGGAGGGCGGGCGAGGAGTTGATGGGGATGATGGAAGAGACGCTGAGCAGTGGTAGTACTTCTACCCCCTTCGCTTCGCCCATCGTTGATCGCAACAACATCCAGGATGCCATCGCCGAAGCCCGTCGAAATCGACCCGAACAGGTCGGATTGCGGCCCAGAATGGTCTTCCCGTCGCTGTTGAGGAGTGACTGGGACTCGTTACTGGTGGAAGCTGGGCTGGATTTCCTATCACGACAGGCGGCTTGAGGCGAAAACGACAGGGACAATATGCGCATGACGACCGACCAGGCGCATGAAAGGACAAACGCACAAGAGAGGAGACGCATGACCACGATGCAGACATGGAGAGAAGACGAAGTGAAGGCGGCGATCGCCAAGGCCATGGAGAACGAGCCCGAGGGACCGGATCGGGACTACTGGACGACTGGAACCTCGGTCCAGGAGATAAAGAAAAAGTATGGCTTGAAGAGGTTCAAGCCCAAGCCGGTCACGGTGACGCTCGTGCGGGAGTGTTGCGGAGCCAAGTTCGTCCACAAGCTGACGGCAAGGGAATCGGCGCTGTGCCTGAAGGACCCTCGGTGCGCCGATCCCGAGTGCCGCAGGCGCATGGCGGTCATGCCGTTCGGGAAGTTCAAGGGGGAGCTGCTCTCCTGGGTCTACGAGCTGGAGCCGTCGTACCTGGCCTGGTTCCACGAGACCGTGGCAGGATGCGAGAAGGTCAAGGAGGCGATCCGAAGCTTGCCGGGCATCGAGGCGCACCTGGCGGCGTTCCAACGGAAGCAACGGCAGCCTATGCCCCGGAAACCTCTTTCGTCGACTCAGCAGGAGGTCGAGTGGCTGATGGGGAAGTTCTCGGCACAGACCGTGGACGAGGTATGCGACGAGTTGTTCGGCGGAGCAGGGTGAGACTCTCCGAGGATGCCCGACGCTACGTTTCGATGGTGAACAACCACCGACGGGCCCTATTGTTGCGGGATCTGCGCTGCCGCTCGAAGTAGATTTTATGGTCTCTTCTGAGTTGGTCAGCACCTCAAACCAGTGATTGCGGACGTAAGCCTCTCCGCTGCCGTGGTGGCAGGGCCCGGTTTCTCGCCGGCCCTCAGCACTTGAGTGATCTGGATGGTTCGACCACGCTAGCGAAACTACCGAGGGATCCCAGGCTCGCCCGTGCTCATGCGAACCGCATCGAGCGTTTCGACGACCGGCCGAATTGCGGCGCTGACGACCTGCCCTACACCAGCACTCCAGCCTCGGCAAGCATACGGGGCAGGCGGCGTAGCCACGGCTCTCTAAACTGTTTCGATTCTCCTGATAACGCCGAACCGCAGCATCCAGGATGACTGAAGCATCACTGACAGCGCTTTGGAATCTCTGGTTTACAAGCCCGGTTGCCGGGCGTATAATCTGAGGGTCCAAACTGTGATGCCCGTGAGAACGACTTGTCTCATGGGACGATATAGCCGCCTGCGAGTTACCGCAGGCGGGCGAACTGAATGCCGGCTGCTGCTGTTACCAGCAGGCGG
>CAZTPX010000497.1:0-1993 GCA_964615095.1 uncultured Planctomycetaceae bacterium | reverse complement strand
AGGTCACGCCGTCGCGATCGCCGATGCCGGCCTGCACGGCCATGATCTTGCTGCGAACGATCACCGCCGGACTGACTTTGCGAAACGTCATGCCCACCAGGTCCCAGATTCCGATTCCCGCCTTGGTGGTCTGCGACTGGATCCAGAAACGGAAGTAGTGGGCGAAGATGGCCAGGAAAATCAAGCCCAGCATAAGGATCACGACCGTGATCGCCAGCACCGGACCGGATATTGAATTAAAGAAATTCGGCATCTGCGGCTGCGGTTGGGCAAAGAGATTCATGGCTGATTCCTGTCGCAAAATAGACGGTGCGGATAGTTTGACAATTATTCTCCCCCCGGCGGACGACCCTTGTCAAGGGCCACTGCACCTACACCAGCGGTTCCCCAAAGGGGTCGGCGGCGATGCTGTCGATGGGCCGCTCCAAGGGATTCTCGGCGGTGGAGGAGGGGATTTCGTCCTCAACGGCCCGAACCACCAGCCGATTGGCTTCAATCTTGAGCACGCGCACGGTCTGCCCGGCCTCAATAACCATCCCTTCACTTGTGGCATCCAGCGTCTGGCCATCCACGCTGACCACGCCACTGGGCAGCATTCGGCATTTTGCCCGGCCAATGCGGCCAACCAGAGTCTTGAGCTGACGGCGCTGGGCCTCGTGGGGCAGGACATCCTCGGCCCGCGGGGCATCGAGCAGCACCTGTTTGCCAAAATACGTATGCGGCCACCAGCGGAACCCCAACCCTATCAGGCTTGGAACGCCGATTACGGTGGCGGCGGTCATTGTCAGGCCGACCGTAGTGCCAGCCTTAAAGCCCAGCAAGATAGCGCCCAACAATGCTGAACCGGAAAAAAATGCGAGGATCCCGGCCGTGGGGAAAAAAATCTCCAAGATGGCAAGACCCAACCCCAGGACCAATAATAAGATGGGCCAAATCCAAATATCCATACGATTGCTGCGTCTCTGCAATACAAAACGGCAAGGGGAACTTTCTCAACCCTTTATTTTACCCGCAACTCCCTGTCAAAACCACTCGGTACGTCGAGCGGGGTTTATTCCGCCCCGCAATAGCCCGGCAGACTGATTAGCGGTATGGTTCAATTCCGCGGCCGCAAAGACAACAAATCGGATGACTTGGCGGAAATCGTAGTTTTGTTGCCCCAAAGGGGCGAGTTCAAAAATTCTGTAGACCGACGGTCCTTAGGGGGCCGTTTCAGAAATGATGTCACAGAAAAGGTGTAGGGTGGGACCAGGTCGCGTAGCGAGCGCAGGCCCACCAAAATGTGATTTCGGGCGAACAATGGTGGGCCTGCGCTCGCCGACCCGCAAGCGGGTACCCCGGATCTGGCCCCACCCTACGGCAGGCGCATAGAACTGTGACATTCTCTATGAAACTGACCACTTAGCCGCCCTTTCGACCTACCGGCCGGACTCGGCAAGGGTAAGGGAATTCCGGCTTTGAACCAGGCGGATTGGCCCCTTGAGTACTCCTGCAAGATCGTGTTAGAATAGGAGGATTTTACACAGCACCCGTTTCTCGAATGGATCGCGATCACTGGGACCGAATTGATCGCCGAATAGGAAGTTTCCGTGCCACGACGTACTGATATCAAGAAGATCCTTCTGATCGGCTCCGGCCCCATCATCATCGGCCAGGCCTGTGAATTCGACTATTCCGGCACCCAGGCCTGCAAGGCCCTGCGGGAAGAGGGCTACGAAGTGGTCCTGGTCAACTCCAACCCGGCCACGATCATGACCGACCCTGAAATGGCCGATCGCACCTACATCGAACCGCTCACCTGGGAAGTCGTGGCCAAGGTCATCGAGGTCGAGCGGCCCGACGCCCTGCTGCCGACGCTGGGGGGGCAGACGGGTCTGAATCTGGCGATGGACCTGGCTCGCCACGGCGTATTGGAAAAGTTCGGCGTGGAGATGATCGGGGCCAACGCGGCGGTGATCGCCAAGGCCGAGCAGCGCGACCAGTTCAAGGCGGC
>CAZTPX010000496.1:0-2002 GCA_964615095.1 uncultured Planctomycetaceae bacterium | reverse complement strand
GCCCGGCATGCCGATGCACACGGGGCAGGTCTGCGTATTGGGCGGCGCGCCGAACTTCGTACTGCAACCGCAGAACATCTTGCTCTCCGTGAGCAGTTGTACGTGGACTTCCAGGCCGATGACGATGGTATAAGGTTGGCTCATGAGTTCGAGGCGCCGGCTTCCAACGGCTCCATTTGCATTACGTGCAACAAGGAAACAGTAACGAATCGGTCGTAAATAGGTTCGGAATCACCCGGGGCCGGCAAGCCGATCGCGAGACTCGATCGGCCCATCATGGCCATCTCCGGCCTCTTTGTGGACAACGTTGAGAATGCGGAAGACGTTGAAATGTGGGGCGTCTCGCAACGCTTCGCAGCGCACTGCCGCCTGAAGGCGCGGCAATTCCGAGCGGAGCCGCGCCATGTACGCCGCCCATTTGCCATGGTCCTCTTGCTGAGACTGACGGTAACGGTCGAAGAAGGCTGCAAACTCCGCGATTGACGGCATGGGACTGCCTCCTGTCACTCAAAGGTTGAGCGTGTGCCGTAAGGCGGCGTCGACCGGCGACATGTCCGGACATCGGCCGACGATACGTTCTATTTGCGAATCGCGAATCGTCACGAGATTGTCAGTCATAACAACCGAGTCGGTGCGCAAGCCCATCCCGCGACCTTGGGAAGATGATTTCGTAACCAGCCAGCGACTCGGATGACCTGCACGCGAGAGAGTGCTTGTGATTAGAGCAATGATCATTTGTGATATCCCGGTATTTAGCCCATCGGCGCGGACAACCGACGCTGGGCGTCGCTTGTAAGTCACTCGGTTCGAGTCGGGAAATGGGACGAGCACAACGTCGCCGCGGCTAGTCAACATCGTAAACATCCATTTCCGGCCTGTCCCAATCTTCGGCAAACGCGCTCAGCCGGAATCGCAGTTCAGCAGCCTGCTCCTGGTCAATGCCCAGGTCGCTGAGTTTGCACGGCTGCCGTTCCGGAACGAACGTAACGATGACGCGGCCGGATACACCCTCGGGAACCGGCTCCTTTAACTCAACTCTTCCGTCTTGATAAACACCTTCCACGGATGTCAGCATCGAATCACCTCCCGCAGAATTATTCTGTAGCCCCGTCCATTGTATCCCGAGTTCGACGTCGGTCCTCTTCACGGAGCCGCTCGGCCTCTTCGATCATTTCCCCGACGGCCGGGACGCCCTGAAACATGCCGACGGTCTTTCGCCAAGCGTCCCGGGGAGGCCGGCTTTCGCTTGCTCCACCGTGCATCAGCAGAGACACTTGCTGTTCCAATCGGGCAACTCGCGATTCTAAAGTTTTCTGAGGCATGAATCGTTCTGCAGTTTCCGAGTGGCAATTATCACAAGTAAATTCTACAGTTCAGCCAGCCGGCTTGCAATCGAAACCGATCCGTCACCCCAACTCCGGCTTCCTCGTGTGCCAATCCGTGGCCTGCTGGAACATGTGCGCCCCGCGGAGCAAGCGATCTTCATCAAACGGCGGGGCCTGGAGGTGCAGGCCGATGGGCAGCCCGGCGGAACTAAAGCCGCAAGGGATCGAGAGGGCCGCGATGCCGGCGAGATTGGTGCTCACCGTGTAAAGATCGAAGAGATACATAGCCAACGGATCGTCGATCTTCTCGCCGATCTTGAAGGCCGGCGTGGGTGTGACCGGCCCGATCAAGAGATCCACTTCCTCGAAGGCCCGATCGAAATCCTGCCGGATCAGCCGGCGAACTTGCAGGGCCTTCTTGTAATACGCGTCGTAATAACCGGCGCTCAAAGCATAGGTGCCCAACATGATCCGCCGCTTCACTTCCGGCCCGAATCCTTCGGCCCGGCTGCGGCGATACATGCGGATGAGCGGATTGTCGAGACTGTCCAGCGCGGCCAGGGTACCCGCTTGCGGGTCACCGGCTTTCTGCAAGCGGCTGCGCTCGGCCTGCAAATCGACCAGCATCTGCTTCTCGTCGGTCCGATAGCCATAGTGTACGCCGTCGTAGCGGGCCA
>CAZTPX010000495.1:0-2002 GCA_964615095.1 uncultured Planctomycetaceae bacterium | reverse complement strand
GATCCGCGATGGCCTTATCATGCTCGCGTTTGAATTCCCACGCAATGCCACGGCCGGCGAAGGCACCGGCGTTTTGGGGATCGATCTGGAGCATGCGATTGTAGTCGGCGATGGCCTTGTCGTATTCGCCCTTTCTCTCCCAGACAACACCCCGATCGTGGTAGGCGGAAAGGTAGTCAGGTTGCAGACGCAAGGCTTCGCTAAAATCGGCAATGGCCTTGTCGTGCTCGCGCCTTGCGATCCACACTTGGCCGCGATCGAAGTACACTCTGGCACATTTCGGATCAAGGCGAAGGGCCCGGTTGAAATCGGCGAGGGCACTATCGTTGTCGTCTCGTAAGCTTGATCGTACGCCACGATCACGATAGAACTCTACCGCGATGGCATGCAGCTTGTCTGGGCCGAGTTCGCGGTACGGCACTCCTGCCTCGAAAAGTTCCAGGCACGCACGCAACTCCTGGCAAAAATCTTCCTCTGCCAGAACATTGTTTCCCGTCCATGCGGTGGCGTTTGCGTCCCGTTCGATGGAAAGGCAAATCAGAAAGGCCAGGGCGAGGATTGGAAGAAGGCGTTGCATTCGCTTGGCTCCTTTCACGCGACAACCGGTGAAACCATGATTCGTGCCGAACCTCGTCACATTATGCACCGTCGCAGACACGCACGCAATATGCCTACCCCACAAGCGGCGGCATGTTGGCCGGCACAATCCCTGCTATACTACGCAGATTATGACCACGCCCAAACCCGAACTTCCCTGGTATCAGTTCAGCCTCCGGTCGCTGTTGCTGTTCACCGCGTTCGTGGCCGTCCTATGTGGCATCGGCGTTCACACTGATTGGAGCGTCTCGGCAGTCATCGCAGTCGGTGGCGTTGTGGGAGGAATTCTCGCAAGGACGTGGTCGGGCCTTATACTCGGGGGCGTGCTAGGGAGCATGTGTGCGGTCGTGGGCATCGCCGCCTTTGTAGTCGTCTGGAGCATTGTCTTCAGGATACCCATGCTTTGGGCACCGTATTGGGAGCTTATTGCGGCGGTGAAACTCGCAGCGATTGTCGGCTCGCTGGCAGGCGGGGTCTTGGGCGGTTGTACGGCACGATTTCGCTCGGGGCGATAGCCGAAGCCATAGCCGACACACGTGCCGCAACGCCGCTTCCAGCGTCAAATTTCATCTTAATTACAAACTCTGCCTGGCGTTATTCGCGTCCTGCCGTCCTGACAAGCAAGGCGGTCGCCACCTTCAACAGGCCCTGTGGGCGGTCATGGCGGCCAGCTTCAGTTGCCGTCAGAGATGTCCCGTTCGCAACCCAGTTCGTTAACTGCAAGGGATGGCACGAAGCGTGGACACTTCCAGCAGTGCCCGCAGAGTGAATTGGAACCATCGGAGTTTGGGCTTGGGGGCGGTCATCTCAGCGTTCAATCGTGCAGTTCGGCAATGCGTGCTGGAGCTTCTCTACGCCATCGTCCGTGACTTTGGTGTTACAAAGGTTCAACTGCTGGAGGTGCCTCAGACCTTTGAGATTTTCCAATCCAACGTCGGTTACATGGGTGCCTGAAAGACTCAGTCTCTTGAGTCGCCAAAATGCCCAGAGATTGTTCAGATCGGCATCCGTGGCTTGCGTGTTGGCCAAATCGACAAACTCGGCCGGAAAGACGAAGTCTCCCCCTGGCCCTATTCCCGTTGGCCAATCCACGTGCCCACCCAATTCCACAACTGCTCCCGCCGCTGCCCACTGCCGCTCATACCGCCCCAATTTCACGCCAAGCCAACTGCACAGGATGGCAAACAGCGTGACCACTATCAAAAGTGTCCGCACGCTATATTGGAACCATCGAAGTTTGGGCTTGGGGGCATCCATCCCGATAGCATAACGTCTCGGTCTGCCATCGGCCAGTGGCCTGTCAGGGGCACGGCATCTTGACCCCAGTAACATTTGCAACCCGAACTGCACCTCGCCGAGGCAACCGCCGCCACGGCCCCAGCCTTTTCATCCTCGTCAAGGACGG
>CAZTPX010000494.1:0-2022 GCA_964615095.1 uncultured Planctomycetaceae bacterium | reverse complement strand
GGCCGTGCTGGCGGCCGGCAATGTCAGAGGGGCCGTGCTGGCGGCCTGTTGGAGACGCTCGGAGACGATGCAGGCCGCGTTTTCCATTCGCTCAAAGAAATGCACGGAATCCACGTCCTTGCGTGTCCAGGCGGCTTCTTTTGCATCCCGTGCCACAACAGCAACCTTGTCAAAGCCCGCGTCGATTTCGGCAGTGGGCCGAATAAGATTGATAGCATCCTCGTGGATCGCAAGGTATTTGCAGATGTCCGCGATTGTGCTGAACGTGAGGCGCGCCCGCTGATGGGTTGCCATCCGATGAGCGGCCTCGCCGGCTTCCTCCATCTCCGCGTGGTACGGGCAAGTCATGTGAGTTGGGCACGTCGGGCAGAGGGCACCGGAAGGGGATAGGCCGGATTGGATTGCTCGGATGGCCTCGTCGTAATTCACGCACGTCTGTTGCGTCAACTGCGGATACGCTTTGGCGTCCAGACCATCAAGAAGATAATCGCCCACAACCTCTGTGCAATTTCTATGGGTGGGCAGTACGATTAGGCTTGATTTCGCCGCTGCTGCGGCCGGCCGATCTGCAAACGACTTCCCCGCGCCGGCCGGACTGCGGTCGCAATAGATGCCCGGGTGTGCGATGGAGTCGAGACGGGCGGCAACCATTTCGGCCCGATACTCTGCGAGGCTTCGCACAACAGGCCGATGATTGACGGCGGACTCGATAAAATCCCGGAACGCCTGCTCACCATACCGGACGATAAAGTCATCGGGCCCCTGTTTGCCGGGCAGGCCGTTCTCGCCACGGGGACCAATGGGCAGGTGGAGGATCATACATCTGCCCCATATTCGGACAGCACCTGGGCAAGTTCGGCCGCTGCCTGGTTGACAGCGGGCTTGCGGGTCTCGTCAGTATCGAACAGGATCAGCACTCGCCGGCCTTTCCAGTCGATGGCGGCGAGGTCCGGTATCAGCACGCGGGGGCCGACCTTCTTTCCGCCGGGCCCCGTCTTTCTCGCCTCCTGCCAATTCCACACGCCCGTTAGACCGATCGCTGCATACCCGCATTGCGCGATGGCGAGACTTTTCTTTTCGCCTTCGGTCAGTAGCAGCATGGCTCCGGGGGTTTGGATGGCCTCACAGGCCCTGATGGTGAAATAGGCCCGGCTTCCCGCGTGTAATGGCTGCTCGTATTTCCCACCACCGGGGCGCGGTCGATCCGGCTTGATCCGCTGAAACCCGTTGAATGAGCCGTCAGAATGGCGAAACCTGAATGCCAACGCGGTGCCGATGTCGCCTGGGTCCCACCCGATGATCTCGCCAATCTCGCGTCGATCCACTATCGAACGCAGACCATTCTCCGCGATGGTCCGGTCAGTCAGTCCGGATCGGCGAAGATCAGCGAGGTGGTGGTCAAGCAGCATCTCCGCAGTCTCCGCGCTCATGGTCGTCGTGCTGTTGCGAGTTTGCCCCCGTCTTAAGCGCGCCCCTACTCACCAATGCGCGGAAGATTTGCCCCAGGGTCATGCCATCACCCTTGCTGACGATCTCCTCGACCGCTTGCCGGACGGTTTGCATCTCGGCTCTTGTGCGACGCCGGCGCTTTGTGGAGTCAGCCATCAGAAGAACTCGATCACTTGGGGGTCTTTTCTTCGGCGACGGCACCGCGGCGCGGGCGGCTGAACGGTTCTGCTGGCCTCGAACACAGCGATGTCGGCCTGGTCAATCAAATAGCGTGCCCTGCCGTTTCGGTCAGTGCTGGCATTGATCGCCCTCAACTCGCCGCTTTTGATCCAGGTGAGAATCTTGGCTACGTCGATGCCCCATGATGCGGCCAGTTGAGGCGGGGTCAGCTTCGTTCTCTTGGAGGCGGCAATCACTGGCCACCATCCTTCCCAGATTGACGTTCGGCGAGAATATCCAAGTCGAAAACCCGCCGACCGCCGATCACCCACGAGGGCCACTCCCCGGATTTTGCCTTTTGCACAGCAATTCCCGGCGATCAAGAAAGCCCGTGAAAACGGGGGGGACTGCGGA
>CAZTPX010000493.1:0-2043 GCA_964615095.1 uncultured Planctomycetaceae bacterium | reverse complement strand
CGCCGAACAGATAACGGTCTTATAGCGGCTCCCTCTTCTTCTCCGTGTTGATCTCGGGCCCAACCTTCCGTCGCTTGTAGGTCACGCTATACGCCACCGTCTGCTTCTTGCCCGGCTTCAGGTCCAGAAAATACTTGACGTGCTGCTGATCGACCCGTTCGACGTGCCCAACGGTGTGCAGATCGACGTACGCTCCGGCTTCGTTACTCGTCCAGCTCTTTGGTTGCTCTTCAGAGCCCCAGAGCACGACGTTGGCGTCGAACTGCCTTTCGACCTCGATCTTGGCGGGCTTGCCGGAAACCAGCTCCTCCTCATAGAAGAAGGTCTCGTCGTAATCGACCAGGTCGTAATACAAGACGAACTTGTCGTCCAGCCGCCGCTTGTACTGCCGGGCAATGACGTTGCCGATCTTCTGGTCCTTGACCCGACGTTGCAGGGTAATGTCCTTGCCAGGGCCGACATTGACTTCCACGCGGTCGCCGATGGGCACGTACTTGGTTTCGGTGCCGCCGACGTAGGCGAAAACCCCGATCCTGCGTTCGGAGAAGAGCCGCACCGTGCCGTTGGGCAAGGGCGAGAGGCCGAGATTCTCCATGCACGAGAGCTTCTTCTCCTTGCCATGCTCGTCCAGCAGCTTGACGTTTTTGAAGCGGTAGAACTTGGTGAAATGTTCGCCATCGGCGATTGCGGCTCGTGGAGGAAAAGATACTAGGACAATGTCGCCTTTCTGAATCGAAGGAAAAGACTGCCATACGCCGCGGCATACTGCCCGATCGGGGGTAACTTTTACGGTTTCGATCGTCGCAAGGTACTTGTCATTTTCAGGGTCACATACGACGAGCTGTTGCCCTTTCAAGATACCGTTATTTGTTCCCAGGGAGATCACAGAAACGTCCCCTCGATATACTTCGGTAATCAATCCTGGTTTACTCGATGGTGTCCACACGGGCATCATGATTCCCGTGCGGTCGGAGAGCTTGTAGATCGATTCCAGTGGAACTTCGAGGGCCTTCAGGGCCACCAGCCGCTTGGGTTCCTTGTCCTTGATGTCCTCGCGGCCCTCGATCGTAAAGAGGAAGTATTCGGAAAGGCCCTGCTTGATGACTTGCTTCTTCGTTTCCAATGGCACTTGCCCCGCTATACCGATGTGCCACTCTGCAAACTCACCGGCCTTATTTTCACCATCCTTGGCGGCTTGGTCGAAATATAACTCGACCTGCTTACGCTTGCCCTCATCCATGTCTCTCCACTTGCCTGGCGGTGGCCTTCTCGCCAAATCGGCGATCTTCTCCACCAAGTTGATATTGCCAACCACAAGCCGCGTTTCCGCGTTGTGGTATTGCTCGCCCGATCCGTTCGTCACCCGCACGTAGCCGGTCAGGTTGATTTTCGTTTCGTCCTCGTTGGCGATACCCACGTAATCTGCGGCCCAGGTAATCCCGCTCGTAAAGTACCTGATCTCGACGGCGATCTTGTCCGCCACCTGGCTCTTGATGTTCCATTGCAGGGCATCGTTGCGGCCGGCGGGGAACGTGGTGTCAACCAGATCGACCTTGTCCTGCTTGTCGAGGATGCGGAACTCGATGGAAGTCGGGTCGATGAGCGTATTGGCCCAGGAGAACTGGATGCGGTTGATGCCGACTTTCACGGTCAGCAGGCGGTGCTCGCGGACCATGGTGATGTCTTCGGAGTTGTAAATCGTGAGCTGGGTGGTTTCGCGGGTGGGCAGGGTGACGAGGTCAACGGCCGCATCGAGAGGGGCAGAGAGGGCCTGAAACAGTAGAAACAGCACGAATATGCGGGGAAGCACGGCGAATCCCTTCAAAGGAGTTGCTTTCTATCGTAATACGGGGCAGGCTGGCTAGCTAGTGGGCGGAAAGTTAGACGATTGGCTCGCGGGATCAGTTCCAGTTTCGATGTCGGTTTTGGGCATGTCAGCGGATGGTGTTGCAGGTCGGCAACCGTGGGGTGATTTACGTGGCGGTCACTCCATTTCATATCGTAGAAGCCCCTCCCCGTATCCAATTCGGCAATTTGGAATAA
>CAZTPX010000492.1:0-2051 GCA_964615095.1 uncultured Planctomycetaceae bacterium | reverse complement strand
CACCGTCAGTCGCCGCGAAAGAACCGGGCTCCCCACAGACGAGCCCTGGTCTGTGGGGTGTAGCGTCGACGCCTCCGCCTCAAGCGACTTCATCAGCTGCCCGGCCCGCTCAATAGTCGCGTCCGTGCCTTCCATCGCCTCCACGGCAACACATGCCTGCGCCGCCACCACCACCGTCTGCCCGATGTCGAATCCGGCCAGCGCGCCCGCCACTTTTAGCCCGTATTCGATGTCCCGGCACTCGTCCGCATCCGGAGCGCGCTCCGTCAATACACCCTCCTCGGCTAGCAGCGGCTCCAGGAACGCCGTCGAACTCATCAACTCGATTCCCTCGTCGCCCAGCACCTTGGCCACAGCGCCCAGCAGCGCATCCGTCGACCGCGTCCGCAGGTTCAGCAACAGCTTTGCCAGTCGCCAGTCAGGCCGTATGCTCGAGAAAATCTGCTTGTGCTTTACCTGGCCCGCCATCACGGCCTTCGCAACGCCCTCTTTGCGAAAGGTGTCGATCAGCCGCGAAAGCTCGCCCAGCGAGAGCCAGTGCACGGTAACGCCCGCATCCGCCTCGGCCCTCTTATCAATTTCGGGGTCCGTCTCTTCGCGGATGGCCGCCACCACCACCTGCACTCCCTCGGCCCGCGCCGCTTCCAGCACGAGAAACGGGAACCGTCCGTTGCCGGCAATCAGGCCTAGCTTCATTGCAATGGCTCCCTTTCGTCAGGGCTGGCCCGATCCAACAACTGGCAAATGTCGCAGGAATTCGCGAGCACTTACTTGATCACTCCGCGCTCGCTGCGCTCAATGAACTTCACCAGCAGCGCCACGTCTTCGCCCCCGAGCTCGCGCATCTTTTCGACCGCCTGCGTCGTGTTCAATTTTGCGGCAAGCAAAATCCGATAGGCCTTCTGCAGCACCTTCAGCCGCTCTGGGGTAAACCCACGCCGTTCAAGACCTATCTTATTGATTCCAAATGCCTTGTTTTCTCTCCGTGCCGAGGTCAGCGAGAAGGGAAGCACGTCCTGTGTAACAATCGTCCCGCCCCCGATAAACGAATACGTTCCCACCACGCAGTGCTGATGCACAGGGCAAAACGCACCCAGCGTCACATGATCTTCAATCGTCACGTGTCCGGCCAGGGTCGCCGCGTTTGCCAGGATGCAGTTGCTGCCCACCTGGCTGTCGTGACCGATGTGCACGTAGGCCATCAGCAGGTTGCCGGAACCAATCCGCGTAACCCCTCCGCCGCCGGTCGTCCCGCGGCTTATCGTAACGCCTTCCCGAATCGTATTGCCGTCGCCGATCTCGGTCGCGGTCGGCTCGCCTTTGTACTTCAGGTCCTGTGGCGCCAGTCCAATTGCGCCGAACGGATAGAAAATGTTCTTCGCCCCAATCCGCGTCCGCCCATCCAACGCCACGTGCGAGATCAGCGTGCAATCCTCGCCCAGTTCCACCTCCGGCCCGATCGTGCAAAATGGGCCGATCTTACAGCTCTTCGGAACGCGCGCGCCCTCCGCGATCACCGCGCTGGGATGAACGTTCACTGTGCCGCCTCGGCGGCGCCTGCCTCCGCCTTCGCTTCCGATTTCGATTCGGCAGCCCGCGGCACAATCATGCAGGTCAGCGTGGCCTCGCAGGCCAGCTTGCCGTCGATGTATGCCTTGCCTGCCATCTTGCCCGCTCGCGTGCGGAAGCTCACGACGTCCACTTCAATTCGAATCTGATCGCCCGGCGTGATGGAGCGGCGAAACTTGGCCCCTTCAATGCCCGTGAACACCGCCAGCTTCGAGTGCCTGTCCTCCATCTCCGAAAGCATCAGCACCGCCCCGGCCTGCGCCATTGCTTCAATCACCAGCACCCCTGGCATAATCGGCGCCCCAGGAAAATGACCCAGGAAGAACTGTTCATTCATGGTGACGTTCTTGATGGCCACCACGCGCTTGGCGCGCTCGAATTCGACAATGCGGTCGATAAGGAGGAAAGGGTACCGATGGGGCAGGAAATCCATGATTTCCTGGATCGTAAATGTCATTCTTCGGCTCCTAGGGGATCGTTCT
>CAZTPX010000491.1:0-2060 GCA_964615095.1 uncultured Planctomycetaceae bacterium | reverse complement strand
CATGGGCCGGAATCTCGCCGATCTGGTGATCGGGGCGTACCGGCGGATCGGCGCCATGGGAGGTGCCACGGCCGGGTAGTCAACCCGGATCTCCCAAATGCCTGACATTCCGCTTGTACGAATCTTCCGATCCTGCATGCGATATCAATAGATTGTGGCTGGCGTGGCGGCGGGTTTCCCACCCCCCGCCGGGTGAATCGAAAGACGGCTCGCTGGGGGGCGATTTCAGCCGCCGAGGACCCGACGGAGCTGCCGCCTCGGCCGGCCAGAAGGGCCACTCGAGACCGGATGGTTGACCAGCGAAGCCAACCCCGCGCTACCGGCCGATCGGACCGTTGCGGGACGCGGGAAGCTGGCCCTAGAGTTACCCTTGTCGTGGGCGTATGGCCGCTCACCGGGGGAATCCCGGCTTGTATGATCGAAAGTCAAGGCTCGGCGTCAGGTCCCGACCAGTGCTCAGGCGACCCATCGGGGAAAGGCCGGTCCCTATGGGTAATCTCGAGTGACAACGAAGCACGACGTTTTCGGGAAAATGACGATCCTCTTCAATACCACCCGCCTTTTGTTCCGTCCAAGCGGCGTCTTGATAAAAACGGGCCAAGGAACGAATATACCTTATATAGAACTCACCAACACCAACCTGGAAAGCAAATCATTCGGGTCGTTTTATCTGGCTCTTATCATATTTTTCCACGCCGCTGGCTGGGAATTCGGTGTGTACAGATCATTGGCCCTCGTGGCGATGCTGCTTCTGGTTCTGACCGCGGCTTTTGTGTCGAGCCGGCCAGACCTGGCGGCAGTACGATGGATACGCACCGTCCTTCCCCGCTGCACGCTTGTCGCCAGCCTCGTTCCGTTGCTCTACGCGGCGCGCAGCGCCAGCGGCGCCTTGCGACTGACCAACGCCATCCACCGCGTGCGCACGCTCGACAGTTTGATCGTTGGCTGCGTGATCATGGCTGTCTTTCTGTCACTCTGCGCCCCGGGGCTGCGGGATCGGCCCACGTTCCGGAACGCGGTGTCGCTGGTATTGGTCGGGTCGCTGCTCATTCCCTTGTCCAACATCGTTCCGGGCCTGGCTGGGTATGGACTCTATGATATCGCGACGACCACGGCCGATGCGGCGAGGGCAATGTGGGCAGGGCTCAATCCTTACGATCTGCCTATCGACATTGGCGGAGCTGAGTTTGTTCACAACAACGCATATAGCGGTTATAAATACCTGCCAACCCTGGCGATATTCTATGGGGTATTCGGGTTTTTTTTGGGTATCAGGGGAATTGTAACCGCCAACATCGTTCTGTACGCTGCGATGGCGGTTGCCATCTTCTGCCTGTGTCGCAGGCTGGCCGGGCAGGCCAGTTGGCTTGCCGTCGTGCTCTTCCTGTGCACCCCTATCAATTCGGTGGAATCGCTCGCCAATGGAGCGACCGACATTGCGCCCGTCTTTCTCGTCCTCATGGCGTTCTTGCTGTGGGGTCGGTCGTCGTTCCTCGCGGGCATCCTGTTTGGGCTCAGCATCTCGATGAAGCCTGTTCCAGGCATCTTCGCAGCAACGCTGTGTATCCCGTTAAACAGAGCGGAATGGTGGCGTTACCTCCTAGGCATCGTTGTCGGCGCGTTGCCGGCTTTGCCTTATTTTGTCTGGTCGCCCAACAGTTTCATCGACAATGTTTTCTTTTTTAACATGATTCGCCCCTCCGATACCACCACCTGGCGCCATTACGCGCCAGCCTGGGCCGGGCAGGCTGCCATGATAGCGTCGCTGCTGGTATTCGCCGGCCTCACCGCCTGGTGCCTGGTGGCACGGGCAGGTCTGCTGGCACGACTTTATGCATTCTTCGGGGTCACGCTCGCCGTTCTCCTGGCGGCCCCGAGCGATCACGACAATTACGCCATCTGGTGGACGCCGGTGCTGATCATTCTTCTCGGCACGCTGGGCGCGCGAGCAGGTGAACCAGAAAAAGGCGCCAGGGACCTGGCGCGGCCGAGCGAGGCCAGGGGTCGTGGTCCCCTGGCCTGCCCTTCCTATGCCGCCTCGGCCAGGTGGCCGTTGACGA
>CAZTPX010000490.1:0-2066 GCA_964615095.1 uncultured Planctomycetaceae bacterium | reverse complement strand
TCCTGAATGCTCGTCCCGAGCTATGTGCCGCTTTCCACGACCCGCGGAAGGTGGGTGTTGCCGGCCGCCGCCTGTTTTCCGTCCTGGACGAAGGCAAGCTCCGCCGCGTTCTGGCGAAGTTGCTTGACGAGAACGAGTTTCTCAGCCCCTACGGCGTTCGCTCTTTGTCGCGCTACCATGCCGACCATCCCTATGTTCTGCATGCCGGCGGGCAGGAGTACCGCGTTGGATATCTACCGGCGGAATCGGATACCGGCATGTTCGGCGGCAACTCGAATTGGCGCGGGCCAATCTGGATGCCGGTCAATTGTCTGATTATTCGCGCTCTGGCGAACTATTACGCCTACTACGGAGATGATTTCACCGTCGAATGTCCGACAGGCTCCGGGCGGCACATGAACCTGTATCAAGTCGCCGAAGAGATCACACGTCGCCTGACCAGCATCTTCCTCAGAGACAACCGCGGCCGGCGTCCCGTCTACGGCGGGTCGCAGAAGTTCCAGGAGGACCCGCATTGGCGGGACCTTGTGCTATTTTACGAGTACTTCCACGGCGACAATGGGGCGGGCCTGGGGGCCAGCCACCAGACCGGATGGACGGGGATCATCGCCCGGGCCATGCACATGTTTGCCACCAGCACGGCGGAACAGGTGCTCGAGCTCGGACAAAAAGCCGCCATTGTCGAGACGGAATCGGCATGGAGTACGGAATTGGCAGAAGCAGTAACAGGGCGGCGCGGGTGAGAAAAGGAGCGGATCATGCGCAAGTTTATCATGGGCATCGTCGATTTTCGTGAGCGGCTGTTGTCCCAGTATGCCCAACGGTTTCAGGATCTTGCCCAAGGCCAGGCCCCCGATGCACTCTTCGTTACTTGCTCGGATAGCCGCATCGTGCCGGACTTGCTGGCCTCGACCGATCCGGGGGACCTTTTCGTCATGCGGAACGTCGGCAACATGGTCCCACCCGCGACCGTGGAGGGCGCCTCGACGGGAGACTTGTCTGAAGCCAGCGCGATCGAGTATGCCGTTCTCCACTTGAAAGTCCGAAGCGTGGCAGTTTGCGGGCATTCCGAGTGCGGCGCGATGCAGGCGGCCTTGGCTCGCACACCGATGCCGAAGACGCCCAACCTCGCTAAATGGCTGCACCATTCCACTTCCGCTGTCTTTCGCCTGGACAACGAAGGGCCGCTCGATCCTCGCTGGAATCGCTGCGACCAGCTTTCGCAGCTCAATGTATTGGTCCAACTCGAACACCTGGCAACGTACCCGATTGTGCGCGACCGGATCGCCGACGGAACGCTGCACCTGAGCGGATGGTGGTTCGATATTGCCAAAGGCGAAATGTACATTTACCAGCGTGAAAGACGGCGTTTCGAAATCATCGACCGAACGGTTGCCGAGCAGCTTATCAGCCAGCTCGATTTGCATTGAGCGAACGAAGAGTCTCATTATGACGCCGCCTGCCTATCCATTGCTGTATCAGATCAACACGCGCGTGTGGTTGACCGAGTTGTCTCGGGATCTTGGCCGGCCGGCGACCCTGGACGACATTCCCCACGCCGAATTGGATCGCCTGGCCGAGATGGGCTTCGACTGGGCCTGGTTCCTGAGTGTCTGGCAGACCGGTGCGGCGGGGCAGCGGGTTTCGCGCAGCAATCCGGGGTGGCGGAAAGAGTTCCAAGAGACGCTGCCCGACTTGCGCGAGGAGGACATTCCGGGTTCCGGTTTCGCAATTACGGGCTACACAGTGCATCGCAGTCTGGGAGGGGAGGCCGCATTAGCACGGCTTCGTGAACGACTGCGCCAACGCAGCATGCGTCTTCTGTTGGACTTCGTTCCCAACCACACCGGTCTGGATCACGCTTGGGTGGAAGACCACCCCGAGTTCTACATTCGTGGCACGGAGATCGACCTTGCCCGGGCGCCGCAGAACTACACCTGGGCCAAACGCAAGCAAGGCGATCTGCTGCTGGCGCACGGGCGCGACCCGTATTTCCCCGGTTGGCCGGACACCTTGCAGCTCAACTACGGCAACCCGGCCACGCAGGACGCCATGATCGGCGAGCT
>CAZTPX010000489.1:0-2089 GCA_964615095.1 uncultured Planctomycetaceae bacterium | reverse complement strand
GGTGGAATGATAACGAGGCCCTCGCCCGACACCTCTGCTTAAGCTAGTGCCATTCAAGGGGGTGACCGCCGCAGGTTACGGTTGGGATCGGCGGAGCTGTGTTCCGAGAATACGGTGGTTTGATGGGAACACCGAGGAACGGCTGAGTGGATGAAACACTGGAGGACGGTTCCGCTCGCTCGCCTCACTTGTCAGCCAGGACTTGCGAGACACAGAACCCCAGGTTGATGCTGCACGATCGACTCAATCCTACGCTGATTTGAAGCCGAAACGTGGCAAAGTCATATCCCCAATCCCTATTTTCAACGGCGGTATTCCAGGCCGATAAAGGCGCCGTTATAGAACACGTCGCCGTTCGTGCCGACGCTGGTCGCGGTGTGTATCAGCGGCGGTGGATTGAGGATCGGCTGCTGGGAGGCTAGCGCCACGCCGTCCAACCACAACAATTGATAGCCGCCTCGGAGCGAGAGCCGCTTGGTCAGGTCGTAGGTCGCCGTGATCCCGATCTCGCCGCAAAAGGCCGTGTTGCTAGCCGAGGCGCCGCTGGTACCATGCACACCCAGTGCGGTCGAATCGTAGGCGAAGAAGTTTCGGGCGTGGTCGCCGTAGATGCCCGCCTTGAGGCCCGTATCCAGGCTGAAACGGTCCCGCTGTACCAGGACGGCGTCGCCGCCGATCTGGAAGCCGAGCAGGTCGTTGAAGCCATCCAGTTGCTGAGTGGCATCAATGCCGCTGGCGGTGGTGCGTTGGCTAACCAGGATCCGATCATCCAGGTCGAGGTAGCGGACGCCCGCCAGCACGGTCACGCAGGCGTTCAAGCTGCGACGGGCGTTGAGCTCGACGTCTTGCAGCCGGGAGGTGTAGGTCAGGTTCGAACTGAGCGGCGGGAAGAACAGGCCCTGGGGCGTCGGGCCGAAGAGCACACCGGCCCCAACGGTGCTCCCAATAGTCGGCGAGGCGGCGCTTTGCCCGCCCACGTCGAAATAACGGGCTTCCAGGTCCCAATCGTCGTTCAAGCGGCGAGTGATGTCGATCTGCCAGCCCGCTTGCACGGGCAGGTCGAACTGATCGGCGTTGAATTGGGGTTTGAAGTTGCCGTCGACCAACAGAGTTTGGCCCGGCAACCGCGAGCGATTGAAAAAGAGGGCGTCGGCCTGCACGGTCCACAACGGGCAGCAGAAGTCGTCACAACAGCCTTGGCAACTACCTTCGCAACCCGGTTGGCATCCGCCGCAGGTGGCCGCAGTCGGCTGAGGGCTGGCGATCCCCGTATCAGCCGCGATGGCGGGGCTGTCCTTGGAATCACTCACCAATTGGAGTTCGGAATCGGTGGTTCGTTCGACCAGGGCAGGTTGGACATCGCTGACCAATCGCGGCTCGGGGCAAGCGGTTCGTTCGGCCGTCGCGACATTCTGTGTCACGACAACGGCGACTACGATCGCACATGCGCAAATGAACATCCTCACCATTTATTTCCTGCCTCCGTGGCAGGCGCCAGCCGGTCTGTCTACGGAATTGCGGAATGACTGGTAACAAAACACCTCAAATCCATTTCATCCTTCGACTGCAGATCTTCGAATTCCTGAGAGTTTTGAGGCTTCTCGATACGACCGGAAAAACCGATTCTTTCGGGACCGCTCTTTCGGTCGTCGATGGCTAAGAAGAAAATCTCTGCCGAGCCATCAGGCGTACTGGGCGGCCTGAGCCGTTCCAGGACGGCGGCGATGGCTTGCCCCGTCGCAGTGGGTGAAAGGGAAGCAACTCATACTCGAGAACGTGCCTGACAACTTGGAACTAGCCGTGAAGAACTCGCCTACCAATTTCTTCCGTCCTGACCATCCCTTGCTGGGCAAAGTCATTGCTGGCGATCACGTCAAAACCTCGATCGCACAGACCACGAACATCCTATCAATTCAATTGGCTACCTTGGCTGAAAAGTCAGGCGGGTGCGTCGAGTTGCTGGCTCACTGTCAAGAAAAAATGAACATTTTCAGACTTTTTGATGTCGGTCCTGCCGCTTGCGCGCGGAGGTCTGGGTGACGAATGGCACTAGCTTAAGCAGAGGTGTCGGGCGAGGGCCTCGTTATCA
>CAZTPX010000488.1:0-2103 GCA_964615095.1 uncultured Planctomycetaceae bacterium | reverse complement strand
ATTTTAGCTTTGGCGGCCAGCAGCCCACGCGCCTCGAGCCTGAAGCGGGCGGTCCTGTATGGCGACAATTACTTTTCCGGTCTGGCGACAATTAGAATTCCCGGTTGAAGGTGGTTGATGCTTGTCGGATAGACTGTTGCAAGTCTCCATGGGAGGGGGACTTGCGATGGTCACGGATCGGGAAGCAAAGCGGTTGTGGCGGGCGTTGTCGTCGGGGAAGACGTTGGCTCAGTCGGCGGACAAGGCAGGCATGGACGAGAAGACGGCCAGGAAGTATAGGCGGGCTGGGCGACTTCCCAGCGAAGTCGCTCCCGAGCGGACGTGGCGGACCCGGGAAGACCCGTTTGCCGAGGTCTGGCCGGAAGTGCATGAGCAGCTCCAAGAGGCTTCCGGCCTGGAGGCGAAGACGCTGTTTGCGTGGCTGCAAACGAAGTACCCGGGGAAGTTCGACGACTCGCAGTTACGCAGTTTTCAGCGTGGGGTAAAACGCTGGCGGGCGACGGCGGGTCCGGCGAAGGAAGTGTTCTTCAGCCAGGTGCATCCTCCGGGGCGATTGTGTGCCTCGGATTTCACCCACATGAAGAGCCTGGCCGTGACGATCGGCGGCCAGCCGTTCGACCACCTGGTCTACCACTGGGTGCTGACGTACTCGAACTGGGAGTCGATCACGATCTGTTTTTCGGAGAGCTTCGAGAGCCTCAGCGAGGGGCTTCAGAACGCCGTGTGGGAATTGGGCGGCGTGCCCGAGCGACACCGCACCGATCGCATGAGCCTGGCGGTGAACAACGCCTCCAGCGAGAAAGAGTTCACCGAACGCTACACGGGATTGTTGAGCTACTACGGGATAGCGATGGAGAAGATCCAGCCCAGGGAGGCCAATGAGAACGGCGACGTGGAGCAATCGCATCGGCGGTTCAAGGAGGCCGTGGAGCAGGGGTTGTTGCTGCGTGGCCATCGGGACTTCGAGAGCCGTGAAGCCTATGGGCGATTCTTGAAAGAGCTGGTGGTCGCTCGCAATGCCGGTCGCCGCAAGCGGCTGGACGAGGAGCTGCCTCGGCTGCGGCGTCTGCCCCAGCGGCGACGGGAGAGCTACAAGCGGCTTTCGGTGCGGGTAGATAGCGGAAGCCTGATCCACCCCGATCAGAACGTCTATTCGGTTCCCAGCCGCTTGATGGGTGAGAAGGTCGAGGTACGGCTGTACGTGGAGCATGTCGAAGTGTGGTACGCCCAGCGGGAGGTCGAGCGTTTCCCACGGCTGCGTGGGCGGAGGAAGCATCGCATCAACTACCGGCACATCATCGACTGGCTGGTGCGGAAGCCCGGGGCTTTTGAGAACTACGTGTACCGGGAAGAACTGTTTCCGACGAGCCGCTTCCGCATGGCCTACGACGCCTTGCGGGAAACGCAGCCGGAGCGTGGCCACAAGGAGTATTTGGCGATTCTCTACCTGGCGGCACGCCAGAGCGAGACGGCGGTGGACGAGGCGTTGCGAACGCTGCTGGACAGCGACCGGCCCGTGACTCGGGCGGCGGTCGAAGCGTTGGTTCGCCGAGCGGACGAAGTTCCGGCGGTCACCGAAGTGACCGTCGAAGAAGTGGACTTATTGGATTTCGACGACTTGTTCTTGCACAAGGAGGTGTGGGATGGGTTCGAAGGGGGATGTGAAAGAGAAGTTGATGGCCTGCTTGCGGGAACTGCACTTGCCGACGTTTCGGGAGTGTTTTGAAGAACTGGCCCGGCGGGCGTTGCAAGAGACAGCCAGCTACGAGCAGTATCTACTGGAGTTGGCCCAGCGGGAATGCCAGGCTCGTTGGGCGAAGCGGACGGAGCGGCTGCTGCGTGATTCACGCTTGCCGCTGGAGAAAGACCTGGCGAGCTTCGATATGGCCCGGCTCCCGGCGAAAGTTTCTCGCCAAGTGCGGACGCTCCTGGAAGGCTCGTTCGTGGACCGTCGTGAGAACCTCTTGTTGTTCGGCAAGACCGGCACGGGCAAGACACACCTGCTTTCGGCGATTGCCCAGGAACTGGTTCGCTCGGGGCGGAAGGTAGTCTCCTGGCCGTGTGCCTTGCTGGTGCAGGAACTGCTGGTCGCCAAGCGGGACT
>CAZTPX010000487.1:0-2115 GCA_964615095.1 uncultured Planctomycetaceae bacterium | reverse complement strand
AGATCTCCGGAGGCCGTCTATGAAGGCAAGCCGTCTGATGTGTTGGATCGGGTTCCTGTGGGTCGTTACGAGTTTTGCCCAATCTCCCGAAGGTCCTCAGAACTTATCTCCGGCGGCGCTCGCCACGCGCGCCAAGGTCCAGAACGTCCCCGAGATTCCGTTTGAATCCGTTCGGAATTTTCTGAAGATGCCGCCCGGTCTGTACCTGGGTGAAGGCATCGGCATCGCCACCAACTCCAAGGGGCATGTCTTTGTCTACACGCGAAGCCAGCGGACGCGCCTTCTCGAATTCGACCAGAATGGCGGCTTCGTCCGCGAAATCGGCCAGGGGCTCTACGGTTTCGTGTTCGCCCACGCCGTGCGGGTGGATTCCCGGGACAACATCTGGGCCGTGGACGAAGGCTCCAACATGGTCATCGAATTCAATCCCGAGGGCCGGGTCGTGATGACGCTCGGCCGCAGGCCTGAGCCGGTTGATGCCGGCGGATTCGTGCCCCCGGACCCGGCCAATCCCGGAAAGTACGAGTTCAACCGGCCCACCGATGTCGGTTGGGATGCCGACGGCAACGTGTTCGTGACCGACGGCTATGGCAATTCGCGAATCGTCAAATACGACAAGAACGGCAGATTCGTGGCTCAGGCGGGCACCAGGGGATCGGCGCCGGGACAGCTCAATCTGCCCCACTCGCTCGCCTTGGATGCCAAGGGCAACGCCTACGTGGCGGACCGCAGCAACCGCCGCATCGAAGTGTTCGACAACGAACCTGAAGTTCAAGGCCATCTACGATAATGTCGGCACGCCGTGGGAAGTTTGCATTTCGCCCGGGCCGCACCAGTATCTTTTTTCCTCGAACACCTTCCCGGACAACAACGATTACACGCTGGCCGCGGTGAGCGGGGAGGTCTATAAGATGGAGTTGGATGGCACGGTGGTCGGGAAATTCGGAAAAGCAGGCAAGCAGTTGGGCGAGTTCAGCGGACTGCATGAGATCGACTGCCGCAATCCCGACATGCTCTTCATCTCCGAAATCCAGTTATGGAGGGCACAGAAACTGGTTCTGCGCCCGAGCGGTAAGTAGGGGCTTATATGGCGAGGTTGAGACTTTTGAGCGCGATGGTTGGCCTGCTCGCCTGCGGGCTGGTATCGGCACAGGTTCCGGAGATCCCCTTCGACGGGGATATCGGGTTCCTAAAGCTGCCCGCCGCCGTCTACCTGGGCGAGGCAGCCGGTGTGGCCACCGACTCGAAGGGCAATATTTTCGTCTATACGCGAACCGGGGAAGAGGGCGCCATGGGCGGTTCGCGCTTCTTCACGCACGGCGGTTCGCGCTTGTTCGAGTTCGATTCCACGGGCAGATACCTGAGGGAAATCGGCACGGGCGTCTACGGGTTCCTGTTTGCGCAGTCGGTGCGGATCGACGCGCAGGACAACGTCTGGGTTGTGGACCGCGGGTCGGACACCGCCATCAAGTTCGATCCCTCCGGCCGCTTTCTCCAGGTGTTGGGCCGCAAACCGGAAGCGATCGATCCCGCCGGCCCCCCGCCGGGCGGGGGACGAGGCCGCGGAGGAGTGCCGGGCCAGGGCGTCGCGGGCGACAGCTTTAACCGCCCGACCGACATCGCATTCGACCTTCAGGGCAACATCTTCATCTCCGATGCCCACACCAATGCGCGCATCGTGAAACTGGACAAGACCGGACGGTTCATCAAGACCTGGGGATCGAAGGGTTCGCAACCGGGGCAATTCGATATGCCTAATTCTGTAGCCGTGGACGGGCAAGGGAATGTCTACGTGGCAGACATGGGCAACAAGCGTATCCAGGTTTTCGATAATGAGGGGAACTATAAGCGCCAGATTGCCGATGTCGGCGCTCCCTGGGCAATCTGCATTTCACCGGGTGCGCATCAATACCTGTACAGCTCGAATTCCAACCCGCCCGAGACCATGGATGGAGGCGAGATCTACAAGCTCGAACTGGACGGGAAGCCCCTGGGCAAGTTCGGCGCCGCCGGCAAGCTGGCGGGGGAATTCGGCACGGCAAACGAGATCGATTGCCGCAACCCGAGCTCACTGTACATAGGTGAAGTGACGAACTGGCGGGTGCAGAGGGTCCA
>CAZTPX010000486.1:0-2127 GCA_964615095.1 uncultured Planctomycetaceae bacterium | reverse complement strand
ACTCATCACGCTCCGTCGTGATGCCTTTTCATCACGGCGGAGCGTGATGAGTACAGGACAATCAAAGGGGTCGGAAGTCGTTTCACAGGGGGACAATCAAAGGGGTCGGAAGTCGTTTCACAGGGACCTCGCACCGATCGGTTGGGGGCGTGGCAAGCCATCCCGCCCGCGGTTACACGAATTCGCCGTGTCATGCCCCCCAGTGTACCAGAGCGTCGAAACGGGGACGCAGCTAGTATTCGTAGAGTGCGGAGCGTCGAAACGGAGGTAAAACTAGCTGCGTCCCCGTTTCAACCCTGGAGCATTACAACGGGGTCCGCTTGCACAGCGCGATCGGCTACGTCGCGCCGGCGGACAAACTGGCTGGCCGCGAGGCGGAAATCTTCGCTGCCCGCGACCGCAAACTGGCCGAGGCGCGCCAGCGAAGAAAGGAGCAACGCGAGGCAACACGCCTTCAGGCGGTTGCCTGACGGGAGCGGACACGTTACCATGAACGACGACCTGGGCGGAGGATAGGGCTCTGCGGGGACGCAACCCGAGCGCCGCCCCAGGGGTTGTGAGCGAGGGCTGGGCGGTGGCTCTGCTGCCGCCCGCCTCCCTCGCTTGCAACACCAACGCGCAAAATCCAAGCACCACCAAACAACTTCAACACTCTAACGATCCTAGCCCGCCGATCGACGTTTCCATTTCACGCTGAACCAAGACAGAATCACTTGAAGCTGACGACGAGTTGCTTGCCGAGGGCCTCCGCGTAACGGGTCAAAGTAACCACCGTCGGATTGGGCTCGGTTTCATTCTCCAGGCGAGAGAGGGCCGAACGCCCAATCCCGGTCTTCTTTTCGACATCCGACAAGCTCAAACCCAGGGCTTGTCGTTCAGCTTTGAGAAGTCGGAATGCGTCGCGGACTGCAACCTGGACGCGATTGCGAGCCGCTTTGACCCGTCGCCCGTCGGCAAGAATGCCCTCCCTCTCACCCTCGGATTCTTCCTGGGCCCGTCGCCATCGCTGTTTCTCTTCGGGGGTCAGTTCGCGGTGGAACCGCCTGGCCTGTCGCTTTTCCATATCAGTCCTCGACCTCGTCCGGATCGCATACCACTTCCTCGAATTCATCTGGCGTCACGCCATGTGCTGCGAGGTGTCCTTCGATCATCTCGTTCCAGATAAAGAGGTAGAACGGCACATCCCGGCTCCCTGTATGTTGCAATATATTGTAACACCTTCGTAGCTCCGGTCAAGGTGGAAGATCTGTCGTCTGGCTACGGCGACGTGGCCGGCCGCAGGACGCCGGCGCCGTACCAAGTCGGTACCAAACCCTTGCCAAACCCTGGAAAATCTGTCAAATATGGAGATTACAAGTGCCGAAACCATAAGGTTTTACGGAACGCTGGGTGGATTTCGGAACCGAGGGTTGGGGGTTCAAATCCCTCCGGGCGTACTTCGTTTTCAGCCATGAGAGGCTGGGGGCGGGGCGATGGTGCGGCCGGCTGCCTACCAGGCGCGCAACCAATATGCACAAGCCGCGATTGCCGCGGCCGCCAGCGCGGCCCATAGCCAAGCCTTCCACGCGGGCACGGGAGCAACGCCCTCGACCGACTGCCGTCGGCGACCTGCCAACAACGTGGCGGCCACCAGCCGGCGAGCCCGCACGAGCGCAGGCGGATCCTTGGCCGGCTTCGGCTCTTGGATCTGGGCGATCACGGGACACCTGCCGGGCGGGGGCGGCGGCAGAGGACGCTGTCGTAGGCTTCCCGCGTGGCCTTGGCTGCCGCGTCCCAGGAGAAATAGGTGTGAACGTGCCGGGCCAGGCTCTTGCTGCGCCCCTGGGCCAACGCCGCATGGACCGCACGGCGGATTCCCGGCAGGTCGTAAGACTTCACATACAATGCCTGCCGGCCGAAATACTCGCGGGCGCAACCCCCCTCGGGCAAGACCAGCGGCGTGCCCGACATGCCCGCCTCCAAGGCCGCGCAGCCGGTGGGATCGAACCAACTGGCCAGCACCAGGCAACCGCAGGCCGTGTAAGCGCTGGCCAGCAGTGGCGGGTCGTCGTGGACGTGCTGGACGAACTGCACCTGCGGGCCGGCCACGCGGCGGCACTCCTCCAGATACCACTCCGAACCCGGCGC
>CAZTPX010000485.1:0-2143 GCA_964615095.1 uncultured Planctomycetaceae bacterium | reverse complement strand
GGTGACGCTCGACTGGCCGTCGCCGGGGGCGAAATCGGAGGATTGCGGCTGGGCCGGCGCCGGCGTCGGGGGCGCCGGTGGCTGGGGCAGCGGACCGGGTTGAACGGGCACGTTGTTCGGCGGCGGCAACGGTTCGCCGTTGCCAGGAGCGGGCGCCGGCGGTGGTGCGGCATTGGCCGGACCCGTTGCAGACGTGCCGCCGTTGTCCATCTGTTGATTCAGCGTTCCACGGCTGATCTCCTCCGGCTTGGTGAAGCCGTAGTCCAAGTGTATAGCAGCGTCGCGGGCCCGGGCACGGCGGCGGGCGTCAAAGTAGGCCTTTCCTGGCCACGGCCCTTCCGCCAAGTACACGCCGTTGTACTCCAGCAGAGAGCCCTTGCGGAAGTGGACCTGCGTAATCGACCGGCTGTAATCGACCAAGGAACGGTAGTAGTCGCTTTCGGCCTGGGCCAGCGAGCGTTGCGCCTCCAAGACACGGTCGATGGTGACGGTGTCGTTTTCATAGGCGCGGCTGACGGCCTCGACCTCGTGTTGGGCGGCGATGCGGCGATTGAAGTTCGTCTCGCTCAGCACGTAATTGGCCTCCAGATCGCGAACCGCGAATGCCAACTGGTGCGAGAGTTCCAACTCCCCTTCCTGGAGCTTGGCCCGCTCCTTGGTCACTTGCAACTCGGCGTTGCGCACGCCCGCCATCTCGCGGCGGAAGCCCAGCGGCATGTTCAACTGGAAGCCCATTTGCCATTGCTGGAATTCACCGCTGGTCAGAGTGCGGTAAGCGTTGGTATCCGGCGGCGGCAACTGCTCTAAGGTTTCCTCGGTGAGCGGGTGGGCGCCGTCCAGGCGGTTGCCCATGCCAAGCCATTGATACTGCGCCAGGAAGTCGAGCCGCGGCATGAGGAAGTTCTTGGCGGCCACCAACTCCAGTTCGCGGCGTTTGACGATCCACTTTTGCTGGCGGAGTTCGACGCTGCGCACCAGCCCTTCGTTGAGCACGTCGTTCCAATCGAAGACCACCTTCGCCGTGGTGGGCTCGTCCTGAGGACGGATGAGCCGGCCGTCGGTGGCGGCCACTCCGAGCAGATAACGCAATTTGGCTTCCGCGGTGTACAAGGCGTTTAGCGATCGTTCGGCGCCGCTGCGGAAGACGAAGTATTGCTCGCGGGCCTGCGCCTCGCGTTCGGCTTCGCCACCCCTGGCGCCGGCGCGGGCAAGACCGGCAACCTTTCGCCAAGTCGACAGGGCACTGTCGCGGCCGCTGATCACGGTGTCGAAGTTCCGGTACACGAAGTACAACTCCCAGTAATTGGTTTCCACGTCGTTGATGAGATTGCGCACCCCGATCTCGAAATCGGCCAGGGCGATGTCGGTGTTGATCCGGGCGAGCACCACGCCATTGTATTGCCCCGGTTTTGCCCCGGGCCCGGCAATCCGGTTGAACTCGACGCCGTTGCCCTGCAACAACGGTTGCCGCATCTCGGCCGTAAGCTTTACGTTCCAGTCGGCCGGATATCCCGTCAAGATGTTGTTGAACTGGTTGGTCTTCGCGTAGTCGACTTCGTGCGACACGGAGAACTCAGCGCCGGTGGCAGTCACCTTGGACAATTTGGCTTGGAACGCGCCGATGTCCTCCCGATCCACGTACGGCAAGATGAGGCCCAGACCGTCGAAACGGTCGAAGTTGTTCGGTGAGTCCACTCGCTGCCACCCCAAACTGCTGCTGAATTGGGTGTCGAAGGCCGACAGGGCGGCTTCCACGCCCGTGTTCGGGTTGCTCTCCGCCAAGGCGGGATCGTAAACCGTGGGGACCAGCGCCGGGTTGCGCAAGATGAACTCGGGCGGGCCTTGGACCTGGCCGCCAAGGGATCGCATCACCTTGTTGTTGGTCAGGGCAATCTGTACGGCTTGTTCCAGCGTGAGGTTCCAGATTTCCTTCGGTTCCGTGTTGGTTAGCGAGAACGGCCGATTTGCCCCGCTGACGTCGGCGAGCCGGTCGGCTTCCACGTCCGGATATTCGATCTCGGTGGCTACGACATTGTAATGAGACAGATCGCGGTCTGTGTGGTGGAGGTAGAACGGCTCGCGGGGTTGGCATCCTAGTAGCGCGGCCAGGACGGCTCCCATCACGATGCCGGCCACGTCACGT
>CAZTPX010000484.1:0-2151 GCA_964615095.1 uncultured Planctomycetaceae bacterium | reverse complement strand
GCGTCTCTGTCACTCTCGCCCGCACCACTAAGTTCCCCGGCGGCCTATTCGACAACCGCCCGACCCTGCCGGCCAATGGCATCCAACAGCACGACACACCCGGCTTTTCCATCGAACACGCCGACAAGGTCACCCTGCGCAACTGCAAGGTAACCTGGGGTGCCAACCGGCCCGACGCCTTCACCTACGCCGTGGAGGCGAAGGATACAACAGGCCTCAAGATCGAAGGCCCCATCGGCGGCCCAGCCCATCCCTCCCTCGCAAAGGCGGTATCCATCTCATGAGAGCAATTCATCTGGCCACCATCCTCTCCGCGCTTGCATTCTCAGGCTCATCGATTAATGCTCAACAAGTTATCGCACCCATCGCGCCTGCTGCTTCTGCCGCACCATACGCCGCGCCGGCGCCGTCCGCGCAAACTGCTGCTCCCGTCGCACCTCCACCCGCTCCAGCTACACCCACCGCTTCTGCAACCGCTGCGCCTGCCGCGCCTGCGCTTCCCATCTTCAAGGTCTTTCAGTTTCCCGATAACATGATCCCCCGCATCGACGGCAAGGACGACGACTGGGCCATCGTCCCCGACAGTTACGCCATCACGCTGAACGATATGCACGACGACGAGCACAAGCACGACAAGCCAGACCCCAAGGACCTCGACATCAAGGTCAAGGTCGGCTGGGTCAAAGGCCTCAACCGCCTCTACTTCCTCTACGAGGCCTTCGACAACTACTGGGACTTCGCCGATCCGGGCCTGCACAACGACACCTTCGAGATTGTCGTCGATGGCGACCGCTCCGGCGGCCCGCTTATCCCCAGTTTCCGCAACAATCCCGACCAGGATGAGATGGACGCGCACTTCTCCATGCATGGCGTGCAGGCGCAGAACTACCACATTATGACGCCCTACGAGGGCAAGGACTGGGCCATGGCCTGGGGCTGCCAGCCCTGGGACAAGGAACTCCCCTACGCCAACCACGCCCAGACCTACAACTTCCGCCCCGGCCAGTCCGGCCACTACATCCTGGAGTTCTACATCACGCCCTTTGACTACGCCGGATGCGAAGGCCCGCAACGCGCCGTCGAGTCTGAACTCTACGAGAACAAACTCATCGGCCTCTCCTGGGCGGTCATCGACTACGACGACGGCAATCCCAACGGTAAGAACAACGGCTTCTGGAACCTCTCCCCCGAACACAAAATGTATGGCAACGCAACCCTGCTGCGCGAGTTCCGCCTGATGCCGCTGGAACCACAGCTCCGCAAGCCCATCGAGGCCAAGTGGAGCTTTAAGGTGCTCGACATGAACCGCCGCCTGGTCGCCTTCCAGGATGAATCTGAAGGACAGATCACTAGTTGGAAGTGGGACTTCGGCGATGGAACAGATTCCAGCGACCAGTTCCCCATCCACCAGTACAAGAAGGCTGGCCAGTACGTCGTCGTCCTCTACGTCGAAGGTCCCGCAGGCAAGTCGCGCCTCTCCAAGATCTGGGACGTCACCCTGCGTTAGCCTAAATCGAACATCACACAGGTGGCCCTTTCTTTCCCAATATCATAGGGACAGGATAGGTGTATGGTTGACAAACTCGCCCAAACCACCCCAAACCATGTAGACTTCGCTCGCCGGCAACTCTGCGATGCGAAGAGTCGTATACAGAGCATCGTCCCAGAATCAGGAGATCCCATCATGCCAACCTCTACAACAACCCCTGACACATCCCGCCGCGACTTCGTCAAGCTAAGCGCAGCAACCCTTGCCGTCGCCGCTACACAATCCGCGCGCAGTTATGCCAAAATCGTGGGCGCTAACGACCGTGTCCGCGTTGGCATCGTCGGCGGAGGCGACCGCATGTTGGGCGGCGATGTGCCCGCCTTCGCCGCCAACCAGAAGGACATGAACTTTGAGCTGGTCGCCGTCTCCGACATCTGGAAGCTCGCGCGAGAACGGGCCGCCGCTGCGGTCGAGAAGGCCGCCGGAAGCAAGATCGACATGGTCCCCAACAACGAGGCCCTCTACGCCCGCAACGACATCGACGCCGTCCTCATCGCCACCGCCGACTTCCAGCACGCGCGCCACGGCATCGAGGCCGTCAAGGCTGGCCGCGACGCCTACGTCGAAAAGCCCACCGCCCACCGCATGGACGATGCCCGCGA
>CAZTPX010000483.1:0-2156 GCA_964615095.1 uncultured Planctomycetaceae bacterium | reverse complement strand
GCCGCAACTATGCGGACTTCCGCACTATGCGGAGTTCATCGCGCAAGTTGCCCTCGTTTCGCTGAAATCACGGGCATACGTAGCGCTTCTAAACGAGGTGGACTCCGCATAGTCTGAATGGTTCCCCTGTTTCTTTTTCACGTCCGGAGAACCAGCGATGTTCGATGTCTATTTCTGCCCGCGAGTGGTCCAGCGGCTCAAGGCCAGTCCCGATGCCGCAACGATCCAATCGTTCCTCACGTATCTTCACGAGCGAGGTCACGCACGTCTCACCATCCAAGAATATGTCCATGCGGTTGAGGTGTTTCTACGAAGTCGCCGCCGACGCCGGGAACCCCTCGCATCCGTCGACGAAGCTGTCGTTCGTGTATTCGCATGTCGGCGACGATCGCAACAATGTCCGCGGGCCAGCGTCCATGCTGCCTTGCGGCACCTGCTCCGGCACCTCAAACATGAAGGTGTGACGATTCCACGCTCCTCGGCGGCCAATCCTGCCATGGAGCGGATTGTCGCCCAGTATGATGCCTATCTTCGAGACGCAGGCGGTTTGGCGCCGGCCACGCGGCTGTATCGGCGGCGGTATGCGCGAGAGTTCATCCAGTCGGTATTCGGCGAGAAGCCGGTGCGATGGGAACGTATAAGGTCCACGCACGTCCGGTCATTCATTGCTGGCTACAGCCAAGATGGCCATTTCTCCGCCGCCCAAGTGGCTGCTGGATCGCTTCGCAGCTTCCTTCGTTGGCTGCGGTTGCAAGGGCATACAGGCATTCAGCTAATCGCCGCTGTTCCTCGATGTCCGCGATGGCGATTGGCAGGCTTGCCCACTGCCATGACCGACAAGCAACTGCGAACGTTTCTCAAGACTTTCCCACGGTCAACGCCCAGCGGGCGACGGAATTACGCCATGGCCGTGTGCATGACCGATCTCGGCCTACGAGTCGGGGAAATCGCCGCCCTAACCCTCGCTGATCTGGACGAGTCCGCTGGCACTCTGCGTCTGACGGCTGGCAAGTCGCGGCGCGATCGGGTGCTGCCTATGCCACGAAAGGTCCGGCAAGCCATCATAAGGTATCGTCGCGATCGTCCAAGAACGAGCGACCCGCATTTGTTCGTCCGGTATCGGGTGCCTATTGGAGGAGGTGTTAGTCGCGAATTGATTCGCGGTGTCGTGCGGCTGGCGTATGCCCAAGTTGCCGGGTGCGAGAAATGGACGGGAACACACGTATTACGGCACACGGCGGCCAGCCGGCTGCATCGTGCCGGGGCCGACATCAAGCGAGTGGCCGACATTCTCGGGCACCTGAGCATCGACACCACCGCTATCTATACGAAGATCGATCTCGACCGTCTGGCAAAGGTGGCCTTGCCCTGGCCCGCGGCACAGACAACGAAGGAGGTGCAATTATGAGCAGAACTGTCACTATGCTGGAAAAAGTCAACCGGTACCTGGAATTCCGCCGCGGATTGGGCTATCGATTGCTCACTGAGGGACGGCTGTTGCAGCAATTCGGCACCTTTGCCGATGCTGCTGGCCATCATGGTCCGTTGACCACCGAATTGGCTTTGCGATGGGCGAGATTGCCCGAAAAAGGAGATCGACTGTACTGGGCCCGGCGGTTGGAAGTGGTCCGCTGTTTTGCGAAGCATTTGGCTGCGGTTGAATTGCGTACCCAGGTGCCGCTTCGCGGATTGCTTGGTCGGGCTCATCGGCGAACAACTCCTCACATTTATACGGAGGCTGAAATGGCCGCACTTCTGGCCGCAGCCAAGCAACTCGACCCGCGCACGGGGTTGCGGCCCAGAACGTATGCCACGTTGATTGGGCTCCTGGTATGCACCGGCCTCCGCATCTCCGAGGCATTACGACTCACGTCAGCCGATGTCGATCTTGGCCGTGCCCTCCTCACGATTCGTCAAACCAAGTTTTGCAAGAGTCGGTTCGTACCGATTCATCCGACCACCGTGGCCCCACTGAGGGCGTATGCCAGGGCCCGCGATCGCCTCGCGGCAAACTCACATTGCGATCGCTTCTTCGTCTCCGACAACGGACGACAACTGGCGTATGAGACCGTCAGGTCCGTTTTTCGGAAGCTCTGCAATTCACAACAGATTACGGGCGTGGGCCCACGGCGCCCCCGACTCCATGACATTCGGCA
>CAZTPX010000482.1:0-2157 GCA_964615095.1 uncultured Planctomycetaceae bacterium | reverse complement strand
ATGCTGAGGACGTGGATGGATTCGATGATGGGGAAGGCATTGTTCGACTCTCGGATCATGGTGCCGAAGCTGGAGTCGTAGAGGAGCTGGCAGAGATGTTGCAGCAGAGGCATGGGCAGCCTTCCATCCTGACGGGAATTAGTTACTGGTGCCGGGAAGTGAGCCGTGGTCGGTGCCGTCGTCGCCGGGCCCGCCGTCTCCGGGGCTGCCGCCGTAGACCTTGCGGCCGTCGGGCAGGGTGACGAGGCGGCCGTCGGCGAGGTTGGAGCCGTTCTTGGCGCGATATCCCTCCACGATGACCTTGCCGCCGATTTTGAGGTCCTCGCGCTTCCATCCGCGGCGGCTGAGCGCGCCGGGGCTGGCCCCTTCGACGCCCCAGTTGGTGACTTTACCCTGGGCATCGACGACATCGATGTAGAAGTAGGTGTGGGGATTGGTCCATTCGACACGGGTGATTTTGCCGACCAGGCGGACAGGCTTGGTGCCGTCAAACTCTGCAGCAAAGGAGTGGTGCGCATACGCGGGGACGGCGGAGAGCGAGAGAGCGAAGATGAGCAGGACTGCAAATCTGAATTTCATTGGGATGACCTTTCTTGCGACTTGCAAGTTCATGGTTTGCCGGGTTCGGGGGATGGCGTGATACCCCACCTGGAAAATTGTTCGGCGATGCCGGGCTGGATGGCTTTGGCGGCGGCAAGATCGGCGTTGGCGGCGGTGTCGCCAAGTATCTGGCGGGCAATTCCGCGCCCATAGAGCGAGGAGGCTTTGCCGGGGTTGAGGGCTAGCGCGGCGTTGTAATCGGCGAGCGCGGCGGCGGGATTCTTCATGCGGAGATAGACGAGGCCTCGGCTGTCGAGGGCTGAGGGGTCGTCGGCGTGCAGGGCGAGCGCGTGGTTGCAATCGTCGAGGGCAGCCTGGAGCTGGCCAGCCATAGAGTGCGAGGCGCAGCGATTACCGTAAGCGGCGGCATAGCCGGGCTGCAGGCGGATGGCCTGATCGAAGTCTGCGATGGCCTGTAGTTCGTCACCCTGGTTGTGACGGGCGATGCCGCGGTTGTTGAATGCCTCGGGGAAGTTGGGGCGGAGACGGATGGCGTGGTCGAAGTCGGCTATGGCAGGGTCGGAGCGGCCGGTGACGAGGTAGGCTGCGCCGCGGTCGAAGAGGGTGGCGGCGTCGGAGGGATTGAGGCGGAGGGCCTCGGTGTAGTCGTCTATGGCGGATGAGAACTGATGCTGGTCGGCGTAGACGTTGCCGCGATTGCTAAAGGCATCGGCGTAGTCGGGCTTGAGCTGGATGGCATGGGTGAAGTCGGCGATGGCGAGGTCGAGCTGACCCATGGCTTCGTAGGCGCTGCCGCGCAGGTTGAAGGCGGAGGCATCGTCCGGCTTGAGCTGAATGGCCTGGTTGAAGTCGAGGATGGCGAAGTCGAGCTCACCGCGGGCGGCATGGGCGGTTGCACGATTGCTGAATGCTCCGGCGTAATCAGGTTTGAGCTGAATGGCGCGGGTAAAGTCGGCGATAGCCATATCGTGCTGGTCTTTGATGTCGTAGGCGATGCCGCGATTGTTAAGCGCGACGGCGAGATTTTCGTCATCCTGTCCGGCAGACTGGAGGAGCGCGGTGCAGGCTTGGATACTGAGGTCGGGATTTTGGCCCTCGCAGCGGGTCCAGTTTTCAGACTCGGTCTGGGCAGACGAGACAGCGGAGAGAATGAGGAAGGCGCAGCAGAGGAATTCGGCGGCAAGCGCGCGACGGCGTGGCGCGAGGTTGGGTTGGAAAGCTGGAGCGCAGGCCATGCTCTTCTCCGCCGAATGCCTGATAGGCAAGGGATTACGGTCGCAGCAGAATAGATGTTTGTTGGGGTGGAACGATGCGGGATGGGTCGGGAAGTCATTGCGGGCTGCTCGCTCGGCGCGGCATTTTTGTGGCACGGCTGAAGCCGTGCCCTTAAGCAAGACATGTTATTGGCCCGCGTGAATGCGGGCCCTTCCGATTTGGTGGCTTGCCTCAAGGACTGAGGGAGTTCTTCCCACCCATCGCAGAAGGCGCGATGGATGGGGCACCCGGCATGGGGGGTATACCCCCCTCCCCCCTACCCCCCCCGGTATATCTTGCGCACAAGCGTCTATTATTCAACCATTTACCGGATGACGATGC
>CAZTPX010000481.1:0-2161 GCA_964615095.1 uncultured Planctomycetaceae bacterium | reverse complement strand
GCCGCTAGGTTCACGACCAGGTCGAACCGCTCGTCTTCGAACAAGCGGGCCAGCGGTTCTCGGTCGGCCAGATCGAGTTTCACGAAGCGGAACCGCGTCTCGCTTTCCAACAGCTTGAGGCGGTCCAGCTTCAACTGCACCGCGTAATAGTCATTGACATTGTCCAGGCCCACGACCGTATCGCCCCGCGCCAGCAGCCGCCGGGCCGTGTGAAAGCCGATGAAGCCGGCCACGCCGGTAAGAAGTACTTTGCTCATAGGAATTCCATTGCCCCCGGTTGCCCGACGGCGAAGAACTTGCGGGCGCGAAGAAAACAAACATCGAATACTTGGAAGAAATTGAACTGCCCAAGCAGAAACGGAACTTGATCCGACTCGGCCCAGGCTAACGCCAATCGCACTGGCGGTAATTTCGCTAGCGTTGCCTCGACAACCAGGCCACGTGCGTCAAGATGCGCAAAGGTGCCGCCAAGAGCAATGCCTGCCTTCCCAGAGTTCCAGTCGCGGCCGAGTTGCACGCCTAACGCATAAGGCAGCACGCCAATCGTCGCGCCATTATCCACCAACCCCACATACGACAGCGAGCGGGATTCATGGCGCAGCACGACGGGGAGGTCCGGCATCAGGTCCAGCCCCGCCGAAGCCGGATTGCGGTCACAATCAGGGGAACGTGCAACAACGCTCATCACAACTTCGCGTCCTCTGCCAGGAGCCGGGATGGTCGCGAAGCGGCGTGGGGAGCGAACTCCGGCGTATGAACGGGATTAACGTGCCCATTCTGGAACAACGCTTCCGGTTCCTCCCTGGCCGGATCCTCCAGCAGGGTCTGCGTCACTTTGCGCTTCTCATCCTGAGGAAGCGCCTGGACCGCGGAGATTATTTCAGCTATCGACATCGCTATATCGTTCGACCAAGCCTTACAATTGTACCCGATCACTTGCAAGCAGCCCCGCCAAAACTTTGGCCCGGGATTCGCCACACCCACTCCGCAAGATTTTCCAAGGGTTCGGTGGGCACGGCAAAATCCTCCCCTTAGCTTCGGACCGGCGGCCCTGAGGCTCAACGGCCTTGTTTCCGTTCCAGCAATTCGCGCAGCCGCGCCGCCTTTTCGTCGCTCAGGGCGGCAGCAAGCTCTTCCGGCGACAGTTCGCGCAGCAATTCTTCCGGCGACAGCCCACGCAACCGCTCTTGCAATGACAGCCCCCGCAATCGCTGCTCGGCCGGCGCCCCCTCCAACATCTTGGTGAAAAGTTCGTCCGCCAACTCCGCAAGGTTTTCCGAAAGTGCCTGTTGCCTGGCAAAATCCTCCTCAGTATCGAACTGCCTTATCTGTTGCACCATAAAGTGAACCAAGGGCCCCTGGCCCCCAGATACCAGCCTCTTTATTATACTCTCGCGGTCATCCAGGAACACGCGGCTAACCAGCGAAGGGATGGGGTGGCTGCGTTCGGCCATCACGTCGGTTTCCACCAACCAACTGGCAAAAGGCAGGCCAGCTACCTGAAAAACCCCCGGCTCTTGCTGCCTTGCCTCGCACCCTAACGCCCGGAGTTCGTCCCGCCGCGGGCCGCTCAGCATGGGCAAAAGTACGACCAGCGAAACCTCTTCGTGCGAAATAAGCTCGTTCTCCTGACCGTGCCACAGGAAGGAACACCCCAGCAGTTGCGCGAAGTCGCCCCGTTCCATCGCATCGGTCGGGCCCTTGAATTCGATCAGCGTGAACCGATTCAAGAGCGGCAGCAGCGCGGAGAGTTCCTGCCGCTTGGCTTCCGAAATCTGCCCGCCCTTCTGCCGAACGAGCCAGGATGTCCACGCGCAGAGGCAGCTTGCCGACAGACACCTCCTGGTCGACCCTGAATACGGACTCCAGCGCGAATCGCAGCATCCGGACCAATAATGGATGCTACATCGTGCGCGTCTTGCCCGGCTGGGAAAAATCAGATTGCTGAACGTCGGTCATCTCAGTAATATACGAAAATGCGGCGAGGGTCTTAGAGGATCTGGTTATTGTTTTATGAACAGTCGGCTGGCACAAATGACATCGATTGCCACGAACCATTGACTGGGTTACGCTTTGACGATCCTCTCGCGATTGCGCGTCACTTTCTTCGTCGCGTTTCGCGTGTCGATCACCAGCCGCGAGTGCTCGACGATGAACGCAT
>CAZTPX010000480.1:0-2165 GCA_964615095.1 uncultured Planctomycetaceae bacterium | reverse complement strand
ACGACGGGTTTGGCGGTAGAGGTCACGGGTACTGACAGTCGCAGCCTCGGTTGGACTCAAAATTCCTCCTTAATTGGTCCGGCCATTATGAAGCCCCCGAAAGAAACAGCCAATGGTAAAATAAATGTGCCTGGATTGGCTGTTTGCAGCGATTGGTCACCGTTTTCTGCTCGCTTTCGCAGGAGCGACCAGCGTCGATCGCACCCGCGCCTCCATCCCGACGTTGTTGGCCGCCGCATTCTCGACGAGCGAGACCGACATGCCCCTCAATATAGCGGGTTGCCTCCTCGGGTCAAGATCCTGTCTTGGTTCAGCGTGAAATGGAAACGTCGATTGGCGGGTTAGGATCGTCGGGTTGTGAAAGTGGTTTGGTAGTGCTTGGATTTTGCGCATTGATGTTGTAAGCGAGGGAGGTGGGCGGCAGCAATGCTGCCGCCCGAGCCTCGCTCACAACCCCTGGATCGGCGCTCGGGTTGCGTCCCCGCAGAGCCCTATCCTCCGCCCAGGGCAAAAGCTATCGTAGTCGGTTTTTCTCGATCAGGCAACCGCTTGCAAGCGGGCAGCCTCGCGTTGCTCCTTTCTGTGCTCGCGCGCCTCGGCCAGTTTGTGGTCGCGGGCGGCGAAGATTCCCGCCTCGCGGCCGGCCAACTTGTCGGCTGGCGCGACGTAGCCGATGGCGCTGTGCAGGCGGACCTGGTTGTAGTGCTCGACATACTTGCTTACGATCCGCACGGCGTCCTCCAGCGAAATCGGCGTGCCCGGTCGAATGCACTCGCCCTTGATGCTGCCGTGAAACCGCTCCAGCTTGCCGTTGCTTTGCGGGTAGTACGGACTGGTGCGCACGTGCGTCATACCGCAGATGCGAATGAACTCCTTGAAGTCCTTGGCCAAGAACTGTGAGCCGTTGTCGCTGATGATCCGCGGCGTCTCATTCGGAAACTTCTCTTTCGCCCGCTGAAGAACCACCAGCTCGTCTTGCTCGGTCATCGAGCGGCGAATCTCCCAATGCACGATGTAGCGGCTGTAGCCGTCGAGAATCGTGGTGAGGTAGTAGAACGTGCCGTGGATGTTGATGTAGCTGATGTCAATGTGCCAGTGTTCATGCGGTTTTTGCGGTTGATGGAAGCCCGTGCCTTTCTTCGACGGCTTGTTCATCGATCGGCCGATGCGGCCCGCGGCCTTCAATACGCGATACACGCTCGACGGGCTCACGGCCACCACGTCGCGGTCGAGCATCATAAATGCCAGCCGCCGATAGCCCTCCAACGGATACTCGAACGAGAAGCGAATGATGGCTTGCTTCTCCCAGTCTTCCAGCCACCAATCGCGCGGCACCCAGCCGTTGTGTTCGTTCCGTTTACCGTAACGATCCTTCCAATCGTGGAACTTGCTCTGGCCGATGCCCAGCCAGCCGACGAACTGCCGGGTCGGAATCTCCGTGCGCTCGCGCCAGCGCCGCACGTAATCGACCACTTCGTCGCGGGTGTCGTGGGGAACCCAACGTCCGTTTAGAGTTCCCCAATGGATTTTTTTGCGCGGACGTTTTCCTCCATCAACTCCGAGATGACCTCGTTCTTCTGCACCAGCTTGGCCTCCAGCCGAGCGATCTTATCCTCCTGGCTGGACAGCTTGCCGGCCGCGCGCTTGGCGACCGGATGAAACACGGCTGCCGCGTGGTCGAACAGAATCTTCTGCCAGGCGTAGATTTGGTTCGGTTTGATGCCGTACTCGTCGCACAAATCGGAAAGTGGCACCTTATCGACCAGATACCTCTTGAGAATGGTAGCCTTCTGGTCCGTGCCGAAATGTCGTCGTGGCGCACTCATGGAATCCTCCTCGTTCAGGGGTTGATTCTAACCCGAACGACTGAGAATTTCCATTTTCAACCGGTGCAAGACAACCTTTCGGAGGCAATCCGCCGCGATCCGAAGGAATCGCGAGGTTACCGCAACCGCGGAATGGCGCACTACCGCGTCGGCAGTCTGGCTCGCGCGATGTCCGATCTGAACGAAGGCCTCCGTCTGGATCCAACCGACTCCGCGGGATACCTCTTCCGCGGCTGCGCCTTTTTGGCGATGGGTGAGTTCGGCCGTGCGGTTTCGGATGCCAACGAGGCGATCCGCTTGGCCCCGAAGTGCGCGGGCGCGCATGTGCTCCGCGCCGAG
>CAZTPX010000479.1:0-2174 GCA_964615095.1 uncultured Planctomycetaceae bacterium | reverse complement strand
CCGGCGATGGCCGCCAAGAGCCTTTCGGTAGCGGAGTTGGAGCAGTTGCTGGCCCGGGAATACCCCGACGCGTCGCTGGAGCAATCGGTCCTGGAGGCCGAGAGCCGGATCGACCGGTTCCAGATTTACGAGATGCTCCTCTTGCCGCTGGAAAACGTGAAGGAGAACCCCGAGTACCATCCCGAAGGGGACGCCCTGTACCACAGCCTTCAGGTTTTCCATCTCGCCAGGGCCGAACTTCCCTATGACGAGGAGTTTCTGCTGGCAGCCCTCCTGCACGACGTCGGCAAAGCGATCGACCGGCACGACCATGTGACCACGGGCCTGGAGGCCCTAAGCGGACACATCACGTCGCGAGTTGCTTGGTTCATCGAGCATCACATGGAGGGCCAGGATCTGTTGGACAGCAGCCTGGGAGTCCGTGCCCGGCGGCGACTGGAAACCTCCGAGAACTACGAGGAACTGAAGTTGTTGGCACGCTGCGACCGGAACGGCCGGGAGCAAGGCGTCCAGATCCCCGATCTGGTCGAGGCGATCGAATACCTTCGAGAATTGGCCCGGATGTGCGGGGAGTGATGTTGCTTTCTGTCATCCCAGAAAGCGGACCAGGAAGGCCGCCGTAAACGCTGAAGACGGCGTCACTGAAGGTGGCTGGCAAGAAGATCGCTCATATTGCCAGGGTCACGGGACTTTCAAGGCCGACGATTTATCGAGTTCTGGAAGCACCCGTACCGGCGTGCAACTGAGATATGTGGGATGGAGCCGGTTGGGCCGTATTCCTGCGGGATCGTGGCATCCGGGCATTATGCGATACATAGGGCAGGCTACGAAGGCACGTTAGCAGAGGACCAGACGGACTTCTTGGCTCACGTTTGTCGGGCGGATTATTGAAACTTTTAAGCAAAATCTTCAATCGTTTAATTACTTTCAATTCCCTACAGGCTAGGGGTCCCTATGGGGGTGCTTATCGGTTCAAGACCGCCACTTTTCTTTGAGCCTCAACAACAGGTTTTGCTCCACTGTTGGCGGCGGCGGGGAATTGAACCATTTCGCCGGCCAGAAAGGCATCTGGCCGGCGGTAGTCGGTGGCGGCCGACCGCCGGAGAAGTGGCGGGCGGATGGGGTGGGAATTAGGCTGGAATAGAGGGAGGCCGAAGGATAAGGCAGCGGATATAAGGTGTCCCGGAGAGGAATAGAAGTCCTCTCCGGGACTTGACCGTTCGGGAGTTGGCGCTCCCTTGGGTCAAGTCCATGATGATCGACGATCTACTTCAGGGCAAGGCTCCAGTCAGGCGCCGCGGCAGCGGCGCTGTCTTTTGAAAGGCTGTGAGCAGTTCTTCAAGCCCGACTATCACCAGGCGCGGTATTGCGGTACGGCGTGTCAGGATGCGGCAGACCGTTGGCGGCGTTGGAGCGCCGACCAGACCTGGCGGAAGACGGAGGGTGGCCGGGAGCGCCGCCGTCAGCAGAGTTGCCGCTATCGGCAACGGGTCCGCGAGCGGCGGGAGGCGGAGCAGGTCGCTGCCGAAGAAGCCGCGCAGGTGGAGTGCGAGGGTGAGCGCCCAGCCGACGCTGCGGAGAAATCTTCTTGTGCCCGTCCGGGTTGCTACGTGCTGTTCGTTCCTTCGCGGCGTTCGCCTCGTCAACGGTTCTGTTCGTGCTTATGCCGCAAGGCTTTACGGCGAGTCCTGCAGCGCGAGGCGCGATGGGGACGGCGGCGTAAAGGGGCGCCGCGGAGTCGTCGCCGGATTCCGCCCTGGCGCAAGAAAGTACGTCGTCACATATTTTAGGCCCCTGCCATGCGGGCCTAGGATTGTCCCATCGCTGCGGCGTGTTGCGGCAGCTATTCTCCAGAACGAAAGACGTTAGGATCGCGGGCAACCGGGAAAGAGCGATGAACGACTGGACGGAAGGAGAGATCCGTTGGATCGGGTTGGACATGATCGGCGAGCGTTACCGGCGATATCGGCTGCCGGACGCGGCGGCCGAGGCGGCGATGGCAGGCTCGTTAGCACGCTATGGCCAGGTTTCGCCCCTGGCCGTCTGTTTGCGGGAAGAGAGGCCGGAGGTACTGGACGGTTTCAAGCGGGTAGCGGCCGCCAAGACGCTTCCCGCGGTCTTGTCGCTTCAGGCGCGGCTGGTGGAAGTGGACGAACCGACGGCCAAGGCGATCA
>CAZTPX010000478.1:0-2200 GCA_964615095.1 uncultured Planctomycetaceae bacterium | reverse complement strand
GGGACGTGGATCGATCCAGGGCCTGGCGCGAAATGACGCCTTCCGCACCGTGATGATCACCAGCGGCGAGGCCCCCATCACCAGCTTCAGCGAGGACGGCGGCACGCGGGCGCGGGTTCTGGAGGTTTGGGGCTCGCCTTTTGGGCGTGCGGACGCCGCCACTGCCCAGATCGTCAACCGCGTCAACGACGGCGTACTTGACCACTACGGGCATCTCGGCCCGCACTTCGTGCAGTACTTGATTGAGCATCGTGAGGACTGGGCCGTGTGGCGGGAACAGTACCGCCAACTCCGGCAGCAGTTTGCTGATCGCGCCGGCGACAATTCCGTGGCCGCGCGTATGGCGACGCACTTGGCGGCGATCGGCATGACGGCGCGGTTGGTCCACGAGGCCGCCGAGATGCCCTGGCAGTACCGCGATGTCGTGGAAGAGTTGTGGGCCGACTTGACTGCTGAGACCCCCGAGGCAGATCGTGCGGCTGTGGCACTGCGGCACGTGGTGAGCTGGGCGCATGGGCATCATACGCAGTTCCATCCGCAGATGGCCAGCAACATGGGGACAAACGTAATCGGTCGTTTTGCGCTGGATGACAAGGATGAGCCGTACCTCGGGTTCCTACCCCACGTTATGGATGAGATTCTGATGGCCGGCGGGTTCGAGGCTGAATCCATACGACGGCTGTGGTTAGATCGGGGCTGGCTGAAGGTCTCGAAGGGCAAGCACCAGTACCGGACGCGCATGGGCGGAAACACGCTGGTCTACCTCGTGGCCATCAGGAAAGCGGCCATCGACCAAGTAGAAGGCCAAACCGAACAGGACGAGGAGCAGGAGCGGGGCAGATTCGGCGGACCTGGGCGTGTCGGTGTGCGGCCGGCTCAGCATGGCCAGGAAGGGCGCTAGCTGCGCGTAGGAGGGCCGAAAAAGATGATGACGACCAAGATGACCAGAACCGAGAAAAGCCGCCAGGGAGGCGCGAACGCGCGTCCAGTTCCAACCGGGCTAGGACGCGCCTCTGCCGGTTGCAATAGACCGGGACCAACAATCAACCTACCCCTTAACCCTTGAAACGAAAAGAACAAGACCATGCGTATCTTCACCCAGAAGTTTTTCCGCCTCTCTGAGGCTGACCAGGCGGCGGTCGTGGATGCCACCCTCCGTGACCTGCGGAACCAGCACTACGCCAGCGTCGAGGACGAACGTAAGGCTGAGCAGGAGGCTAAGCGCATAGAGAAGAAGGCGTGTCGCCTCGGCATCTTGGGGCAGCAACCGCAGGGCAGTCGCTGAACGGTCGAGCGGTAGCCAGCAGCACATGGCCAGGAAGGGCGCTAGCTGCGCGTAGGAGGGCAGCAAACGATGAAGACGAGCAATGACACCAGAAAAGAGAAGAGGCGCCAGAAACGCGCGTACGCGCGTCTGGTTCCAACTGGCCCCGGATGGACCTCCAGCCAAGGCTGGGAGGGAACGAGGGAACGCCGAGGGAACAACTGGGGGAACAGGTTTGACCTCGTATTTTCTAGGGTCTTTATATCATTATTAGTATTTGTTCCCTTGTTCTCTCTTAGTAATAGTCTCTTTAAGAAGAGGCGGCAACTTTCTAAGACTCACAAAAAAACTAAGTCTCTTCTTACTATATATGCCTCCTCTCTCCAGGAACAGGGAACGAGGGAACAAAGTGCGTTTGACCCTGGAATTTACGGGGTTTTCGTGTTCCCTGGACCCTCGGGAACACCCCGCTTCCCGTTCCCTGCCCAGCCCTGAAAGGCGTTCCCCATGCCCAGTCCCTTGAACCCAACCTTGTTCTCCACCCTCCAGGCCCAGTTCGGCGAGGTTCGTACCACGAACCCCGGCCAGGCCCGAATTGCCGTCCGTGTGCCCGATCCGGCCCGTCCTGGGCGTTTTACCGAGAGAACATCCCAGCGTGGCGAGCAATATGCTGTCTCGTGCCCGTTTTGCTACGACGATCGCTGCCGGCTCTATATCAGTTACATGTACGGCGTCTTGGACCCTGCCACGGGCCAGCGCAACTACGGCCTGTGGTGCTGCCACAACGAGAAGTGCCACCAGATTGAAACCAACCGCTTGATGCTGCGCAGCCGCCTGGCGGTGCCCATCAGCCGGCGTTACGCGCAGCACGTTGCCATCGTCCCCGCAGAGCAGACCCCGCAACCACCCCAGGAAATCATCCTCCCCGAAGGTCTC
>CAZTPX010000477.1:0-2214 GCA_964615095.1 uncultured Planctomycetaceae bacterium | reverse complement strand
CAGCGTCTCGCTTCTATTCTACCGCGCCGTGACATCCCGCACCACAAGGGGCCATAAGGCCGCAAACCCCAATCCCAGCGCCCAACCCCGCCTCAGCGGCAACCTTCGTGCGGCGGGCAAGCGGCTCGGAACGCGGGCGTGCAGGGGTGGCTGCGCTCAGGCCCATTCTGGTAGGGCCGCTGGTGGCGCGGTATGATACCGGGCATGGACACGCCCGAGAAACGTCGCTGGTATCGCCCTTGCCCTGCCTGGCTGGTCTACGGCTCGATGGCGGTGACGGGCCTGCTGTTCCTGTCGGATCGATTCGGCTGGTTGACCTGGCACAAAGGCCACGCCGTGCTTGCGGCGGTTGCCGTTGTGGGCGTGGTGCTGCTGGCAATGCTGCTATGGTGGCTTGTGGCCTTGGTCTTTCGAAGGCGGTTCCAGTTCGGGATTCGCACGTTGCTGGTGTTGACCGTTGCCGTGGCCTTGCCGTGCAGTTGGCTGGCGGAAGAGATGAAGAAGGCTAGGGAGCAGAGTCAGGCCGTGAGGGCGATCGAGAAGCTCAGCGGGAGCGCCGATTATGACGGACAGTCGGGCAAGAACCGCTTCTCGTCGCCAAATGTATCAACACCTGAACGGACGCGGCTGCAGAACTTGCTGGGAGACGATTTCTTACATGACGTCGTGATCGTCGACTTAGACTATTCGAAATACGGGGGGGAAAAGCCAGTCACGGACGCAGGGTTGGTACATCTTCGCGGGCTAACACAACTCAAAAGCCTGTCGCTCGGCGGTGCCGATGTCACCGATGCCGGGATGGCGAACGTCGTCGGACTTACCCAGCTCGAACGCTTGACGCTTAGCGAGACGAAGATTTCGGACGCTGGGTTGGCGAACATCGCTCATCTGGCCCAACTCGACGAGTTGTGGCTCGACGGCACGAAGGTCACGGACGCAGGCATGGCGCATCTCGCACGGCTGACCCAACTCCACGAGTTGTGTGTCGACAATACGGAGATCACGGATGCCGGACTGGCACACCTTGTTGGACTGACCCAACTGCAAGTTTTGACGCTCCTTCGCACGCAGGTCACCGATGCAGGGTTGGCACACATCACCAGGCTGACCCAACTGCGACATTTGATGCTCGCATTCACGCATGTCACCGATGCCGGGCTGGATCATCTGAAAGCGATGAAGCAACTGAAATTCTTGTGGCTGAGTGACACCGCGGTCACGGATGCCGGGCTGGAAAAGCTCAAACCATTGACCGCCCTGGAATGGTTGGGCCTGGAGGACACGCAGGTCACGGATGCCGGGCTAGAGACCCTCAAGGGCATGACGCGACTTCGACGCTTAAGGCTTGAAGGGACCAAGGTTACAAATGCCGGCGTCAGGAAACTGCGGCAGGCATTGCCCAACTGCGAGATTGACGCCCGCGTGGAAGAGGATCGGGAAGACAAGGCGCTGAGGTATCTCGACGACAGAAGGAGCGATGTCCGACTCTTAGGGGCAATGATGCTCCACGAGGTCGGCGATAAGGACAGGTCGCGACCGATCCTTGGAGAGTCTCTGGCGAAAGACGAAATCAGCGGGCAGAGCAAGAATATAGTGGAACTGCTGCTCAAGGACGGGACACCCGCGTCGCGTGAGCAGGTTGCTCGGTTTTTCAGCAATAAGAGATTACCCCGCGCAAATCCTGGGTGGTTCAACCATACCCGCGGCGAGATACTGAGGTTATGCGCCGATGCGGGTATGAAAGAACCGTATGCTTACTATCTCAAACAACTCGACAACAACGAAGCAGCTTACACGAACCCGGGCGACAAAACAACTGTTGCGCAAGTGCATGTCGGGGAAATCCTTGGGACCTTCGCGCCGAACGATCCGGCGGTCAAGGATATCGCGAGGCACCACGCCAAATACACGGATCGGATTCCAGATTTGAAAAGGTGGTTGCAAAAGAAGATGGCAGGCCGGTGAGACGTAGCTCCATCTTTACGAAGGCCACGGATGCGCGGCTGACACGGGTCGGTGGTCTCAACCAACTGCGCGAATTATGCCTTGAAAACGCACACATCGCCGAAGCCCTGCTCTGGCTCTCCGATCGAGGGCTGGGCGGCGGCCCCCGCGAGCCTCATCCTCCGCACACGGCAACGGCTCGCACGGGAGCACGGGGCCCGATGGCGCTGGGAGAGCTGGGCGAAGGGCTGGGCCACTGCAAGCGGTTGG
>CAZTPX010000476.1:0-2219 GCA_964615095.1 uncultured Planctomycetaceae bacterium | reverse complement strand
GACGCCTACTACAAATGGCTCGCCATTCCGCCCAGCGAGCAACCGCCGAATCATTATCGCTTGTTGGGCGTTGCCTTGTTCGAGTCCGATGCCGATGTGCTTGCCAGCGCCGCTGACAAGCAAATGGCCCACATCAGGTCGTTCCAGACGGGCCAGCACTCGGCCCTCTCCCAAAAAATCCTCAACGAGATCGCGGCGGCGCGGATTTGCCTGCTCAGCGCTGCCAAGAAGGTTGCGTACGATGAATGGTTGCGGGGGCAAATCGCGACGGTCGCGAGCCCACCTCAACAAGAGGCAGAATTCTTTGATCCATCGCAAATAGGATTCGACGCGGGGGCCTCGAAAGCGGCCCCTCGGGTCAAGCCACGAGTCCTTCCCAAGCAGCGACACAAATCGCATTCGTCGAATTTGCCCTGGCAACTGCCCACGGCCATCGTGGCGGGAATCGTGGTCTCTGTCGCCATCGTTGCCTACTTGGCTGCCACCAAGCCCCCCGAACACCCGCGGCCCGGACCGCAGGCAAAGGCAAACACGTCGGCGACCATGACGGACGAAGGCACGAAGCCGCAAGAGGAGACGCCGCCCAAGCCCGAACCAAAACCTGCGCCGAAGCTCAAACCCAAGCCCGAACAACCTGAACCAAAACCCGAGGCCGGCCCCGACCCCGAGCCGCAGCCCGAAACGAAACCCGAACCAAGACCTGAAGTTGTTGAATTGCCTGAAAACGCCGCGGAGCGCGTCCAAGAGGCCCTCGCCAAGGCCAAGACCGCCGCTGAGTTCAAGGCCGTCGCGGCCGACGCCCTGAAGCTGGTCGAACAAGCCGGCGCCGCGGGAAAACCGGACGTTGCCAAGAGCGTGGCCGCGCTGGCGCTTTCTGCCGCGAGAAAGGCCGAAGACGATGAACTGGCCAGCGCGGCGACGATGTATTTCCTGGAACCGGGGACCAAACCCGCGGTGGCCAAGAACTCTTCGGGCGACAACCAAGATGCCGCAAGCGCCAATCGGCCGGCGCCTCGCCTGGCCGTTCCCGATGCGGCCGCCCAGGAGCAGGCGCTGAAACTCATTCGAGAGGTTTTCAAGGACAAGTATTCTGCGGCGTCAACCGTGCTGCGGCAGAAGGCCCTGATCCAAGAACTCCTGCAAAAGGCGTCGGCCAGCACGGACGACGCGGCAGCCCAGTATGTGATGCTCCAAGAGGCTGCACGCTTCGCCATACGTGCCAAGGACGCCGACCTCGCCTTTCAGATTATCGACGAAACGGGGGCGAAGTTCGAGGTCGATGCCCTCGATCTCAAAGCCAAGTCGCTGACGTCCATAGGCAAGTCGTACCTGCCGGCGGAAGCAACCGGCGCTGTCGTCGGCAGCCTCTTGACGTTGATGGAAGAGGCCGTGACGAAGCAACAGTTCGAAACGGCGACGGAGCTGGGCACGATGGCCATGGAGCTTGCCAGGAAGTCGAAGGACCCGGCGCTCCTCAAGGAGACCGTCGCCCGCAAAGGGCCGATCGCCAAGGAGATGGCGGGAATCCAGGAGGCGCAGGCCGAAGTGGCGCAGGCGGCCGACGCGCTCGCCAAGAATCCAACCGATCCTGCGGCAAACCTGGCCGTGGGCCGCTACCGCTGCTTCGTGCAAGGCAAATGGAGCATGGGCATCTCGATGCTGGCCTTGGGAGACGATCCTGCCTTGAAGGACCTGGCGTGCAAAGAACTCAAGGGGATCACGGATGCCGCCGAAGAAGTGAAATTGGGAGATGCCTGGTGGGACGTTGGCGAAAAGAAAAACGCCTTGGCCAAGAAATCGATCCAGGACCACGCCGCGTCGTGGTATCAGCAGGCATTGCCCGGGCTCTCGGGATTGGTGAAGGAAAAGGTGGAACAGAGGCTGGAAAAATTGCGAGAGCCTTCCCTGGAAGTCTCGTCGCTCGCCGAGAAACGACCTGCTCCGATTCGCAGTCTATTGATCGAGGCGCTTGTCGATGGTGGTAGCGAATTGCACATTACGCGAGCAGGAATCTATTGGAAGGAGCTTGGAGCGTCAAAGCCCGGGCGGCAGATGGGCAGAAATGAGCCGACCTACGTGAATGGCAAACCCTGGATCCCGACTTGGGCAGCGCCGAACGAGGACCGCGGCTGGGACAAATCAGCGCTGCTGCCACTCCCGATTGGAGATTTGAACTTCGGATTCAAGATTGTGGCCATTGGGAATCGCCGGCATGTGCC
>CAZTPX010000475.1:0-2220 GCA_964615095.1 uncultured Planctomycetaceae bacterium | reverse complement strand
CCCCGCAGAGCAGACCCCGCAACCACCCCAGGAAATCATCCTCCCCGAAGGTCTCACCCCGATCGCTGAACTGCCCGCCACCGATCCTGCCGCAGTCTACCTCAGCGAGCGCGGCTTCGACCTCCAGTACCTCCAGCAGACCTGGGACGTGAGTTTCTGTGATTGGTGTATAGCCTGCCGGCCCGCGGCTACGCGCCGCATCGTGATCCCCGTCTACCGCCCGGCGCACTTGTTTGCGGCCCCCGGTACTGGGCAGGAACTCGTGCTCCGCGGCTGGCAGGCCCGCCTTGTGCCCGGCCACGAGGTCCTCGGCGGCAGCGATGCCAAGTACCTGTCGGCAGCCGGCATGCAGAAGTCGGAACTCCTCTACGGCCTGCATTTGGCGATCAGCGCCATGCGTGAAATCTATGTCGTGGAAGGCCCTGCCGACGCGTGGCGCGTCGGCCCTGGTGCCGTCGCCCTCTTCGGCAAAGACCTCTCGCAGACCCAGAAGCTCCTGCTCGTCCACCACTTCATCGGCAGGCGCATCGTGGTCATGCTCGACCAGGACGCCCAGGAAGAGGCGCGGAAGATTCAGCAAGACCTGCGGCTTGCGCGTGAGCAGGGCAGCGAAGTCCTGATTGCAACGCTGCCACCTGGCCGTAAGGACCCCGCAGATTGTACCCCAGAGGAGATTGCAAACTGCCATGTCCGCCCGTAAGCTCCAAACCTTCGATGAATACCCCTACGGGAAGCGCGGCGTGCTCAAGCGGGGCGAGAAGTTCCGCGTCAGCCGCGGCCCGTACTACGTCAACGAGGACGGCAGCAAGAGCCTCATGGCGGAACGAGGTACGTTCGTCTTCAAACGCTACTGCACGATCGGCAGCCAGAAATGGATCGAGGCTAAACACCAGGACGGCGGCGACGTGGTTCTGTGGGTCGGCAAGGAGATGAAGAATCCGCTCTTGCAATCGTTCCGCCGCCGGCCCTATACGGTCCGGAAGGTCGGCGAGACCACGCGAGAAAGGAAGAAGGCAGCCAGCAAGGGCCAGAAGAAGGCCCCCAACCCCGCCTCGGCCAGTAAGCGGAAAGCTCCCGCGTCCGCCGCTTCGGTCGATTCGGCTCATACAATGGAGGTCAGCGATACCCCTCTTTTGGGGTAACGAAATCTCCAATTGGTGATTTTGAGGGCGGCACCCGCTCAAAATCCTCACCAGCAGGACATGGGCGGACCTGAGCGCCCTGCCCGATCGCCGCCAGTGCCCCAGGAAGAAGAAACCATGCCCCGCTATAAAACCATGAACTACGATGAACCCCTCCTTGCCGCCGTCGATTACGTCGTCGATGGCCCACGCACCGCCGCCGCCGTCGCCGCTGGTAGGTCTCGGCTCACTGGCATGCGGTTCCAGACAGCCGGCAACGTGCCCCAGGATGTCGCAGCCGACAACATCACCGGTGTGCTGCACGGCTTGGATGGCCGCCCGCGGCTATACAACGATGCTCTCTTCGGCCTGGCAGTCGAGGCGCAGAACGATCTGCCTTCGCTGTCCGATGTTGCCGACATCGACGATCTCCGCACCATGCTCTGCCTGCTGTACAGGCAAGCCCCCAGCACAAACGGAGAACTGGCAATCGACCGCGGCGAGCGCGTCCGCATAGGTCTTGCTCGCGTCAATAATCCACTGGCCCTGTGTGCCCGTCTGTCGCAACAGATCCTCGCCGCGGGAATGTTTGACTTGTATCGCAACATCGAATTGCCGGTGCTGGCGCCCGTGCTCGCCATGACGCTCGTCGGCCTGCCCGTAAACCGGCCCGTGCTGTTGGGCATCAAGGAGAGTCACGAGACGCAGATGGAGATTGCCCGTCGCATCCTTCAAGCCGACGCCGGCAGCTACTTCAACCCCGACGATGCCGTCGCTGTCCGCCGGCTCCTTTACAATGACCTCGGCCTGCCGTGCCCCTTAGAGACCCGCCACGGCAACCAGGCCGTGTCCAAGGCTGCTCTCGCCCAACTGCTGCCGCTGCACCCACTGGTCGCCCACCTCCAAACCTACCGCGATGCCAAATCGGCCTACGACTCGGCCGCTGGTGTTCTCGCCGCCGTCGATCCCGCCACATCGATCGTGCGCGGCAACCTTGACTCGCTGGGCACTGCCACTGGCCGCTTCTCTTGCAGCGATCCGCCCTTGCAGGCCCTCGATCGTCGCGTCCGCAGGGCCATCGAAGCTGCGCCTGGCTGCG
>CAZTPX010000474.1:0-2229 GCA_964615095.1 uncultured Planctomycetaceae bacterium | reverse complement strand
GTAACTCATGCCCGAATCCACTGCGAATTCCCAGAACAACCAGCTTCCTGCCACGACTCCCTCGGCACAGGCCCCGCAGCAGGTCCCCATCGACGACTCGAAGGCAAGTCCCTTTTATGCCAACTTCTGCCGCGTTACCGGCACGCCGGAGGAGCTGATCATCGACTTCGGGCTCAATCCGCAGCCCTTCGAGGTTCCGACCGCGCCAATCGCGGTTTCGCAACGGATCGTCATCAATCCGTTCACCGCCAAACGCCTGTGGCAAGCTTTGGCCATGACGCTCCAACGCCACGAAGCCACCTTCGGCGTACTGGAAACCGATGTCCAGAAGCGGGTCTCGCCGGCAATGCAGCGGCATGGGTGAGAGGCGGCTTCACGCCCCGACCGCCTGCCGCCGTGCTGTCGCCGTCCGTCTCCTCGCCACGGTCTCTTGCTCCCTCTCCATCGCCCGCTCGATGTCCCGTAGGAATCCTGGGTCCCCGACCGAGGCAGCGTACTGCCCCAGCAACTCTTTAACCTGCTGCACGGTGCGTTTTACGCCCCACTTGCCAGGGCTGCCGAGATCAGGGCGACCGACCAGGGATTTCGTCTCCCCACCCCTCAACCGCACGTCCAGGACCGCGACCCCGAGCTGCCCCAGTTGCCGCTTCACCAACCGCCGGAAGTCGCGGATGACCTTCTCGCCGCAGTCGTCCTCCTCGGGGGGCATACTGGCGGGCTCGACATCCTGGATGGGGACGGTCGGCAGGAGCCGTTTACGGTTCCGCACCAGCTCCGCCATGTTGCGGACAGCATTCCCGACGCTATTTTTGAAGCGGCGGTCGAACGGACCCGACACCTTCTCGTCGAAGCCCGTGAAGAGCGTGCCGGTCAAGAGCTTCACCGCAACATCATGCGCCCGCTCTTGAATTTCCCGCTGGTCACGGAAGCCTGCGTTCCGCACCGACGCGGCGATGTACGACATCCAACGAATGCCCTTCATGCCTTCGAGGGCGCGGCGATGGGCGGGGTCGGATGTCCTGGCGAGGACCTGCTCCAACTGCTCGTCGAAGAGAGCGTTGTACTCCTGGGGATCGAGTCCGTAGTACGTCTCGATGAGCCTGAACTGCGACAACCATGCCCAAAAGGTTTGCATGAAGTATATATGGTTGGCGGGGGCGGTTTTCCCCGCCGCCCCTTGACTCCACCCGTTCGCCGGACGATGATCCATCAAGTATCACGAACGTGGAATTCCACGACTTCCCCAACTTCCAAATCCAGTAACGGAAAGGCAGGTAGACTATGATTTATGCGACTCGTGGTATCGTGGACGATGAAACTCGCGCGAAGATTCTCACGGCGATCAACATGGGGGACGCCGTGGCTCTGAGAGATTTCGCCAATCGTGCCGTTATTAGGCATATCGAGGACGCTGACCCGAAGGGCAGTTACTTCTGCGTCTATTGTAAGAACGAGCCCTTGCAGTGCATGCGGTGGTACTTTGCCCACGATACTCGTGGTGGAAGGAATGACTGCATCGGTCAAGGTAAAAACCCAGAATCACACGGTTGCTACATCGCCAAAGCTGACGAGCAACGACATCCCAGAACGACGTGCCACTGCAAATCCTACTGCCATAAAGCTGTGCAGCACGGATGTGCTTGAACTCCGGAGACGGCGCAACCACCATCTCGTTGCCCCAGCCCCGCAACGGCACCGGCATCCCCATGTAACCCGAAGACGACCACGAGCCCCGGCAGGGGGCGATACCCGAAGAGCTGGAACCTTCGTAAATCCTGACGAAGGTTGCCGTGGGCGGCATCCCCATGCCCTCCATGTACGACCGTCAGCTCGGGCACGGCGGCGATGTCGCGGGGAGCCCCACGTAGGCTGGATGGCGAGTTAGTCTCGTGCGCGCGACCAGAAATCACGAAGCCGCCTTCATCGTGTCTTCCTCTTCTTCCTCCATCGCCCTCTGGATGCGGAGAAGGACCGCCGGGTCATGCGCCGATGCGGCACACTGCCTGGCAAGCCGCCTGATGCCTCGGACGACCAGCTTGACCTCCCTCCTGGTCGGACTCCCCACCGCCTTGCAGCCGACAAAAAATGCCGCCGCGCCGCCGGCAAGTCGGACGTCGAGTACCAAAACGGCAAGGTCGCCCAGCCGGTCCAGGACCAACTGGCGGAAATCGCCGTGTCGGCGGCGGTCAGGAATTGAGCCATTCCGGCGGGCAGAGTTGAGCCACCGAA
>CAZTPX010000473.1:0-2230 GCA_964615095.1 uncultured Planctomycetaceae bacterium | reverse complement strand
CCCTGATCCTCGCCTAAAAATGGTCGTTTGAGAAAAAACCCAGGCGAAGCGCATTTTTTCGCTTGACTTGTATTATAGATTATCTATTACTTGTCGCGCATGGCTGCGCGTTTACCGTTGCTGCACAAGACGCCGTTCGTTCTGGACGCGCGCCCGTTGGCTGAGGCCACCAGTCCCCACGCCGGCTTGCTCTCCCTTTCCCGCGTCTATCGTTCCTTGGGCCTGCCCGACCTGGTTGCGGCCAACCTTTCCTTGCGCCAGCGCCGGCGCGGCTTTGCCGAAGACCAGATGATCGAGTCTCTTTGTCTGCTCCAAGCGGTGGGCGGGGAATGCCCCGAGGACATCGGCCTGCTGGCCCATGACGCCTGCTTGGAGCGGGGACTGGGCTATGCCCCGCCCAAAGCCACTGCGGCGCGGGAGTTTCTGGAGCGGTTCCACGACCCGGACTTGGAAAAGCTGCGCCCGGAGCGGACGGTGCAGAAGAGCTTCATTTTTCCTTCCAGCGCGGCGGTGGCGGGCCTGCAAAACGTCCTGGCTGCCAGCGTGCGGCGGATTGCCAAATTGTATGAAAAGCAGGGCCAGCCGCAACGGATCGCCACCGTGGATCAGGACGCCACGATCATTGAAAGCCACAAGAAAGCGGCCCAATATCATTATGAGGGCGGGCGGGGTTATCAGCCCATGGTGGCGGTGTGGGCCGAGACGGACCTGGCGCTGGCGGACGAGTTTCGAGACGGCAATGTGCCGGCCAAACAGTCTCCGTTGACGTGCGCCCAGATGGCCTTTGCCGCGTTGCCGGAGAACATCCGCCAACGCTACTTTCGGGGTGACTCGGCCTGTCACGAGAACCAATTGCTGGACTGGTTGAAACATCCCGACCGGGAAAACGAGCCAGGGGGCCGGATTGGTTTTGCCGTCAGCGCCCTGATGAGCGAGGCGCTGGCAGCGGCTCTGCGGAAAGTCCCGGAAAGGGAGTGGAAGAGCTTTGGCCAGGAGGAGGATGGCACTTTGCGGCAGTGGGCGGGGGTGGATTTTGTGCCGGGAGATTCTTATGAGCACAAAGAGAGCCGGCCCCTGCGCTATGTGGGTCTGCGGCTCTTGAAGCCGCAAGGGGTGTTGTTTGCCGACGGCAGCGACCGGCATTACCACGCGGTGGTCACCAATCAAAACATGGACGGGGGCCGGTTGCTGGAGTGGCATCGGGAGAAGGCCGGGACGGTGGAGCACGCGCACGACGAGGTCAAGAACCAGTTGGGCGGGGGCCATGTGCCCAGCCAGCGATTTGGGGTCAACTCGGCCTGGTTCAAGATGGCGCTGCTGACCTACAATCTGGTCAGCGCCATCAAGGGGCTCTGTTTGGAGGGAGAAGAGCGCGCGGCGCGGCTCAAGAAGTTTCGGTTGCTGGTGATCCACCTGGCTGGGCGGATGAACCGGAACAACTGCGTGATGGGGTTGCGGCTCTGCCAGAACACGGGCGGACTCCAACGGCTGCAGACGATCTGGAAGGTGTTTGAGTTGCCGACGCAAGCCAGTTCGACCAAGGCGTTGGGAGGGCGCGGTGGCTAGAGGCCCGCCGCCCATCCGAGCGGAAGCACCGCACTATAAGATGCGGGACGGAGCAAGTGTTTGTTTGACAAAGAGTTGCGGCGATTTCGGGCGTTTGGGGCGAGGAATTTGAGGGACCGCGCCGGAAAATTGTCGCCCAATCAGGCATGGGCCACGCCCAAAACTGTTCTTACAGGCTTAGGCGAGGATTTGGGTGCCAGATAACAGCTTGCAAATTCCGGGCCTTCGGTCATGCTTGACGCCATGCCAGAGATAGCAAACCTTGTGCGTCGCGGCACCGGAGCGATCACGCCCAACATCCTCAAGGGCGTGCATAAGAACCTTCCTTTTCTGAAATTGAAGTTTACCGAGATGGACGATCCGGCTTACCCGCACCTGACCGACCAGTTGCAATTCCTGGCCGACGTCGTGGAAGACTTCGCTGAAGGCGTGGAGGAAGATTTGCCCTACGACGCGGTGGCCGCATCCGTCTTCGGCTTGCTTTACGCGCCCCGGCAATTGGGATTGCTGCCGGAGGCCATGGCCGGAACCGGCCTGGCCGACAATTCAGCCGTGGTGCGCGCCGTGCTGATCCATCATGAAAAAGTCTTCGCCGCCTACGCCGAGCGCCACAAAATGAAGTGGGACTCCATCACAGTCGAACCGTAGGCCTCTTCTTGTCCAT
>CAZTPX010000472.1:0-2256 GCA_964615095.1 uncultured Planctomycetaceae bacterium | reverse complement strand
TCGAGTGGACGCATCGCCACTTTCCCAACCTGATGGACTGCCGGCCGATCTATGCTCGCCGTGCATTAGAGGCGACGGGCTTTGTCATCGAGGACTCGCTAACGGAATCCATGTGGGTTCCCGTGGAGATCGTGAAAGGCAGAAAGCCGGGTTAGCCGTTGTCGAGCATCCATCGCGCCGCGGCTAGGTTAAGTTCGCCAACAGTTTTCAAGGCCAGTTTCTCTTTGATGTTCCTGCGGTGCGATTCCACAGTGTTGACGGTGCGATGGAGACGCTGCGCGATTTGGGAAGTGGTGAGCCCCTCGCCGATGAGACGAAAGACCTCCAACTCACGATCCGAGAGGCTTTCCACTCCCGATGCCTGCAGATGTTTGCCTCTGCCGACCACACTGCCCAACAATTGCGAGGCCGTATCTTCGCAGAGGAATAGCTTGCCGTCGCGAACGCAGCGAATGGCCTCGACCATCCGGTCGGTCGCCTGCCGCTTGTTGATGTAACCCCGGGCGCCGGCCTGTAGCGCCCGCCGGGCGTAAATCTTATCGGGATACATCGACCAGACAAGAATGCCGATCGACTCATCGCGGGCGCTGATCCGCTCGACAAGGTCCAGCCCGTTGCCGGTTTCCAATCGGATGTCCACGACAACCACGTCGGGGCGGACGGCCTCAAGGAGCTTCACCGCCGCGGCCGTGTCGGCGGCCTGACCGCAGACCTCCATGTCAGGCTGGGAAGCGACGCGAATGGCCAGCCCCTCGCGGGCTGTGGGATGGTCAACACGACCCGAAGCGAGTAGTCGTTCGCCAGGAGTCGGCTGAGGAACTTACGGCGTGTCTGGCATACCTTTTCAACGGTCGCCAACGCGTTGTCTCGACTGAGTAGCGGAGTCTTGGCGATCTTCCGCAGATATATTCCCATTTCATCGGTGGTATGTGGTAACATGACTTTCACTCCGTGGTTACTGAACTTTCTCCGTGTTGGTTGACGTACTGTGCGAACTTGACTTCTTGATTGCAGCAATGAGGAATTGAAGGGTGTATTGATGCGACGTGCCGGATGGGTTCAGGACGTCCAGGGGGTGGCCCCTGTGAAAAAGGACCTCTGGACGCCGCTCCTGCGGGGGCGGGGTGAATTCGAGCGGCGTTCCGGAGGGTTTCGACATGGTTCACGGTCTTTTTGGCCGGTGCCTCGCGATTCAGCCTCGAATCACGAGGAATCGACTGCCTTGCTCGGTGCGGACCAGCAACAGCACTCCTTTCGCCAGGGACTTGTCGTCCATGGCTTTGGAGAGATCTTCAACGCTTTTCACGGCGTGGCGATTGGCTTCCACGATGACCATGCCGCTCGCGAGGCCCGCCCGTCCTGCATCGCTGCCAGGTTGCACGTCGGTCACCACGACGCCTTGTTCCACCTTGATCTGGAGTTTGGCCGCCAAATCGGGCGTGAGGTTTTGCACCTCCATGCCAAGTTTCTCCAACGTCGAGTCGTGGGCGGCATTGTCGCCAGAGGCAACCGTATCACCGGCCATCTCCGTGGGGCTGACCTTCAACTCCACACGCTTGCCGCTGCGAAGGATGACCACGGTCTGTTCCTTGCCAATCGGCGACTCTTCGACCAGCCCCTGGAGTTCCTGCGGGCTGGCGACCACCTTCCCGGCAAACTCCACAATCACGTCGCCGGCCTTGAAACCGACCTTGGCCGCCGGGCTTTCCGGACTGACCCCGGCTACCAGCACGCCTTCATGCACTTTCGCGCCGAACTGCTGGGCCAACTCGTGGGTCAGAGGCTGGATCATCACGCCAAGGCGGGCCCGATGAACGGTATCACCGTCCGTCAATTGCTTGGCCACCCACTTCGCGAGGTTGATCGGGATGGCGAAGCCGACACCCTCGTTGCCGCCGCTGCTGGACGAAATTGCCGTGTTGATACCGATGACTTCGCCATCGAGGTTCACCAGCGGACCACCGCTGTTGCCAGGATTGATCGCAGCGTCAGTCTGGATGAAGCTTTCGCGTTCGTTCAGCCCAATTCCACGGCCCTTGGCGCTGATGATTCCCGCGGTCACCGTGCCTTCCAAGCCAAACGGATTGCCCAGGGCCAGTACCCAATCGCCGACTTCCGCGTCATCACTATTGCCCAGCTTCGCGGCCGTGATGTGATCGGCGCCCTCGATCCGCAGCACCGCCAAGTCAGCCTTAAGGTCGGTATGGACCTTGGTGGCCTTGTACTCGCGGCCGTCGTGCAGGCGGACCGTGATCT
>CAZTPX010000471.1:0-2267 GCA_964615095.1 uncultured Planctomycetaceae bacterium | reverse complement strand
ACTTTGCAGGACATCTTGAAGGGGCTGGTGGCGACGGGGCAGGTGGTGATGCTACAGAGCTTTGCCAGTGTCCCACATTGTCGGGGGAGCTTTCTAGCCGATGGATCACACGCACCATCAACGTACCCCCTAGGTACGGTGGCCGACCAAACGGCCACGGTCTTACAACATTGCCAACAAGGTTTCCCGAGGCTTCCCATTTCATAAGGCTGCCTCGGTTACTTCAGGCGCACCGAACTCCTCCCACGTGAACTCCCGGTTGTCGATGTGGATTACCGGCAGGTCGCCGTCCTCGCCGCCGCCGTCCTCGATTAGGCACCGCAGCACGCCTCCCCTCGGAACCCAGTCGGCCGTTGTTCCCGGAAAATGCTCGACCTGCGGGCTGCCTGCGGGGACTTCGACGGCGACGTACTCGCCGAGTTCGTCGCGGTTGCGGATCTGGGCGGCGAGGGTTCGGTTGAACAGGAGCAGTATCTCCTCGTCGGTCATGTCCTGCACCTGGGCTCCGACCCGGAGATGGGTCGTGGCGGTTGAATCGTCGAGGAACTCGATTATCGCGTCCTCGCCCTCACGTGAGATACTTACCTGGTCGATTCGGGCGATACGGGGCTTTTTCTTTCTTGGCGGGTTTCCTTGGGCTGAGGCAGTCTTGTGTACTGCGGAACCCGCCAGGCCGTCGATGTCGTCGCCGTTACCGGGCCTCGCCACTGGATTGCTCCGCTTGCGACACGTCGATTCCGCGGCGACGCAGTTCGGCAAGCAGTTGCTCGTCGCTGAGCGCGGGCAACAAGAGGGCGGTCACTTCTGAGTTCCTCGCTTCCAGAACTTCGTCCGCTTTCTTGGTCTGCATCCTGGGAAGTTCGTCAGGCGCAAGCTCCCGTTCCGCCCATTGGGCAAGATGACCTTTGGAGCAAGCCCCCGAGCTGACAGGCTCCCCGTTGTCATGATCGTAATCCCGCCAGCCGACCAGTCCGCCCGGCGTCTCGTACTGGACTTCGCGCACGAAGGCGCCGACCTTTCCAAGATAGAAACCGCCCACCCTTATGTCATTAGATCGCATAGAAGCCGACTCGAAGAGTCTCCTTGGTCGTGGAACCGACGCTTTATGCTAACACGCAGGAGTTCTCGTGTCAACGTTATGACCAGAAACCGTGGCAGGGTCTGCCCACAAGTGACGCCGGCGATCCTACATACCGCATGCAATCCTTCCGGCAATGGCTCGAACACCTTAGCGACGACCCCTCGGCCGCCAACAACCTCGCTACGCTGATCGCGCAGGCGGGGGCGGTCGGCGTCTCCCTCGACCGCTTACGGAAGGTCGTCCGGCTTTCGCCTGAGAGCCTGGACGAAGTCCTGAAGGGGCTGTTGGATTCGCGGCAAGTGATGCTGCTGAAGGTCAACGGCGCGAGGGTCTATCGGGCGACGTGATGGCAGTTCCACTCCTTGCAAGATAACCGTTCGCAAGGAGTCGACGACCGGCTCGCGTGCCGGGGTGGTCAGCCGGACAATCTGCTCTGGTGGCAGTACAATTCGATCTTCTTCCCACTGTGGGAATAAACGAACTTTCCCCGGGAAAATTCCCGTGCCGCCACGCCCCCAGTTGCCTCACCTCTCAGGTTCTCGGACAACGGCCATGCTCTCGTCTTGCCCGGATTGCCGCTCGGTCGGGCAGGCGACTGAACGGGAGCTTGGGCAAGACAACCTGTGAACGGCCCGCCATATTTGAAAGTGGCAAACCGTCCTCACCCCAACCATCCCGTGAACTCCTCCCGCTTCCACGGCTCGTCCATCCACGCCGTGTAGGGCAACGGCAGTCCCAGAGCCTTGTCGACCGTCAGCCAGCCCTCCGGAAGCCGCATGGTACGAAGCTTCCCGCTCCTGGCGACCCAGCGGAGAGCGCCCAAGGATTCGCAAGCCTGAGCCACCTCCATCGTCGTCTTTACGTCCTGGGCGACATAGGAAAGCACCTCCTCCCTTTTCCCCTCCGCCCAGAGGACAGGCGCCTTCGCGCCGTTCATCCCCTCCGGCTTTCCGGCAAGGCCCATCCCCTTGGCGGCGGCGTCCAGCCCGACGCCGTAGCCCAGCTTGCAGACGACGTGGAACATCATGTCCACGTGGTTCCGAGCCAGTTCCCGGCAGTTCGGCAACATGCCCGCTTCTTCCGCCAGGACGTCCAGGTCGAACCCGAGCCCGTTCCAGGTGAGCAGAACGAAGCCCTGGGCGGTCTTTTCCTCCAGGTAGCGGACCAGCTCGCCTGTCTCTTCCCT
>CAZTPX010000470.1:0-2268 GCA_964615095.1 uncultured Planctomycetaceae bacterium | reverse complement strand
GGTTCCAGGCCTTCGGCTGCGTGCTGGGCTTCGACTGGCACAGCAGCGGCGTGACGACGGTCACCTGTGGAGCGTTGAAGGAGGCGGCCAAGACCTTCGGCAAGGATCTGGGTATCCTGGTGGCCGGCGGTAAGGGGGCCACCAGCCGCAAGAGGCCCATGCCCCGTTGCAGCGAACCGCGCAATGACGCCCGTTGTCCTTATTGACGAAAAAGAGGGAAAACATGGCCATCCACTATCAGATTCTTGGACAGCCGGGACGAGACAATGCACTGTTCGTCGAGATCAATACGGGCCAGGCGATCTACCGCGTACAGTTTGACTGCGGTGAGGCGTGTCTGCGGGACCTGCCAGTATCGCAGATCCAGGCGATCGATGCCCTGCTGTTCTCGCACTTCCACATCGACCACGTCGCTGGTTTCGATAGTTTCCTGCGCAGTAATTACGACCGCGCGGATCGCCCCATTTGCGTCTGGGGCCCGGCCGGGGCGACAGACATCATCCACCACCGGCTTCAGGGCGTGACCTGGAACTTGGTCGTGGGTGAGCCCGGTGAGTTCGTGATCACCGACATCCACGCCGACCGGCTCGTGTCTTCCAGCTTCCTGGCCCACGAGCGCTTTGTCACGATACATCCGCATGGCGAGAAGCATTTCACGGGCACCGTGATCGACCATGCCGAGTTCAGTGTGTCCGTGTGCTTAATGGACCACGGCACGCCGAGCGCGGCCTACTGTGTCCGTGAGAAGCCACGATCGAACATCGACACGGCCGTGCTGGCTCGCATGGGCCTCGGCCCCGGCGCCTGGCTGAAGCATATCAAGGACCAGGCGGCTGGCCCGCAGGAGGAAGTCCAGATTGGCGGGAAACTGTTTCGCCTCGGCGAACTACGCGAGCAACTTCTGGTGACGACGCCAGGCGAGAGTATCGCCTACTTAACCGACTTTCGCCTGGATGCCGCGTCGGAAGGGCGGTTGGTAGCCATGCTGGAAGGCTGCACGACGATTGTCTGCGAGAACAACTTTCGTAACGCCGAGCTGGAGTCGGCTGTGCGCACGTTTCACATGGTCTCCGCCGACGTGGCCCGCCTGGCGGCCCAGATCAAGCCCGAGAAACTCATCCTGTTCCACTTATCGGATCGTTACACGCAGGCTGAGTGGCAGGACCAGTTGGAGGAAGTGCGGGCGGTGTTTGCCGAATCGTATTTCCCAGAGTCCTGGAGTATCGGCATGCCGCTTGACCGTTGATTCTGTCACGGCTTCCCGCGCCCCTGGCCGAGTCAATGGAAACGCCCCTGGGTTCGTGTGCACTTCAGGGGCGTTCTCGGTGAATATCAGGCCGTTGCCTGGTTACTGGGCGAGACCTTGCTGATGACCTGGAAGACCAGGATCGGTGCTTTCCGCCGGTTGACCGACGCCGTTACTTCGCAACGGAGGCGTCCGGCGTAGCGCTGCAACCGCTCAAGAATCACCTGCGGTTCCGCCTCCTCGGGTGGCAAGTCGGTGACGACGGTCACCAACAATCTTGAGGAAAAGGGGGCAGGCTCGACGGCCGCCACGCGCAGGCTTCGCAACACGTCGTCAGGAACATCGCCCGAAAGCACCCAATCGAGGGTTTCGGCGACCTGCCGACATAACTGCCTGGCTTTGCGGCTTTCATTGCGGCCGTTGCCGCCGTCCTTGCGGTCATCACGCGGGTCTCGGCCATCGTCCTCGCCGACTTCGGCGCAGTGTTCGCGCAGTATCTCGCGCAATCGTTTATCCGATTTCATGCTTACTCTCACGATAAGAAAGATGTCGGCACACACGGCGCGCGCCGACCTGGGAATTGAAACTACACGGGTAAATCGTGGGAGCCTGGCCTCGACCGGGCCAGCGAAGAAGCTATCCCCTGTACAAGGCCAGGCTCGACGGTGCAGCAGTGAGGTTCAGGGTTTGCATGGTTGGCCTCCTTGTCATGGGAAGTAGATACCGGGCGTTGGGATACCGAAAGATCCAGCGTGGCGCCGCCATAGGTTGGCCTATTGTTCGACTGGCAGCGCCGCGGTTTCATCCCTAAAGACAAACAAACCGGCCGGAAGTTCACACCCCGGACATCGTTCTCGGTGCTCGCCTGGCCACGTTTCATGGGCTGCCGATGAAGAAGATTCCGGCGACCGGGAATAAAACTGCCGTTTTCAGCGTCTTATAGATAGGGCCGCTGTTTCTCGGAATATTTCCGTGAACCATTTCAGACCCAGCGGCGTCTAAACGATAGATACATGTAGACA
>CAZTPX010000469.1:0-2271 GCA_964615095.1 uncultured Planctomycetaceae bacterium | reverse complement strand
ATCGTAACTATTCAGGTCTTTTGCAGGTGTAGTATAGCTGGTCCGATTTATTCCTGATATGGACCGCGGAAAAGTTCCTCAAAATAAGGCTGGACTCTAAACCTGACGCACGGTAGCTTTGGGCGCATGGTTAGTGCGCCCATGATTCAGGGACGAGTTGTCACGCCCGAGATTCTCGTTGAGGTGCGTGGTCTGATTGCCGGGCAACCGGATTGGAGCCGCCGTCGTCTGGCTTTGGAACTATGCCGACGGTGGCAGTGGCACAATGCCGCCGGTCAGATCAAGGATATGGCCGCGCGCTCCTTTCTCGATAAGCTGGAAGCTCGCGGTTGGATCCGATTGCCACCCCGTCAACGGCGCCGCGGTCCAGGTTTTGCGCCCCGGTTGGCGGCTTTGCCGTCATCCCCGACGGTCGAGTTGGCGGAATCTTTGGCCCAATTGCGGCCACTCCAATGGCAAGTGTTCAATGCCCGTCAACCGCAAGCGGCACGGTTCAATGCGTATTTGGCGCGGTACCATTACTTGCCTTACCGCAGCACGGTGGGGGAGAACCTCGGCTACCTGGTCCAAGATTGTCAGGGTCGTGATTTGGCCTGTGTCCTGTTTGGCGCCGCCGCTTGGAAGACCCAACCGCGCGATGCCTTCATTGGCTGGACGGCCAGTGAGCGGCAAGCCCACCTGGGACAGATCGTGAACAACAGCCGGTTTTTGATCTTGCCTTGGGTGCGCGTGCCGGAGTTGGCCAGCCACATTTTGGGGCGGGTGGCGCGCCGGGTGGCGCACGATTGGCAAGCACGTTACGGCCATCCGGTGGTGTTACTGGAAACGTTTGTCGAGCGGGATCGGTTCCGGGGTAGTTGCTATCGCGCGGCCAACTGGCGTTGCGTCGGCCGGAGCCAGGGGCGCACCCGGCAAGATCGGCAACACCAACTGCAAGCGCCAGTGAAGGATGTTTGGGTCTATCCCCTGCGAGCAGACTTTCAAAAGGTCTTGTGCCCATGAAGCGGTTCACGCGCGAAGAACTCTTGCCCGTAGCCCGCACCCATCCCGAAGTGTTGGTGGATATGTTCCTGGCCTTGCAGGAGCGGTTGGGGCAACTCGAAGAGCGGGTCAAGGACTTGGAAGCCCAACTGGCCCGCAACAGTTCCAACAGCGGCAAGCCCCCTTCCAGCGATGGCTTGAGCAAACCCAACCCCAAAAGTTTGCGTACTCCCAGTGGTCGCAAACCCGGGGGCCAACCGGGTCATCCCGGACAGACGTTGCAGCGGGTCAAAAATCCCGATCACCTGCTGATCCATGAACTGACCGTTTGTCCCCAATGCGGCGGCGGCCTGGGCCGGGAACGGGCGCTGGACTACGAGAGTCACCAGGTCTTCGATCTGCCGCCGCAGCCGTTGGCGGTGACCGAACATCGCTGCGAGATTAAAGGTTGTCCGCATTGTGGCGCCCAAGTGCGTGCGGAGTTTCCGCCCGGGGCGGGTGCGCCGGTGCAATATGGACCGCGTTTTCAAAGCCTGATGGTCTATCTGAACCAGCAACAGTTGCTGCCCTATGATCGGCTGGCCCAACTGTGCGAAGATCTCTTCGGGCAACCCTTGAGTGCAGGGACATTGGTAGCGGCGAACGAGCGAGTGTTTGCGCAATTGGAGCCCTTCGCTCAAGGGTTGATCCAGCAGGTGCCCCAAGCGCCGGTGGTCCATCTGGACGAGAGCGGCCTGCGGGTGGCGGGGGCATTGCACTGGCTGCACGTGGCCTCGACGGCCCAATTGACGTTCTACGGCGTACATCCCAAACGTGGCACTGAGGCAATGGATGCCTTCGGCATCATTGGCGCGTGTCGGCAGTGGGTGATCCACGATCACTGGAAGCCCTATTTTTCCTATCTGGGTTGCCTGCACGCCTTATGCAACGAACACCTGTTGCGGGAACTGAAGTTCCTCTGGGAAGAACACCAAGAGGTCTGGGCGCGCCAGTTAAGCGATTTGCTTTGGGCCCTGTACCGACGACGGCAAAAACAAGGTGCCTTCAGCGAACGTCAATATAAGCGGGCGTTGAAGGGCTATCGTGCGGTGGTCCGGCGGGGACGCTCCCGGCACCCGCACCGCTCGCCCGGCCAGGGCCGCTCGGCCCAGGGCAAGGCGGCCAACCTATTGGATCGGTTGGAGGAATTTGACGGGTCCATTCTGGCCTTCCTCTGGGATGAACGCGTGCCCTTCACCAACAACCAGGGCGAGCAGGACATCCGCATGATCAAGGTGCGTCAGAAAATCT
>CAZTPX010000468.1:0-2297 GCA_964615095.1 uncultured Planctomycetaceae bacterium | reverse complement strand
GTCAGGTCGATGCTTCGCAGAATTGCACCAGGCAAGGTAATCGTCTTACCGGCGCTTTCGCCCACCTCGACGTGCCGGGTTCTATGGGTTGATTTGGCCTGGAAGCCTTTGGCGAGCGACTCGAGCAGCAGTTCTGTTGGACGGCCCCACAGATAGTCAACGACAACGTCGATGCCAGCGGCGGCCTCGGCGGTAAAAGCCTCGCGGATGGCGTCTTCGGATTGGGTGAGGGGGATGACGGCATCAACATCGGCCGCAGAGATGGCTTCGACGTTGCGGCCGGCAGCAACGATCCGCTTCGCCCCCATATGCCGCGCTATTTGAATAGCCAATTGCCCGGCAACACCTGTCGCGCCGAGGATAAGGACGGTTTCGCCGGCGGCGAGGGCGGCGCGATCGTGCAAGGTGACCCAAGCCGACATACCGGGATTGGCGATTGCCGCTGCAGTTGCATCGTCGAGGTTATCGGGTACGGGAAGACACTTGGCTCGTGGCGCCGCAGCGAGCTCGGCCATCGTTCCCCAGGGCTTGCGGACGAACACGAAGTAGACTCGACGGCCGTCGTCAAGAACGCCCACGCCATCGATGCCGGGGACGGATGGCTTCTGCTCCGCGCCGGCTGCTGAGTAGTGCGCTCCGCTTGCGATGGCCCTCACGATGGGATGCAATCCGGCGGCGCGCACGTGAACGAGCGCCTCGCCCGCTTCGGGGACCGGATCGGGAAAGGATTGATACCTGGGCGCCTGGCCCGGGATGTTGACGACAGCTGCGTTCATGGCATTGAAATCCTCGGCGAAATCTGTTCGATCTGCTACACCCGGTCGAGATTCTTATAGACGTCGGCAATATTGCCGTTGACGCCGCTCTGCAACGGCGGCATGGGGCCGTAATGCGGGTTGCTCGCCGCCAGCACCTGAGCCAGGAGATCGCCATAGCCGTTTGCCTGGAGCGACTTGAGCGAGGTCACCGTCAATTGCTTCTGCATTTCGTCGAGTGACAGGCCGGCCTCCTTGCCTGCGGCGACTCTTTCAGACAGTTCCTCGATGTAATTGCGCTGGCTCGTCATTACCAGCCTGTCGGGGCGCATGGGCCCGTGACCGCCGAGCACATACTTGAAGTCGGCCTTCGCCACTTCGTCGATTGTTTTTGGCCAATAGCGCGGGAAGCCGTCGGCTATGTTGGGAAGCCAGCCGTGGCTCGCATCGCCCGTCGCGATAACTTGCTGGCTGGGACAAAAAACGAAAATGTCCCCCGCGGTGTGCGCATGGCCGTGAAACTCGAGATGGAGATCGAAGGCTGGATCCTGAAGCTGATAGGCTTTGTCGAAGGTGATGGTGGGCAGCTCGAGCGTGTAGTTGCTGAGTTCGGTTTGGTAGCCCTGGAGTTGGCTGATCTGATCGGCACAGAATTCTTTTTCGGCCGAGTCGCTGGAGCGTTCCGCCCGTTTGCGTAGCTCCTCGATCCGCAGCGGAACAGCTTCGAGAGAATCTTTAACGCGCTGGACGGACATGTCGGACATCAACTGCTTAGTGGCCGAACTGGCGATGAAGTCGACTGGATTAAAGGAAGTACGGTAGGCATGATCGCCCTGCGTGTGGTCCCAATGGAAGTGCGTGTTGATGACGTAGCGGACCGGCTTGGCCGTGATCTCGCGCCTGATTTGATTGATGAGCGACGCGGCGGCTGACGGCTTGGAGTGCGCATCGACGACGACCACGTCTTTCGAACGAACGAAGATTGCGGCATTGCAATTGACCTGCGCTTGGGGATGCGCATGCGCAAAGAAGATGCCTTCGGCTGCCTTCTGCAGGTCGAAGAGATTGCCCAGCGCAGTGGGCGCTGCCGCATTGGCCCACGCGGCACGGTGGTATGCCAGTTCAAACACCGAAGCGCCGGTGAGTGCGCCACCCATGAGCATGCGCAAGAAATCTCGCCGCGAGCTTTGCTCGACATGATTGTGCTGACGGAATCCGCCGGCTATTTCGGGCTGGTTTGTATGGGCATTTGCATGATCGTGAGAGTGATGGTGGGTGTGAGGATGCACGGAATTGCACATGGTCAAACTCCTCTTCTCTGTTGGCTCAAACGATTTGGTTGCCAGCGACGATGCGTACGGGATGGCCGGCGCAGGCCCGGAGGAAGTGGCGAACCCGCGCCCATTGTAGACGGAGCCCTTAGCCGCTGTCAGCGCGAGTACGATGAATACTGGGAGCGAGACTATTAGTGTTTACGCCAGAGCCCATCGGCTTTATTCGCAGCCCGTACCGTGAAACCTCCGCGATTCCAAAAGGCCTGGG
>CAZTPX010000467.1:0-2298 GCA_964615095.1 uncultured Planctomycetaceae bacterium | reverse complement strand
TCTGGTAGATTATTGCCCACGCCCTGCCTCCCGCTAACCACCATCGGGAATGCCCAGGGCTGTGCAGGCGGGCGTGCTGGAGTAGAATGGGGCGGAGCGACGCTGAGGGCCTTCGTAAGGGCGGCGTCGAGCACGCTACCCGTTTGGGTGAGTCCGCGACCAAATGACGATAACTCCTGAAGACTTCATTGCGAACCTACTGGAATGGGACGTGGAGCCGCCATATGTTGGCTATTCACACGCTGAGTATGCTGCCTCCGTTGGCCGACAACTCTCGATTGCCGATGTTGGGCGGTCGGCCGGCCTTGCTGTAAAGCTTCTTTTTGCTTCAACGGCGTCAGGTGTCCTTGATGGATTATATGAATCATGTCCTGATGCGTTCACGCTCTCGGCCGCGATACAGTGGCTACCGGACGGATTTGACGTTAATTCGGCCTCAACGGTCGTTCAATTTATGATGGAACGATTGTCGGTCACTCCAGACGACGCACTCGACCTTCTGCTCCAACGACTTGCCGGCGAACGGGACGAAGACGTACAGGACGGACTCGCCTTTGCGTGCTGGTGGATCGTCAATGGCGTAACATGGCTGCTTCCAGAGGAAAAGGCTGTCGGCTGCCTATTCACGCCGATTGATGGACGCCTGGACCAAATCCTGGCATCTGAGACTTTGTCGCCCTATGCCCGCCACACGTTGGCGGAGTGTAAATCTCGCTCACTTCCACCGAGCGGTTGATCACCAGGCACTTTGCAGCACATCCAACGCCAGCCACCTTTCCTCCCGCCGCCCTTCGCCTCCGGCAGCCGCCGGTGCCTGTGGCGGGTTGCGGGGGAGCCGAGGACGGGACGCAGTAGGATTGTTCGGCCTACAACCGTCGTCCGCGAAACCTTAAGGAAGCCGTTCGCAGGCAGGCGGATTAGTGACGATCAATGCTTAATGTAGCAGTTAGGCAATGCACTTTCGAGCTTCTTAACGCCTACGTCGCTTACTTTCGTGCCCTTGAGATGTCAGCGGGCGCCCAGAGCCACGCTGCTGATGCACGCGGTACGGGGCAGGAAAAGGTTGTCGGTTCTGCTAACCCCGGTAGCCCGCCAAGCCGCCTTGCGGACATGCCGCCGCCCGCTGGCTCGACCTTGGGGCCGCGGGTAGAATAGCTGGAGTTCGTGAAAGCGGGAGGCTGCGGCGAAGGGGCCGTTGGTTTCATTGGGCGTGCGAAGGATGCTGCAATGGAAGAAATCGCCGTATCGCTGGTCGGAATTGCCGGGAAGACCGGGTCTGGCGTCTTTCGTTATGATGAAGATGGAGACGACTGCGTGTTGGTTCTCGTCTTTGAGGGCAGGGACTACCGGGCGTCTGGGGACGACTACTTTGACGCCCTATGCGGGATTCGAGAAGAGCTAGAATTGCTCGGCGTTCGCCCAATGTGCTACGGTGCTAGCCGCACAGCTTACCCTTCTGGCATGTGCCGGGGTATGGGAATAAGAGGTCTGAAAATCTACAAGCTAGCCATGGGCAAGCCAGCCCGCATGGCAGACTTGGTGAACATATTCGACGCCGGTGAAGACATCCAATCGGCAACCGTTGCGGAGCAAGCGGAATACTATCAGAACTGGCTGTCGAGTCTGGCGAACGCTGGACCGCCCAGTATGAAGTAGCCGGCAAACTTCGCCTGCGAAGGATTAGCCTGGCGGCTCCTGACTACGCCCGCTTGTGCAGCCCCCCATCGCGGAGGATACTTGAGGTGGCTGGACGCTGGTTGCCTCGGAAGGGGCGGCGTCGAGCAGGTTGCCGTTGGATTTGTTTAGGAGCAGGAAATGAATCGGAGAGACCGCCTACGGTGCATGCTTGTCCGAAAACTGACCACGTGGCGAAACGAGCCACCGACCGTAGCCAGCTTGCTTCTGTCGTCGTGGTCGACTTTGACTTTGTTTGCTGGAGGCGTACTTCTCGGCGTGTTGGCTCCGACTGTCCGGGACGTGCTAGGTCCTGTGCCCCTGCTCTTGGCAGGCATATTCCTAGGAGCTGCAATTCGCGACTTGGGAATTGACATTAGAGCCGTGCGTTTCTGGCCGATCCAACAGGAACTGCTCGATTGGCCGAAGATAGAGGTATTGGCCCAAGGCATGGCTGACGGGCGGAGCGAATAGATTGCTGCACCGCGAATACCGCCCTCCCGCTAACCACCATCGGCCATGCCCCGGGCTGTGCAGGCGGGCGTGGTGGAGTAGAATTGGGGCGGAACGACGCTGGTGGACTTGATAAAAGGTGGTGTCGAGTGATCAAGAGGTCAATGCTAC
>CAZTPX010000466.1:0-2310 GCA_964615095.1 uncultured Planctomycetaceae bacterium | reverse complement strand
CGTCCCGCCTTCCACAAGCCACTCGAAATCAACTGTCTAAATCATCACCGTTGCCCTGATGCTAAAGGCGTTCCTGCATTATGTCAAGGATAACTACAGCCGACTTTTATTAACTCCATTCTACTCTCAACCGATGCGGTTTGCTGGCACTGCTGCTGGCACTTATTGAGGGTGCAAGGTTTGTCGAACTGGTGCTGTCGGTGGTGATGTCGTCCGCCACGGCACGGCTGGCAGTGAGGCAAATGGCCGCAAGGCTAAAAAACCTTTTGCTTTCATGCTTCTTCGGGTGAATTTGATTTTGCAATGCCGCTTCTGGATGGGTCAAAAATTAAATTGCACGCCGAACAGGACATAGACCGAGCTGCTCATTTCCAGTTGCGCCTGTTCGTTGCCGGCGTTGCGCGAAAAGGTGCCGAGATTTTCATACTGCGCCCCGGCAAACAGGCTCGTGTCCGGGGTGAGGGCATACAACAATTTGCCTTCCAGATAACCGCCGGCCTGGAACTCCGTGCCCGAACCCGACCCGCTGTTCCTGGTCACGAACCCATTACCGAAGGTCAGCGTTTCATTGAAGTTATATTGGGTGTCCGCCACGGCCAGCACCAGCCCGCCGCCCAACCGTCCCGACCAGCGCTTGCCCATGGGAAACTCGTAATACGGCCCGGCGCGAAAGGCGAGGACCTGCGCCTCAAGCGTCCGCTGGCCGGTGACCAGCACTGAAGTTGACGCCGTGGTGCGCATCGGGGTATCGCCCAGCAACGGGCCGGGGCCGTTATAGCTCCCCGAGTAGGGCGCCAGCGGTGGGATCACCGCGCCCAGCGAATAGGCGTCGCTGATGAAGGTGGCCGTGCCGTTGACCGGCTGGCTGTCGTTGACCGAAATCGTTGTGAAATCAAAAGCCCCCTGCAATCCCCACTTGCCGCCAAACACCGTGCCAAAATCGTGTCCAAACGCCACATCAAATCCGGGGTTCGGATCGGTGTTCTGGCTCAATGAGCCATTTACGGCGGCGCTGTGCATCGTCAACGTGCCGCCCTGCGCCTGCGAGGCGTTCTGGTATCCCCAGTTCCAGGTCTGGCCGCCCGCGTTGCCGGAACTGTCCACATGCACATAACCGTCGGCGTAGGTCCGGTTCATGCCGCCGCCGGTGGCCGGTCCCGCAGACGCGGAGTTCAGGTTGCCCACGCGGTTGAACTGGGCGGTGATGTTCAAGCCGAATTGCGGGCCGAGCGAAAACCAGGTCGCGTGATCCGACGGCGCCTGTCCGGTTTTCTGGATGGGGGCAAACAAGTCTTCCGCGCGCACGTTCGCGGCAAAAAGTCCCGTCATCAGGGCCAGCGTCAGGGATATGAAAGGTTGCTTCATGGGCTGAATCATGACGGCTTCATTTGGCGGATAGCAGGACCACCCGGTAATACCTCGCGCCTTGCTGTGCCGGGCTGCTGACCGTCTTGGGCGGCCCGGAATCAATCCACTGGACTTCATTCTCCGGCGCGGTGATGGCCGGCACCGCCGTCAGCCATGTCACCATGTCGCTGCTGTATTGGATGGCATACACCTGGCCCGGCACGGCAGTGAACTCGACCAGGACACTGCCGTTGGACAGCACAACCGTCCGGCTGATGTTGAGAATGGTGCCGGCCACCACGGGCGGTATCACCGCCGGACCGGCCTGGACGGTCAGCGTGAGGTCCGCCGGCGCCACGCGGGTGGGGACGTAGTATTCCAGCAGGAAGACCACGTTGGAACCAACACCCAGCGGTGAAGTGCTCTGGACATAAGGCACGCCATTGGTGGTGCCGCTGGCGTTATACAACGTCGCGTTCGCCGCCAGCCCGGAGATCAGCACCAGCACGGACGACGGCGTCGAAGGACCGCCATTCGACACCTCAATCCGCTGCTCGAACAAGCCTGTTTGCGGGTTCAACGTGATCTCGGAAAGCACCGTCAAGACGAGATTGGTGAACGGCACGGTGACGGCGGTGGTGACGTTCGTGACGCTGTTGTTCGTAGGTTGCGAATCCGTTTGCGCACTGGATGCGACGGCGGTGTTGGTGAGCAGGCCGGCGGCTTCCGGGATGACCACGATGGCCAGTGTGTCGGCAATGCCGTTGGGCAGGCTGCCCACGGTATAGGTCACCACGCCGGCGCTGTTGCTGGCCGAGCCTTCGCTGGGCAGCAGCGAGAACAAGGTGACGTTCGGCGGCAAGGTGTTGGTCACGACCACGCCCGTGGCTGTCGTGCTGCTGTTGTTCGTGACCGTCAGCGAGTAGGTGAGCGGCGCGCCCACGGCCACCGGGTCCGGCGCGG
>CAZTPX010000465.1:0-2324 GCA_964615095.1 uncultured Planctomycetaceae bacterium | reverse complement strand
CTCGGATCCCGCCCGCGAGTACATCGACGTGATCAAGGAAGCCGCACAGCGGGCGGCGAACCTGACCCAACAGATGCTGGTGTACTACGGCAAGGGCAAGTTCATCATCGAGGCGGTGAACCTGTCACGGGTCGTGGAAGACAGCAAGAAGCTGCTGGCCATGTCCATTTCCAAGAAAGCCACATTGACCTACCGCCTTGCCGCGGACGTGCCGGCCGTGCATGCCGACGCCGGGCAGATCGGCCAGGTGCTGATGAACCTCGTGATCAATGCCTCGGAAGCCGTGGACGAGCAAGGCGGGGCAATTGCCGTCTCCACCAGCGCAGTCCCTTGCCCAGCCAAACCGGCCACGGGCGCGTTCCGCGACGCGGACTTCCCACAAGGCCCTTGCGCCTGCCTGGAGGTCGCCGACACCGGCCGCGGCATGGACGAGCAGACGTTGGCACGGATTTTCGACCCATTCTTTACCACGAAGTCCACAGACCGGGGATTGGGTTTGGCGGTGGTCCACAGTATCGTACAGGCCCACCAGGGGGCAATCGGAGTTTCCAGCGAGCCCGGCAAGGGAACGATCTTCCGCATCTTCCTCCCGGCCAGCAGCGATGTTACACCACCGAGCCCAACGACCGTCTGAAGCCGTTCAACGTCCATTGCCCGCGCCACAACTCAAAGCCTTGAATCCAGCACTTGCCATGTCGGGCCGATGAGGATTTTCAGGAAAGCGATAGATGCTCATGAACTCGCCCCCTTGACAACGATTCACCTGTGCTTGTCTCACCACCCTTCCGCCAGGCTTTGATTATGCGGCCGAGTCTTGTAGCGCCTTGTGGGATTTTGCCAGCGAGATTGCCGAGCTCCGCCAGCGGCATGACAGGGGGCGACCTCTGCTGGCTGGTAACCAAGGGTTTCGTCCGCCACGGAAAGGAAACGACGGTCTTTTGGGAAGGCCATGTTTTGGGCCGTGAACCGGGGTGATGACGCCGACACGACCGGGGCCGGCTGCGACGAGTTTGCCGGGGTGTACTGGGGCGAGTCGGGGATTCCGGTAGAATGGCGCGATGGGCTGGGAAGGTATGATATGATTGAGAGTGCTGTCCATTGGTTGCTGAGCGGAAGGCGTTAATCGGCCCCACCAGGAACAGACTCAGGGTTTAGTCCTCCAATGGATGGTCACCATGAAGATTATCCCTGGGCAACAACATGGTCAGTAAAGCAGCCCTATCCAAGCCCGCGGTGCTCGGCGATTTCGTTCAGCGCGGCCCTCGGCTCAAGAGACGGCAGAGGAGACCGAAATCACCCCTGACGATCGAACAGATCCTCGCCTGGGCCGACGCCCATCACGAGCGGACGGGTAAGTGGCCTACGTTGCGCAGCGGGGCGATCACCGACGCCCCCGGCGAGAACTGGGTTGCCGTCAATTACGCCTTGAAGAAGGGCCGCCGTGGACTCTTGAAGAATTCCTCGTTGGCTTGGCTGCTTATCCGCCAGCGCGGAGTGAAGAAGACATGTGCCGCGCCACGTCTGACGATCAAACAAATCCTCGCCTGGGCCGATGCCCACCATCAGCGCACGGGCCAGTGGCCGAATCAGCAAAGCGGGCCGATCGCGGGCTCGCAGGGGGACACGTGGTGCGCAGTCAACCGCGCCTTGGCAGGCGGCTGGCGGGGCCTGCGGGGAGGCTCCTCGTTGACCCGACTGCTGGCCCGCAAGCATAGCCTGCGCAATTCCCGCGACCTACCGTCCTTGAGCGTTGCGCAGATCCTCGCCTGGGCCGACGCCCACTACAAGCGAACAGGCAAGTGGCCTACGTTAGGCAGCGGTCTCATCGCTGGCTCGCGGGGGGACACGTGGTCTGCAGTGAGTGACGCCTTGAGGAACGGCAGCCGTGGGCTTCCCAAAGGATCATCCTTGGCCCGGTTGTTGGCCCGCAGGCGCGGCGCGAGAAAGGCACGCTCTTTGCCAGTCCTCAGCGTGGCGAACATTCTTGCCTGGGCCGACGCCCATCATCGGCGCACGGGCAAGTGGCCGCAGAAGCTCAGTGGACCCATCGCTGCCACCCGGGGGGAGACTTGGTACGCGATCGACGCTGCCTTGCGGAGTGGCTCTCGCGGGCTTTCGGGACGTTCGTCGCTGGCTGGGCTGCTGGAACAGAACCGCGGCGTGCGGACCACGCGCAACAGGTCGCCCCTGACCATCGCACAGATTCTCGCTTGGGCGAATGCCTATCGTGCCAAGAAGGGGTGCTGGCCGAGCTGGTCGAGCGGACCTGTGGACGGCACAACCTGGAGCGCGATCAACGCGGCCTTGATGAGCGGCGGTCGGGG
>CAZTPX010000464.1:0-2360 GCA_964615095.1 uncultured Planctomycetaceae bacterium | reverse complement strand
TGAACTTGCGTTGCACCGTCTTCACTTCCGGCATGCGGTCCAGCCCCACGATCGCACCCAAGTCCCAGGGACTGTTTTCCTTCAAGTGCTCGGGACGCTTGATCCGCAACAAGGCGGTGAGAAACAGGACCACAGCCATCGTCCGCAGTCCATAGAACGCCGGTGCCAAGCAGGACCCATACACCTTGGTAAAGGCCTCGATCAGCCCGTGACGGGCCAGAAGCGGCACCGCCAACAGGACTCCGGCATGCGGCAGGCTGGCGTGGTCGTCGAACAACGGCACGGCATCCTCCAGCCGACCGAGGCGGGCCAGGAACCGATCGCCACTGCGGTCGTTGGGATCATGGTCCATCGTGAACGACGGCGCGGGCTTTGCCGCGGGCTCGACCGGCGGTTCAGACGCAACGCGGGGTTCGGCCGACGGCCCTGGGGAATCGTCGCCAAGTAGCGTCATGGTTGCCGGCGTTTCCGCCACGTCTTCGACAAGCGCCGCCGAAACGTCGCTGCCCGCTTCGCTGAGGGACACGCCGCCCCGAGCAGTCGGAGCTTCGGGAATCTGGCTTTCGATGCCCGCCAGCATCGGCGCAACTCGCGCTTTGCGGGTAAGCTTCAGGCGTTTGAGCGTTCGCCGGATCGTGGCCTCGTCGACCGACAGCCGCTGGGCCATCTCACAGTTCGACAATTTCTGACGGAACCACTTGCGGAGCAAAGCATCTTGACTCTTGTCCAGCGCGGGATGGCGTCCGGACGGGCGTTTGGGCAGGAGCCCTTCCATGCCATCCTTTTGAAACGCATGCTCCCACCGCGACTGCGTGATCACGGTATGTCCGAAGGCACGGGCAATCTCCTCTTGGGTAGCCAGTTCCGACAGCCGCAGGTTGACGGCGACCTCTCGCAGATGAACGACATCGGCCACAGCGACTCGGTAGATCGGCATCTCCCAGTGAAAGACGACCCGGTATCCGTCCCGCTCGACGAAGTACACGGACCCATTGATCGAAGTGCGGCCGTCGAGAGGAGCCTGCTCCAGGCGCAATTCACGCTGAACGGTTGCAAGTGTGCTCATATAAGTATGAACACCATGCGCCGTGCCAAGTTCCGCGGCAACCCATCATGCTTTACGCCGAATCGTCTCCGCGACAACTTGCAAAAAACCACGGAATAATCAGGCTATGTCAGGAGTTGTGAAGTTGTTGCGGCCAACTTTGTTGCGCTTCGGAATTCCTTGTATGTGGCGAGGCGTTTGGAGGTTAGGGTAGCCCCCAGATTCTCGCGAGTCCACTGCTGGACATCCTTGACCGACACGGTGGAGAATGCCCGGCGGATACTTTCGTCGGTCGCCGGTTTTAGCAGCGCGCCGAAGCCGGCCAGCAAGCTGGTGAAGCCTCCCTTGGAATGCTGGCGCTCCAACTGCTTGTAGAGGCCGAACGTCGATTCGAGAATCTCGGTGCTCATCGGCAAACGTTCTCCTTCCTTGAGTTGGCCTTCCGACGCGGTGACGAAATCAACGAGTCGTTGGGCCAATTGCTGGCTGGTTGCATGTTTCAGATTTGTGCGCATCGCCACGCGTAGTTGCGTACCGGCGCCATGAAACAGCCCCTGTTCGTTGATAAACGTTACGCCTGCATTGACCACCTGTTGGCATTCTCGCCACTGGGCCAGTTCCACGGCGAACGACCGTAACCAGCCAAGCTTTTCCTCCAACCGCTCGGGTGTGATCGCGCCACGGGCCTTGGCCTCAGGATGGTTGAGGACCCAAAGGACCATTGCCGCCCAATCGAGCGTGGAAGCCAAGTTCATGAAGCGAGCCTTGGGCTTTTGGCCGGGTGGCGTAAGGTGTGCCAATTCCGTTTGTTGGATCGCCGAGCGGGTCTTTCCCATGTGGGTGTTGAACTCCGCAAATCGTGGATGATCACCCACCATCGCCTTGAGAAAAGTGGCTGCCTTGTGCTTGAAGTCTTGTAACACGATCGTGTCCGAACGCTGCTTTTGCAGGCATTGGGCGCCGTCACGCAGTTCCACCGCCCCGTCGCACAATACGGCGCGGGGATTACCATATTGCACGGCCAATTCGCGATACACCGATCCCATGTCTTCGCGTTTCCAGGCCGTGCCCGGCCGAACCGTCAGCAGGTGGACATCCTTATGCTTGAGGGTTTCGCCCGGCGGCGGTAACTGCGAGGCTCGCACGCCCAGCACGACCAGCGCCTTCTCCGGGCCAATTTGATTGGAGTGATCGGACATCCAAACCCAATCGTCAGCCGCTTCGATGGGCTCGCGCAGGGTCGCCACGCCGACGCGCAACGTTTCGCCGCCGTCCGCTCACCCAACTTCCCAAACTCCTCAACCGTGTTATACCC
>CAZTPX010000463.1:0-2377 GCA_964615095.1 uncultured Planctomycetaceae bacterium | reverse complement strand
GACACGCGGCAGCCGCCAAGCGATCCGCGACCCACTGGCTCGACCTCGGGGCCGCGGGTAGAATAGCGGGAAGTTCTTCGTGAAAGCGGGAGGCTGGGGCGACCGTGGCCTTTGTTGGCGGAGCATAAGATCATGCTGGATTCAGAATTCCCATCGTCGCCGCTTGGCCTTGCTGCTCGTAGCGTACCTCAACCTACACGCCCCATATTTGCTCCTCCTGCCTCGGCCGAAGACATCGCTTTGCTGGAAGCGGCCGTGGGGAACTCGCTCCCAACCTCCATTCGGGCGTTCCTTGCTGAACATGATTCGATAGTTGCGATGGATGTCTGGAACGGCTACTGGATTGGCGGCGTGTGTACGCTTCTCCGCTCAATCGAGCGTGGCGACTTTCCTGGCCGCATAGATTCGCATCGCGTAATGCCCATTGCAACGGATGGAGGCGGCAATGCGTTTCTTACGCCGGTTGATTCTGACGGCCCGGTCTGGAAATGGTCGCATGAAACTGGTGCGATCAAGGAAATTGCTAGTTCCTTCCAACATTTCCTCGATAGGATCGCAGATGACTTCCGTATGTTTGCCGCCGGTAAAGGCGACTGGCCGTATATGTCTGGGTAACTGCTCAGCATCTGCTGGCCGTACGCACAATTCGCCCCTTCGCTGTTCCACGCAGCCCGTCGCTGGTAAAATCGACAGGTCGGGCTTGGCTGGCGTCGGAGAAGACGGCGGCGAGCCCAACCTACAGGGTATTCCAACAATGCACGTCACTCTACAATGCGGCACCGACGCCCTGACGATCTGGCTTCCGTCGCGTGCCGCAATCCTGCAAGCCGATGCGGTGGAACGTATCCCTAACTGCCGACTGCTGTTCGCCGCCAACGCCGTTCTTCGCGGCATCGCGTTCGATTCCGATGTGCAAGCAATCTGCCCGTATGAACTCGCGAAAGTCGTGTTCGCGAATGCCGGACGCGATGTTCCATCCCATCTGCAATCGACGTACGACGCTTCGGTGGATATGGGCTACGTGTACCTCGACAAACGCGGTGCGGGTTCGGTGGCGTACTCGGTTGATTGTGGCCGCGTAATTCTCGACGTGGGGAAGGACGGTGCCGTAATCGGAATCGAACTGTTCTCGCCTTCCACACTGCTGCCCGAACTTGTGGATGCCCATGCGAGTACCTAGCACGGCATGCACGCCGCCCGCTTGTGCAGCCCGCCCTCGCGATGGATAATTGGGGTGGCTGGACGCTGGTTGCCTTGGTAGGGGCGACGGCGGGCGACCCGGTTGCCCCCCGCGATCGCGGTGCACGGCCGCCAAGGAGGAGGTATCTTGAGATCCGTATGTCGGTTCGCGGTGATAGCGATTGGGACTGTTCTCTTGGTTCGTGCGGAGCATCAGGCTTTCGCATATTACCCGGGTGAATGCTTTCCCAAGCATGCCAAGGACGATTTTAAGAAATCAGCCCTGGTGCTCGTCGGGCGAGTTACGGCCGTCGAGCGATACAGGTTTGCCCCATCCGTCGCCTCGACGAAGGGCGATAAGGAGCCAACCGACTTTTTCTACTTGGCAACCATCACGGTCGGCCAGACACTGAAAGGTAAAGTCCAACCTGGCGACGAGATACTCTTCTACACGGGATCATATCGGCAACGGAAGGAGGATAATACCAGCCCCACTGTTCTTCGCGTGGCGAACACGCATCCCGCTTGGACTCTGGAGTACGACCACGTATACCTCCTCGCCCTGAATCCCGAAGATGGGACGAGCGAGTGGAAGGCCGAGGTCCGCCGCGACGGTCATTGGGCCCCTGCGGCGATTGAAAAGCGTGAGATATGGCGACCTCGATCGTGCCACTGGAGTGTCCACGAAATCACAGTTCGCAATCGAAAGGAGCCAGGCGAGAGAATGTCCGATGGCACAGAGACCATTCGTCTGATTCCCGAAACGTTCGTGACGCTTTACTTCGACCGCTGGCAAAAGGCTATGCCACAAGAGAATCACTTGCTCCTTGGCGAGTTCATTGCCGCCCAGAAGAAGGGCCTCTTCCCGGGTCAGGAATCCCAAGCCAATCCTCCAGCCACAAATTCGCAGAATGCCAATCCATCGAACCCGAAGCAGTAGAGACAAGCGGCTGCCACTACCGCCCTCCCGCTAACCACCATCGGCAATGCCCCAGGGCTGTGCAGGCGGGCGAGCTGGAGTAGAATAGGGGCAGATCGACGCTGATCTCGGTCGTACGGGTGGCGTCGAGGATGGCGTTTGTTGAATGCCATAATCATCTAACTAGAACCGGAGGTGAATTATGAAGAGTCTCTTTGCGGTTATTTCCGTGGTACTAGTCGTCCTATCCGTTGGTGTCATCGCTACGGGCTTCGGACA
>CAZTPX010000462.1:0-2379 GCA_964615095.1 uncultured Planctomycetaceae bacterium | reverse complement strand
GCGCCAGCCGGGAGGCCATTGGCAGACTTGCCGGCCGGATCGTTGGGCGCTCAGGCGGAACGGTTAAACTGGCCCTGCCGGAGGGCTTTGATTCCTCGCATTGCCAGGTGATCGTCGAAGGCGCTCGAGTCCCCCATGTACTGGTGGGCGGCGCGATCCGTTTCGACGTACAAATCGCGCAATCCGAGGGGTACAAGAGCTACACGATCAGCGCGAGACAATAATATATGTGGTGCGGCTCGCCGGTGCTGGAACCGCTCGAACCGTTACAGCCCGCCCAATCCGACCGCTGGTAGTCGGTGGCAGCACCCAGTCTCAGGGCAAACTCGACCTGATTTGCCACCAACGCGTCCTCAATCCTTCAGGCCTTGAGAGAGTAAACATTCGGTTCTCCCGTCCGGGGTCATTCCCTTCTACGGAGGGGAGAACTGATATTGCCTCGTCAAGGACGAGGTGGGTAGCATTCCCGGCATGGTTGCCGACGGAGTAACGCTGCTAGAGGCAGTTTCTTCGGTCCCTAAGGACACGACTTGCCAAGTGCCGGCGCGATGCGATGGGGATTGCTCCGAGCCGCCCGTCTCGGACGCCGGCCTGCCGCCGCCAACCCAGGTTTCGCCGGCTCTCTGCGGCGACCCTTCTTGGGTTTTCTCCCTGCGGGCCGAAGTGGAGGCGTTGCGGAATGAAGTGCGGCAGGTTCGGGAGGAAGTGGAGTATTGGAAGGCCCAGAGCCATAAACACTTCTGCGACGCCCAGTACTGGCGGGCTATGCATCAGCAAGCCCTGGAGCGCATTGCGCAGCGGGATCAAGAGATTGATCGCCTGAAAGCGGACGTGCGCAGGTTGCGTCAGCAGTTGTTCGGCCGCAAAACGGAGAAAGGCAAAGCGGGGCAGCTTCCCCAGGGTCTGGAGAAGGCCTCCACCGGCCGGCGACGTGGCCAGCAACCCGGCTACACGGGGCACGGTCGGCGGGACCACTCCCATTTGCCGGCCGTGGTCACGCTCCTGGACCTCCCCACCGACGCGCGTTGTTGTCCGCGGTGTCGCCAGCCGTACGCCGAGTTCCCTGGCACGGAAGACAGCGAGACGATTGAAATTCATGTCCGCGCCCACCGTCGCGTGATCCGCCGGAAGCGTTATCGAAGAACATGTTCTTGCCCCGGCGTGCCGGGAATCATCACTGCGCCCGCAGCACCGCGGTTGTTTGCCAAGGGGATCGTGGGCATTTCCGTGTGGGTGATGGTCTTGTTGGACAAGTTTCTTTTCTATCGGCCAACGCACCGCCTGCTGGAAGACCTGCGGACGTACGGCGTAGACCTGCCGGCAGGAACGCTGACCGAGGGCCTGAAACGTTTCCTCCCGCTGCTGGAGCCGATTTATACCGGCATCCTCGCCCAGAGCCGCCGGGGAGTCCTTTGGAGCGCCGACGAAACGCGCTGGATGGTCTTCGTCCAGATCGAGCAGAAGATCGGTCATCGCTGGTATTTGTGGGCCTTCCAATCGGCCATGGCCATCGCCTTTGAGTTGGACCCGTCGCGGTCACACCGCGTTCCCGACGGCCATTTTCAAGGTGTGGAAGGGGGCATCCTGTTGGTGGACCGTTACGCCGGCTATAAGGCGATGGAGCTCGTGAAGGAGGGCACCATCCGGCTGGCCTTTTGTTGGGCGCATGTGCGGCGGGACTTTATCGGCGTCGGTAAGAACTGGCCGAAGTTGGCCGGATGGTCCCTGGAGTGGCTGCTGGAAATCCGCGCGTTGTATCATCTCAACCGACAACGAATTCTCTGCCGTCAGGACCCGGCCGCGTTTGCCGCACACGACCGCAGGTTGCGGGCGGCGGTGGCCGCCATGGCGGCCAAGCGCGACCAACAACGGGAACCAAAGAATCTGCATCCTGCCTGCCGCAAGACCTTGGAGAGCCTGAGCGAACACTGGAAAGGACTGACGCTCTTCGTTGCGCACCCGGATGTGCCCATGGACAACAATCGCACCGAACGCACGCAGCGTGGCCCGGTGGTCGGGCGGAAGAACTACTATGGCTCGGGGGCCCTGTGGAGCGGAAAGTTGGCGGCGATGCTCTTCTCGTTGTTTGCCACGCTGAGGCTCCATGGGATCAACCCGCGGCAATGGTTGACCGCCTACTTGGAAGCCTGTGCTGCGGCGGGCGGCAAAGCCCCGCAGAACGCCGCGGACTTCCTGCCGTGGAACCTGCCCGAGGCAGTCAAGGAGGCGATGCGTGCCCCCTTCCTGGCCCCGCCGGAGGTCAATAACTCTTCCTGACGCTCCCGGCCGTCATGGCCGGCAACCATCAAGAAATCCCATCCTGGCGACGTGGATCGCCGTCTCCTCCAGCCGTATTGCCACCCGGCCCGCTACGCCGAG
>CAZTPX010000461.1:0-2381 GCA_964615095.1 uncultured Planctomycetaceae bacterium | reverse complement strand
CGGCGATCAGGTGTTCCGGCACACGCAGAACCCGCCACCCGCTGGCTCGACCTCGCGGCCGCGGGTAGAATAGCGGGAAGTTCTTCTTGAAAGCGGGAGGCTGCGGTGAGGGCTCGGTTGGACCATACAAGATGCTTGACGGTAATGCGTTAATTTGGCAAGCAATTACGCCGCTTCCGGTTTCGGTGAGGCTCAACTTCATCGATCCGACGGGCAGTTGTGCTCTAACGCCGCCCGAAGTGCGTGAGCGATACCGCGACCTAATCTCGAATTCGGCAGTCGTTGTATGGAAAAGCACGAGCAACGGAATTTGCGGTCTTCGAGCTGGCGTTGACGAGGTTGCTTGGATGGTTGCCGCCATCGAGGGCATTGAGCTTTACTTCCAGCGACCCGCGAAAGGTCTAGGCTGCGTTGTGTTGCGTGTGAGGGCCAAGGATATGCCTGCAGAGTGGGCAGTCCTGGCGTCGCGATTCGATGATGGGCTGCTGATTTGGTTCCGCGACCTTTGCAAGTTGTTGAGCGAAATGATCCCGTGCCAGCTAATTGAAAAAGACGAGGGCTACGATGTATAGCAAGAGGGGCGATGACGGGCTGGGCACGCTGGTTGCCACGCAGTCGTCCCCGCCGCTATTCCACGCGTCCCACCGCTGGTAAAATCGACAGGTCGGGCTTGGCTGGCGTCGGAGAAGACGGCGGCAGACAGTCCTGACTATTGGCTTCGGCAACCCCGGCGTGTATCGCCACCATGAAAACCGCGGACGAAATCATCACCTATCTGGCAGACCGCATCGGTCATATTTACTTCCATCCAAAGCCGCTCATGTTTGCAGCGACTGCCGAAGAACTGGACAGAGTCCTTTATTTGTACCACGAAATCTGGTCGGAGATCGTCGGTCGCAAAGACCTTAGCCTACAGGTTGGAAATAGCTTGGGATTTGCCATCCCCTACTCGCGACAGCACCCGCAAGCCACGGACGAGCAGGTCGCACAAGAGGTGGTCCGCCGGTGGTCAGTCGTCAGTAGGAACTTGGAATTGCCTATTCCGTATGAGGCTCTGTCGCAGAAGTTCCAACAAAGTTGATCGAAGCTGCTACGCAGCCGCCCGCTTGTGCAGCCCGCGTTCGCAGCGGATAATTGGAGTGGCTGGACGCTGGGTGCCGTGGAAGGGGCGGCGGAGAGCATGCGTTCCGCTGACCACCGGGATCGAAAAGGACGCCAAGATGCACGACATTGACCCAGACGAAATCGCCTGCGTTGGTCGTTACCTGCGTCTTGTTCTCAAGGAATCGATGCATGCACATTTGGCACGCGTGCGTTTTCGTGCAGAAACTGATCGGATCGTGGTTTCTCACGATGAAGGCGGGGAATGGGTGGAGCGAGACCATCCACCGGTCCGCCTGTGGCACACGTTGCTTGCAGCCATTCATTCGCTGATCGGCGACAGGCTCGTCGGCAGTGGTCCAACGGACCCTGAGAGCATTCCGCAAATCAACACGGTAGTCCTGAACCCGGAAATGTATGGCCTTGGGAACATTTTTCCGGCGTCTACGGCGATCGTGGTCACCTTCCATTTCAGTCAGACCGAGGTCCTGGTTGAGTTTGCCGAGATTTGTCCACCTCCAACGCCGCCTTGCTAACCACCATCGGGAATGCCCTGGGCTGTGCAGGCGGGCGTGGTGGCGTAGAATAGGGCGGATCGACACTTGTCGCGGTCGCACGGGCGGTGTCGCAGTACGTCAGACTGCCTTTATCATCACATGTTCAAGCCATTTACGCTCACGATTGAATCATCGGACTGGCCCATCATTGCCGACGAAATCGCCAAGGCGGGTCCGCGTATCTGCGAGGCGGCCTATGGCTATCTGGCGGAATACCCACACCGACATCGCCGTCCAGATCGACTTCGTGTGCAGATTCGCCCTGACTGCGGCACAGTTCGTATCGTGTTGGCCGGGCCAAAGTTGTTTCAGGGTGAGATTGGCGTCGTGACGATTTCGCGTCTTGAAGCTGACTACTTCGACCTGCCTACCGCAACTGACAGCGGTGACGCGTTCGAGACTGGACACCGTCAGCTTATCGAGCGATGCTGCCAGGCACTTCGGCATTCGTTGGCTGCGGGCATCGGAGCCGAATGTTTCAAACAATTGTGCTCGACATTCTCGCTACGGCTAACGATTCTCGAATACGACGATCTCGAAACCGAGCAAGAGATATGAGCTGGATCGTCGACAAGATCATCGAGCAAGCATTCTCCAAACGCCACCCCGCCTTTCCCTCTCGCCACCCTTCGCTGCCGGCAGCCGCTGGTGCCGTGGCGGGTTGCGGAGGAGCCGATGAGGAGGACTCAGTTTAGCGGCTGGGATTTGTCCTTCTCTGTTCCC
>CAZTPX010000460.1:0-2385 GCA_964615095.1 uncultured Planctomycetaceae bacterium | reverse complement strand
TGCAGGCCCTCGATCGTCGCGTCCGCAGGGCCATCGAAGCTGCGCCTGGCTGCGTGCTGATGGAAGCCGACTACTCGCAGATGGAACTCCGGGTGCTGGCCCACTTCTCCCAAGACCCCGCCCTGCTCCACGCCTTCCAGCACGACATCGACCTGCACGTCCGCACCACCAGCCAAGTGCTGGGTATCGCCGAAGCCGACGTGGACGACCAGCAGCGCCAACTGGGCAAGACCTTGAACTTCGGCATCGTCTACGGGCAAACTGCCTACGGCCTCGCCGATGAGCTTGCTGTCCCCCTGGCTCAAGCTGAAGCCCTCCTGGCCGCACACACCGCAGCTTATCCCGGCGTCACTGCCTGGATCGCCGCCGTCCACCAACAGGCCGCGAACACAGGTGAGGTCCGCACGCTCTATGGCCGTCGTCGCTACCTGCCGAACATCTATTCGGCGTCGCCTGCTGATGCCGCAGAAGCTCGCCGCTATGCCGTTAACACCATCATCCAGGGCACGGCCGCGGACTTGATGAAGATGGCGTTGATCCGCCTGCACAACGATCTGCCCGATGGCGTGCAGATGCTGCTGCCCGTGCATGACAGCGTTTTGCTTTCCGTGCCCACGTCGCTGGTCGAGGAGACCCGCCGGATCGTCACGGCTACCATGGAAACCTTGCCGGACGGCTTCAGCGTTCCCTTGAAGGTCGAGGTCAAGAGCGGCAAGACGTGGGCAGACTGCAAGTGAACCCCAAGACCCGAGTGCCCTGGCGATCGCCAAGATTCAGTTTTCGCACAAATGGAACTAAAGAGTATTGCAGTCTTGATCCGATTATTCACATAGCCCTATTTGTTACTTGACGCTGAAGCCATAGGACAACAAGCGGCGGGCAGAACAGGGGCCACTGGACCGTGCGCTGCAGACCTTCGGTGTAGTTGCCAAACTGACGCCGCGCCCTGGTTGCGGGCCGGTCCGGTGGCCTTTTATTCTGCCGCAAGGTCGTCTATCAGCCTTCGATCCTGGCCTGCAACGGGCTTTTCGGCCGCCAGCCGACCGGATTTGTGCACTGCCAGGGCCACCAATCGGCCTCCTCCTGCCCGTCGATACCCGGACATTTTGTCCGGGATCAGCCCGCGCCATGGCCCGCCAGTGACCTGTCCCGGCCGTAGAGCGCGCTGACAAACTGCCCGAGCGGTATGCTAATCTGGGGCCCCGGCAAAATCGGTGCGGCGAGTGCCTGGGGCCAGCTCCTGACGGCTGTTAACAATTGTAAACAAACCGCCCGCGAGGCACGCCGGCGTTCTGCCCTGCCGCAGCCCCTACCAATCGATTAGCCGAGCCGATCGGAGAGCCAGAGCAGGGCGATGGCGAAGGAGCGAGAAGACGCAGAGGTCGGGCGCGAGGCGGAGGTGGACGTGTGTGCTCATTTCAGCGTTTGATCTTGCAGTTGGGCAACGTTTGCTGGAGCTTCTCCACGCCCTCGTCGGTGACCCTGGTCAAGTCAAGCCGTAGCTCTTGGAGTTGGGTCAACCGACCGAGGTGCGCCAAGCCTGCATCGGTGACCCCCGTAAGGTCAAGTGACAACCATTGAAGCTGTTTCAGTTCTGTTAGCTGTTCAAGGTCAGTGTCGTTTGTGCTCGTCCAGCCGAGGTTCAGGTAGCGCAGTTGTCCCAAGCACTTGATTGGCCCCCACGGAACGTCGAGGTGTTCATGCCCAAAGTCTACAACAAACACGTCTGCAAAGAAATCGTCTCCCAGCAGATTCCGGAGGCACTCTGGTGCCCGTGGTCTGGGGCTGCCTAACATAGGATAATCATTCGCGGTGACCTGCCAATCGTATACGATAATGAAAAACGGGTCTACTGCTGCTACTTTCGCTATACCTTTGGCTGCGGCCTCTTGTTTTTTCGCCTTGTTCACTTCTGTCGCCAGCCAACTGAATGGCAAAGCGACGGCTACCACCAGCATCAGCAACATCCGGACGCTGAACTGGAATCGCGATCGAAAGACCAGAGCCACAAACCACCACAGCAGCATCGCCATCAGCACCACGCCCACACCAGCCACCGCCGCAAGCACCGTCCAGCCCTTCCGCTCGTTGAACGGGAACCACCGCCACCTCTCCGACAGGAACAGCAAGCCCGTCACCGCCAACGAGCCGCAGACCAGCCACCCGGGCGTGGGGCGATACCATCGGCGTTTCTCGGGCGTGTCCATGCCGTCAGTATACCGCGCCACCAGCGGCCCTACCAGAATGGGGCCCTGAGTGGTGCCCCTGCACGCGCGCGTTCCGAGCCCGCTTGCCCGCCGCACGAAGGTTGCCGCTGAGGCGGGGTTGGGCGATGGGGTGCTGCCTCATGGCCCCTTGTGGTGCGGGATGTCACGGCGCGGTAGA
>CAZTPX010000459.1:0-2406 GCA_964615095.1 uncultured Planctomycetaceae bacterium | reverse complement strand
TCGAAGTCGGTTGCATCGGCGATCGCTTGGCGCGTTGCCGCGGCAAGTTCTTGGGGCGGCGCCTCCAGGTCGATCCGCTCGGCCAAGCGGCGGAGAAGTTTGCGATCCTCTTTCGCCAATTCCACGAGGATCTCAACCAGCACCGCTTTCGTCTGCTTCAAAAGCGCCTTGCGTAGCCTGGGGGCAACATCGCTCGTCTTGACAACCTTCTTCACTCGGCGTTTGGGCATCTTTCATCCTTTCCAGCGTTTCTCGGTAATTCCACGGCAGCCAGTGCTGCGGCTTTCTGCCCACGCGGTCCGCATGGCGTTCCAGTTCGGTGAGGTAGTCGAACGGATTGGACCCGCACAGTTCGCAGGTGTGGATCAGACTCATGAACACGTCGCCCACGTGGGCCCCGTGGTGCGTCTTGTAGAACAGGGAATTCCGCCGATGACGGATCGCCTTCTTCAACGCCCGCTCGCAGAGATTGTTGTCCAAAGGCGCCCCGGGCACACGGAGGAAGAGCGTGAGCTTCGTCCAGTGCCGCAGCAGGTACGCCATGGCCTTGCCCAGGGTCGAGTTCGGCTCCACGCGATGCTCGTCGAGTTGTCGAGCAAGCCAGGCATGGAGGTCCTCCATGACCGGGCCGCTCTCGGCTTGATGCCAGAGCAGCCGCTCCGGGGACGAGAGATTCCGCTGTTTGGCGATCGCGTCGTTGCGATAGACCACGGCCAGCGACTCCAACACGTGGCGGCACTCCTCGGGGAACTGCTCCGCCACATCGACGAACTGCCGCCGGCCATGCGCCAGGCAATTGGCCAGAAGCGTCTTCAGTTCTCCCGGGATGTTGCGCGACAAGGCATCACACATCTGGATCGGGGCGGGCAGTTCCGCCGCACGCCGCCGCAACACGTCGGCAAGATTCTCTCCGGCATGTTGGCGTCCGCTGAGGAAGATCGCGATCCGCCGCCCTTCCCGCGTGGAGACGATGCCCGAGGTGAACGTGCCCGTACGCTGCGTCTTGGACTTCTTCGCCGAGTCGTCGCCCGAATCTTGCACCGCCGACCCCGGCCGACCCTCTGTCGATGGTGCTCGCGTGGTGCCCGTTGTGGTCTCGTCGGCCAAGGCCGCCTGCCGGGATCGTTCGCCCATCACCTCCAGGATCCTGACAGTCGTGTCGTCGTTGTAGAGCACTTCGCCTTGACCTGCCTGCCGAGCCAGTTCTTCAAATACTGGCTCGGCACGCTGGGCTTGGTCCGCCACGATATCCCACTGGGTCGAGGACGGCAGGGGAATCCCCAGGTTGGCTTGCAGCGTCCCTGCACGGTTCAGAGGCATTCCCGTCCCGTATCGCAGCAGGGCAATCATGCTGCCGACCGTCGCGTCGCGTTTCTCCTTCCCCACGCCATCTGGCAACGGGGCGGTGAACAGATCGCCGCAGAGATTGCAGCGCAGCTTCTGCAAAGAATAGACCTTGGCTCCCACGGGAGGCTGACCCACTAGACGCAGCACCACGCCCGGCCGGCCCGTCTCGTAGACGGTGCCCGTCGCGCAGGTCGGACAAGGATCGCCCGGCTTGAGCGACGGGTGCGGGATCTCGATCTGCTCGGCGCCACTGTAGGCTTGGGCGCCATTGCGGCCGTGGTTGCGAGCGGAGTTGGCCCCGGCAACGTCGTCCTGGCCACCCGCCACGGCTCCCGTGGCCGCTTGCGCCGTGGATTGCTGGGGCGACGGCGGCGAAGCGACCTCGCCGGGCGATGCCAGGTCCTGCGATTGCGTCTGGCTGCTCTGTTGCGGGCGGCCGACCACGGTCGCCGTTCTCTCGGTCTTCGAGCCGAAGAGCAACTTCCGCAGTCGAGCGATGGTCGTCGTCTTGTCGCCTACCAGACCAGACAGGTAGGCATAGGACTCGGCCAGCGTCTTGAGCAGGGCGTAGTCTTTTTCGTCGAGTTTCTCCTCGGCACGCCGCAGAGCGTCTTCCAGCTTGCCCATGTCCAGCTCGATGATGGTCGCGCTTGTTTGGACCATGATAGCGTGCCGCGGCGCCAGACGAAATCCCGACACCGTCCGCAGCCGCCAGCCGCGGCGGTTTCCCTCAGCAGTGCTCTGCCAACATGTGGAAGCACGATACCCAGACGGGGGAAAAACGGGAAGATCAGTTCTCTGCGCTCAAGCGCCTGGGGCATCGATCGAAGGCTGACTTGGTGGCCGGCATCCACGGTCCGGGCCCACCGGCCGCCACGCCGGCGCCGCCTGCGTGGCTTCGGGATTGCCCGCCGAGAGAAGCACCTGCAACTGATGGGCCGCCAACGTCTTGGCCGCTGCCGTACCGCTGGTCGGCCACCAGCGGAAGCGACCGCTGGACAGTCGCTTGTACTTGGCGTCACAAAACATCCTTTCCGATTGCGTTCGAGGACTGGTTGA
>CAZTPX010000458.1:0-2407 GCA_964615095.1 uncultured Planctomycetaceae bacterium | reverse complement strand
AGCGTGGAACCCAGCGGAGGCATCCGAAATGGCTGTCGGGTTTATGTTTGCGCGTGTGAACTGATTCACCTCGTCTCGGGACTGACCGCAGGAAGTGTTGCGTTTCCATACACCCCCCCCAGCAAAAAGAAGCAACCGCATTCCAAGTGCCTTCCCAAGTGGCCATCGCCGTATACCGCCGCGCCCCAGCCTCCCGCGCCGGCAACGGCTGCGCCAGAGCCGGCTTCACCTACGGGCGCTTGGGGCATGGTTTGGGCCGTTTGCTGGGGCTGGATGCGGAGAAGGTGACTGGAATCGTCGCTGAAGACCGTGGTTGGGCGTGTTCTCGCGGCTTGGAAGCCGCGCTGGCTGCATTTTTCGGTCCTTCACGGCCGACTCCGGCCCGATCTTGACCGTCGGCCCGACGCCTCGACGTTGAAAGCCCTTGTGAGAGGGCGGGTGACAGCATGCTTGCAGTCAACCGCATGGGCACCCATGCCAGAAGGACTGGCAGGAACCGTAGCCTGACGGGGCCATAAGGGCGGGGCATCGAAACAGTGCCCACCGAATCCGGCGGTTTGACCTGCCAATCAAGGTTGTGGTAAGAACGCCGGCAGAGACCAAGTTGCAGCGGCCAGCCAGAAAGGGCGACGACAAGGACCTACGAAAGGGCCAGGCTAAGATCAACGTGCAACGGCGGGCAGAGGTCCTCATGGACATGACGGCCCAAACGACCATAGGAGATGGCTAGTCAAGGGCCTGTCAGACGGCAAGGTCAAAGCCGGTTTGTGGGGTGATCATCGAAATCAGCACAGAGTCGGTGGCCCGCCAGTCGACCGGCCACAGCAGGTCGATGCCCTGCGGGATGATGGCCGCCAGGAGCCACATGGCCTCGCCGAGGGTCGAATCGTCTATGAGGTCAAAGCGGACACGCCAGGTCATGCGGCGCATCGCGAACTCGTGGCATGTCCTGGGCGCGTAACCGCGACGGAGCATGGCTGCGCCGTGGCGGAGTTGGTTGAGCAGCGTGTTGGCCGTGGGGTTTCCTCTTCCCCGGCCATTCCGTAGTATTCTAGTAAGTGGAGAGTCAGTGCTTCGCTTCGTCCATCGCCGGAGGGAGGCCCGCGATGGGGCCGATTTTCCGTTTCTGCCGGATCAAACGCTTAAAACCACCGGAGCTAACTGATGACCATCCTCGATCTCATTGTGCTCTTGGTGGTGGCCGGGATCTGCGGGGGGCTGGCTCAGTCGATCGTTGGCTACTCACACGGCGGCTGCGTGGTCTCGATCGTGCTCGGCTTTATCGGCGCCCTGGTGGGCACCTGGCTTGCGCGGCTGTTGGCCCTGCCCGAACTGTTCACGTTGGTGATCGGCGGTCATTCCTTCCCGGTGATCTGGTCAATCATTGGCGCGGCCCTGTTCGTAGCCATACTGAGTCTGCTTAACGCCCGGCGCACGCTGCCGCCGCGCTGACTGTCAACCCGCACGGAGCATTGTAACCATGAAATGGTTCTGGCAAAATCGTCCGAACTGGGGATTTACGCTGCTAGGAATCTGGCTGATTCTCACTGGGGTCCTCCCATTACTGGGCATCGCGGTCGCCCACAGCGGAACGATACTTTCAGTTCTCGCCGTTATCACTGGGGCATTGATCCTCCTGCGGCGCTAAGGCTGCCGGGTTTTGGGCGCACGGGTCCCCCCGCGCTCATAGCCAGACCTCGATGCCGGTTTGGTCTCGGAGTTCAGCGACCAAAGCGGCGGCCTCATCCTGGTCCCAGCCTATCCGCTCGAAGACCGGCATGCCGAGCCGAACGATCGTTGCGAGAAGTTCCAGGGCCTCGTCCACCTGCGCCGGGTGAACGACACCGTAACGCACTCGCCATTCAGCGCGATGCCACGCATGACCTTCGGCGTCGTCGTAGCCGTAACCGTCGCGGCGGGCTTGCACTGCCCTGCGGAGGTCTTTCAGGAGCACTTGAATTATGCAATCCGCCTCGACTGGATGAAGCAAGGCTGCCAAACGCTGCAAGTAGTCGAGAAAGATCTGCTGCCTGTCCTGATTGGTCCGCCATTGCATGGTCGAGGCAGGGTCAAGCAATCGCATGAACTCGTCGCGATGCAGGAGCCACCAGCCGGTGTGCTTGACTGCCTGGATCATACCGGCGCGACACAGCCTGCGAAGCAGACGCACAGGTAGGCCGGTAAAGCCGGCAGTGTTGCTGAGGCTGTAGGAATACGGCGGAGCGAGGTGGGCCTCGTGGCGGCGTACGGCATCGCGAACTTGATCGAAGAAGAGATCGACGGACGGAGTGGCTGGCGTAGCGGGAGCCGGCTCTGGGGCGGTTATGGAATCGGGCATCGTGAATGACCTGTGTAGGAGAACTGGACGACAAGGGCGTCGTCGTTACTGTCACGGTAATAGGGATGG
>CAZTPX010000457.1:0-2408 GCA_964615095.1 uncultured Planctomycetaceae bacterium | reverse complement strand
ATCGGCCACGTAATACCCGCCGCCGGTAAGCGCGCCGGACTGGACCGCGAAAGTCGCCGTGTGCGAGCCAACCGTCAAGAGCACGGGATCGGAAACGTCCACCGACTGCACCATGTCGCCCAACTGTACGCCGTCCACGGAACTATAAACACCGATCGTAAAGGGCGCGGCCGCCGCGCCGGTCACGTTGTACGCGACGCTCAGGTTGCCGCTGGCATCGACCGTAAAGCTGTCCATGACGAGGTTCGTCGTGGCCGCCGTGTCGAGCACGTCGACCGTCGCCGTCTGCTGGGTGCTGCCTAGCGAATTGGCCACCGTCACTGTGACAACATAACTACCGTCGCCCGAATAGGGATGGGCGGTGCTAAAGGTCAAAACGCCTGAAACGCCTGCGTTCAAATTCAGCGTCGTGTCAGGGGAATCGTCGCCCCAGTCGATGGTCACGGTATGCTCCTGCGATGCGTCGTTGTCCACGAAGATGCCAGTCAACTCGGCGTTATCGTTCAGCACCACTTGGGCGGGCATGGTCAAGGCCAGTTGCGTGGGGGCAAGATCGGTATAGGTCACGGGGATTTGCATGTCGGCCGGGCCGCCCCCGGCGTCCGCGATCGATACCGTTATTATATACTGCCCGCTGGCCGCATACTGCTGGGCGGGCACGTTCCAAGGCACCCCCGGAGCGAGAGGCTCGGTTAGCGTGTCGGGCCAGCCAGCCGTCCCGTCCCCCCAATCGATTGTCACGGTGCGGCTCGCCTGAGAATTCGGATCCGCATAGGAAATGGTCAAGGTGGTTCCGTCGCCGGTGGAGTAGCTCGGCGAGGTGATCGTGGCCGAGAGGCTCGTCGGCTCGACCTCGTTGACCTGCACCGCCAAGCCCGAATCGTAGCGGGCGATGGTGGCAAGCTGGTCCTGCGAGGTGGGGTCGATGGAGTCGCCGACCACGACGATCTGGCCGTCCGGCTGCAGCGCCATGGCCGCAACGTCGCCCGCCACCTGGCCGTCGATCATGCTGTCTGCCCCGAAGTTGGTATCGAGTGCGCCGTTCGCTTGGAAACTGGCGATCGCCCATTGGTCGGTCGACGAAGCGACGACGCCCGCCACGATGATCCGCCCGCTGGGTTCGACCGCCACGGCGGCCGCTTCGCTGAAGGAACCTTGGGCGATGCCGGTCGAGTTGAACGTATAGTCGAGCCCCTCGCCGTCGGGCAGATACTTTAATAGGGCGAAGTTGCGAGTTCCCACGTCGCCGGCCAGGAAAATCGAATTGTCCTGCCCCACGGCGATCACGGGAGAACCCATTACGCTGCCCACCGTCACCACGCCCGTGCCCGATGGTCCGAAGGGCGTGCCGGCATCGTTCGAGGAATCATCCAACAGGCCATCGCCGGTGAAACGCAGGAGTTCGGTCGTGCCGTCGCCGCAATCCACGGCCACCACGACGCGATTGCCGGTTTGCAGGGCCGCGTCGAAGGAGGCCGGAGGCGTGGCGAAATCGTAAGTGACGTAACTGTCGCCGCCGGGACCAAAGCTGGTATCGGGTATGCCGTTGGCTGTAAAGCGGGCAATCGTCAGATCGTCGCCGCTGCCGCCGTCGGGCATCCAGCCCACCAACACGATCCGGCCGTCCGGCTGCACGAGTACCTGGCCGGCCTCTGTCTGGCTGGCCTCCGATGATGGGAGAGGGGCAATGGCAATGCCATCGCTGCCAAAGGTGGCGTCCAGCGATCCGTCCGTGTTATAGCGGGCCGCGCTGAACCCCGAACCGGCCACGATGATGCCGAAGCTGGCCCCCAACGGTTGCACGGCAACGGCGTCGATGCCGTCGATGCTCGAATCGAAGGAGGTGCCGTCCGGGTTGCCGGAACTGTCATAGCGGACCAGCGAGTCGTCACTGCCAGCGGCCACGATCGAACCGTCGGGCTGCACGGCCACACTCACCAGCGCGCCGGAGTCGCCCGTTACGGGTCCGCCGCCGAAGCTCGTATCCAGCCCGCCGCCACAATCGGCGTCAACTACGGCGGTGTATTGGTTGCCAAGATTATCGGTGGCCACGGCCTGGATGACGTAGTTGCCTGGCGCGGAATACGGATAGGTGGTGGTCGTCGGATTAGACGGTTCGACAAGTGTGGTGCTGCCGCCGTCGCCCCAGTCGATCACCCATTGCGTAATCGGGTCGGACGGAGTGGCAGCCGCCGATAGGGTCAGCGAATAACTCTGGCCCTCATCGATCGAAGATGAAGGGAAACCACTGAGCGTAATCACCGGCTCCGAGCTTGACGGCGTGACCGAAAGCGCAAGGGCGCTCGACGAACTGCCGTCGAAGTTGTTGTCGCCGCTGTACACGGCGGTGATCCCGTGGTCGCCGACCGCCAGGGTCGAGACTGAGAACGTGGCCACGTCGGAATATA
>CAZTPX010000456.1:0-2410 GCA_964615095.1 uncultured Planctomycetaceae bacterium | reverse complement strand
TGAAATTGGAACGCGGCCGTCCCGGCCGCAACGAGCGGGTAAGATGCCCGCGATCCGGCTGCCGCCCCCCTGCCCTTCCGCCAGCCTATTTTTCCCAAACGGAAGTGTCCAGGAAAATTCCGCAATCGGCAGAGTTTTTCAGGCCGCCAGAAACGGCCCTGATCGCGGGACTTTTCGCGTGTTTTCGGGAATTTTCTTGACCCCCCGGCGCCTTCGAGGATATAGTTTAGTTGACGGTTGTTAGTGAATTGCTCCATCACTTCGGAAATGGAGGGCACAACGTGCAAACGCCACCGGAGGACTTCTACTGAGGAGCGGGCAGGCAACTCCTCGCAAGCTTCGTTGTGTTGGCAACATCGCTACTCTCAACTGGAAAGGAACCCCGCTTCGCCGAGCGGGGTTTGGTTTTTCTTGGCCCCGTAGCAGGCACACTCCGTGTGGGCCGCTAAAAACAGACAGAAAATGTCAAGAAACTGGTCTTGGTCGTTAGGGTGATTTTTGTTCTGCTACGGTTTTTGTGAGCACCAAGGAGTTGTTCATGGAAGCCGTCAAGGAAGATAATGCGTATTCGAGTCCTGCCTACAAACTGCGTGCGTTCTTCGAAAAGAGCCGGGACCGGTGGAAGACCAAGGCTCTGGAGCGCAAGCGGCACATCCGGCGATTGGAGAACCGCATCGTCGAACTGGAAACCAGTCGCCGCAAGTGGAAGGCGAAAGCCCAGGCGCAGCGTGCCAAGCCTCTCGTGGAGGACGGGCAGAGACAAAAAGGACCTTGAGCCTTGCCCCGCTCCGGCGGCCGCCGCCCCGGCGACGATGGACGCGACGCCGGTGGCCGGACACCAGTTCAGCGCTGAATTGATCGCGCTGTTCACGGACTTGGTATTGAAGGCCGCCACCAGTCAACGTGCCGCGGCGGGTGTGCTGAAGCAGCTGGCGCCCTACGTTCCGGGCTTGCGGCGGACGCCTTGTGCCAATGCGGGTCGCCTGTGGCTGATGCGGCTGGGACTTTTCGAGTTGCTGCGGAAGAAAGAGACCGCCCGGGATTGGGTATGGATCATGGACCACACGGTGCAGCTTGGGCCGCACAAGTGTCTGGTGATCGTCGGTGTTCGCCTCTCGGCGTGGCGGCGGAAAAAGGCGCCCTTGGAGCACGAGGATCTGTCGTTGCTGAGGCTGGTTCCCATGAAGCAGTCCACGGCCGCCGCGGTGGCGGAGCAACTGGAAGCGACGCGGAAGGAGATGGGCGTCGCGCCCGTGGCGGTCCTCAGCGACGAGGGCGCGGAGTTGAAAAGCGGCATGGCGCTCTTCCGTGCGCAATCCGCCCAGGCACGGCGTGTGCCGCACGTCTTCGACATCAAGCACAAGGCGGCGATCCTGCTGAAGCGGGAACTGCACGACGACGCCATGTGGCAATCGTTCGTCACCCACACCAACCGCGCGAAGTTGCAGACCACGCTCACGGAGTTGGCGTTCCTGGTGCCGCCCAGCTTGCGCACCAAGGCGCGCTACATGAACCTGGACACGTTGGTCGCCTGGGGAACTCGGGCGTTGGCCTATCTCGATGACCCGCGAGACCTTCCCGGACAGACGATCGACCGCAAGCGGCTGCAACAGAAATTGGGATGGCTCGCCGAGTATCGCTCCGCCTTGGTCGCCTGGGCCGAGTTGCTGGCCATCACCCAGCGCGCGGTAAGCTACGTCCGCAGGACAGGCTATCATCGTCGCGCCGCAAAAGAACTGAAAAGACGCTTGCTCCCCTTGGTGCGCACGCCGGGCGGCGATCGCCTGCAGGCGGGGATCGTGACGTTCGTCCGGGAGCAATCGCGGGGCGTCAAAAAAGGAAGGCCTGTGCTGGGCACCAGTGAGATTTTGGAGTCGCTCCTGGGCAAGTACAAGCGTATTCAAGGAACGCACAGCAAGGGAGGCATGACCGGATCACTACTGAACATCGGCGCTGCCGTTTTGCGGAAAACGTCGGATACCATACAGAAGGCGTTGGCAGCCGTGCCAGTTGCTGCGGCAGGAAAATGGATTCGCGACAACCTCGGCCTAACGATCCCCGCCCAGCAGGCTCTCGCCTTCCAGGGGAACAAAAACTGTCTGAAAAACCAACTACTCATTACACCAAGTTTTTAGCGGCCCACACGGAGTGTGCCGCTCGCAAATCGTAGCAGGCACGCTCCGTGTGCCGACCTGCGAACGGCACACGGAGTGTGCCTGCTGCTTTGTGGCCGATCGTTGGGGTGGCAGTTGTACTGCCACCCCAGTGGGCGGCGATGCGGGGCGCGGTTTGCCCGGCCTCGTGGACCGTCAAACCTGGAGTGACAGGTTGGGTGCCGTGGCCACGCTTGCGTGGCCATGCTGTCCAGCGAACACAGGCTCACGCAAGCGTGAGCATGGCACCCAGCGAT
>CAZTPX010000455.1:0-2438 GCA_964615095.1 uncultured Planctomycetaceae bacterium | reverse complement strand
TCGATCACTCGAGCCGCCTGCCCAACTACGGCAGCAAGATGGGAATAGACGCCACTCGCAAATGGAAGGCCGAAGGCTTCGACCGCCCCTGGCCCGCGATGATCGAAATGGACCGCACGACCAAGGCGAAGATCGACGCGATGTGGGCGAAGCTGGGGCTGTAGAAAAGTTCGAGAAGCAGACCTCCCGAGACAAATCAGCCGTCGATGAATGCCTCGGCGTTTTGGCGTACGGTGGTCGCCTTTCCCTGCTCATTTACATTTGAAGTTGCGGTAGCTAGGCTGGTCGCGACTGAGGCGAAAAAAAAGCGCCAGAATATTTTGAGCCGACTGCATCGGCCGAAAGTAGACGTCTGGACTCCGGTCGAACCCCGCCATCGCGAAAACTTGGCGAATGCATAGATCAGGGCGCGAGGAAATACCTGACACGGTAGAGTGAGCCGCTGATCATCGACCCGAAAGGCGCGTGTGACGCCGCCCGAGACTCCTGATCCTCCCTCACCGCAAGAAATTCCAAGCTATCGTCGGGGCCGAAGATTGGAAACTCATTAAGGATCTTGCCGTATTCAGCGACCGCTCGCCCGTCCACAACCATTGACCAAAGCCCGCCCCTTTTTGCCAGGTATGCAAGGTGCCTGCTGTCAGGGCTGAAGACTGGAAGGCTCCTGCCTGCGTCGTAAGCTGGGCCAGCTTGCCCGTCCACTATCATCGACAATTTTTGACCGCTCCGGGCCCAATATGCCAGATGCCTGCCATCGGGGCTAAAAACCAAATCGCCGATGCTATCGTAGGCCCCGCTCGATTCCCCGTCGACCAAGACGAACCACTTGTCGCCGGTCCGGGCCCGGTATGCAACGTGTTTGCCGTCGGGGCTGAAGGTCAGGCTTTGGCCGATCCCGTCGAACCCTGGCCCCGCCTTTTCCTCCACCACGACAAACCACTTTTTGCCCTTCCTCGCCGCATAAGCAACGCGTTTCGAATCGGGACTGAAGGTCAGGGCGGCACCGGCCGCGTCGTAATCGGTGCCCTCAGCACGCCCGTCAACAACTACGAACGGCCCATTTCCCGCACCCGCCACGAATGCCACGTGCTTGGAATCCGGGCTGAAGACCAGGGAGGGTCCAACCATCGCCGCATACTCCGAGCCCACATGGCCGTCAACTACGACCGACCATTTCTTGCCCATCTTAGCCGAATACGCCAAATGTTCGCCGTCGGGGCTGAAGACCAAACCGCCGTTACTGTCATACGCCCCGCTAGGTTCACCATCGACCACAACGAATACCTTTTCGCCGGTCTGGGCCCAGTAGGCAACGTGTTTGCCGTCGGGGCTGAAGGTTAGGCCCTGGCCGATCCGGTCGAACCCTGGTCCCACCTTTCCGTCCACCACAACAAACCACCTCCCGCCTCCCTTGGCCTCGTAAGCTACGTGCTTGCTGTCAGAACTGAAGACCGCACCACTGACGACGTCGTCCCACACTTGGCTCTCTTGGCCGTCCACCACGACAAACCACTTCGCGCTCCTCTCGGCTTCATAGACTAAATGTTCTCCGTCGGGGCTCAGGGTTAAGCCATTGCCGATCCCGTCGAACCCTGCACCTGCGCGAGCATCCAGCACCACGAACAAATTCTTGCCATCCGTAGCTGCATAGGCAAGATGTCTGCCATCTGAGCTGAGGACTACATTATCAACACCGAAACCAGAGTAAGCCGCCCCCGCTTGGCCATCCATGAACACGCTTGCGATCCCCGGCGGTCCGAGGATTTCAACTTGGCCCGGTGCGAGCACCGGTACTTTCACAGCGACGTAAGCAACATGGCGCCCATCGCGACTGACCAAAGGAGTAGACTCCGTTTTCGCGTGCATCAGCCCTAGGCGGATTTCCTCGATCTTGTAACCGTCGGCTGACGAAGCCGGGGCCTGCGCGACCGCCCTAGAGGTCGAACTCATCAACGCCGCTATACCGGCGACAACCCATCCTGCCGTCTTTAGAATCGGGGAAGTTGAATTCGTTTTCATGGCAGGGAGTTTAACAGAATTCGCTCTTCTTGGCTCAGGCCTCCTCGGAGTTTCGCGCCTGAGCGAACCGTGCGCGGCGGCGGGCCGTCCGCCCATAGACCGCCCGCAAACTTGCGGGAGCACCACCCCTGACGCATCCTCATCGCGGCGATGGGGCTATTATGCGATTCTCAGTCGGACGCATCGGTTCACAGAAACGCCGCAAGGCCCGCTCGTTTGGTAGCTCCTGGCTTATCGCCAACTCGAATACTGCTCCGCCGCCGGACCTGAAAACGGCTCTGCCCACCTGGTCCGCTCTGTTATATCTAAACCCATGCGGGTTGATCATTGCAGGCGCCTCTTTTTTGCCGCCATCATCATCGTTCTCGCTCTTCCCCTCAGCGCCCAGCAGACCTCCGGCACCTTTCGCTGGATCGATT
>CAZTPX010000454.1:0-2438 GCA_964615095.1 uncultured Planctomycetaceae bacterium | reverse complement strand
TAGAAACGCCCGGTCAGCCGTGCCGGGCGCTCCTTTCTCGTCGTGACAAGGCAAAGTCTCGCGAAGAGGTCTGAGAGTCGCGTCACCGCGGGCCGTCTTTTGCGGGCGAAAAGGCCCGCTGGGCCGGCGTCGATGAGAGCGGCTTCACGGCCTTGGCTGAGCAAAAGCCCACTGGGCCGCAAACCTCCTGCCGCACAGCCCTACTTCTTGGCCGCCTTCTTCACGGTCTTCTTAACGGCTTTCTTCGCAACTTTCTTCGCGACTTTCTTCTTCGCTGCCTTCTTCTTGGCCACAGCATAACCTCCAAAAAAAATCCATTGGAGCGATCGCCGCAAGTTCGGAACCAGCACGTAGCCGGTGACCGGCAACCGATCACTCCGGAAAAGGGAAACGAAGTCCCATCCCGCCGACTTGCCGGCACGAAGCAGGCTTGCCATGCGGATCGATTCGCTCCCATCTGCATTGTCTTCGAGCGTTCTTCCTTCACAAGATTGCTCGAAGCGATAAGGCCTCCAAGGCCCTAACTCTTTAGATGTTATCGGCTCTCGAAAACTTTTCAAGCTCAATTCTTGCTCGAACAACGATTTTTTTTGCGATCTCAACTTCAGCGACGCCGCTTCCGTCGCTCGATCGCGCTCGTGTCGAGGAGCACGTTCACCGCGCGCGAACGGTTGTTTGGCGCGCGGTTCTTCACTCCATCGCGCGACTTGATCGTGCATGCAGAAGACGCCCCTGATGCGACCGCGCAACACGCGCGCGAAGCGTCGCCGCGCGCTCGTCGCGAGGATTGTCCGCGCCGCTTTGTTTGCCGATCAATCATGGCGCGAAGGCATGCCCGCAGCAGCGCTTGCGCGGGCTTGCGAGATTGCTCGCCGCGGTATCGCGCGGGTAGTGCGGTAGGCCCCGTTGACTTGCCGTAAAGTCTTGTTTGTCAATTAGTTGCGCAGTCGAGCACGCTCCGTGGCGGAACCCCGGCGCGGTGCAGGTCCTTACTGCGCGAGCGCGTGAGAGCGGAAGCGTTGCGCCGTTGTTGGCAACGATCCCAAGCGCTGTGATCTGTCGTCCTTTTGCAGCGCGCCGGCAATGAATCTCCGACATGCTCGCCGCGCCTTCGCAGCGCAGCGACGAGAGATTCTACGCTGAGCTTGCAACACAGACTTTCATGGCGTTCGCATGTCGTGTGAAGCATGCGCGCGAGGCCGCGACGAGATCGATGAAGTTGATGGCTTGAGAGGCCGAAAGATGGAACGCCGACTTGCCGAAAAATTTTTTTTCCGATTCGTCTCAGCTTGCCAAAAAACCGCGCGAGACATCTCGAAATCTTTGAATTCACGTCGCCGGCGGTTGCACGTACTCGACACGTATCAGGATAATGTCGCCGTTGTTGATCCTCTGGACCACCTCGTAGACGTGTTGCTGGAATTTGTGCGGCGAAGTTTCCTGCAACTGCTCGTCGACCAGCACGTTGACGGCGTACTCCGAGGCGGTGCGGAAGCGCTGGCCGACACGGCCGTGATGTGTGAGGGCGTAATAGCGGCGGACCTCCGGATCCTTCAGTTCGCCCGCCACGCTCGTGCCGTCCAAGGGACCACCCCAGAATTTGAAAACGAATCGTTTCATAGCGCTTCATTATATGCTAGAATCGCCCCGCACGCCGAGACCTCCAGCCAAGAACTTTTCCAGATTCCATCGCCCGGAAGTTGTCAAAAACGGCCTTTCCTGGCACAATAGACGGCATGATCGTTACCATTGACGGACCGGCGGGGGCAGGCAAGAGCACAGTGGCGCGGGCATTGGCCCGGCGTCTGGGGTACAGCTACTTGGATACGGGGGCCATGTATCGGGCGGTGGCGCTGGCCGGATTGCAAGCCGGCGTCGATTGGAACCGACGGGAGCAGTTGGCCGAACTGGTCCCGAGGTTGGATCTGCGCGTTTCCGGCGAGAGGATTTACTTGCAAGGCGTGGACGTGACCGACGCCGTGCGGACCCAAGCGGTAACCGCCGTCACCCGCCATGCCGCCGATCATCCGCAGGTTCGCGCCCACCTCGTGCTCTTGCAAAGGAATTCGGCCGTCGGGCAGAACATCGTGACCGAAGGCCGCGACCAGGGCACGGTCGTCTTTCCGCAAGCCCAGTGCAAGATCTTCCTCGTGGCCAGCCCGGAACAGCGTGCCCGGCGGCGGCAATATGATCTGCAGCAGCGCGGGGAGGCGGCCAGCTTCGAAGAGATCCTGGCGGCCCAGGCGCGGCGCGACCACGAAGACGCCACCCGCCCCATCGGTCCCCTGCTCCGCGCGCCGGATGCCGTTGAGGTGCTCACCGACGAGCTCACGCCGGAGCAGGTGGTCGATCGGTTGGAAGAACTCGTGCGCCGGCGGGTCGAAGAAGGGGAGCAGGGGAGAAAGGGAGAAGGGGAGCAGGGGAGAAAGGGAGAAGGG
>CAZTPX010000453.1:0-2460 GCA_964615095.1 uncultured Planctomycetaceae bacterium | reverse complement strand
GGCCAGGCTCGTGCGCCCATGAACGGTGGATTTATCGCTTTACTGCCAACGGCAGATGGCGATAAGGTGCCGTCTGCCGTCGCGAAGGGTACGGCTCTGCTGGGAAGCAACCGGAGCGTCGCGGCGGCGCCATACGGCACGGGCGGTCCTGATCCGATCGGGGCCGCCTGTTTGGTTTACCCAGACAATTCTCCGGTGGCCCAGGGTGTCCATGCGGTCGGTTATGTGCCTGGACACATCAGCCAGTGCGAGCGATTCCGCGAGGTGATCGAGGATAAATTCCATAGGGGTCTGACGGCCCAGCGGATTTATCAGGACCTGGTGGGAGACGAAAGATTTGACGGCAGCTACTACAGTGTGCGGCGGTTCGTGGGGAAGCTGACGGTTACGACGGAGTTGCCCTTCCGTCGGATGGAGTGCGAGCCGGGTGCCGAGGCCCAGGTGGACTTCGGCAAGGGCGCCACGGTGGTCGAGCCCGGCCAGCGTCGTCGCCGGCCGCACGTCTTGCGAGTGGTGCTCAGCCACAGCCGCAAGGGTTACAGCGAATCGGTCTTCCGCCAGCGGACGGAGGAGTTCCTTGCTTGTCTGGAGAACGCCTTCTGGCATTGGGGCGGGGTCCCCAGAACCATAATCCCGGATAATTTGAAAGCCGCGGTGAAGAACCCCGACTGGTACGATCCGGAGATCAATCCCCGGGTCCTGGCCTTCTGTGAGCACTACGGCACGGTGATCCTGCCGACGAAGTCGTATACTCCACGCCACAAGGGCAAGGTCGAACGTGGGGTGGGATATGTGCAAGACAACGCGCTGAAGGGGCGGACGTTCACCAGCCTTCAAGAACAGAATCGGCACCTGGAACATTGGGAGGCGACGGTCGCCGACACTCGCATCCACGGCACCACACGACAACAGGTGTGCAAGGTGTTCGAGGAGGTCGAGCGGGCGGCGCTGTTGCCGCTGCCGGCGGGACGGTTCCCGTTCTTCCACGAGGCCCGGCGGTCGGTGCATCGCGACGGGCACGTGGAGGTGGAAAAAGCGTACTATTCTGTTCCGCCGGAGTACATGAGCCGGCAGGTCTGGGTTCGATGGGACGGCCGGATGGTGCGGATTTTCAATCACCGCATGGAGCAGATTGCCGTTCACGCCCAGCGTCCGCCAGGGCAGTTCAGTACGCAGAATCAGCACATCTCCTCTAAAAAGATCTCCGCCGTGGAACAGGGCGCCGACCGGTTGCTGCGCCAGATCAGCCTGATCGGCGAGCAGGCCGAGCGATGGGCGACCGCGATGTTGCTGGCTAGGGGCATTGCCGGCATTCGTGTCCTGGTGGGCCTGCTGAGCCTCACTCATCGCCACGACAACGCCAGCATCGAGAGGGCCTGCCAGATCGCCCTGACCCACGAGGCCTTCCACCTGCGGTCCATCCGGGAGTTGATCAAGCGAGGCACGGGCCAGCAGGAGGAGTTTGAGTTCCTCCAGGAACACCAGATCATCCGGGATCTGTCGAGCTACGGGCACATTGTGCGGGCGGCCATTCGTCAGGAGCCCGCTGTCCTTTAACCCCTTGAATCGTGAAAGGAATGACATGAACGAATCGTTACAGACGGCATTGAAGAAGCTGCGGCTGTCGGGCATGAGCCAGACGCTGGACGTGAGGTTGCAGGAGGCCGCCGGCAACCGGCTCAACCACATCGAGTTCCTGGAACTGGTGCTCCAGGATGAACTGGCGATCCGGTCGGATCGGCTGGTGAATCGACGAGTGAAGGCGGCGACCTTCCGAGATCAGAAGACCTTGGAGGACTTCGACTGGCAATTTAATCCGGCGGTCAAGAGGAAGCAGATTTACGAACTGGCCACCTGCCAGTTCATCCATCAGGGAAAGGACGTTTTGCTCATTGGACCGCCGGGCACGGGAAAGAGTCATCTTGCCCAGGCCATCGGTTATCAGGCGATCAAGGCCGAGCTGCTGGTGCTGTACCGTTCGATCTTCGACGTGGTGCGGGACTTCCTGCATGACGAGGCATTCGAGGGGCAGGACAAGATCCTGGCCAAATACCTCAAGCCGGATCTTTTGATCATCGATGACATGGGAATTAAACAGTTGCCTAAGCGATCCGGCGAGTACCTCTTCGAGATCATCATGCGGCGGTACGAAACCAAATCCACGATGATGACCTCCAACCGCCCGCTGGAGGACTGGGGCAAGCTGATCGGAGACGTGCCCTCCGCCACAGCCATCCTCGATCGGTTCCTGCACCACGCCGAGATCATCACCATCACCGGCCGCAGCTACCGGCTGAAGGATCATCCGACGACGGAATCCCCAGCCAAGAATCGCTCGGGAAAACAAACGGCCGAACAAGAGGCTTGCCAGGAACAGCCCAAGTAAGGTATAGAATCATAGAAATCAGTGGCTGGTTTTGACGCGCCCATCAGTGGCTGGTTTTGACGCGCCCCGTGACA
>CAZTPX010000452.1:0-2462 GCA_964615095.1 uncultured Planctomycetaceae bacterium | reverse complement strand
CCATCAAACTAGCCAATGTCAATTTGTACAAGTAATTTTGACGCACACGCTTAACATCCGCTCGTAGCGCCGGATCTCGCAGTAGTGGCCAACGTACTTGCAGGCGCTCGCAGCGGCTGCGAAAACCAAAGCGGCGATCAACGAGATTCGGAGCCGGCTCGGCAAGCGTCTGCGCGGCGTGCCGCCGGCCGAACGACACGGTCGCGATTCATTCATCGGTCTGTCCTCCAAAATATCTGCGCCGCTATCGCGGCGACTTCAAACGGCACGTTCGCGGCGGACGCCTCGCGCCCGGCTCCCAGCAGCGGCGGCCCGAGTCCCGCATCTGCCGCATTTGACCCGGGGCGCGAATTCCGTTTTTCACGGACGTTTGGTTAATCCGGCAGCGGCGCTACCGGATTCCATTCTTGGTTCTGCGTTTGGCTGCTCTCCCGCGCGCTCGCCGCGGCCCGGCGGGCGGGGCGGACCCAAGTCCTCGCGATCCTCGTTAATCAGCCTGATCTCCTCGGCCGAAACCACGTATGTTCGAAATATCAACTGGTTCGGAAATGCGAATTGTAACATGGTCTTCAGCACGAGGACGTCCCCGTCCCACGCAAGCGACGGTGTATTGTAGTGGGGGAGGGAGGAGTCGTCCAAGTCATCGCAGATCCAGCAGCGGCCGTAGATTTCAAGCTCGCGCCAAGTCAGAACCTGCCCCGAATCGTCGGTGACCACGCAGATGACGGCGACATGATACCCGCCGCCGAACTCAACATAAAAATGGACTCGAATTGCTTCGCCCCGCGCATTGACCGCCCTGAGGGTCCGCATTAGGAAAGGATGAAACTCCATGCGCAGTCTGTCCAACGCCCGCCGTCCTGCCTCGTTTTGGGCGAAGGCGTGAAATATATCGTAATCCTCGGGCGTCCCATCGTATATGCTACTATACCTCGCGAAAGTTTGGTCAATGAGGCGCTCGTAGCGCCAGATTTCGCGGTGATCGTCATAGTACCTGTAACCACTCAGCGCGACGGCAAGTAGCGTCGTTATCACGAAGATAGTCCGCAGCCGATACTGCCACCGCCATTGCGGCGTCTCGGGGCTGCCCGCTCGAGCTTCACTCATGTTTCACCCGTTTTCAAACATAGGCGCCATGCCCAGGCCGGAAAATCGGCCGGAGTGCGGGTCGAAGTCACAGCGGTCAGGTCTTCAGATCACTGTAATCGGGCCCTTTGTTTTCGTGACCTGCAGAGGAATCTTGTCGCCATTGAACTTGATACCGTCCTTAAAATCGATGGTGGTGGTCACGGGGTTGCCCTTGCCCTTGGGCGGAGTCAGCGTAACGACCTGTGTCACGGCTGCGGTGCTCGTCATTGGCTTGTATGAGAAGTTAAGATACGTTTGTACGCCCGCCACTTTGACTTTAGCCGGAAGATTCGTGGGAGCGCCGGGCTTATCAACGAGCACGCTCGCTGTGGGTTCGTCTACGATGACGACCAGATACTCATTCGGTTGATTGGGGATCGGGGAGTATAAGCCGAAGGAGGTTTCAGTCATTAGCGCATCCCCAAACGGCGAAACGCCAAATTTCTGTAAGGCTTCAGTTTTATTATATCCCGGGCCGGGCTGCGATTGCGGTGGTGAGCCGTCTGGGAACGTATCCGTATGATTAGACGTCTCCTTGAACGTGATCTTCCAAAGCCAGGGGTCGTCCGTGTCGATAACGCCTACGTAGGCTATAGGTTGCATCCAGTATGTCAGGGCGTTCGCTGGGACAGGGACAGGGGTTTTGTTGGGCCAAGGCGTAACTGTTGTGGCGATGTTTTTTCCGGTAGTTGCAGCCATGCTTTTCCCGGAGTCAGTGCCGTCGGTTGGGAAGCCGTTCTTCTTGAACATTAGCGATGCAAACGTGCTAAAGTGCGATTGCATGGCTGCGGAGACTACGCCGATTTCATTTCCCTTGTATTTCAACAATGTCGCCTGGGCATCCAGAGCCGCAAGTGTTGTCGACCCGGGGGTATAAAGTTTCCAGCCGTCGAATTGTGTGGTATCTGCCGAGCATGGCACGAAGGCCTGCACGTCGGCGTCGTCCGGCCCGTCCAGTTCACCCGCGATCTGCACCGTTCCACCTGCCGCTAAGGTGCTACCAGAATCGACCGACGCCCAGACCATCCCGCTGAATTGCCCGGACAACGAGAAGGAGCCATTCAACACGTCGCCGGCGGAGTCCACGCCGGAAAGGGGCGCGCCGCCGCTGGCGCCGCTCCAAAAATCCACGCCCGAAATCGAAGGCACCGCATAGCTCCAACCGTTCATGCTCGCGTTTTGGATACTGGTATACACCGGCTCGATCGACGCTTGCAGTTGGAGCTGCACGCGGTCGCCCTGGCCTTCCACTGGGATCGAAATCCCTTGGGAGGCGTCTACCCAATCCACGTAATCACCGGCATTTGCCGCCGCGACTGCCGAGTTGACCGTCA
>CAZTPX010000451.1:0-2490 GCA_964615095.1 uncultured Planctomycetaceae bacterium | reverse complement strand
GTTGCGGCCTACCGTCAACGGCCGAATGATCTGTTCCGATTGCCCATTGTCGATCGGAATTCTTCCGTCGCCAAGGTACAACGTCAGCGCCGACCATTGGTTCCGCAGATAGCCCAACGCTTCTCCTATCCTACTGCGCGGCAGCACCCGCTTCACCGGGTTGCTGTCCAACCACAGCCGCATGCGGTTCCAGATCGGCACCGCATCGCGCTGCCGCAACTGCTGGCGTGCTGTGGCATCCAAGGTCTTGCCCCGTTCTTCCACGTCATATAACTGCCGATAGAATGAAATCGCTTGCGAAGCCAGTACCGGATTGTTGGCTTCGGCCTCGATGAATTCGCGGCGGGCGTGCATATTGCAACTGGCGTGAAGGATCCGCCCGCCGGAGCGCTGTTGCAAACGCGCATTGGCGCCGCAGGCATCGCCCACGAAGACGCCACGATAGGCGGCCAGATGCCCGTCAATCACCGCGTTCTGGTGCGTCAGCGACCAATGGAACACATTGTACGGGGCCACACCGTCCAAGCCTGTGTACAACCAGGCGTAGCTCGTGGCCGACCCAGGAAGACTTCCACCCGCAGCCAACTCCGTATCCAACGCCTGGCGAAAACGGCTACGCGTGCTCAACTTCTCCAGATCTTCCTTGCCCAGCCCGTCGCGCAGCAGCACCGTGAGCGTCGTGTCGTCGCCCAGCAGGATCGGCTGCTCTAACAGTAGCCGCCACATCTGTTGATACAGCGGGTCGATCGTGGCCACCGCGTAATTCAACAGGTCGTTCACCGTGGAGCGACTGGGAAACCAACCGCATTGGGCGAACCAATCTTGCTGCCGATACGTCGGCACGTGGAAAGCAAATTTCAGACCCGCCATCGCAGCGATGATGCTGAAATCGTACTTGCATCCTTCCACGATCGACAGCGGCGGCGGCACGCTCTGCACGCCTTTCTCCGGCTCGCCCGGCACCACGTATTGCGGCCGCTTGAGCACCTCGATGTACACGTGCGGCTTCTCGAACCGCATCCGCTCCGTCGTCTTGACGCCAATGCACTCCAGACCCTGCTTCTGCTCGTCGGGAAGGTCCAAGAGCTTCTCGCGGCGCTCGATCTCCGGCGGGAAGCTTTCCCGGCTTGACTGCCTCTGAAGTTGGGCCTTGCGCCGCGCCTCGCGCTGCGCCTTCAACTGTCGCAGCAGTTCCTCGTCGGACGTTTCGTCCTGCTGCGCCTGGGCCGCGAGAATCTGTTGCTCTGCCTCGCTGAGCGGCCCCTCGGCCTCGTCGCCGAACGGCAAGTGCTGCTGGTCGGGAGATTCGCTCCGCCGTTCACTGCGCCGCCCCCACAGCATGTCCACCAAGCGGTTGTTCGCGGCTTCTAACTCCGCCACCCGCTTCCGCAGCGAGTCACGTTCGGCGATGACGATCCGCGTGGCGTCGACCAAGGCTTCGTGCTCGCGGCGAAAAGCGGTGAACTCTTCGAGAACTTGGGGCAGCGTCGCTCGCAGTGACGCCACCTCGCGACTGAGCGCCTCGTTGCGCTGTTCACTCTCGCGAAGTCGTTCTCGAAGCAGCGTGTCATCCATGATGCCAATATCATTGTCGGCACGCGGCAAAAGTCAAGAGCAAGAATGAAAAATCTATCCCGCCGCCACTTGGTATCGCTTGCGACGTTTGGCTGTGTTGAGATCGACGCCGCCGATCATCATGGCCAACGTTACGGCATCGACTTCGATCGCCAGCGAGGCGGCGTCCCGGCCGACTGGAATCTGGAAACACCCTCGCTCAAGACGCTTTGCCCAAACCACGAGCCCGTCACGATCCCAAAGCAATATCTTGCAGCGATTCCGCGCGCGATTCACGAAGACGAAATAGTCGCCGCCGAGAACGTCCATGCCGAACGATTGAACAACGATGGATGCTAACCCATCGAAATGCTTCCTCATATCGGTCGGGACTGCGTGGACGAAGATTCGGACTGCGGGAGAAAGACTAAGCATAGCGGCTCTCTACAGATGGCAGCTCCAGTTGTTCGCCGCGAAGCACGCGCAGCACGGCGATCAACGCCGCGAGATTCTGCTGGGGCAGGCGAAGGATCGTGCCGTCGGCCATTGCCAACTCGATCCATGGCGCCGTGTGCGCGGCTGCAATCGGTATTTGCAGGAAGTTGGTCGGGCACGACGCTGTCATTGGCCCGACAACGGGATGGCAGCGCGTGCGACGTGACATAGCAGCGACGCCGCGCCGTCGGGATCGCTTTGCCTTCGCATCCGCGTGCGGCTTATGCCGTCGGTGCGCCCCCTCCCGAATGTTTCGCCTCCATACGTAAAAGCTGTGCGCCGAGACGTTCTCACGCCGGCAGAACTCGGCGATTGACAGCCCGCTCTCGCGCTGTCTCTTGATCCGCTGCCGCCATTGATCCCAAAGACCTTGATTTACGCGATGCGCCATGACTGGGTAGCCTCCTGATACTGGTGGGAGAAAAAAGAACTACCCACCAG
>CAZTPX010000450.1:0-2512 GCA_964615095.1 uncultured Planctomycetaceae bacterium | reverse complement strand
TATCAAAGACAGTACACGTGGATCGGACGCGATGGCCAAAATCAGGATAATGGCGACACTTGGGCGTTTACTGGCCTGGTGGTTATTCGTGGCGATGGCCGCCGACGCCGTGGCAGACGAGTCGCTGCATGGCCCCCAATCCGCCTCCGCGCCGACGAGACGGTTAACTGCCTCAACGGCGAGCACGCCTCCCGGCAATTCGATAAGCCTCGACATCCCGGATACCGGCCAGGAAAAGCGGCGGCCTGATAGCGGTTGGTGTGGCGAGGCGGCAATCCAGATGGCGTTGTCGTACTATGGCGTTTATGCATCGCAGAAGGCCATCAATCATGCCGGCAAGCCTGGGCACCCCGACCTCTACGCGAACGAAATCCCCGTGGCGATGAGGAGCCTGGGCTTGGAGTTCACGGCATGGAAAGGAAATGGCTTGCAGGCTTTCTCCAAATGGGTGCAAGGCCAGCTTGCCGACGGCCATCCCGTCCTGCTGGGCGTGAAGATTTATCCGACTGCGCATCCCGAGTGGGGCCTCGACCATTTTGTGCTGGCGGTGGGCTGTACCAAGGATGCTCTGACGCTCAACACAACGTGGCGAAGGCAGGAGACAAGGAGTTTCACGCTGTTGTCGTCCCAGGACAAGGGCCTGTCATTTGTGAACCGCTACGGCACATTCTACGGCTATGCGATTACCGGCATCAAGGCGATGTCAGCGCCCGATGGCTTCAAGCCGACACGCATCAGGATAAGCCGAAGTGGGGACAAAGAGGTCGAGCTACGCATCACGGCCGAGCACCTGGAGCGGGGCAAACGCTATCGGCTCCTGAGGTTCATGGACTTGGCCACGGCATGGCAGCCCGGCGCGAAAGGCGATCTGGTGCGGTCCTTTGTGGCCGAAGGCGCGAAGGCGGATTCCGTCGAGAAGATTGGAATTGACGATGCCCGACTGTATCGGTGCCTTCCGTCTTCTAATTGACAGCCGCCAAACGCCCGCTGACCGAAACTATGAAGATCGCCACCTGGAACGTCAACTCCGTTCGCGCCCGCTTGGAGCGGCTGCTGGCGTGGCTCCAGAAGGCCCAGAATGAATCTTAAAGTGACGCTCTGGGCGTCCACGCATAAACGAAGCCAGTAGCACCCATTCCTACGGCCTGGGTGACGAAGAAAACGCAGGACACTTAACGAAGCGCCGGAAGTGGCCGATTTGAGACGCCACCTATCCCGCCCAGTCCGCACACATAAGCTCTGCCTGCTCCAAGACCGTCCTGGTGGCCTCTTCCTGCAAGTCGGGCCGCTAGGGCCTGCTTCAACTGGTCGGCCAGCCCTAGGTAGTCGACCACCAGTCCGCCCGGCTTGTCGCGATAGACCCGATTCACCCGTGCGATGGCCTGCATCAGCCCGTGCCCGCGCATCGGCTTGTCGACGACAGGTAATCGCCGAACACGGCCCCGGTGTTGGCGTCGTGTTTTTCGATGGGCGTGCCCGTAAAGCCGATGAACGAGGCATTGGGCAGGGCATCCCGCATGTTGCGGGCCAGCCCGTCGATCAGGTCGTACTGGCTGCGGTGGGCCTCGTCGGCAATGACCACGATATTCCGCCGCTGGGAAAGAGGCTCCATCCGCCCGCCCTTCTCGTCGGGCATGAATATCTGAATCGTCGTGAAGACCACGCCGCCGGAGGCCACCTGGAGCAATGCGCGGAGGTGCGCCGTCGATTCGGCCTGCACTGGCTGTTGTCGCAGCAGTTCGTGGCAGCGCTGAAACTGGCCGAAAAGCTGGTCGTCCAGGTCGTTGCGGTCGGTCAGGGCGACGATCGTCGGATTATCCATCGCCGGGTGGAGGATGATTTGCCCCGCGCAGAACAGTATGGTCAGGCTCTTGCCGGATCCCTGCGTGTGCCAGACCACGCCGCAGCGGCGGTCGCCCGCGGGCCGCGAAGCCTCGACGATGGCTTCACTGAGTCGGCCAACGAGCACCACGTCGGAGAACGATTCCCGCTCGGCGGCCGGCTCGCCGGGGGCGATTTCCGGGCCGTGGCCGATGCCGTAGCCCAGTTCCTCGAACCACGATAACACGGCTTCTTCGACAGTGGAGGTAGTAACGGCAGTCCCCGGCCCGTTTGCGCCCGATGTAACCCCGACGCAGAACCCAGCAAATGGGTAGTATAGTAAACACGTGAGGATTTGCCAAGAGTCTGGCGACGACAATTGCGGGAAAAATGTACCGCGGATTCCCGAGATGCTTGGGCGCGGTACGAAAGCCCCTGAAACCACCTTACCCAGCGCAGTGCGCGCAGTAATTGCGCAGGAAACAGGCGGCGAGAGGCGGCGAGAATTGGCGATGATCGGCTTAATCCAAGGAGAGACCTCGTGCGTTGCTGATGAGCACAAGGTCTTGCCAGTTAGCAGTTTAGGCAAAGCCCAGCGACGGCTGGGACTGGCGAAGATAGGCCCGGTAGGGGTCGAACCTACGACCAAGGGATTATGAGTCCCCTGCTCTAACCACTGAGCTACGGGCCC
>CAZTPX010000449.1:0-2514 GCA_964615095.1 uncultured Planctomycetaceae bacterium | reverse complement strand
GAGGCGAAACCGGGCGTCTCGCCGTAGGTCCAGCCGGTCATCACCTTGGCCATTTGCTGGACGTCGGCCTCACCGTATTCGGGAACCGTGGCGCCGCCGGACGAGATGGGAACACCCGTCGAATCCAACTGCACCAGGCCCAACGAGAAGAGTTGCATCGACTCGCGCGCGTAGTTCTCGTTAGCCGAAGTGCCCGCAGCGGGGTTCGCCTTGGCGTTATTCACCATGTCGAGGAAGTAGCCCATGGAGGGATCCAAGGTTGTGGCGGCCAGCAGGTCGTGGTACGTGCCGAAAGCGTAGTCGCCCATCAGCCGCTGATACCCTACCATCTGCTCGAACGCCGTATTCTTGATGGCGGAGGCCACCAGAATCTGCGCCAGGGCGAACGACGCGCGCTGGCGAAGTTGATCGGTGCCATTGATGGCGACGTTGAAGAAGGCGGTCTGCAGGCGGGCCACGCCTTCGGTGGTGCTGTCCGGATCGGGCCACGCGCTGGCGGGCATGGCAAACTGCGCGGCGAGCCAGGCGTTCATCCCCATGGTCTGGATATCCACAACGCTCTGCGGTGTGGGTCCCCAGGTGGTCATTTGGAGGAAGCGGACCGCGTCGGCGTATGGCATATTCTCAACCGCCAGGCGAATGGGCACCGCGATTGGGGTAGAGGTGGCTGTGCCGGGGTTCGGATTGGTGACTTTGACCGCCGCCAGACGCCCGACCGGCATCGCCACTGTGCCAGTGGCCGTGAGCTGCGTATCGGATACAAAAACGGTGGGCAGCGCGGCGCCGGCAAAATAGACGGTGGCTTTATTCGCAAACCCGGTTCCGCTAACCGTGATGGTCACATTGCCGGGATTCACCGGGTTGGGAGTCACCGACGCGACAACCGGCAGAGGGTTCTGGAGATTCATGGTCACACTGGCCTCGGCCGCGGGGTCGGCCTGGCTGACTGCGGTCACGGTTACCGCCGCGGGATTTGGCAAAACGGCGGGAGCGGCGTAGACGCCAGTGGCCGAGACCGTCCCGACGGTGGGGCTGCCTCCCGCTTGTCCGTTGACCAGCCAGATCACAGCTTGATTGGTGGTGTTGGCCAATTTGGCCGTGAAAGATAGCGTGGCGCCGCAACGGATGGTGCCGCCGGCGGGCGTAAGCGTGACCGTGGCGGGCGGGCCCACCCAGTTCAAGATCGGAATGGAGACTCCCGTCTGGGAACTCACGCCAGCGATGGTTGCCAGAATCGGCTGATCGCCGTTCGGCAGTTGCGGGACGATTGCGTTGATCTGATACAACCCGGGGGCCACGATGCCGGCGAACTGCACCGTTGCGGGCATGCCGCCGATCGTCACATGCAGTTGGGTGAGGTCCGACAGGAGCGCGGGACTGCCGACCAGTTGGCCGGCCGGCACAGCGGGCGCCGTGGGGCCAAAGCCGGTAGCGTAGATTTGCAGCGTTTCACCGGGCTGGGCTGGCTGCGCCGTGACCGCGCTCCCTAAATACCCTGCTGGCGCGACGTAGACACCATCGGTATTATGCAGGGCAGCGGCATACTGCCCCTGAAAAGTGAAGAACGCCGGCGAGTAGTTCTGAAGAGTTGCCGTGCCGGTAGCAGTGCCGGCAGAGTTGTTGACCTGCACCTGCACTGGGCCGGTGGTGGTGTCCGTCGGCGCCTGAACGTTCAGTTGTCCGGAGCTGACATACGCGATTGCGGCCTTTTTCCCGTTGATCTGGACGCTCACGTTATCGAGCATGGTCGGAAGGCTATTTCCGGAGAAGTCGGACGCCTGCCAGGACCGGGTGGTTGCAGACAGGCCGCTGCCGTAGATCGAAACCCACGAGCCACTTTCGATGGCCGGCGCGCCGCTGGCGTTGTTCGAGACACCGGTAATCACCGGTCCTCCAGCAGAGGTCTGCCCGAACAGGGTGGACACAACTGCCAGGAAGAGCAATCCACGCAAATACGCTCGTTTCATCGCACCCCCATGGATTACATGAACCAGCCCGGCCTCTTTTTGTTCCGGGATCTCTTGGAACCCGCCCCCGGTAGATGCAATTTTCATTGCCGTCCTCCTTCGTCCGTGAAATTGCCTACCTTTCATAGCACGAGATGGCCCAGGACCGAGTCCTCGCCCCTCGAAGGCTTTCGGCGCTGGCCAGCGTGGGGTCGAGGAGAGTTTACCGGAGCCAGGATGCAAAAGCTTCGCGCGGAATGCAAAATCTGCTGACTCGTTCAGCGGCGTGTATTCACTGAGGACGCCGAAGCGTCCGCGCCGGCGCGCACCGAGGTCACGTTGTGATACCGACAGTTTGCACATCAACCGCGGCTCGTGGGACTTCCTGGAATGGCCGTCGTTTATGCCGCATTGTTTCCTGGAATTAAACCAGCACTAGAGCGCATATCCACAGCTCCAACTACCCAGTTCGATTGGAATTCCGCATGCTACGCTGTTGCTCAGGTGTGGGCGAGCCGGTGATCTCGGATGCAGGAAGGTTTGCGCTGGCGGCGGTCTGGCTGCTGGC
>CAZTPX010000448.1:0-2562 GCA_964615095.1 uncultured Planctomycetaceae bacterium | reverse complement strand
ACACCACACCTTAACTTTACCCAAAAAGTGTCCAGCGCGCCGGGTCCACCGCAGATGACGATGCGTGGAAAGTCTTCGCCAAAACTGTCAAGGAAACGCCCTCGCCGTACTTCTGCCTCGACCGCCCCGCAGTTCCCCCGCCGGACCTAATTGACCTCACTGAGCGCGCTGCAATTAAGCGCGTCGTTGATAGTTTCAAACTGAATCACGCCGTGGTGAAGATCGTGAACGGCTGATTACCGCACTACTTCTGCGGCAGCGGTCGCACCGTTGGGTGTTGTCGCCCACGTCACCGCCACGGTCCAGCCCACTTCCGCATACAATCCACGGATTGCCGACTCCGCAGCAGCTTTCGCCTGCTGGATGTTTTCATTCGAGCCGGCCGCGTGCTCGACGAGCTTTTGAGCTTCGGCCATCACGGTGTCTCGTAGCTCGTCTTGGGCGCTCGCCCAGGGTATCCATGTCGTTGATTTCACTTCCCAGGTCCTTGTTGAGCCTGGCTGATGATCGACACGGGCTTGTAGGATCTCTGGTTGAGGCAGCCGGATCGTGGCACTCTTCGTGGTTTCGTCTTTTCCGACTATCGTGGCCTTCCCAAGATTTACGGAGACGATGGCGCTGCCCTTAATGAGCCATGCACCGCGGCAGTTTGCACCTTCACCAACGAGAACATCCGCGACATGGACGCGCGTGGTCACCAGTTGCGACAGCCTCTCCAGTTTCTCGATTGTCGGTCCCTGGGAGTGGACGACGACGGGCGGAGGCGTGCTGGGCGGAACGAGCCGTGGGATGAGGAGGACCGCGGAACTAGCCGCAGCCAAGAGGATGAGCAGGAGTGCGGTGGATCGCATGGTCAATGGAACCAATGGGGGTAGAAGGAAATACAAGGAGGCGGCGGTCAAAAGGACGGCCGCCGGAACGATGTTTCGCATCGGGTTTCCTTGGGATCATTGTGAAGCGGCCTTGGGCGGCAAAGCGGTCGTGTCTTCGTAGCCACCGTCTTGGCCTTTCCAATGGATGAGCGCCGGGGCTGGCGCGGCAGGCTGGGATTTCCAACAGCCGACGCAGACCGTAGCTGCGGCGGCGAGAGCAAGCACGATTCGGAAAGAGTGTGGCATAAGCGAGAGGGTGTACGCGAGTAGACAAATGTCGGGAAGCAGTACGACGAGCAGGAGCAGGGCAACCGCTGCGAACAGGCCAGCGGTCCTCATGGTCTCCTTGCGAAGGCAAAGGGCCAAACGCTGGCGGAACAGCCAGCTCAAAATGGCGACGGCGAGAATCGAGGAAGCGAACAGGATAGAGATGATCATGGCTTTATCCTTTGGTTGGAACGGGGCTAGCGAAGCCACAGCGGTACGGGGAATGGCACAGTAGGCAGCCCTGACGAGCAGGGCTGCCGCAAGGAACGATTGAAGAAGCCCAGCCCCGGCGCTCGGAGGAAGGAAGCGACCAGGGGCTGGGCCGTGGGGCGTGGCATGATGCCCGCCAGAGATAGAACAGGGAGATCAGGCCGCGTTGGCTGCGGCAGGGCCGGGATCATCGCCGAGGAACGCACGCCAGTTGGCGGCAAGCTCCTTGCGAAGCTGCGAAATTCTGCCGTCGCTCACTTTGAACTTGCGGGCCGCAGCGCGCGTCGTCTCGCCCTGAGCGAGGAACTCGGCCACCTTGCGGTCGCGCCGCTTCAGCGAATCGAGCCAGTCCGAGAAGTCGATCCTGGTGCGGGCGATGTCGGCAGGGCCGGCCGTGCGATCTTCGATCACGGTCTGCGTCCATTCCTGCTCTTGCGGCTCGTAATGGTCGATGCGTTCGACGTGGAAGCCCTTGTGCCGCTGGGCGTACGTCGAGAGCATCTCGCGGACATTGAGCTTGCTGCCCACGCGGCGGCCGTCCTTGATTTGCCGGATCGCGTACTTGGCCAATACCGAGGCGTGCGCGACGCTTTCACGGCCACGGCGAACGAGCCGCCGGAAACTGACCATCGCGTTGGCGATCGTCTCTTGGATGAGGTCTTGGCGGTCCTGGCCGCGGACGTGGCGAAAAGCGAAGCGGGCGTATTTGACGATGGCCGGAATCATCGCCTCGAATTTCTTATGCCAGCGGCGCCGACGGGGACCGGGAGCAGCGGGAGAAGCAGTAGCAGTGGACATTCAGGGTGACCTTTCGGGATGTGGCCACCCGTGAGGCCGGATGGCCAAAGGGTGAGTGGGGACGAGCCGCGAAATGCAGCTCAAAAGGGGTGAATGCCGCGTCTTCAGCGCAGAAAGCGGGCTTCTGACGGCTAAAGGCTTGGCAGCTTATAATGCCGCGCTTTTGGCCAGAGTTGACGTGTCGGGCCGCAGAACGCCAGCTTGTAGGAGAATTGCAGGCGACCGCCGGGCGCGGTATGATGCGACGCACAGCAATTATCTCGACGTGGAGCGACCATTTTGACCCCTCAGCACTTTATCGCCAAATGGCAGCGTGTCACGCTTTCAGAACGCGCCGCCTGCCAGCAACACTTCCTCGATTTGTGCGAGCTATTGGAGCAGCCGAAACCGGCCGAAGTTGATCCCGACGGCACTT
>CAZTPX010000447.1:0-2612 GCA_964615095.1 uncultured Planctomycetaceae bacterium | reverse complement strand
GCCGTTGGCTTCATCGCCGAATACCCCGGCAGGGACATCGAAGGCCCTTGCGGGGGCCTCAGAATGCGGAGTTGGCGGGATAGTTGCCAGACGCGGGGGCGTGGGTGTATACTGTGGCTGATGGTGACGAATCTGGCGTTCGACGGGACTCCACTGGCTGAACTAGAATGGATGGCAGCAAGATGTTCGATGCCCTCGCCGCATGCTGGTTACGCGAAGATATGGGATGGCGTATCGAGTCTGATCGTGAGCGTTTTCCGCACGCCGACCTTATCGCCGTAGGCTCTGATGGCGAAATGTGGCTTGTCGCCTTTGCAGATGACGATGATGATCGGCTCGCGGCAGTGTGCCAGGCATTGGGCCGTCTCGTCTTGATGATGGATCGAGAATGTGCCACTGGTGCGTTTGGACTGCCGACGCCAGACTCGAGGTTAGACCCTCCGCTCCTCCGCTTCGCAATTGCTGTGCCCGATGACGATGCTTGGAAACGGCAAGTGAGAGCAATCCCCGAGAGAATCAGGCGTCTACTTCATCTTGTGGTGCTTTTGGTGTCAGATAAAGATGTGACGAAGTGCCTGCCCAGCGTCCCGGTGTAGCCAGGTCGTCGTGGCTCGCGAGCCCCCAGCCCCCGGTGCCGGCCAGGCCGTAGCTGTCGGTTGCCAGCATGCCTTGGAGGGCGTAGACTGGCTGTTGAAAGGATCGAATGATGGCCAGGTTCACCGCGTCCGAACCCGAACCTGCCCCGCCGAAACTCGACCGCCATCGCTTTCAGTTCAGTCTCAAGGAATTGCTAGTCGTGACGACGATCCTTGCGGTCTTGCTGGCAATGCTGCTACCGCTCCTAAACGTCTCGCGTGAGGCGGCACGAAGAGCCGAGTGCCTCAACAAGACCAAGCAGATCGGGCTTGCCCTCCAGACCTACGCTTTCATCTTAAATAACACGTTCCCGTCGTCGGCATCCCTTACCAAGGCCACCGATGGCACACGGACCGTTGGCGGCTGGAGCTACCTGGTCCGGTTGCTGCCGTTCATGCAGTTCGGTGCCTATAAGGTATTGCCGTCCAATGGTGACCCGGAGGATGCTTCAAATCCGGCGATCGTTGCGGCCATGAACACCCAGTTCGGTGAATTCCTCTGCCCGAGCGGTCCTCGTCGGCGAGTCTCTGGTGCCCAGCAATCAGCGGGCATCACCAACTACAAAGCCATGGGAGCCACCACCCGCGGCAGCCTCGTGATGGTGGTGAACCCGCAGGCGACGCCGCCGTATGGCACCATGTCGTCGATCCCTGGAACTGTGCTGCTGCATCCTGATGGTGCGATATTTCCGAGCACCAACAGCATACCCCTTTCCTGCATTCTGGACGGCCTTTCGCATACGATCATCACGATCGAAACGATAGACGAGACTGCTAGCCGGTGGACCGTTGGCAAAGAGGCCACGCTAGTGGGCATGCCGCAGAGCAGTTCGCCCACGGGCACCACGCCACAAGCTCCCTATCCGTTTTTCGTCCAGCCTGGTTTTGACGGCGAGTATGGCCCGGACTCTGCCGTCGCGAAAGCTGGCCTGCGAACATTTCTCTCGTATGATTTCAGCCCTTCAGGTCCTGATGCGGGCAAGTACGAAGATCCCGGGTTCGGATCGACACCACCCGCGTATGGCCCGTCGTCGATGCATCCCGGAGTCGTGATCTGCGGAATAGGCGACGGCTCGGTCCAGGCGTTATCCAAGCAGATCGACGCGGCGAACTTGTTCTTCCTAATCACAAAGAACAACGCCGATCCGTTTTACGTCCCGTGATCCGCCCACCGCCACCATCGCAGCCCCTCGCCATGCCTGGGCACGTGCCACCCAGCGACGCGGGCGTGAGGGGCAGAAGGCCGGTGGTGGAGTTGCCGTAGAAGAAACGCGATAGACTTTGATAATGAGATGAAAATCTTGACGGGTGCTTCGGAAGTCTCGCTGGACGATTGTCAGACGCATCAGCGTGTCCGTATACTTTCGGAAGCGGTTAGCGATCGTAATTCGCTCGATGCATGGGACAAATCGATGAGCACGCAACAGCCCTACCAATTTGGACTTGGCTCTCTCCTGCTCTTTGTCACGTTCAGTGCGTTGTTCCTGGCGGCAAGTCGGACCCTCTATTTATTCGCCTCTCCTGGCGTCTTCGTTCTTTGGGTAATCGGCGTCGGCGGGCCGTTGATCGCCATGCTTCTATCGGGATTGGCACTTTTGTGCTCCTTTGTTTTCGATTCTCTCTTGCCAGAGACTGAGGACGCTCCTGAGGAACGCTTGCCTACGTCCAAATTGAACGTGAACCCGGATCAAGGGCAGGCGAATATCGACCACCCGCAAACCCCGCCACTGGATAAGCCTGGTGGCTGATGAGCACGCCCATTATCGGCACCAATAAGTCCATGAGCACGCACGAAACCCAGTCCGCCGGATCGAAGCCTGAACGCCGCAGATTCCAGTACAGCCTACGGGCTCTCTTCGGCCTAACCTGCGGCACCGCTGCTTTCTTCTCCCTGGCACGCACGCTCGGCTACGCCGATGCAATGGTGATCCTGGCCGCGGTCGTAGTCGCCGTTGGCGTCATGGAGTACCCCCGTCG
>CAZTPX010000446.1:0-2622 GCA_964615095.1 uncultured Planctomycetaceae bacterium | reverse complement strand
GCCGGCTACCTGCCGCTACCAAATCCACCCTTCTAGCTCCGTTCGGCACGCCCGCGGTCCCTTCCAGGCCGCCGGCTGCCGCGGTGCTATCACCCGCCTTCGTAGCCATCGATTACATCCTCGACAGCCCCTCCGACGCCAAAAAGGTAGCAGCAAACCGATCCCACCTCGTCGGCATGGCCGTCCTCCAAAACGGTGTTGCTTCTTACCACGACGATGATTTTGCCGCTGTGCTGGCTGGCTTTGGTGATCGCCCTCGGCTCTACTATGACGCTCGCCTGGCCCTTGCCGTCGAACTGCACAACGATCTGCCATCGGCTCCTTTCGATGATGTGCGGGCCATGCTCCACCTCTTGCAGCAGCCACCGCCGCCAGCCCTACAAGCCGCCACAACCTCTCTGGCACGCGTACACGCCATCCAAGCCATCGCCCCGCAGCTTCTTCACAGAATCGACGCCGAGGGTCTTGCCCGTGTCTACCGCGACATCGAGCTTCCCGTCGTCATTCCTACCGCCGTCATGCTCGCCACCGGACTGCGAATCAACCGCCACGTCCTACGCCAGATCCACAGCAACCAGTGGGCCAGAACCGAACGTGCCCGCCGTGCCCTCGTCCAATATGCTGGTCCCCGCTTCAATCCCGACGACAACGAAGCCGTGCAGCGGTTGCTCTACCAGGACTTGGGCTTGCCCTACATGCAGGAAACGCGGCATGGCAACCCTGCCACCACCAAAGTCGCCCTTGCCCATCTCGACCCGCATCCAGCGGTTGGGCTGCTCCGCGAATACCGCGACGCCAAGCCCGCCGTTGATTCAGCTAAGGCGGTCCTTGATGCCCTTGAAGGTACGGTTGTGCGTGGCAACCTCGACCCGCTGGGCACGTTGACTGGCCGTTATTCATGCAGTGATCCACCTTTGCAAGCACTTGACGCCCGCGTGCGTAAAGCCATCGAAGCTGCACCGGGCTGCCTCCTACTGGAAGCTGATTACTCGCAGATGGAACTCAGGGTGCTCGCCCATCTCAGCCAGGACCCCGCGTTGTTGCACGCTTTTGAGCATGGCATCGATCTGCATATCCGAACCGCTGCAAGGGTGCTGGGCATCGCCGAAGACAGCGTAAACGACCAGCAGCGGCAGCTTGGTAAGACGCTCAACTTCGGCATCGTGTACGGGCAGACCGCCTTGGGGCTCGCTACCGACCTCACCATGCCCCTCCAGCGTGCCCAGGCCCTTCTGGACGCCCATGCGGAAGCCTATCCTGGCGTAGCAGCCTGGATTGCCCGCGTTCACGAACACGTGGCCAACAACGGCGAAGTGCGTACCCTCTACGGCCGCCGTCGCTATCTGCCGAACATCTTCTCTGCTTCTGCTAATGACGTAGCCGAGGCACGTCGCCAGGCAGTCAACACGATAATCCAGGGCACGGCTGCCGATCTGCTGAAGCTGTCGTTAATCCGCCTACACACGACGTTGCACGAAGAAGTCCACATGCTCCTACCAGTGCATGACAGCGTTTTGTTTCAGGTCCGCGAGCCCTTGGTCGAACGTACCCGCCAGATCGTCACAGACGCCATGGAAAGCCTGCCGGAAGGGTTCAGCGTACCGCTGGAGGTCAAACTGAAGACTGGCAAGACGTGGGTAGATTGCAAACCAGTCAGTGCGGTTACTTGCTAGGGAGGGATGCCCCGGTTAGCATAGAAGTTGGCGGGCGGCTGGGAGCCAAGGTGCCACTCTACGCGTCGTGAACTGGTCAAGTCATGCGGCAATTCTCTCTGACTCAACTGCTGATGTTCGTGGCTCTAGTGGCCATTCTCTTGACGCTTGTCAGGTCCGAAGGGTGCCGAAGCCGAAATTCTGCGATTTGGTCGCTGGAGTTCGCCTCCGATGGCAAAAATCTACTGGTAGCCCGCTACGATGGCCATGCCGTCGATTCCTCCGGCACGCACTTCCAGGGCGAAGTGTGCCGGACAATAAGTGTAATCGATGTTGACGCTGGTCTGCCGAAAATGGTCGTTGATCAGGTGGCAAAGTCATCCGGTCTGTTCATTCTCGACCGCGTGAATAGACTGCCATGCACGGCATTTGCTGAAGGTGAAGAAGCCGTTCTGATTGATGCCCCTGAAAGCGGCGAGCTAAGGTGTTTCGACCTCGCAGGAGGGCAGTCACGGACGTTGTTCGGCGGGTACAAGCAGCGGTCGCGAGGCTTCATCGTCAGCCGCGATCGAAGCGTGGTTGCCATCGGCTATGACGACGCGGTCGTGCTCTGCGACGCACGGTCTGGTCATCAGCTAGGGCGAATTCCCGGAGGGCCTTGCTCCAACTGTCTGCTCAGCTTGTCGGCCGACGGCGAGTATCTCCTCAGCCTTGGCACATTGGAATACAACAGGCTCTGGAATGTCTGCGATGGGAAAGAGTCCGCGATTTCCCGCGATATAGACCCCATCAGCTTTTCGGCTATCGGCCACACGCTTGTTTCATTGAAGGATGCTCGGATTCGTCTTTTTGGCGTGGACGGGAAGCTCTCACGAGAATTGCCTTGTAAGTCCACTATTTGGTGGGACAAAATCGCTTTCTCGGCGGACGAAAGCAAGTTGGCCGCCGCGACAACCGATGCGGTCATGCT
>CAZTPX010000445.1:0-2638 GCA_964615095.1 uncultured Planctomycetaceae bacterium | reverse complement strand
TATTCTTCGTGGCCGTCCAGAAATCCTGGCGTTCGTAGCTGTGCTCTTCCTTTTCGAGGTCGCCCTCCTCATTGACGATCGCGATGCTGGACTTTTTGCCGAAGGGCGGATTGGTCAGGACCAGAGAAAACCGATCGCCCGGGTCGCCGGCCAGGCTGTCAACGCCGGACCTGACAGGGCAAGGATCGGCGTCGATGCCGTGCAGATAGAGGTTCATAATGCACAGCCGGGCCGTGTTGGGCACCAGTTCCCAGCCTTGCACGAATTTCTTCCGCAGGTGCTTCTTCTGGTCGGGGTCCAGGTCTTTCCCGTGATGCTTGGCAACATATTCATGGGCCGCCAACAGGAAACCGCCGGTGCCGCAGGCCGGGTCGCACACCGTGTCCTCGGGCGTGGGCTGCACGCAATCGACGATGCCCTTGATCAGTTCGCGGGGTGTAAAATACTGTCCTGCACCCTTGGGCGATTCCGCGGCACTCTTGGCCAACAGGCCCTCGTAGATGTCGCCTTTGACGTCGGCCTCCATCGACGACCAGCTTTCCGTGTCGATCAGGTCCACGATCAGCCGCTTGAGCGTGGATGGGTTCTGGATCTCCGGCCTGGCCTTTTTGAAGATCTCGCCCAGCATGCCCGGCTTCTTGCCTAGTTCTTCCAGGATATGCCGGTAATGGGCCTCCAACACGTCGCCGTCGAGCTTCATCAAGGCGGGCCAGCCTAACAATGGCGGCACGATCGGCGGCCGCTTGTAGGGCGGCTTCGTCAGTTCGTCGGCCATCTTGAGGAACAGCAGGAAAGTGATCTGCTCCGTGTAGGCCATGTACGACAGCCCGTCGTCCCGCAGGACGTGGGCGAAGTTCCAGGCTTTGTTGACGATGTTCTGGGTGGCGGTACTCATTTGGTCTTCCGTGCGGGCCTAGTTGTCTTGGGACTGCCGTTGTCCTTGGTCGCCTTGATCCGCTCCAGCAGTACGCTCGCCGGCTCGTCGTTCGAGTCTTGCGGGACCAGCTTGCCCTCGAAGGCCCGTTTGAGGATAGATTGGCGGAGACGGGCGGAGCGTTTGAGGTTGGCGGTGATCTGGGAAGCTGCCTCCTCGATTATTGAAAGGCAGCGATCGACCTCGGCAATGATCTGTTCCTGTTCGCACACTGGAGCAATCGGAACGGGTAGTGACGATACCTTGGCGACGCTGAGCGTGTAGAGCCCGCTTGTCGATGCGGCAGACTCCATGACACGAGCATTCCCGGTAGGTGAGTTCCAGAAGGCGTTGAGATACCCCGGATGTCCCGCGAGGAAACGGACGCGGATGATATGGTTCTGATGCACGCAATTCTCTATCCCGTCCTGCCAAAGAGCACTGCGGCCAATTTCCGTTATGCTCCCATTGCCCTCGACGATCAGAAGGTCACCGGCCCGCAAACGCAATCGCTCAAGTTCATCGCCGAACAACTCAATCTTGTGTACTTCCGAAAGGTCCAACCTGTTGCGATATACGTTGGCGACGCGTAAGTACGGGTAATCATTTTGGGCGGGTCTGCGTTTTGGCTGCTTCTGAATCCCGCCTTGTACCTCGGCAACCTGTGCCACTGAAGCCCAGCACCAACCATCTGGCAGCTCCGGCAGACCACTCTCATCAGGCCCAGTCGGCTCTTTGTACTTGTCCTTCCAGCCCGCAGGCGGCTTCCTGCCGGCCTTCTCGTACGCAGCAATCTGTTCCTTTTCCCACTTGCAGCGACGTTCCTGCAAGATCCGGTCAAGCAACTGCCGGCCCGTTTCCTTCGGCCGGTTCTTCTGCCGCCACGCCTCGGTGAGCTTGCCCTCCACGGCGGCCTTGAGCACGGCGGCCCGGTAACGCTTCAGCTTGGCCTTCACGCGTTCCAGGGCCGCTACGCCCGCGTCAAGGTCGGAGAAGAGTTCTTCGATCTTAGCGACGATGCGGCGTTGTTCACTTGACGGAGCGACTGGAATGTACTGCTCTTGCAGCCAGTGCTTTGGCACACGAAGCTGTCCAGCACTGCCCGTCATATTCCTTTGTGCTTCGCGGCGAAAGCCCTTCTGAGAAACGTAATGGGCAATCCAATCGGGTGCGATGCAGCTTCGCGGCCGTAGCACATGGAACTCTGTCGAACCGTAACCGCATTCGTTTACAAGCCGTGGCACCACAGCAACTTTGCCGTTCTCCATGCAGGGCGTGATCTTTGCGAGGAGAACGTCGCCTTCGCGAAACTGCGTGTAACCCTTCTGCACTTCGCAATACGGCCGTAGGGCCGAAACATCGATTCCGCCAAACTCCTCTCGCACGGCTGCCATGGGAACAAAGGTCACCGGGGTTTCAGGAAGGAGGTCAGCGACCTTCCGATTCGACGAAATGTCTGCAACCTCGTCGAGCCGAGCACTTGCCCATCCCTTCGGTAATCCTTCACCGTTGCTCATGCCGCCAGCCCTTCATTCATGGCCTCAAGGATCTTCTCAAGCTGCTCGCCGAACAACTCATACGCCTTGCCAAGGCCGCCGAGCCCATTGAACGGCACGTCGTCGAAATCGTCTTGCTCGATCCGCAGGCTGCTGGTGATATGGTCCTTGATGGCGTCCAGCCACTTGCGTTGTTCCGCGGTGTACTTCGATCCGGCCGCTGCCTGCC
>CAZTPX010000444.1:0-2646 GCA_964615095.1 uncultured Planctomycetaceae bacterium | reverse complement strand
GACTTCGGCGGTCGCCTTTGCTTCCATAAAGGCATCACGGAAAAACTGTCACGTGGCCAATCGGGCTCGTTCAAGACGCAATGGGAAGGCAAACGGCGCCGCGCTTGTTTGCCTTCCCATATTTGCTCAACTTATTCTGACGCGGGCCCTTATTTCTCGCCCATGAGCTTGGCCACGGTCGGCTCAATGGCTGCGGCCCAAATCGTGTAGCCCGTGGCGTTCGGGTGCAGCAGGTCCGGCATGATGTCGCGCGACAGCTTGCCGTCCTTGTCGAGGAACTTGGGACCGATGTCCATATAGTAGACCGTGGCGTTGTCGGCCAGCTTGGCGATGAACTGGTTGGCCTTCGTGTTGACGCAGCGCAGACGGTCGGTGTTGTCCGTGCCGCGGGGGAATATGCCCAGGATGAGAATCTTCATCTGCGGCAGCTTGGCATGCAGCTTGTCGACGATCGCCTTGACGCCCAGGGCGATGTTTTCCGGCGTGTCGCTGCCGGAGTTGTTGGTGCCGATCATCAGCACGGCCAGCTTGGGCGAAATGCCGTCGAGGTTGCCGTGCTCCATTCGCCACAGCACATGCTGCGTCTGATCGCCGCCGATGCCAAGATTCACGGCATTGCGCTTGGCGTAGAATTTCTTCCATACCTCGGCGCCACCGCCTTCCCAGCCGTGGGTGATCGAGTCGCCGATCATCAACAGGTCGGCATGGCCCTGCTTCACGCGCTCGTTGAACCCGTTTTGACGCTGTTGCCACCAGGCGTCATTGCGCGGCACGGGAATCGTCGTCGTGGGCTGCGAGAGATCCTTGGCCAAGGCGGCGGCCGACCACAACGAAACGCCGAGGGCCAGGGCCAGAGAGAACCGGTAGCAAGGTATGCACTTCATGGAGGGAACTCCTGTAGCGGGGGTGAAAGTGGAATGCCGTGAAGGCTTATCATAATCGGCTGGTTGGCGGAGTACAATCGGCGGTGGGATGGCACCAGGAGAACTGCAAAGTCGGGGTCGGGTCCATTTTTCGGCTCAAACGCTTTGCTTTTCGAGGAAAGCCTTGTCCGAAAACATGGACCTGACCCCTTTGCGTCGGACTTTGCAGGTCTCCTGGGGGTGGCACCCTACGCCGTTAACCTTTTTTCCTGTTCACGCTTAACTTGTAGCGCCTGTTGGACTTGGGCGCGAGTCGCTCGGCGAAGGATCGGCGAACCGGTCGCCTGCTCTTGCTTTTTGCGCGGATAGTCGCGACTGGTCTTGTTTCTTCGCTTGTACGGATCAATGATCGCCCGGTCGATCAGTTGCGTCATACGCTCACCCGGATCGGGAGGACTCTTGTATTCTCGCATCGCCCGTCGATACGCCCGCCACACGCCGGCGAAACTGATCTGCTCCGGCATGACCCCGCAGCCAACCAAACGTGCGTGCGAATGCAAACCCATCGCCCACATCCCCAACAACGACCAGTGCAATTCCACCATCGCATTGTCCGGGTTTTGGCTGCGCAGCTTGCGACGCTCGAACGTTTGCTTGCAGTGGCGATAGTAGACCTCGATGCCCCAACGTCTGCGGTAAACGGCTGCGACTTGCGCGTCGGAAAGCGCCGCGTCGTTCATCACGCTCGTGACGAGGTAAATGGGCCCGCGCCCCGGGTTCGTCACGACCACCAATCGCAACACCAACGGCGGCAATCGTTTCTTCGCGGCGCGGTCCGGCCAGAGGCACACCAGGCCGTCGCGCTCGCGGGCGTATCCCAGCTTCTTCAGCAATTTCACGTTGCTGCCCACGCGCACCAGAAGTTGATGACCAGCGTCCAACACCGTTTTCCACAGGCCGTAGCCCACGAAACCTGCGTCGGCGGTGAGTAACGATCCGGCGGGCGCCGAGCCGAGCATCTCCTGAAAGTGTCCGCGTTCGCTGCTGTCGGAAGGACCGGTCCGCCAGTCCCACGGCAGCCCCGATCCCACGTGCCACAACATCGTCAGCCAAATTCGCGGCACGTTCGCCTTGCGCTCGCGAGCCGCCTGCGCCGCCCGTTGCTGGCGGCGTCGGCGACGCTGGCGACGACGCTTTTGCGCTTCGCGCGACAGCTTCGACTTCGGCGAGTACCGTTCTTCGTTCCTGCGGGTGCGCGGCACATCCACGCGGCTGCCATCCACGGCGAAGACCAGCCACCCTTCCACCTTCCAAACGGCGGCGAGCACTTGGGGCATCCGTTGGCGAAACGCGGTGGAGAGGGCCTTCCGCAAGGGATCGGTCCATTTTCGCAACAGTTTGATGAACGCCTGATAACTTCCCGCCGGTTCCTGTTGCCAGCCGAAGCGATGGATGATAATCTTGCGTGCGGCAGCGAAGCGTTCGAGGAGGGTTTTTTCGTCCGACCACGCCCAAAGCAGGGCTGCATAGGCCAAGGTCAGCGGCAGCCAGGTGCAGTCGGGCCGAAGTGCGATCGGGGCGAGGGACACGCCCTGCAACAGCCACCGCAGCGCCTTGTGCAAGTCGCGAGCGTGAGAACATTCGGAGCGATTCCGTCCTTGGTCTTGATGCGTCATCGCCGAATCCTTTCGGGGAGCGAGTTGTGGTAAACTGCGCAAATCCTCGAAAATGGCTAACGCATCAAGACCATTTTTCTAGATTTTCAAAAGGGTTAACGGCGTAG
>CAZTPX010000443.1:0-2658 GCA_964615095.1 uncultured Planctomycetaceae bacterium | reverse complement strand
AATTGTATCCCGCCCCAAAACGAAATCCGGAAGTTATTTTTCGGTCGGTCCTAAGACGTTTTTACAGGGCTTGCGGTTGGCATCCGCTAGCTTGTGGTGCATGTCGTCCAACTGGCGGCGGAAGTCGGAAACAGCGAAGGCCAGGTCTTCGCGCAACCGCCTGACTGCCCCGTGCCAGCCGCGCTGCCGGGCCGTGTCGATCTGCCGCTGGAGATTCTGGATGTTCGTCCAGGTGTAGGTGGGCAGGCTGATGGAGTCCGCGTTTCGCTGCTTGCCGACAAGCTGTTCGTGCAGCATTATGGCCGCCTCGACGGTCTCTTGGTTTATCCGTTTCGTCATGGAAAACTCCTTGGGAAGAGAAATGGGCCTGCCAGCATGGCATTTGCCATGCTGGCAGGCCGCAAGTGACCGTTCAGCAGCGACTAGGCGGCGCCTTCAATCTTGGTGGGGGTGATGCTCACGCGATCGCCTTCCTGGAGGATCTGGTCCGAGGCGACGGGCTGGCGATTGACGCGGATGAGGTAATCGGCGGGCCGCCCGTGCGGAATGCGCTGGGCGAAGAGCTTCTCGACGGTCGTGCCTTCGGCGACTTCGATGTAATCGGCGAAACCGGCTCCGTCATTATTGATGAGGAGGCAGCGGGGCATAAAATTCTCCTTGAAAAGGGTGAAATGGAAACGGAAGATCAACACACGGAATTGGTCGCTACGCTGCGGCTAGGGTGCGCCTGCGTCGCGGCAAACGGGGGCGAACGGTACCCGAGCGACTGAGGAAGTTGAATTCGGCCGCATCGTGGAAACCGGCCAGGTCATCACGTTGCTCCAAGCGGAAGATCTGCCGCTTGGGAAAGTGGGTCAAGTCGGCGAAGATCGCCACGGCCTGTTGCCAATGATGGCTGACCCACGGCAGCGGAAAGAGCATAAAGCCCTGGTAATCGCGGCGAAGTCGCTCCAGCAGGCACTTGGGGTCCGTACTACTGCGCGCGGAATAGGCGGCCAACTCGGGGCCGCCGCCCGTGATGCTGGCGGCAATTTCCGGGGGAAACCCGGCCCAGAGCTTGGGCAGGCTTGGCCGATCGCGGAGGGGCTTGTGGAACCGGACATGAAGGTCCACGTCGCGGTCAAGTTGCAGGCCCAGCGCCAGGAGTTCTTCGTCGGCCAGGTCGAGTCGGTAGCCTTCTCCACCAGGAACCGGCTGGAGCATCAGGTCTTTCAGAAACCGGCAGTTGGCCCGGCCGCCAAAGCGGACACCCCACGGGACGCGGCTGCCACCGTGACCGGCCAGCCGCAGGGCACACTGCCCAAAACGGATCGGCTCGTCGTGAAGGAGTACCATGGTCAGTTTTTCGACGTTGATCAGTCCGTCGACGAGCGGGCCATCGGTCAGGTAGCCCAGGGCGGCGAATGGCCGGGGCCGGGCACGGCGGCGTCGGCCGCCGAGGCGATGACGCCATTGGTCCAGCGGCGTCGGCTGTGAAGTTGCGATCATTATTCAGATCTCCAAGGGAGGGGAAAAGAAAACGGAGACCTACTGCCGGCCGCCCGCGCGGCCAAGCCAGTTGGTCTCCAACCAAGTGTGCTCGGCCGCCAGGGCCGCGCTGCGAGTCAGAAACGGCCCCAATACGCCGCCGCCCACGGGCGACATATCAGCCCACCAGCGTCCTTGCTGGTCGGGCTCGACGTGCGAGGCCCGAGAGATGGCGGGGCAGCCCAGTGCCGCGAGGTCGATTTCCTCTGTATAGATGCACCGGACAACCCCGCCGGGTTCGATGACAAGCTGCATAGCGGTGCCCATCATCGCGGACGGCGGAGAATGTTCCGCCTTGGCTTATCCACCAAGAGACCATCCAATACGCTTTGCACGCGGGACATCTCGGTGGCAACGTGCTGCCGCAGCCCGGAATTGTCACGCAAATCCTGCGGCGCTACACCGCGGATGACCTGCTGGGCGTCGGCCACCAGACGATCCAACTGCTCGTTGCTGCGAACATTGAGCTGGCGGAACCGCTGGAAGAACTCGGACAGGTTCTCGACTATGCTGTCGCGGAAAATTTTCGGCTTCCCATCGTCCTGGCCCGAAAGCCGTTCGGCAAGGTGCGACAGCAGCTTGGCCAACTCGGCGGTGAACGCGTCCTCGGCCAGGCGCACGGCCTCGTCGAAACGGCTCTGGACGCGGCGGCACTCCTCGTCGTAGAGCTGTGGGTTGAGCTGCTCCAGGTAGGACGGCGCATCCACGGACGGGAAATCGAACTCAATGCCGAACATATTCGTCAGCGAGTCCGGGTAGTCGGCCGAATTGAACAGCGAGCCGAGTTGTCGCCGTGCAGTGGCTTTCAGATCGCTGTAGTCGCGAACGAGATTCTCGACGGCCTCGGCCAGCTCTTCCTGAAACTCCCGCATTTTCGCGGCGAAGTCGTCGATCCGGTCCTGCCGGATGAGACGGATACCCGGCTCCGGGTAGGGCAGGCTCAACGATTTCCAGAAGGCGATGACCTTGCCGCGAACGGCAGTCACCGCCTTGAAGCTTGGCGCGGTATTGTCCAGCAGCTTCTTGCCGGCGGACAGAAACTTCGCCTCGGCCCCGAACGGTTCGGCGGCCTCGGACTTCTGCTCGGCGCTCAGGCTGCGGCGGATGCCGAACCAACGGACGGAGACACGG
>CAZTPX010000442.1:0-2674 GCA_964615095.1 uncultured Planctomycetaceae bacterium | reverse complement strand
AGCGGGCCTTGCCGCTCTACGAGGCCAAGATGGTGCAGGCATTCGACCACCGCGCTGCCAGCGTCACCGTGGAGGAAGAGAACTGGGTCCGCCAGGGCCAGAAGGCCGAGACGACCCCGGTCGAGCACCAGAACCCCGAGTTCTGCGTGCTGCCGCGCTGGTGGGTGGACGAGGCAGTGGTGGACGCCGCTGCCGAGGGCCGCAAGCGCGATTGGCTATTGGCCTACAAAGACGTGACCAGCGCCACGAACGAACGCACGATGATCGCCGCGTTCCTTCCTTGGACCGGCATCGTAAACTCCGCACCGCTGCTGTTTCCCGGCCCGGACATCGGGCCGCGTCGCGAATGTTGCCTGCTGGCGAACCTCAACGCGCTGGTCTTCGACTACGTGGCCCGGCAGAAGGTCGGCAGTGTGCATCTCAACTTTTTCATTGTCGAGCAACTCCCCGTTCTGCCGCCGGAGACCTATGCCGAGAAGTGCCCCTGGTCGAAGAAGGAAACGCTTGAGCACTGGATCAGCGAGCGGGTGTTGAAGCTCACCTGCACGGCCGAAGACATGCTGCCCTTGGCCGCCGCCTGCGATTTCCAAGGCTCGCGCGGCGACGGCGTCCATGTCTGGCGGGAGGCCGAGCGGGCCGAGCTCCGCGCCGAGTTGGACGCGGCCTGCTTCCATCTCTACGGCATCGCCCGCGACGACGTCCAGTACATTCTCTCGACCTTCTCCAACACGGGCCTGATTGCCGACGAAAAGCGCGGCGGCCAGCAATTCCTTTGCACGCCCGGCAGCACGGGCCAAATGGTGCTCGACGCGCTGGATCTGCTGGCGAAGTGACAGGTGACGATGACCGACAGAAAAATTGGCGGACAGAAAGATGAATGAAAGGAAAATGGAATGTCTGAGGAGATGCCTCTGCTCTTCTCATATTCCTTTCCCCCATTTTCCTTTCTACTTGCTGGGTCGGGATCGGCAAACACGTGGGAATGAGGCGGCCCATCCAAAAGCTTAGATGGCTTCCGCCCCCGACTCGCCGGTGCGGATGCGGATCACGTCGGCCAGTTCGTAAACGAACATCTTGCCGTCGCCGACCTGCCCCGTCTGCGCGGAGGCCATGATCGTGTCCAAGACCATCTGCAATTTCGAGTCGGGGATCACGACTTCAATCTTGATCTTGGGCACGAAGTCGACTTCGTATTCCGTCCCGCGGTACATCTCGGTATGGCCCTTCTGGCGTCCGAAACCGCGGACCTCCGAAACGGTCATGCCGGCAATTCCGCGTTCGGCCAGCGCCTGCTTGACCTCGTCCAGCTTGAAGTGCCGGATAATGGCTTCCACTTTCTTCATTGGAAAACTCCTGGTAACGGTAATCTTGCCCACCGGCTGCTGACCGGCACTGCATCATAATTTCCTAGCTTACAATTCTGCGAAACTCTTGTCCAGTTGGCCGCTTAATAGAAGATGTAGCCCTCTTCGCCGTGCTGGCTGAGGTCCAAGCCCTCGATTTCCGCTTGCCGCGGAACCCTCAGGCCCATGACAATATCAAGCACCTTGAGGATCAAGAAGGTGCCGACGATGGCCAGGCCCCAGGCCATGGCGGCCGCCGCCAATTGCCCCTTCCACACGGAACCGCCTTCCAGGAACCCCAGTTTGAGGTCGTGCAAGGCCGGATTGGGATCGCCGAAGAATGCGCCGGTGGCCCGTGTGGCAAAGACGCCCGTGAGCAGCGCACCCAACGTGCCGGCCACACCGTGGACGCCGAAGACGTCCAAAGAGTCATCGTAGCCGAAGTAGACCTTCACTGCGGTGCAAGTCGTATAGCAGACCGCGGCTCCGATCACGCCGATCAGCAGGGCGGATCCCAGTGTGACGAAACCGGCCGCCTGAGTGATCGTGGCCAGTCCGGCAACAAGCCCCGAACAGACGCCCAGCACGCTCGGTTTGCCGCGCAAGTACCATTCCAAGGCCGCCCAGGTGATTCCGCCCGAGGCCGCGGCAAGATGCGTGGCGGCAAAGGCGCACGTGGCCAGGCCGCCGCCGCTCAACGCGCTGCCGGCATTGAAGCCGAACCAGCCGACCCAGAGCATGGCCGCGCCGATCGCCGTGTAGGTCATGTTGTGGGGCCGCATTTCTTCCTTGCCGTAGCCCAGCCGCTTGCCCAGCATCAAGGCACAGATCAGCGCCGAGACCCCGGAACTGATATGCACCACCGTGCCGCCGGCAAAATCGATCGCCCCACCCATCAGCGACTTGCTCGGATCGCCCGTCAGGCCCAGCACGCCGCCCGAACCCCACAACCAGTGGGCCAACGGGCAATAGACGAATGTGCCCCAGAGCACCATGAAGACCACCATCGTGCTGAATTTCATCCGCTCGGCAAAGGCCCCGCAAATCAGCGCGGGGGTAATGATGAAGAACATGCCCTGATAGACCATGTGCGTCATCAGCAAGAGCGTCGTATGCGGCACCATGTTCAGATGCGGTCCCGCTGTCGTCCACTCCGCATTGACTCCGTGCATGAGCACGTAACTGAAGCTTCCGATCCACGTCCACGATTGATCGCCGCCAAAGACCAGGCTATAGCCATATAAGGCCCAGATCACCGTCATCAGGCACATCAGGAAGATGCACTGCATCATCACGCTCAGCACGTTCTTCTTGCGGACCAGGCCGCAATA
>CAZTPX010000441.1:0-2694 GCA_964615095.1 uncultured Planctomycetaceae bacterium | reverse complement strand
CACGGAGGGGCGCATCCTGGGCTCGGATTGGTCCGTCCCGAACGTGGCCAAGCTCTTGCGGTCGAACGCGGGAACCGGTGCTTGGGACAGCTCTCGCGCTGTCGACGGTCGTCGGGCGGCAGCCAATCAGTACTATATCCGCAAAGGTTCCGCGCTACATTTACCCACGAAGGTATCGCTCATTTTCATCCGACTGGCACAGCAAAGGTGCTGGTATGCGTCGCTGTGCTTCGCAGACTCCGATGGTTATCTCCCGTGGAATGAGCAGGCCGCCGAGCAGTGGCTGTGCGCGTTGTTTGGCGAAGACCGTCCACGTGCAATCGGGGAAGATGCGGACAATCCGAGCGTCAGACAATTCACACTGGCGAGCGGCTGAGCCGCATCAGTGCGCCGTGCGCAACGCCGGGGCTTTCGGTTCGGCAAGTCGGCCGGGTGCGCACCCGCGCCGCGGTCGCTGCGCCGTACGCCCCATGGCCGCGGGCCGCGGCGAGGCGTGCGAGGTCTGGGCCGTCGACATCCTGCGTTCGGCAGCCTCTATCGTAGGCCCGCTTGGGGAAGGCTGGCTGGTGGGATCCGTGCCTGCGCTGAGTCCGGCGTGTTTAACTCAACGGACTGTTTGAGGTAGTGTTCCGCGGCTGCAACATCGCCCGCCTTCAGGGCGATCTCCCCCGCGTGCTGAAACAGTCTTGCGTCACGAATGCCGACGGCCAGGGCCGTGTCAATCTGCTTGCGTGCCTCCGCGTCCTGGCCGTTGACGTGCAACGCCCAGGCGTATGCATCGAGCGTATATACGTCATGGCGCCATGCGTACTCTTGTTGCGCTACTTTTAGAGCCTTGGCTGGTTGTTGAGCGTGGTCGGCATAGTAGAAAACCAGTTTGCGGTTGGAGTTGTCTTTCCTGCTCGATTCCATCAGTGCCTCGGCTTCAAAGCCGGCGAACGCCAGCTTCGCGTCGCTTTCGCGTCCTGCCAGTTGGAGCGCTTCGGCCAGATCATAGAGATTGCCGGCATGCGGTTCGCCCCGATAGCGTTGCTGAAAGAGGGCTACCGCTTCCGCGTAACGCTTCTGTGCGATGCGAGCCTGGGCTAGATTTCCCAAAGCGGAGGGGTAGCCCGGAAGAGCTTTCAAAGCCTGCTGGAAGAGCTTCTCCGCCGCATCGGCGTTGCCGGAGGCCAATCGAAGATGGCCCATCTGCGTGAGGAGGCTTGCGCGTTCCTCGGTCTCAGTCGGCGCCGTGGACTGAAAAGCCAGATCCAACATCTCATAGGCGCCCTCCGCATCCCCGAATAGCTCACGCAAACGAGCCGTCCAGATGAAGGCAGGCCGATTGCCGCGGCGAAGATTTAGCATCCACTGTGCCGAGTCTTCCGCGTCCTTGTAATTGCCGAGCTCCACATTCGCGTCGGTTAACAAGCCGTATACCATAACATCGTCAAGCGCTCTCTTGTTGAGCGCCTTAGCGGCTTCCAGCGCGGCCGGGTAGTCGTGCTCGCCCAACAGCTTCGCCACTCGTATCTTCTCCGTTTCGAAATTGTCCGTGTTTGCCGCTCCGGTTATGCTCTGCGCGGCGGCCAAAGTAGCAACCATCAAGTACAGCACCGGAATACTTCTTTTCATGGCATCCCTCATTTCTCGAGAACAAGCGTGGCCGCTGTTTCACACAGCGGCCACCGGGGTTCGCTACTTCACCGGGCAGATGCCGCCGGGTTGTCCGGTGCAGCCGGCCTGTCCAGGTCCCGTGTGAACGCTGTTGCGTCCACTATTGGCCTGCATCACGTAGGGGAAGGAATTGTTGAAGCCTTCAGTTTTGGTGTTTACGCCATCTCCAAGCGCCAATCCGTACTTCGTGGAATCCACCAGGATGCCTTCGACGGCTCGGAGGGAGATGTCCACCACATCGTCTATCGGCCTGCGTCCGTTGGGGTAACCAGCATTGTCGCCGGCGATGAAACCGAGCCGCTTCTGCATGCCGACCGGGGTTGCGGGAATGCCCGTGTTGAGGCGTAGTAAATCGGCGATCGGCCCCGCATCAGTTGGCCCGCATCCAGGACAGATAGGAGCCTGGTACTGCACCAGAAGCAGCAAGTCAGTGCGAGGATTGGGAGGAACCGGAACGCCCACGCTGCTTAATACACCGGCAAACGTAGGTTGGAGCACGAAGCTGGCGAATTGCGAGTCGTGAATCGGAACATCCTCGCTGAAGCGATCCTTAAAGCCAGTGCCGATGATCAGTTCGTTAATCAACGAATTACCTTCCCGGTTCACCTGCTGAAGCGCGCCTCGGCTTTCGCCGGGAATCGGCGAGCGCCGCACCGTGATTTCACGGCGAACTGTGCTGCCATAGGTCCCAATGACCGCGCGCTTGTCGCTGGCGGGGTGGACTTGGCCGTCTACCGTCAGCATCGAGATGGGAACTTCGAGCACAATGGAGTTGACGTTGAAGCCGCCCACGGCGTCGGGAGCGTAGTTGTGGGTATCGTCTGCATCGATTGCCGGTGAGAGGACCGGCCCGACACCGCTGCGGTAATTCACGGAGTCAAAAGTGGCACCTAAATCGATATAGAATGGGTCGTCCGCGGTTCCCGCCCAAACCTTGATTCCGTCGTCCAGGGTGTAAATCCCCTGTTCGAACAGCAATTGGTAGTTCGGCATGGTCTGGGGACCCACGTTCGACGGAACTGCGTAAAGCGTTGG
>CAZTPX010000440.1:0-2721 GCA_964615095.1 uncultured Planctomycetaceae bacterium | reverse complement strand
GCCGACGAAACGGCAAACGCCGCCGCTGGCACAATCCCTACCGACGCGCCAGCCGGCATCGCAGGAACTCCTTGTTCTACAAGACCCCTCGTGGTGCCCGCGTGGGAGACATCTTCATGAGCCTAATCCACACGTGCCGACTCTGCGAGGCGAATCCTTTCGATTACCTTACCGAGTTGGAACGTTACGCCGAAGAAGTCGCCTCAAATCCCGGAGCCTGGATGCCTTGGAACTATCGGCAAGCCCTCGTTCCGGCCGCGGCCCCGATCTCCGCCCATTGATGATCGGCCATTACCCGCAGGCCCAATTGCCCTCGCAGAAAAGATTTTTCACGCTTGCCGGAACGACACGGTTAAGGACGTGGACCTCCCCGAGCCGATGAAGCGGTCGATGGCCCATCAGGCGGAGGCCGAACGCGACCGGCGTGCGAAGGTCATCAACGCGGAGGGGGAGTTCCAGGCCGCGGACAAACTCCGCCAAGCCGCCCAGATCATGACGCCCTATCCCATGGCGATGCAGATGCGCTACCTCCAGGCCCTCGCCGAGGTAGCCTCGGAAAAGAACTCCACTATCATCTTTCCGTTACCGCTGGAACTGTTGGCGCCGTTCCTGAAAAGCGGCCGAGACGGCGCGAGCGCGGCCACGTTGACCAGCGCGCGATCCGAAGATGCACCGCTTGGTGCAATTGATTCTTCACAATCCGGGCAAGTCACTGCATCGAAGGCAACTCTAGCGCCGGTAGGTGGTAACGGTCGATAGCATGCTCGTAATCGGCGGGTAATACGCATCCAGTAACGCTATTTTCATTTTTGCTTCACAAAGGTCAGGCGACCGGGCGAGGGTGAAAAGAACGACCTCCTCGCCGTTTACCGTGGTTATGTCATGGTGCATGGCCACGACCTTGACGCCGGTGACCTCCTCGACCAAGGGATTCCTCATGATCGGGCCAATTTACACAAATGACATCCTGTTTCACCCGTTCGTGACAATTCGGGCATTTGGATGGCGGGCCTTCTTTCGAGCCGTTTTCGAAGGCCAGGGTGACGCCTTCCTCTCCTTGCTTCAAAGTGAGGGGTTCTTTGCGGCCTTGCCAGCGTCGAAGGAACGAGCTAATCGGTTAGATGCACGAAGTTGAAGGAAGCCCTATTGTCTTCGCCGCGTAGCGGCGTACAATGATGGTGGTGGAAGAGCCCGCGGCACACTTGATCGCGACTCTTTCAACAGATTTGTCGGATGACTAGATGGAGAGCAACCCGGTTCTGCCGGAGGGCTCGTTGACGAGTAAGCCGACGTGGTCGAACGCCTTCGGGTGTTCCGCCACGTCGGCTTTTTTTGTTTCTGGCGACGAGAGACAGTCGTAACCAAGGGGAAAGAACCTCTGGCAGGAATCGTTCCTGCTGGCAAGAGGCAAATCCCCGCTTATCACGAACGGTATTGAGATGAAGCGTTTTCTAGTATTTGTTGTGATTGCCGCACTGGGCATATTGACGATCGGCTGCGATAGCCAGAAAGGCACGAGCGAGAACAAGACCGTGACGACGACCACGCAGAGCAAGGACGGCAAGACAGCGAGCGAGACGACCACGAACGACACAAAGACAAAAACCACCACTCCTCCCGCCGGCGGCAAGGCGACTGAAAAGACGACCGAAACGACCACCGAGACGACCAAGTAGTCTGAAGGGAGAACTGAAATGCTGCCAACAACGCTGAGTCTGGTTGGAGCAGTGATCCTGGGCGTGGATATTTTCGCCATGGTCAGCGTCCTAATCGGCAGCTCCGGAGTCACGCGCAAGCTGATGTGGATTGCGGTGATTTGGTTGCTGCCGATCGTAGGCATGGGGCTGTACTTCCTCATCGGTCGGATCCCAGCAGACGCCCACGCATAAAGCGAGGGCATCGTATGAAAGGTGATGAAACAGTGGATAGGAAGCGTTGCACGCTGGCTCTGATGGCGGTTTTGGTTCTCGGTCTTTGCAAACTACAGATGGTCGTGGCCCAAGTCCCGCCCCAAGGCAATCAGAACTACGGCACGTTCGGCAACCGTACGCTGGGGCAGCCATTGGTCCCGGCCCCCAGCACGTTCGGCGGCGGGATTCAGACCGCCCCGGGCGGGAGTTTTCTCGGACGGCTGGACGGCTCCCCCGTGTCCGCCACGCCAGGGCTGCAGAACAGTACGCGCGTGCCCACGCCCAACGCCGCCGTGCAGCCCGCCCTGAATGCCGCTTTTTCGCCTCAATCGCCCGTGGCGGAGCGCAATGCTCCCGAACTCCCGTCCATCACGAATTCGGCCCCCCTGTCGGTTTCCGAAACGAGTGGGCCGGAAGGCACGGTTCGGATAGCGCCGGCCCTTGGTCTGACTTCCCGCAGCGCGCCATCAGCCGCCAGCCCGCGGCAACCCTACTCCCGCTCACCGGAGTTGTCCGATCGCTTGACACAGATCGCACGCACCAAGGGCCTGCTCTTCGGTCGGGCCATCGATGTCTACTTGAGCAAGAACGTCGCGATCATGCAGGGCGCCGTCGGCACACCGGCCGACCGCGTCCTCATGGCGAAGGTCCTGGCTCTCGAGCCGGAGGTGCAGCAGATCGACAACCACTTAGTTGCCATCGGTCCGACCCGGCCCATGGCCGAGAATCCCGGTGGAGGCCAAGGTCCTCCGGGCAGCGGGCAGCAGGGGACCGACAGCACTGGGCCCCATCACGAGGCAGGCCCAAACAC
>CAZTPX010000439.1:0-2742 GCA_964615095.1 uncultured Planctomycetaceae bacterium | reverse complement strand
TGACGGGCGTTGCGGCGGCGGATTTCTCGCGCATCCGCAGAGCCAACCTCGGCCGATTCACCATTGACCGGCTGATGACAATCCTCACCAGCCTCGGGCAAGAGGTTGAGGTCACCGTCACCGTTCATCCGCGCCGTGCCGCTGCGTCCGCTGGCGAGCTTCGGCCCTGATTCGACGCGTCCCAGGAAAGTCGCGCAGCCGGCAGCCCGCATCTTGATGCGGGTCGTCGCGACATCCAGCACGACGGCAAGACCCCTGCGGCACTCCGCCAATCCACTTTCTCGCATGCCAAATCGGCTCATCAATTGTGGTCGCAAGACAACAACCCTGGTTTATGACCTGCCCCACCACGGCATCGAAAACCGCGAGGGCATACTTATCATCATCAAAGGTCGTTATTTTGTGGCCCTGCGACAGGGTGGGCGTGATGATGCCGGACAGAATCCCTGACGGCTGGATCACTGGCCTGCGAAAGCCCTCGCCGTCAAGCGTCGTGGGTAGACAGGGCACAAATGAAAATGGCCCCTCTGAAGACCATGTTTCACCGCCGTAAAACCTTAAACCGCACTTTGGAATATCAATGAGATCTGTCGTGATTATATTGTGTAAATCCGACTCCCAATCCGGCAATTTATCGACATGATGCACCATTTCGTGAATACCGACCACAAACACCGTGTCGACAGCAAACATTTTGCGGCCGCAAACACAACTCCCGAACAATATTATATCTCCCGTATTTAATCTAGAAAGCGTTGTCAATCGTCCGTTTTTTATCTGTTGACAAACGACGTACAGAAAACGATCGCCAAATACCAAAGGATCCGTATTCTGAAAATTCATGTCGTCGCACAAGAGATTGGAATTGACCGTCTTTTTTGCTTCTAGATTGAGTTCCGGGGTGTGACGCCACTTTGGGTAGCCATCCGAAATCTGAGGAATGGCTCGAACACGGCTTGGCGGTTCCCACTCCCCCCAAAATGTGAACGTCCTCCTGATAGGATGCTCTTTCGGGCGTCTGGTAATGAGCCCGTCGGCACAAAGAAACTTCCTTTTGTGCGGGCCGCGATTCCATTCCTTCCACCCTTCCGAATCGCTGAGCCATTGATCCATCCCATGCTCCCCGCCGGGATGAATGAACTGGACGATCCGCCTCACGCTCACGGGACCAGCAAGTTCACGTTCCAGAACCTGAGTACCTCCTCCACTTCATCTCGCGGAAAGTGGGTCAGGGCCTGGTTATTCAGGCAATCGCGGAGCCTCTGCTTGCGCCTGTCGATTTGTTGCTGTACCTGCTTGGTGAAGGGCATCACGCCGGTTGGGGTCACGGGCCGACCATCGGTCGGCCAACTCGCTGGATAACCGTCGGGAATGTATCCCGCGCGGATAGTGGCGACTTCCTTCTTGACGCTGTCATGCTCGCACGCCCAATCATAGAGATGAAAGGCGCATGTCCGCAGCATGATCTTGATCTCTGGCAGGGCGTCGGTGAAGCCTTTAAGTGGTGTCGGCAACCACACCATGTTGGCTATGCACGAGTAATAGCGGGGGTCTTGCACGATGCTACCCGCTGAGGCGAAGGTTGTGTCGTCATAGCCCCAAATATGACAGACGGTCCAGTTTTTCGGCTTCGGGTTAGGAACGCCAAGCGCGGCAATCAGGGCGGCGGCCGCCTGGATATTCGCTTCCGCCTTCTCTATGGTCTGTCCTGTGGTGCGACGGGTGTTGGTGTAGCGTTGCGTCCAGGTCGCGTCGTAGACCGGTCGCCCTCGCGCGGTCCAGGGGCACCAGACCGGCAGGCTCCGGAAGGTCCGCGGATGCACCCAAAGCGCGGTTCTCGCGATGATCTCGACAATCCCCGGAATGTCGCCCCTGATTGCGTCATTGCCATCCGGAACGATGCGCGCCGCCTCGATGTCGGCTGTCGGCGCTGTCAGCTCTGGCAACCACAGCCTCCTTCCCAAGCCCCGGATGGACAACCTTCGCGGCAGCGACAACCGCCTCAGACCAGGAACCTTGTCTTATCATCATAATGCAGCACTCGCGAAGGCGCATGCCGGCTCATCGATCCCCCGCCTAGACACGCCCAGGCTTCCGGCCAGCGGCGCGCTGGTGTAAAGGCCGGCACCATGACCGCCGCATTCCCGACCGCCGCCCTGGAGCCGGAGGCCACCGGCCCGCTCATCCTCGCCGTGCCGAAAGGCCGCATCCTGCAGGAATGCGCCCCGCTGCTGGCGCGCGCGGGCATTCGCCCGCATCCCGACTTCACCGACGAAGACAGCCGGATGCTGCGTTTCCCCACCGACGACCCCCTGCTCGACCTGGTGCGGGTGCGCTCCTTCGACGTCGCCACCTTCGTCGCCCTCGGCGCCGCCCAGATCGGCATCTGCGGCGCCGACGTGCTGATGGAGTTCGACTACCCGGAAATCTACGCCCCGCTCGACCTTCGCATCGGCGCCTGCCGGGTGTCGGTGGCCGAGCCCATCGAGACCGCCGGCAGCGACGATCCGCGCACCTGGAGCCGGGTGCGCGTGGCCACCAAATATCCCAACATCGCCCGCCGCCACTACGCCGCGCGCGGCATCAACGCCGACGTGGTGCACCTCAACGGGGCGATGGAACTGGCGCCCGGGCTCGGCCTGACCCGGCTGATCGTCGACCTGGTCGCCACCGGCGGGACGCTGAAAGCCAACGGGCTGGTCGAAACCGAAGTGATCGCGCGCGTCACCAGCCGGCTGATCG
>CAZTPX010000438.1:0-2803 GCA_964615095.1 uncultured Planctomycetaceae bacterium | reverse complement strand
TTTCGCGGGCGGGCGGTCTGTTCGTGGATCAGGCCAACCCCAAGGCGGACGACAAGAACGCCGGGATCCTGGACGCGCCGTTCAAGACCATCCAGGCGGCGATGGACAAGGCCAAGCCCGGCGACACCGTCGAGGTGCGCGCGGGCGTCTATCGCGAGGGCGTCAAAATGAGGCACAGCGGGTCGCATTTCCGAATCCCTTACCAGGGATACTGGGACGATCCGGATCCGGACTACATCACGCTGGAAGCCTACAAGGATGAGCACGTCATCGTGGACGGTTCGGTGACGGTTGGGGCCTCGGACTGGAAGCTGGCGGAAGGCCGAACCAACACGTATGTCGCGCCGTTCGAGAGCAAGGCGTGGCAGAGCATGGTCGAAATGGTGTTCAGCGGCGAGACCCTGCTCATGCCGACCCTGGTGAAGAACCCCGACAAGAACCAGCCGGACACGCCGCTCTTGCCGGCCCTGCCGGGCGACGGGGCTGGGGACAAGGGGTACTACTACGACAAGGTCCAGAAGAAGCTGTACGTCAACCTCGGCGGTGGCGCACCCGGCAAGAGCGGGGACATGAACGTCGCGCAACTGGATTGCGGCGTGGATGCGCACAACCAGTCCTTCGTCCGCATTCGCAAGTTGGAGATCCGGCGGTTCAACCAGGGCGGCGTCATCCTTTGCGACGGAACCGATGCCGTGGCGCAGGACAATTACATTCATCATTGCGGGCAGGGCATCAACTGCGGGAATTCCTCCTGCGCCCTGATCCGCCGCAACATCATCAGCGACATCATGACGGTGGGCGTGAGTTCGGGCGGGGTCCGGGACACGATCGTCGAGTCGAACGTCATCAAGCGGTTCCACTACAATCCGTACAAGCTGGGCAATTACTCCGGTTCCTTCATGTGCAATTGTTCTTTCGGGCTGATCCTTCGCAACAACGTCATCACCGAGCCCATGTCTCGCGGCGCGGGGGGTCCGTGGCCGGACTGCGCGTCGATGGGCATCGCGGGGTACGGAAACACGGTCTACCGGATCACGGATAACGGTTTCTACATCGAGGCGGGCGTGTACGGCACCGTGCTGCGATGGAACACCGTCTTCGAGAACGACACCGGAATCGTGTTCCGGGCCAACAACGCCAACACGGCCTTCGAGAACTACATCTTCAACAACCGCCGCGAAGGGCTCGCGTTTTCCACGCCGGACCAGGAGGACACCGACCCCAAGGCCAACAGGATGACGTACAACTGGGTCATCAACAACGGCGTCGGCGTCAACACAGGACCGAACGGCCTGGGCGAGATCGCCAATTCATTCGACCACAACACGTATCAGCTTGCCCCCGACGGCCTGCTGCTCCAGTACGGCCCCAAGCAGTACAAGGATATCGCCAGTGTGCGGGCCGACCTCGGCCAGGAGATTCACGGAAAGATCGTCGATAAGTTCGACCCCGCTCCGCTGGGCCTGGTCACCTTCCGCGTCAACGGCACGAAAAAGCACTGGGAGCCGATTCCCATGTTCGGCAATCCATCCGCAAAGCGGGCCGACGTGGTCCAAAATAATGATGAACTATATTTTTGGAGAAGAGGCGACCTTCAGGACGGTTACACCGATAAGTGGAGATGCGAAGGGTTCGGCGGCATGGGCGGTTCGGCCAGGGGCAGCCGGCAGGACGGTTTCCTGCGGCGGTTCTTCGTTTCAAGCGTGGCCCCGACGGAGGCGTATCCCGGCGCGAAGGTCGATAAGGGCGTGGACGACGCGACGGCCGCCCGCAGCAACGGCGTCTGCCTGCAAGTCAGCGCCGCCCCCGGCAAGAGCATCACGGCCGAGGGCTTGGGGTACTGGAGCGTGGACTTGCCGACGACCGACGGCGCCCAGATCGACCTGTCCCTCTGGATTCGCGCCAGCAAGATCAAGGCCGCCGCTGCCGGCGGCGGAGTGTACACGGTGGCGGAGTTCTGCGACGCCACCGGCCAGAATGCCACGCGGCAGTATCTTGCCGGCGGCGCGGGCGACGCCAAGCCCGCCGGGGCGGACTTCGTCGAGGGCACGTACGCGTACAAGAAGCTTTCGGGAATGGTCACCGCCCCGGCCGGGGCGCGATGGTTCCGCATGGGCTTTGGCCTGAGGGACTGCTCGGGCTGGGCGGCGTTTGACGACTTCGACATTCAGACGCGCCCCGGCGTGGCCGAGGCCCAGACCGTCGTCAAACGCGCCATCGAGACCGAGAAATACGACTGGCGGGTCGCCGACATTTCCAAGCTGTTCAACCGTCCGCTGGCCGATGACGGCAAGGGACATCCCGGCTGGACCGGTCAGGGCCCGCTCATGGACCTTCGCGGTCTGCAGGCCGGCGACTACAAGTTCAACGGCGTGCCGTTCCGAGTGGAAAAGGGCAACGCCTGCTTCATCATGAAGAACAAGAAACTCCCCAGCGAGAATCTTCCCAACGGCGGCAAGGTGGAATTGAAAGGCAAGGCGGACATGCTGGCCTTCCTGCATTCGGGCGGCTGGCTGGAGCCGGACATCAAGCACGCCACGTACATCATCCATTACGCCGACGGTTCCAAGGCGGAACTTCCCATCATCGGCGGCAAGAACATCTGGGATTGGACCGCGCCGGCGGATCGGGTGGACGACCAGAAGTACGATCCGGCCCTGGGGCTGACCCTGCACGCCGTCAGCGTTCCCAGCCCGCAGTTCGTCCGGGTGAACGTCTGGATGACGATCTGGCAGAACCCGCACCCCGACCGGGAGATGGTCGAGCTCGAGGTCAAGGGCGAGAATGAAGGCATCCCCGGCCT
>CAZTPX010000437.1:0-2803 GCA_964615095.1 uncultured Planctomycetaceae bacterium | reverse complement strand
ATCGGATTCCAAAATCTCCTCTCTTCACACAAAACGGTTCCTGACACCTTTCCCCACCTTTCCCCCCCGCTTTTCCCCCCGTGCCCTTTTCCCGTGTGACACCTTTTCCCGGCAATGACCCGTCGGTTCTGTTCTTCTCCGCTACCCAACGTCCGTCCCCCTTTTTATCGTTACGGCTGAATCTGAATTGTTCCATTACTGTTGAGTACAATCACGTCGCAGCCGAGCTGGCGTTGAAGCGACGTCGAAGCGTGCCTATGCCAATGGCTAGAACCGCCGGACTCTAGCTCATCCGCGCATTCCCCGAAGAACTGCGCCAGTTCGCGCAGGGCAACCGGACTAGCGGCTACACTTATCTCGCGCATCTGCCTCAATCCATACTCGTTGATCGTTCGACTGTCGTACCCGTAGATCATGGTTCTTCCTCAATACAGAACGTGCCCGCCCGCGCGCTCCCCGCCGATGGTTGGATGGAAGTGAGGTTTTTGGCCCGGCCCGTGCGGGGGGTCCCAAACCGGTGGCCCGTCTCCAGCCGCTTCCGCGATCCGGCGCGCGGCATCCCTGCTCTCGGCCATTACATCACCGCCGCCTCGGACTTCTCTAACCGCGTCATCGAAGCTCATCGGTGCTCCCGGACGAGCACTCCGTCTTGGGATAATATTGACGCCCCGAGCGGGCGGCGTCCTTGGGGCTTCGACTGGGACACTGCCCATACCGCCTGATCCCCCGCCGCGTGCCACCCGGATGCCGGCCACAAGCGTCGCGCCCGCAGCCTCGGCCAGAAACCCCTCCATAGTGACCGTGGCGTTGTTCTGCCCAACCAGCAGCGCTTTCTGCACCGCGAGCACGTCGTTGACCTGTTGTCCCTCGGCTGTCTCTGGGTGGCGATACGCCTCCAAAAGGCCCTTTGGATTGCTTTGAGCCTGCGTAAGACCCGACCGTACTCTCACATCCCAGAAGTGGTTCTTCGCCCTCGCTGGCGTCGTGACATCAATCCACGACATGCCAGGAACCCAATTGTCCAACGGGCCGGGAACCGTCCTATATTGGATGAGCAGATAACCCTTGCCCTCTTGTTGGTCCCATTGCGCAACAATGTTATAGATCTCGGCTGTCCACAGTCCGCTCGGATCGACACCATTCGTCGGGCTATTCCCGCAATAACGGCTTGTGTTCGTATCCCCGGCGGCAAAGCCCAGCGGGTCCTGGCTGATCCAATTGCCGGTCGCCGGATCGTAGAAGCGATGCTCCGTGATGTAAAGCTGCGTGACGGGATCGTACCGCATCCCGCCTAGACCGAACCGCGGCAAAGGAACCCCGGAGAACCCGACACCCTGCGTTGGGCTGCCGAAGCTGTCGTAAATCACGTGATCGACGACGGTTGTTGTCTGCGAGTTGGCGTTGTACTGCAGCACGTCGCGCACCGTCCCTTGATTGTCGGTCGCGTACCAACTCACGGCGCCGGCGTTCTGCGCTGTTCCCGCGGCCCCCGGCGTCACCGTCTCGGAAGCCAACACCTGATCGACCGCCGCGGCGTAAAGCTCGCGCTCCGTCACTTGCCCATCGGCCGTCAACACCAAGGCCAGGTCCTGGCCGTCGTAGACGTAGTTTTCCGTCGTGTTGTTTTCGGTTTCCGACACCATCTGCCCGAAGGCATCGTAGGCGTATGTGGCGTTGCCGTTAGGACCGTTCACCGCCGTCAACTCGCCGGCGGTGTTCCAGGTGTAGTGGGTCACGTTCGTCTGGATTCCGCCGCTCAACTGGTACTTGCTCGTGCGATTGCCATCGGCATCGTACGTGTAGTAATACTGGCCGTCGTACAGCATGCGGTTGCCCGCGCCGGTCGCGCTCGTGATATCTGGGGGCAGTGTCGCCGAATTCCGGTTGCCATTGGCATCGTAGGTCTCGCTGACGTTGGTCCCCGGCGGGTTGGCAAAGTTGCTGTAGCTCACCGCGGCGATCGTGCCGCTGCTGTTGTTGCTCAGTTGGCCGTCGTGATCGTAATTGTAGCTCGTCTCGGCCCACGTGCCGTAGAGGGAGTTTGTCCCCGCGCCGCCCGACGTGTCGTTTCGCGAGTACTCGTCCGTCACCCGCCCGTCGGCGTCGTAGTCCCAATGGTAGCCGGCCAAGGGAACCGTGGAGGCATCGACCGTCGTGCTGTAGGTCAGGTCGGTCAAGTTCGAGTCGTGGTCGTAGGCGAAGGCGGCCGTGTAGCTTGCGCCGGCGCCGTCGGAACAGCCCAGGCCGATCAGCCGGCTGTCGCTGTCGTAGGCGAACGTGGCCGTCTTCGTCGTGACAGTGTTGTACTTCTCGCCGGTCTGGGTAGCTTGCGTGACGCTCGTCATGTCGCCCAGCGCGTCATAATCATAGTTATTCAGGAAATCGTTGGTTCCGCCGCTAAAGCCGGTGAACTCGCCGTTGTTGAACAGGGCCGTGCCGTCGATGTTGGCCGCCAAGCTCGTGCGATTGCCATTATAATCGTAAGTCGACGCAAGTTGAATGGGCAGGGGAGTGCCGTCGGACGTGACACCCGCAAGCGTGGTGGTAACGTCCGTGACGTTGCCGCTCAAATCATAGGCGTAGTTGTAACTTGCAACGCTGCTTCCATTGGCGGTATTGGCGGCCGAGAGCATGTCGCCTTGGACGTCGTAGGAGAACGATTGCGTGCCCGCCTGCGTCTGGTTCACCACCGATCCGCCGCCCGGGACCACATAGCCGAAAAGGCCGTTGCCCGACTGGTCGAGCCAGTCTGCGGAATTCGGCGGCATGCCATTCCAGAGCGCGGCAACGTCGTTGCCGAAGG
>CAZTPX010000436.1:0-2819 GCA_964615095.1 uncultured Planctomycetaceae bacterium | reverse complement strand
TGGTGGACGGGTTCATCCGAAAGACCTTCACGGCGATGGTGGCGGGTGTCCGTGACGCGGCGATTGAGGCCGGCATGATCACGCCGGAGCACTTCGACACAGGCATCACGGCGCTACATCGAACCGCTGAACCGGACGGCACCTTCTGTTACACCTTCTTCAAGGCGACAGGGCGCAAGGCCTGACGGCGCCTAACTTCGCAACGTGCTGGCCCCGCTCGAGGCCAGTGACGTGCTGACGGCGAAGCAGATCGGCCAGCTGACCAGGTCAACCGCGACCTGTTGAATACCCTCGCCATGATCGCCGGCCGCAAGGCGGGTTTCCGCTCTCTCGGCGACACCACGGCCGATACCACGACGCCGCCCCAGAGGAATAAGATTCTGCACCGCCGCGAGGACAGCGAGGTTCTGCAGGACATCTCTGGGGAGCTATGATGTCCATAACAGCACGATCGAGGCGGTTCTGATCCGCGCGCCGTGCGGCAGCGGCCGGCTCGATCCACTGCGGCCTATTGTGTGAACTGCGCGATGGCCTGCTGCAAGGGCGCGTCGGAGAGGCGCAGCAACCCGGTATATGGCTGGTTCAATTCCAGGATCAGGAAGGTGGCGCTGCCGACCGCCGCGGATCCGACCAGCAGCGCCGCGAGCAAGGTCCCGTTCCACTCGCTCAACAGGCCGAACCCCAGGAACAGAACGGAAACCCAGAACACCAGGATGATCAGGAACGGCCAGGACACTGAATTGCCGATCTGCACGGACATCAGCAGGCGCGTTGCTAACAGGTTGTCGGCGATCCCGGTGGCCTGAGTCAGCAGATGGCGTTGCGCGTCCGTGGCCGGCGTCAAGGACAGCAAGCCATCGCGGAACACGGAAAGCGCCGATTCCTGTTGCGGTGGCGGTCGCACCGAGATCGTGCCCTTGGTCTGCCAGATCCGGTCGTGACCGGCTACCACGACCTCGTGAAACGCGGCGCGCGTGGCGTTTGCCTCCGGGCCATAGCGGGCCAGTGTCTGGTCGAGATTGACGATGTTGGCGGAGAGTGACTGCAACTCGTCGCGCTGCGTATTGTAATAGCCGTTCGCCGAAGCGATCAGCAGGCCAAGCACGAGGGCGACCAGGGTGGCGATCAGCCCCATGATCAGTTTCACGACATCCTTCGGGTCGTTGCGGAGATGATGGTCAGGCAAGTAGACCCGCAGCACCAAGCCCAGCATTGCGCTGCCGAAGGTGCAGACCACGACATAGGCGGCGATCACGATCGGTTGCAGGAACATCACTCAGGGACCTCCGGTGCACACCGAAACGGTGGACCGGGGGGGGGCGCCCCTGCCGGACCGTTCCGCTAAAGGCCCGTCCATCATGGCCGACAGCAGGCGACCTGCCTATGCGGAATCGCTGATAAGAACCTTTGCCGCACTGATCTGACCGAAGACGCGCGGCGGGAGAATTCAGCGAAGCGGGTGCGGTTGACCCAAGAACGGATCGAGCGAGACGCGGGGCCGTCCATCCGCCGCGACTTTGCCACCACCGTGGCGGGAAATTGCCGCCGCCGTTGGCTGCGGGCTGACTAGGGGACGTTAACGATTTGTTAACGTTAACGGGGTATTAACACGTTGGTGTATGCAACCACGCCCTGCGGATTGCGCTCTACATGCGATTGACTGGAGCGAGGCCGGGTGCACGCATGGCCAAGCTACGGAAGCCAAGTCCCAATAAAGGCGATAGCGGTATCAAGCCAGGTTGAGGCAGTGGCATGCGAAGCGCTCTCGTCATCCCCGGCGGACTGCTCGTCGTTGGTGGGCTAGCGGCTGTCGTATGGCAGTATTCCATGTGGCTCGGAGATGGACACTGGCATGAGTTGCCATTCAGCGTCGCATGGGCTTGGGCTGGTGCGCCATTCCCGGAAGCAGGATGGCCGGGCATCGGAAAGGCCGTCTTGTGGGTTTGCGGACAACCCCTGAGCATCGTTCTGTGTGTGTCGGGTTGGATTCTGCTTTTTATCGGGTCCGCTAAATCGGGAGGATATTCCTGAGCGGAACTGACCGCGAGGGAGCGGACGAACACGTCGCCGAGTGGATCAGGCTGACGCCGGAAGGTGGCGCAAGATGCGCCTTCGGGCCGCCGCCGTTTTGCGCGATGAACTCAACTCCGACCGCCTCAAGATCGCGCGGATGGCCGCGAGGGTGACCATGCATGCCACGACCGTAACAGCGGCATATGGCTACTGAACCGATCCGGCGGGCTGCAGGCGGCGGTGAAACCGCTCGCTCTGCGCCGTCCATTGCGGCTGCGCCCGGCGTTGAACGCGTCACCAGTCGGGTAGAGGCCGCTTCATAAACTCAACGCCGAAGGCGTCGGCAGTGCGCCAGCGAACACGGCAGGACACCACATTTCCGGCCGGAAACCTGACAGCAACTATATCGGGAATAATGGTCGGATCGTGATAAATTAGTTTCGCTCCACCAAGGGATATGTCAAAAATACCGCAATCAACACTGAAAGCTTTTCCATAGCTAACTTTTGCAATTTGATAGATATGCTCACGCTGCGATATCCGGTCCTCTGAAGGTGTCGGGAATGTAACCGGGTTTCTCATTACATTTCTCTTGCGAATTCTGTTAACCGAGGGTCGCGGAGGCAAAGGCTATCGTGCAGGCTCACTTGGCTTGCGTTTCTTTCTCTTGGCGCTGCGGCAGCAACGCAGAAATTTGGCTAAGAATTGTTTAACAAGTTGCCCTAAGGTCAGTCAAAATTGCGACGTTAACGATCTGTTGACGCTTGGTTCGTATAAATGTATTCGCTACATCTCCTCTATGTTGC
>CAZTPX010000435.1:1693-2864 GCA_964615095.1 uncultured Planctomycetaceae bacterium | reverse complement strand
CCATTGCCGGATCGTCCTACGAAGTGCTAGGGCTCAGCGAAGAGGACCAGGCGTCTTACCGTGCCTATTGCGTCCTCTTGGCCCGCCGCGCCGACAATCCCCTAGAGCGTTTTTTCGCCCGCAATTCCAATCTCACCCCGCAACAGCAGGAAATCGCCTTGCGGGTGGAACGGGGCTTGTCCGATTGGAACGATCCGCCCGAGGAAGCCGTTCTTGAGTGGGCCAGACACCCCAAGGCCGTCGCCGCCCTGGCCCGCCGCGTGCTCCGGCCGGAGAAAACCGGCCCGGAGTGGGAAGCCCTGATAGGAACCGACGCGGAGGCCGTCTACAACGCCATGGCCAGCGCCTTGCGGGCGATCGTCGCCCCCAGCGACGATCAGATCCGCCAGACCAATCAGGCCATCCGCGAGCGCCTGGGGCATCCCGGGGCCAATGCCGGAGGTTGGCCCGGTCAGGATCAGCGTCACGATCAGCCGCAACCCCCCCAAGGAGCCGAGCAATGTCAAGACGCGGCGGAACCGGCGCACCAGGAGTAAGCCCGGTCGATGCCGGCGGCACGGCCGGATTCCCTGGCCCCGTGGTTCCCATGACAGGGGCCTTTGCCTCCGGGGTAGGCGGCTACATCGACCTATGGAGCAATTACGGCTTGCAGGTATCCCTGGACGTTGCCGCTTGGCACGTTCGGCGGATATTCGAGCAGGCACCCCTTTGTTGCTCCGGCAACCTGGGCGCGACGGACGCCCGGCAGTACGGCTATCGCTACGAATGGGCGGCCGAGATCCTATGGGACTTCCGCATTCCCGCCGACACGGCCAAGGCGTTCCGCGGCATCAAGGGCATGGAGATGGTGTTTTGGCTGGGCGACATCCTGTACCAGCGATTGCAGAAACTCCAATCCGGCGGCAACCCGGTGCAATACCCGTTCTTGTGGACGCCCGACGCCGTGCTGGACGTGGGCGAGACGATGCTTGACGCCATCCGCAAGAAAATGACCCGCGTGCCCTGCCGGGGCCGCACCAGGAGCCATGTTTTCGTCTGCCCGGTGGAAGGCATCCCCTCCGATTCGAGCACGCTGGCCGGGGCCTACAACAGTTGGTATCAGGCTTTCGGGCCGGAAAACCAGAACGCGCTTTGAGGACCACCATGCCGCAGGAAGGAAATCCGAATCTCG
>CAZTPX010000435.1:0-1593 GCA_964615095.1 uncultured Planctomycetaceae bacterium | reverse complement strand
TGGCCAGCAAGTTGACGACGCTGGAAAACGTCGATCGAGTGGTAGACACCGATCCGACCGGCGGCGGCTCGATTGTCCGCACGTTCTATTGCGAGCCCTATTCGGCTTACCCTATCGTCTTGACGGCGCTCCGCGGCACGATCGTCAAAGACCCCAACAAGCCGACCATCGGCGGATGCGCGCCCTACAAGCGTCAGAAACCCCATAACGACCCCATCCAACAGCAGTTCTATTGCACGCGGGCCATGGCCGTGCCCTTCAATCGCGAGGCCATCCGGGCTTGCAAGTCGAGCGGATTCGACCCGACGCAAAACGACGGCAACGCCGATTACAACGGTCAGCTTGCCGCCACGGTTGCCGCGCTGAACAACATCGACGACTTCGATTTCAGCAACAACCCCGACACCTTGACCCCCGCGCAGATTGCCGGCAACAACCTGGTCAAGCCGGTCAACGCGCAGCCATCTTCCGGGACTTGCGGGGCGTTCATCACGGCCACCTACAACCCGCTTGTCTCCGCGGCCGGCGATCTTTCGCCAGGCTCGAATTACGACCCGTTCGATTATGTGATTCGCGAGACGCCCTGGCAGGAAGAAACGCTTCTCACCCAGACCGGGCGGCAGCTTTTTGTCTTGAAGAAAGGGACCATCCCCGGCACAGTGGGCTACAGCGCCGGACTCGATGATACCTTTGCCAAGCCGGAAGTGACGTGGAAGTTCCGCGTATGGCGATTGATGGTTCCTTTCCTGCCGAAATTCACCATCGACCTTTTCACCAACAAGATCAATGGAGGCACCTACCAAGCGATTCAGTACCTGGGCGGCGCTGACGCCAATTCGGGAATTCCCTTTGTTGTCGGCACGGCGCGATTAGAGGACGTGGCCACCGAGTTCATGCAGGGGCCGGACGGAAACACCTGGTGGAACTTGGGATTCACGTTCGCCGTGCGCAAACTTTACGACGAGTATTTCAACGAGCGGACGTTGGACTACGAAAAAGGCTGGATCGACTGGAATCATCATTTCGCCATCCCGACCTATGTTTCGGCGATCGGCATCCGCACCGGCGTACAGTTCGGATCGGGCTGTTACTATCCCGTGGTTTGGAACGGCGGACTCTTCCAAACCATGGGCGACAAGCACCCGCTCTTTCTTGCCGACACTGACGCCGACATGCAGCAAATCCCCTACGTCAAGGCCAATGGCAACGACTTGGCGCAGGGGCTTTTCAAAGCTCCCTTCCAGGCGGGATTCTATGCGAACCAGTGACAAGTCATTCCCGCCCAACAGCCGCTACTATCCGCGCATCGAGCGCGTGATTCTGACGCAGGACTGGTATGCTTGCGGGTGGGCCACAGGTACGCGCACGGCCTATGACGACGAATCCAAGAAGGTCTATCCGCAAGGCCCTTTGGATGATCCAATCAACAACCCCGATCTTGCGTCCTTTACTTTCGTGCTCTATGACCCGGACGGGATGATAACCTGGTCCATGGCCGCCAAGGAAGATCGGGGGCGTCCGGTCTACATCCCCGCCGGCTATACGGTCAAGGTTTATCAGCCCGAGGACAGCCTGGATGGACATTGGGAATTC
>CAZTPX010000434.1:0-2922 GCA_964615095.1 uncultured Planctomycetaceae bacterium | reverse complement strand
TACCATGTTTCGGACAGCAAGCCGCTACAAACTGCCGCTTCGGCTTCGTTCAACCAGACTGTACTGTTAACACATAAGCGGTTACAGGCGTCTCGCTCCGCCTGAAGTGCTGCCGATCGGGCGGCATTCAGGCGGACTGGATGGGCTTGCGGACCCGGCGGAGCGAGCATGTCTGTAACTGCGGGTTGAACGGAGCCGAAGCGGCCTCACAGCGGCAGATGGGGCGCCCTCACTATGGGCTTGTTATGCCGCGTGGCCTGCGGCGACGGCGCTTGGAGAGCGCGACGATGCGGACCGCACTGGCACGCGGGTGCTGGTTCTGCTGGTCGTGCCGTTGCGGCTGGCGTTGCAACCGCGTGCAAGCAGTCCCGGTGCGCACGGCGTCCGGCATGCTGCCTGAGCCACAGCATGGGGAGCATCCTTCTGGCAGAGTGAGCACGCGCGATGATCCTTTCGGGCTCACGAGGAATTAATGCAGCTTATTGAACTGGCCACGGCTCCGAGCGTGCCACTGGCTGGCAGCAATGTCTCCACCAGTGGACGACGCGTTAGCGGTGCCTGGCATTGCGGACACAGGCGTGGGTCTTTTCCGGTCCATTCCAGCACACGATCCAGCCAGGTTCGTGGTTTGGCCTCTGGGTCCGACGACGTGGCTGGCCTGGCGCCGAGCAGTTCGCGGCAGCGGACTAGCTTGGTCGACACGTTGCGGCCCGCCAGCAAGCCGTAGTGCCGGATGCGCACGAACCGCGCCGGCAGCACGTGCAACAAGAAACGCCGGATAAACTCGTCGGCATTCAGGCACATGAGCTTGGTCTTGTGCTCATCCGCATAGTCTTTCCACTGGAACGCCACTTGGGCGTTGCTCAAAGACACCAGACGTGAATTGGCAATGGCCACGCGGTGCGAGTAGCGGCCCAGGTAGCGAAATACTTGTTCGGCCCCGCCGAATGGTGCCTTGGCATAGACCACCCAGTTCTGCTTGTACAACGGTGTCAACCAGCGTCGGAAGGCAGAGTCGTCAGCCAATGCCGTTACGCTGCCGTCCAAACGTAGCCGGCCTGTGTCATACAACTCGCGCAAACCGGCCAGGAACTTGCCGCGGAACAAGCGTCCCAGCACGCGTACGGGCAAGAAATAACCCTTGCGGAACGCACGCCACTGCTGGCCGTCGGGCGTCAAGCCGCCAGCGGTGACCACGCAGTGCAGGTGCGGATGAAACAGCAGGTTCTGACCCCAGGTGTGCAGGATCGCCGTCACACCAGGTTGAGCGCCGAGCCACTTGACATCGGCCGCCAGTTGCAGCGTCGTCTGCGCCGCCGCCTGGAACAGTAGGTTGTAGAGCGCTGAGGCATTGCGGAGCATCAGTGGATTCAGGGCATCGGGCAGTGTGAAGACCACGTGGAAGTAGGGCACCGGCAACAAGCGCTGCAGACGCGTCTCCAGCCAAGCAGCCCGCTGCTGGCCCTGGCACTTGGGACAGTGCCGATCCCGACAGGAGTTGTAGGAGATGCGGCTATAGCCACAGCCCGCGCAGGCGTCAACGTGCCCGCCCAGCGCCGCTGTGCGACACTGGCACAACCGCCGCAGAACCCTTGCTTGCTGGGGCGAGAGCGGATGCCCACGGCCATAGGAGTCGCCGTGGTCGCGCAGGATGTCCGCGACCTCCAGCGAAGGTCGGGCCGAAGAATCGTGCATCGTTTACGCCCTCCCCTCGGCATCCAAGGGCGGCAGACGATCCAGCGGGCTGGTCGTCTTTTGCAGGCGTTCGGTGCTGATGTGCGTGTACCGACTGGTGGTGTGAATCGACTGATGGCCCAACAGGGTTTGGATGAGCACCAGGTCCGTACCAGCATCGAGCAGATGAGTGGCAAAGCTATGCCGCAGCGTGTGGGGCGTGCAGCGCTTGCTTTCCAACCCAGCCGCGGCGCGCGCCCGAGCAAAGACGCGGCGAACCGCGTTGCTGGAGACGGGGTGTGCCAGCTTCCCACCCGGGAACAGCCATTCCTTGGGCTTGTCGAGGAGCCAGTAGCGGCGGAGCACGACGAGCAGGCGCGGCGAGAGCACGCTGAGACGATCCTGGCCGCCCTTGCCGTCGATGCGCAAGACCATGCGCTGCGAATCGATGTCCCTGACGCGCAGGTGGCAGGCCTCGCTGATGCGCAGTCCCGCCGCGTAGCAGGTCATGAGGACTGCACGATACTTGGGCTTTTTCAGGGCATTGAAGAGCGCGGTCACCTCCTGCATACTGAGAACTGCCGGAAGCCGACGCCGCGGACGCCGGGGCGAGGGGAGGGACGCGATGACGTACCTTCGCCCCAGGGTGACCACATAGAGAAACTTGAGGGCGGCGCGAATCTGCTTGTACGTGTCATAGCTGCACTGCCGAACCTCAATGTAGTGCAACAGAAACTGACGGATCTCCGCTTCCCCCAATACCGCGGGAGAACGCTTGAAAAAAGCAGCAAATTGCCGGCAGTAAAACAGGTAGTTCCGACGTGTGCTAGGCTGCAGTCTGCGGAGGATCAGGTCTTGTTCCATGCGGTCGCGTAGCTGTCCCATGAGCATGCTCCTGAGTGAGAGGAAGAAAACACCCAGGAATCCAGGCTAAAGCTCAGCGCCGGCCCAACGCGAATGTCACCTCCTGTGCACGTACCATGTTTCGGACAGCAAGCCGCTACAAACTGCCGCTTCGGCTTCGTTCAACCGCTACTTCGGGTTACTCGGGTAACCGGTAACTCGGGGGTGCTGGGGACGGTCGGGGAGGGCATTGGGCAGGGCCTTGGCAGGGCCGGTAACGCCCTTTCTAGCGTGCTCGCGTGCCCGTAAGGCGTGCCGGGACGGCAAAAGGTAATACCGGATGTCTTTGCCGTAAGTCGGCTGATCCGGCGGCAAGCCCGAGCGGTCGCTGGACGGTCGGCGGGG
>CAZTPX010000433.1:0-2925 GCA_964615095.1 uncultured Planctomycetaceae bacterium | reverse complement strand
GACTACCGCGGGGCACTTTCGCCGCGGCCCAGAAAATAAAATTGCCACAGAGAGCACAGAGGTCACAGAGAGATCGTGGTTCGGCTCATGTTTTTCTCGTTGCCTACTTTACCGCCCACGGGAAATGGCCTACTGCGAAGTCCGGGCTGATCGCCGGGACCGGCGAGACTGGGGCGGCGTCGCTGCGGTCATGTGGAAGGGGACCGGCGGCCGCCGGCCAGGATTCACATTGAGCAAGTTGTTGGTCCAGCGCCAGGGGCGGGGAACATCAAGCGAATTCCGCCGCTGACGGACGAGCAGGTTCTCGCCTGGGCCAGGGCGCACTTCAAGAGGAGACGGCGGGCCGAAAGCTAGAGTCGCAGGAGCGCGGTCCAAGACCAAGGCAAGAGCCGAGTTAAGTCATGCGTCCCCGGAATTCCTGCTTTACGGCCACGACCCATTCCAGTGGGAGCCAGCGGAGGGGGCAAATCGGGGCGACATAATCCGCATGGCGTTATCGGAGAAAATCATACCGCTCGACAGCTACGCCCAGTTCCTCGGCAACGCCGCAATGGAGCACGTGGCTGATGTGTACGAGCAGATCGAACTGCCGGTCATCGCGCCCACGTTGGCTATGACCCTGGCTGGCATCCCGGTCAACACCACCACTCTGGAGCAACTTGCCGGCCGGGAAGGCTCCGTCGCTACGAACGCCGCCGCCCTGCTGCGCCACGTGCAGCCAGATGGCATGGTCTATGCCAACCTCGACCCACTGGGCACTGCCACCGGCCGCTTCTCTTGCAGCGACCCACCTTTGCAGGCCCTCGATCGTCGCGTCCGCAGGGCCATCGAAGCTGCGCCTGGCTGCGTCTTGATGGAAGCCGACTACTCGCAAATGGAACTGCGGGTGCTGGCCCACTTCTCTCAGGACGCTGCCCTCCTCGACGCCTTCCAGCACAACATTGACCTGCACATCCGAACGGCCGCCCACGTGCTGGGCATCGCCGAGGATGACGTGACCGACCAGCAGCGCCAACTTGGCAAGACCTTGAATTTCGGCATTGTCTACGGACAGACTGCTTATGGCCTGGCCGACGAGCTGGGCGTGACCATGAAGCGTGCCGAGGCCCTCTTGGCAGCCCATGCCGCCGCCTACCCTGGTGTCGCCGCCTGGATCGCCAGCGTGCATCAGCAAGCTTCCAATGTCGGCGAGGTCCGCACGTTGTACGGCCGCCGCCGCTCGTTGCCCAACATCTACTCCGCCAACGAGGCCCTTGCCGCAGAAGCTCGCCGCCACGCCGTTAACACCATCATCCAGGGCACCGCCGCCGACCTGATGAAGATGGCGTTGATCCGCCTGCACGATACCTTGCCTGATGAAGTCCGCATGCTCCTTCCCGTGCATGACAGCGTCCTCTTGGAGGTGCCTGTGGACTTGGTCGAAGAGACCAGCCGCATCGTGCGTAACGCCATGGAAACGCGGCCCGCAAGCTTCGCGGTGCCCTTGAAGGTGGACATCCACACCGGCAGGACGTGGGCCGACTGCAAACGAACCAAGCAGCCGTGCGCCTCAGAATAGGCCGCCGGGTCAATTCTTGCCACGGGCAAGAATCTTGGCGCCGCCGTGGACAGGCCCCTCGTATAGGTCGTCGGAGCACTTGGGCTGCACCCAGCAGTTCCTGAGCAAGGTCCGGACTGGCCTGCGGAAATGGCCAAGCGGAATCATGGTCGAGGCGATAGAAACCACACCCCCAGGCTTCACGGTGCCTCTGAAAGTCGAAGCAGAGCCGGGCCGGACTGGGCGGAGTGCAAAGCCGTTGCCCCTTGCGGACGATGATCTTCGCCCCCGCCGGCAGCGGCTTGGCAAAGGTTTCCTTGTAAACGGTTCCCATGATTTCGTTTTTCGGTTTGCTGGCGTCGAGCCGGTCAGTTCGCCTTTCGTTCAGCGTTCGATCACGCAGTCTGGCAACGCCTGCTGAAACCTCTTCGCACCTTCATCGGTGACACCGGTGTCGCGAAGCTCCAGCCGCTTGAGGTTGCGCAGTCCTTCAAGTCTTCGTAGGCCGGCATCCGTTATCTGATTCCCGTCCAACCCTAACTCCTCGATCCGGACCAGCCCCGCGATTTGCTCCAAACCGTCGTCGCCAATCTGGCAATGACTGAGAAACAAATGGTCGAGCTCGGGCAGCGAAGCGATTTGCCGCAGGCCATTCGTGGTGATCTTCGCGTCGTACAAAGTCAGCCAAGTGAATCTTCGGAGCGATACGACGCACGCCAGGTCGGCATCTGTAAACTGCTCGTCACAGCCCATGCATGCACTCTGGACATCAACGAAGAAATCGTCTCCCAAGGCACGACGCAGCCATTCGGGGGCAGTCAATCCCTTGGCCTGCGGCGCTTCGTTGCAGTCAACGTGGCCAGGGAATCGGCCGAGCGTCGTTCTGGCAACCTGTTGCGCTTTTGCCTCCCTTATCTCCACCGCCAGCCAACTACAGGGGACTGCGACGGCGACCGTAAGACCAAGAAGCGACCGAATCGAGAACTGGAATTGCCGTCGAAAAACCAGGGCCACAATGAACCACAGCAGCATGATCAGCATCACCACGCCGACCACAGCCACGCAGATCAGCACCGTCCAGCCCTTCATCTCATTGAACCAGAACCACTCAAACCGTTCCGACAGCCACAGCAGCCCCTCCACAACCAGCAAGCCGCAGACCAGCCATCCGGGCGTAGGGCGATACCAGCGACGTTTCTCGGGCGTGTCCATCCCGTCAGTATACCGCGCCACCAGCGGCCCTTCCAGAATGGGCCCTGAGCGAGGCCCCTGCACGCCCGCCTTTCGAAGGCCGAGGCCGGAGCACGAAGGATGCCGCTGAGGCGGGGTTGGACGATGGGGTGCTGCCTCATGGCCCCTTGTGGTGCGGGATGTCACGGCGCGGTAGA
>CAZTPX010000432.1:0-2926 GCA_964615095.1 uncultured Planctomycetaceae bacterium | reverse complement strand
GGGCGCAACTCACGGTTTCGGGGGGGCAAGGGCGGAATCCAGGCTTGGGGATGGGTTCGTGTCCGAAGCAGGGCCTGAAAAATAATTTCATTTTTCGCGGGACTCTGCTCGCCCCTTTTGCCAAGCTGGTCGGCGATGCAAATACCGACGACGCTTCAAGGTCGCCCCTTCGGCCCGGAACAGTTGGCGCAAGTCCAAGGGCTGCTGGGCCAGAGAAGCGACTGGAGCCGCTATGGGCTCAGTCGCGAACTGGCTCGGCTGTGGGACTGGCGCACGCCCCAGGGGCAGCTCAAGGACATGGCCGCGCGGACGCTGTTGTTGAAACTGCAGACCCAGGGTTGGATCGCGTTGCCCCCCGCGCGGATGAAATCTCCGACCCGTTCGGGGCGGGCGCCCGCCTGGGGCGGGGCCGCCCTCAAAGAAAGTCCGGTAGCGTGCGCCTTGCGCGAGGTTCTGCCGTTGCGGTTGTGCGAAGTCAGTTTGGCCCCGCACCGGGAAATCCGGCGGCAACTGGAGGCGGCGCTGCACCGTTATCATTATCTGGGTTACCGCAGCCGGGTGGGACAAAACTTGCAGTATTGGGTGTGTGATCAGCAGGATCGCCCCGTGGCTTGCGTGGTGTTTGGCGCAGCAGCGTGGCAATGTGCGGTGCGCGACCAATGGATCGGCTGGAGCGCGCGGCAGCGCGCCCGCCACTTGGGGCTCATCGTCAACAACACGCGTTTTCTCATCTTTCCCTGGGTGCGGGTCCAGCGGTTGGCCAGCCATCTTCTGAGTCAAATCCGCCGGCGCGTCCGCCGGGACTGGCAGGCCAAGTACGGGCAGCCGATCTGGTTGCTGGAAAGCTTCGTGGACCGGCACCGCTTTGCCGGCACCTGCTACCGCGCCGCCAATTGGCTTTGCCTGGGCCAGACCCAGGGCCGCGGGCGCCAGGGTCCCTCGGGCCAGCGCTCCACCACGATCAAGGATGTCTATGTCTGCCCGTTGCACCCCAACTTTCGCTCTTATCTAAACCCGGTGGAAACCACCTTCCCTGATTAACCCCTCCCATGCCTGTTTATCTGCCGCAAAACCGCGCTCCCGCACCCACGCTCGAACTCGAAACCCTGGTCGATGAAATCGTCGCCCACGGCGAGGACGCGCTGCTCGAACAAGATATCGCCCGCTGGCGGGAGGACCTGCGCCAGCGCCTGGCGCACATCCAGCAACATCCCGAACAGGGCCTGGGCTTCATCGAAGAACAGGTGCGCCAGGCGACCCTGCAACTGCAGCGCTTGCTGGTGCAAAGAGCCATGCAAGACAAGGCCAACGCGGCGGATGAAAAGTGTCCCGACTGCGGGGGGCCGCTCCACCACAAGAAGCGCCGCGTGCCCCGGTGGGTCGATGCCTATTGCGGCAAAGTCAAACTGCGCCGCACCCATGGTTGGTGCCCCCATTGCCAGCAGTGGGTCTTTCCCGCCGACCGGGTGCTGGGCTTGCGGGACGACTCGACGGCCTCCCCCCTGGTGCAGGAAATGTGCGCCTTGCTCGTTTCCAAGATGCCCGCCGAGCAGGCCGAGGCGCTTTGTCTGCGCGTGACCGGGCGCGCGTTGAGCCGCAGTACTCTGGCGCGCGAAGCCCAGCGCCAAGGAGCAAGCGCCCAGGAGGTGCGCCAGCGCCTGCTGGACGCGCCCGTCTTTATCCCTCCGGCCTCCCCCACCAAAGCAGCCCCCACCCTCACGCCCCCCGCCGAACCCTTCACGCTGGTCATCCAGATTGACGCCTGGAACATCCGCGAACGCGACCATTGGGGCCAAACGCGAACAATGCGCGCGCGTCAGGAAAAGGTCGAACGGTGGCATTGGGTTTACACGGCCACCTGCTTCCGGCTCAACTGCCGCTGCACCAAGGGACGCGGCAAAACCAAACGCCGCGCCGTGATCACCGAACGCAGCTACGTGGCCACCCGGGGCGGGATCGAGGCGCTGATGCCGCAACTTTACTATGAAGCCCGAGCCCGTGGTTTGGGCCAGACCAACAGGGTGCTCGTTATCGCCGATGGCGCCGTCTGGATCTGGAATCTGGCCGAAGACCGTTTCAAAGACGCCGTCCACCGGTTGGACCTCTATCACGCCAACACTTACCTGTGGGCCGTGGCCAACGAACTGCATGGCGCCGGCAGCCCGGAGGCCCGTCGCTGGGTTAAGCCTTTGCTCCAGCAAATCCGCAACGACCAAGTCGCTCAGGTCATCACCCAGTTAGAAGAACTCAAACCGCGGTTGGCGGCGGCGGCGGCCGAGGCCGCCGACCGGACCATTGAATATTACCGCAACAACCAGAAACGCATGAAGTACAAGCAGGCTCGCCAGCGCAAGGAACCGGTCGGTTCGGGAGCCATCGAATCAACCTGCCGCCAACTCCAATGCCGCATGAAGCGCTGCGGCCAGTTCTGGAGCACCCGGGGCGATGAAGCCCTCCTGTGCCTGGAGATGTTCTGGCGCAACGAACGTTGGGAACTGCTTTTCCCGCACGCCAAGCTTACCAGCGTGTCCAACAACTAACCCCGAACCCCCCGTGATCGCCTCACGCTTACAGGCCGATGGGAAACCGTGAGTTGCGCCCCCCGCCGTGCGCCAGAGAAAACGGCGCTTGAACCTGTCCGTAATCAATGGCAAACTTTCCCCATGAACTCGGTCTGCTATGAACAACCGTTGCGAAATGGTTGTGTATGGGAGCGCGGAAGACGGCGGCTTCCTGGCGGAAGTGCCGGAACTGCCCAGCCTGATTACCGACGGACTCTCCCGCCAGGAGGCTGTTCATAGCGCGGAGGAGATGATTGACGCCTGCCTGGAAACCGCCCGCTGCGAGTCCTGGACGGTGCCAGAGCCGAGGGACCGCTTGGCCTTTGGCTGCACGAACCGTCTCGGCTCCTTACATGCGCGGCGAA
>CAZTPX010000431.1:0-2981 GCA_964615095.1 uncultured Planctomycetaceae bacterium | reverse complement strand
GGGCCTGGCGGCGGTCCATCCGCTCGTGATGCACCTCGTAGACCGAGCCCATGCCACCGCGACCCAAGAGGCGCACGATGCGATACTTCGTCTGCAGCCGCAGTTCCAGCGGAATCGAGTCGTCGGTGGAAATATCGGCCAGGGACAGGACCTGGCGGGACGGCCCGGCCGCCGAGGCCCTGGCCTGCGGCATGGCCAAGGCCGGATTGGTGGCCTGCGGTCGCTGGGCGGCAGATGTCGGCTGCTCGGCCGAATTTCGCGGCGCAGTGCTTTGCTGGAGCAAGGATTGCAGGGTTTCCGGCGGGGTCTGCGCGAGAAACGTCTCGCACGCCGCGCAGGCCGACACGTGGGCCTGCAAGCGATCGCGGGCCTCGGGCGCAAGCCTACCCAGCGCCAAGGCCGCCAATTGCCGCGGAGATGGGTGTGTTGACTGCCTGGTTTCCATAGAAATGGCTCCCGAGAACGTGGTGCGGGTTGACCGCACAGACCGACGCATCTCTAGCAACATGAAATCACCTGCCAACATAGTACGCGTGCGGGCACTTGTCAAGTGGGGCCACCCCTGCCTATTCAGTGGCTATCCGATAAGTCTCCCCTCTCCCGCCTGCTGTACCCAGCAGGCGGGAGAGGGGACGTGTTGAGGAAACTACTCGGATAGCCCCTACATGGCCCATGCCACGTTCTCCCTCCACATCTTGAAGAATGCGCCTGGCCGGCGATTCTTTCAGGAATCGAATGTGTTGCTAACCTAACGAAAACATGCGCTTACGGATTCGGTTGTTGTGATCCGGAAACGAACTTGCCAGTTACATTTCTTCCCCTCTGGTTCTTTCCCGCGTAAGATTGCCCGTCGGGCGAAATCGTACAATTGTCCGTCCAAGGTGGCCAGTGGAGCTTGAGATTGGAACCGTTGATCTCCCAAGTGGCGTTTCCATCGGGCGATTCCAAGTGCCCATTGGACCAGAAAGCCACATTCCTCGGCTGGTCACCGGCTGCTTGATGTTGCCAGACGGCGACGATGAAGATCAATTGCAACTCGTACGACCAGGTTTCGCGGTTCTGATACTTGTACGTGCCGGCAAATGCGCCATTCCCCTTTCGCAGGATAACCAGCGGGTGCAAGGATTTGTCGGAGAACTCAATGTGAATTTGGTGCCCCTTGGCCGTCCACGTTGCGATACGATTGTACTTGTCCGAAACCGAGTTGTCGGGATGAAAATTCCAGAATCGTGTAATCGCCTTGTTCGACTTCTGCTCCCGCATGCTAACCTGAAAGATGCCGCCGATTACCGCCTTGGCTTTGTTATCTCCTTTTGACGGTTTGACTTCCTGAGAGTTCTCTTCCCCTCCGTTGTCGGCTTTCGTATCGGGTGGCGGGGCATTTTCCGCGCCGTCGCCCTCGTTCGGCGTGAGGACCAGGGAGACGCGGAAGCCCAGGTTAAAGAAGCAGTCCCCTAACCAGGGCCAGCGGTTAAAGCGGCACGCCGACCGGCATCGCTCCGGCGGGTCGAACCAGCTACCGCCGCGGGTCACATGGCCTCGCCCCGCGGGAGGTCCTGTCGGATCGTCCATAGGCGACCTGGAATAATAGCCCGCATCGTAGCAGTCCTGGCACCATTCCCACACGTTCCCGTGCATATCGTATAACCCCCACGCGTTAGCGGGCCTCTCGCCCGCCGCATGTGTCCGTCCGCCGGAATTGTTGTTGAACCACCCATAGTTCGACAGATCACGTTCCGCGGCCTCCTTGGGGATATCGCCGCGGTCCGAGCTGCAACAGAACCGGCCCCTACTGCCAACCCGGCAGGCATACTCCCACTGAGCCTCCGTCGGCAACCCGTACTGTCGCTTCGTCGCCCTTTCCACCGGCAACTCCGACAGTCTTCGGCAGAACTCCACGGCATCATCCCACCGCACGTGCTCCACGGGAAAACGCTTCGTGTCCTGGCCGTTAACTCTGCCCCGGAACTTGCCTCCGGCCCGGAACTCGCTCGGGTTGTTTCCCATAACCTGTTGGTATTCCTCCTGCGTCACCACGTACATTCCCAAGTAAAACGGCTTGGTGATTCTGACTCGGTGTTGCGGCCCCTCGCCCGCCATGGAATCCCTGTACCAACCCTCAATACCCGGTGTCTTCAACTCCTCTTCGATCACTTCGTTGGGCGAGCCCATCATGAACTCGCCTGGCGGGATGAGCACGAATTTCATGCCGATGGCGTTGGTGATCTCGGCCGGCACGTTACGGTACTTGGCCCAAGCCGCTTGATACTCTTTGGCTTTCGTGGTGTCGAAGGGCGCGACCGCGAGAGGAGGGATTGGGGATCGAGGATTGGGGATTTGAGAGGTCCTGGGAACCGGCGTTTTCGTGTCTCCTGCTTCCGCCTTCGTTCCACCTTCCGGTACGATTGATTCCGGGGCGGGTGGATCGACATGGGTTCTCGTTTCGGGCTGTGTTTCGACCAACGGCGCTACGGCGGGGGGCGGAGCCGGTGAAGTATCCGATTCAGTCTCGTTTTGCGCCTTGGCTGTCTTCTCGTCATGTGCGGCGACGGCGGGAGGAGAGATCGGGGGTTTGACGTTTGGGCGCGGCGGCAGCGGTATCAGCTTGGCGTTGATGGTCTCGCGCCCGCCGGAAACCAACGAAAACTCCTTGGTGAGCAACGTAGTACCGTTTTTCACGACACGAAGTTTGCCTTTGCCCGGCACGACACTGATCTCGACCTTTTCCCCGCCTGCCTTCTGCTCGATGAGCAACCTGCCCCAGGCGTCGAGCACCTGGATAGTTGCCTCGGGATCGGAGATCTCGACGACCAGCGTTCCGTCGGGCGTCCGCATCATGAATATCACGCCGCACAACAGCAAGGCAAACAACGCCACGGCCCCACCGGCCACAAGAAAACGATCTCGCGGCGACTTGGGCAGCCATTTTGCCGACCGCTGCGGCGCGAGCGGTCGTTTCTTGGTTCTTGGGCCGGAGTGTC
>CAZTPX010000430.1:0-3003 GCA_964615095.1 uncultured Planctomycetaceae bacterium | reverse complement strand
AAGGACGCCGAGGGCAAGCCGCGGCACCGCGGCAGCGGCAAGGACATGAACTACTTCAATGACCAGACCAAGGAACGCTTCATCCCGCACGTCATCGAACCCTCGGCCGGCGCCGACCGGGCCACGCTGGCCTTCCTCTGCCAGGCCTATACCGAGGACGAAGTGCCCGACGAGAGCGGCAAGCCCGCCAAGCGGGTATCGCTGAAACTGCACCCCCGCTTGGCCCCTGTCAAGGCCGCCATCTTCCCGCTGGTGAAGAAGGACGGCATGCCGGAAGTGGCCAAGGAGATCTACTCGGCCCTGAAGCCCGTAATGAACGTATTCTATGACGAGAAAGGTGCGGTGGGCCGCCGCTATCGCCGCCAGGACGAGATCGGCACGCCGTTTTGCGTTACCGTCGACGGCGATACTTTGAAAGACGGCACGGTCACCATTCGCGACCGCGATTCGTTACAGCAGTGGCGGACGAAAAAGGAAGACGTCGTCGCCGAACTGCGCCAGCGGCTGCAATAATGGGATCTGGCCTTTCGACATAACCCTTTTCTCGGCAAGTGGTTACGCACGTACCGCAAGGGCTGGCCCGCGGCTTGTAGTTGCTTTTTTCCGCGATTTGTGGATAATAACCTTTAGAACTCATTTCAAAGAATGAACCGTGGGCCACATATCGGGCAAGCTCGGATACTGCTTGAAATGAGTTCTCAGGCAAGCAGCGCAAAGGGGAATAGCCATGAAGCGTATCTTGGTTTTGGCGTACATTTGGGCGGCGATTGTCATGGTCGCGGGTGCATGTCTTGCCGCCGATCCCAACAAGCCCTCGACTCCCCAGCCGGTTTCTCCGGCGAAAATGGGATTCGGTCCGCGGTATATCGCGCCCGCGAAGAGCTATGTTCCGCCGGCGAACAACACGGCTGCCGCCCAACAAGCGGCTGCCCGGCAGGCCGCTGCCCGGCAAGCAGCGGCAAGACAAGCGGCGGCAAAACAGGCAGCCGCCAACGCAGCCCAGAACAGCAGCAGTTCGAGCTACAATCAAAACTCGTCCTACGGTTCCGGTGGTTACGGACCCTACCCGTCCAGCGGCTATTCTCCCTACGGCTATGGCTACTCGCCCTATGGCAGTTCTTATTCGCCTTACGGCTATTATCCGCCCGGTACCATGCCTTATGTCCTCGCTTACAACCCCACGACGGGGCAGACGTACCTCTATCCCTATAGTGGTTACTCGCCCAATTACTATTCCCGTTACGGCAATCCGTATTCTTATTACCAGGGTTCCTACCTGGGTTACGGTTATCCGTCGGCTGTCTTCGCTCCTGCCGGCCTGCTATATGGCCTGGGGCCGATCCAGCAGTTGATGGGTGTCGGCGGCTGGTTCCAACAGCCGCAAGCCAATGGCGATGGCAACGGCAATCCCAATCCGTTTGGGTAAACTCTGCGCCCGGTCGAGCCGATTAAGTAATCTGGGTAGATATTGCCGGTTGCGCAGAAGTTGCCGGCACCCGTCTTCTCTTAACCAGGACGACTTGACCATGTCGACTCCGTCGCTCGACCATATTCACGGCAGCAAGGCCCCTTCGGTCACGGAATTGGTTGCTGAAACCCGCATTGATTTTCCGCACCCCGTTGACCCGCGGCCGCCGGAGGAAACGCCCGCCGCCGAAGCTTTAGCGGCCGAAACCGTCACTGACGAAACCACCGATGTCCGCCGCAGCATCAACCTGCAGGCGTGGACCAGCGACGAGCCATCTTTGCCTCAGCCGGCCCCCGAAGTGATCTCCCAGCAAATCCAGGCCCAAGGGATGCAACTTGCCGAGCACCTACGTGGCCGGCAGCAGGAACTCGATCATCGCGAGGCGGAACTCAACGCCAGGGCCGCGCAACTGGAACGCGACGCCAGGGCGGCTCGGCAGTGGCTCGAGGAAAAAAACGCGGCGTTGGAGGAGGCGGCCGAACCGGGCGAGACGATCCTGGTCGAGGACGAAGCGCTCCGCCGCATCGCGGAGTCTTTGTCTGAGCGGCAGCGGCTTCTGGCCGAGTCGGAAGCGGAATTGGAGTCGCGCCGCACGGCCCTGCAGCATTTCCACGCACAGTTGACCGCCGACCGCCAATTCCTGGACGAGGAATTGCGGACCCAGCGGGAACGGCTGGCCTCCGAGCAGGTCCGTCTGGCGGCGGAACTGGAGACCAAGCGCCGCGAGGTCCAGCAGCGGAGCGAGCAGGCCGACCAGGCCCACGTGGCCCTGGAGCAACTCAGGGCGGAACTTGGACGCATGCACCGCGAGACGCTAGAGATTCGCCTGGCAACCGAGGAATTGTGGGCCGAACTCTCCGGCTCCGCTCCTCCGGCCGCCTTGACGCGGTCGCTGGGCCAGATTCGCAGCCGCCTCGCCGACCACTATCGCCTGGCAAACCTGGAGTTGCACCAGAAAAAAGAAGAACTCGAGCGGCTCCGCAGCCAGTTGTCGGAGCAGTACGAAAAACTCGTCCGCCAGAAGCACAGTTTCGACAGTTGGGCCGCCGAGTGTCGCGAAGAGGTCGAGGAGCAAGCGACCCGGCTCGTGGCCCGGGGCGAGGATCTCGACCGACGCGAGGCCGAAATGCGAGAACTTGTCCGCCGCACCCAGGTGGAAAAACTGGAGCTCCAACACGAGATCCGTTGCCTGCGGGCCAAACTCCTCGGCAAGACGGAAGTCGAACTGCCGGTGTGAGAATCATCTAGACCTTCAACTCGATCGGCAGCAAGTCGATCTTGGCGGCCAGGATAAAGTCGTTCTCCGTCAGCCCGCCGACGGCGTGGGTCCAAATCTCGATCCAGACGTGCCGGAAACCGGTCAAGTGGATCTCCGGGTGATGGCCTTGCTCTTCGGCAATCTCGGCGACGCGATTGATGAAATCGATGCCCGCCTTGAAGCTCTTTACGAGCCATTCTTTTTCCAGTCGCGTGCCGTCCTGGCTGATCCGCCAGCCGGTAAGCGAGCCGAGGTTATCGACCGCTTCCTGGTGAGA
>CAZTPX010000429.1:0-3074 GCA_964615095.1 uncultured Planctomycetaceae bacterium | reverse complement strand
CACCACCAGGGAGCCGGCCCCAGGTGGCCTGACTCCTTATGAATAATCCGGGCTAAAGAACCCCCGCCCACTTGCAGGTCCCCCGCGGGAGTGTGCACACTTGCATACTGCCCGCGGTTGAGATTGACAGTAACACGAAGCGTAAGCGAGGATCGCAAGCCGTATCATCGCTCATGCGGTTCTCTCCTCATCGCTAGTAATCTCTCCGGCAAAACACCCAGGCAGCGCAGGCCAATACTACTAATTCAAAGCCTAGCGAAGTCCCCAGGATCCAGAACGGGGAGCGCCCATAGAGCGTTTCCTGGAAGTCCCGCTGAGCAGCCTGCATGGCCTGCTGCTGTGGATTGTCCGATGCCGGCGGCAAGTCGGCAAGGCGGATCAGCCAGCGTTGCAGCAGCGCGATTGTCTGCCGGGTCTTGGGAAGCACGGTGTTGACGGTGCCGAGAACTCGGCGGGCAGTTTCCAGTCCGCCGCTGGCGGACGGTTCGCGCGCCGCTGCCGGCCCATGCTCCGTGGCAATATCACCGCTGCCGTCGTCGCCGTCCTCGACGCGTCCGGCCGGGCGATACGTTCGCACCGTAAAGCCCGCCTCGTGCCTTTCCATGGCCTGAAACATCAGCACGCTTTCCTCGGCCTGGCCCAGCATAGAGACGATAAACCAGAACAGCAGGGTCAATAGCAGGCCCGCCACGGTGGAGCGGGTGAGCAGGCCCAACAACACGCAGACGGCGAACAGATAGCTGAAAAAACAGACCACCAGGGGCACCGCCGCCAGCAAGCCCGGCTCCCACACCCCGCCGCGGAGACCGATCACGAGCAGACTGGCGACACTGAAGATCGTCACCTGGAGAGTCACGAACAGCAGCCCGGCCAGATATTCGGTCACGAACAGCCGCAAGCGGCTGATGGGCTTGGAGACGAACAGGTCGATCGTGCCGCTTTCGCTCAGGCGCGGAAAGATCCCCGCGGTCGAGACCAGGGCCAGAATGGCGGCCAACCAAGCGAGCCAGAGGCCGATGCCCACGCTGACGAACATCTGCTTGTAGAACATCGCCGGCGGCGTGGTGCCGGTGTTGAACCAGGGGCTGTCGATTTGCCAGAAGAGGAGCTTCACGCCCTGCGGGTTGATCCCCACGCAGGCAAAAGCGGCCACCACCAGACCCGAAATCCCCAAGCCCAGCCAAAACAGCTTTTGGGAGTTGATGCTGCGGTAGGCGTCGACGAAGATCGCAATCGTTTGGCTCACGGTTGCCCTCCTGTGGGCCGCGCGGCAACGGGTGGCATAGCGCCCGACACCGCTTGCATGAAGTAGTCTTCCAGCGACTGGCGCAGCGGGCGCACCGCTTGGATCACCAGATTTCCGGCCCGCAGGGCGTCCAAGATCGGCTGGATGCGGCGCGCATCGCCGGTGGCAATCCGCAACGTCGTGCCGGAAAGCTCCACGGCCTCGCCGGAGGGGAGCGTGCCGCTCTCGACCGGCTGCCGATGATTCGGCGTGGTGCCGGCGGCGTCCGCGACCAGGATCAGTTCGCAAGGCAGCGCCGCGCGGACCGCAGCCTGGGTGCTGCCGCGGTCGTCGCCAGCCAGTTCGATAAGGTAGTGCGCGCTGCCGGCGGTCATTTCGGCGATCGTCCCCTGGCGGACGACGTTGCCTTCGGCGAGGATCGCCACGCGGTCGCAGAGTTGTTCCACCTCGCCCAACAGGTGGCTGTTGAGGAAAATCGTTTTGCCCTCAGCGCGGAGTTGCTGGAGCACGTCGCGGGTCTCTTTGCGCCCTACGGGGTCCAAGCCGTCCGTAGGCTCGTCGAGCACGACCAGGTCGGGATCGTTCATGAGGGCCTGTGCCAGGGCGATCCGCTGTTGCATTCCTTTGGAGTACGTGCGGAGCCTGACGTCGGACCATTTCTTCATCCGCACCAATTCCAACAACTCGGCAGCCCGGCGGCGGCGGGTGGGACGGTCCACGCGGGTCAAGGCGGCGAAGAACTCCAGGGCCTGCCGCCCGGTGAGATAAAGCGGCATGCGGTGGTGTTCAGGCAAGTAGCCCACCCGCGCCAACGTCGGCTTATGCCCTAGGGGCCGGCCCAGCAGCGTTCCCTGAGCGCGCGTAGGGCGGACGACGCCCATCATGATCTTGACCAGTGTCGTCTTGCCAGCTCCATTGGGACCCAGCAACCCGAAGATCTCGCCGGGCATGACGCACATCCGAATCCCGCGCAGCGCCTGCACCTTGCGGCCGTAGGTTTTGGCCACGTCGCAAAGATCGATTGCCGGACTGCTCATCGCTGCTCCTGTCGCCTCATCGGGCCTCATGCGAGTTAGGCATACCGTCGCGGGATGTCCAACGTAGGGTTATTCCTGCGGACAATGTGGTAAAGCAGGTTACCGTATTCTCGCCGCCGCGGATGGCTTTGTCAATCAGGCTTGGGTTCGGCCGAGGCATACGAGACCCTCCAAAGGACGACGCCATCGACTACAATGGCATATTGGCGTTGCTTTTGTGGGCTTGCACGACAAGAAGTTCGAAAGGTAACGGCACTCGGATCATGGTCGAGTTGCCTGTGGTGCTGAGGGACGAAGAGGAATGATGAGCCTGACGATACGCTCAAGGCCGGGGCCTGCCCCGGGCGGCTACAAGATTCTTGCCCGCGTGCAAGGATTGGTCCAGCAGTCTATAATTAGGGGAAAGTGGCTGCCACACCGGCCACGTTTCCCACCCCAGTAAATTCAACACACGAGGAGAGGCAACGATGCGCAAGGCGGCGATCTTTCTGGCGGCGGCATTCTTGACGGGCAGCGCAAGCGCGGCCGACAGCCCCAAGGACGCCAAGCCAGGCAAGCCCATCACGGCTGTGGGCGTCCTGACGGACTACAAGAGGGACAACAAGCCAAGTTTCACGATGATCTGGGTCGATGGCGAAGATGCCCCCACCAAGTTCGTGCTCGCGGAAGGATTCGACAAGAAAACGTTCGACTTCCCGCCCAAGGGCAAGGGCGTCTTCGTCCCCGATCGCGTGCGATTCACCTATGTCAAGGGCGATGACGGCAACAAGGTGCTCACAATGCAGTTGGCC
>CAZTPX010000428.1:0-3079 GCA_964615095.1 uncultured Planctomycetaceae bacterium | reverse complement strand
ATACGCCCAGCAGCCATTATACTCTACGGGGACGCCAGTCTCTAATTGCCGCCCTTATGGCACGCGGCGAGCATTTCTTTCGCTGGGGATGCCCGGCCATGTGGCTCAAGCTGCCCGCCGTGCCGCGTTCGCCGTCGAATTATGCTAGGGGAAGGCCACGATGGGCGGATCGTCGGCTTGGTCGAAGGCTGCGGGCTTCGCGGTTCTGCTCGCTGTTTGTCTTCGCCGCCGCCAGCCGCCGCGCTCGTTCACGCTGCCCGCCGTGCCGGGCTGGCCGTGGACAACTGCGATGGGAATGCCAGAATCGGAGGGGCATCGGCTTGCTGGTCGAAGGCCGCTGGCCGCGCGGTTCTCGCTGCCCGCCGCCGCAAGCCGTAGCCGGCAAGTCCAAGCGCGAAGGCGGCGAGCAGCGCAAGCGAAGAAGGTTCCGGCGTGACCGTAATCACGCCCTGACTGTAAAGCGCCGACGTATCCCAATTCATCCCAGGCGGCAACGATGCGAGGTCGAGGTTGACGAAACTGCCGGTGGTTTTGCCACTGAGGATGTCGTAGCTGTCGCCGATGGACGGCGTGTAGCCAGCCAAGAACTCTACATCCAGCGTACCGTTGAGCGTGGCCATGCCGGAAATGTCTAGCTGGTCGTAGCCGCTGCCCGGCACATCGCCGGCAAACTCCATGACCAGCGTACTCGTGGGATCGAACAGCACGTTTTGCACCGAGACGGCATCGGGACTGTTTCCGACTTTGTAGCTGGCGGCGTACTCGACATTACCCGTCGTGGCGCCGGCCCCTTGCACGGCTTGCGTGAAAGTCAGTTCTTGGCCAGTGCCCGTAGGCCCGTTGACGACGCCGTTGTTGACAAAGTTCGCGTTGATTGTGGCGTTACCGGCGGCCGTCAGGACCTTCGTGGAATCGACTGACGACGGGTTGCCAAGCTGCGTACCGTTCAAGGCCGTCAGGCTACCTCCAGGGCCAATGTTCGTCTGGCTACCAAGAATTGCCGTGTCGCTGGACAGAAGGATGACTGCGTTGCCGCCCACATTCAACGTGCCGCCAACGCCCGAGGGGCCTCCCTGATTGAACTGGCCGGCCTCTTTCGAGCTGCCGATAGTAAGATCGTCGGTTGCGGTCACCGTTCCAATGCCTGTTATTGCCCGCTTGAGAGTCTCGCCGCCCTGCAAGGTCGTACCGGCAGCGAACGTGATTCCTCCGCCACCGGTCGAGATGCCGAAGGGAGAGGTCAACGTACCTTGGACAATCGAAATTGAACCCGTCGAACTCAAGGTGTTGCCTTCAGGTAACGTCAAACCGCCAGAGCCACTCTTGGCAAATCCACCTGAACCGCTGATCGTCGAGTTCAGCAGAAAGGTCCCGCCATTGATCGTGAAATTGGTGTTGCTGGCAAGAGTCAGCGGCGTATTGATCGTCTGCGTCCCGCTTGTGACCGTCACACTTGCCGTGCCGCTGCCGCCGTTGAGCGTCAGGCTGCCATTGCTGAGCATGTAGCTGGAATTGCTGAAGGAGAGGCTGTTGAGGCTGGGATTCGCGCCGGTCAGGTCGATCGCGGTGACGGAACCCGAACCGCTGAAGACGGCCGTATCGGTATTGCTGAATCCAGCGAAGCTGCCGGGCGCAGCCTGGATGCCAGAACCGTTGGCGTCGGTCCAGTTGCCGTTCGCACTCCAAGAACTGCTAGTGCCTGCCCAGTTTCCGCTGCCCGAGAACACCTGTGCGGAATAGCTCACCGGCACGCTGACAGGCTTCTCGCCCGTCAGACCCTCGCCGCTGGTTGCGACGATGATCGTACCATTGAGAATGCCGGCCGTGGTGACGACGCCGGAAACCGCGCGCGTGTCGCTAATCGCAGGACCGTTGAATGTGGGGTTTGCCCCGCCCGTGATCGACATGCCGTTCGCGTCGGGCGCGCTTGGATTGGGCACAGTGACCCGCGTGTAGTGATTGTCGTCGCCGGTCGTGGATAGCGTGATGCCCTGGCTGAGCGCGGCCCCAACGTGGACCAAGCCAAAGTTGGCCGGGGTGGCAGTGACCACGCGATTGTCGACCACTGTGCCGCTCACGGAAATGGAGATGGGGCTTTGGCCATTACCCTGTCCTGCGCCGGCGCTGCTGGGGCCGTTGCCCGTGCCGGCGTCGCCGCTGTTCTGTACCTGAATGGTACCGCTATACGATCCTGTGGCGCTGGTCAATCCGATGCTGACACTTCCCGAGGGCGGGATCGCGCCCGGGCCATTGCCGCTTGCCGTGGCCGTGATCCCGCTGCTAGCCGAGACGCTGAAGCCCGTCTGGCTGGTGCCGCCGGTAAGGCTGACGGTGACGTTTGTTGTTGGCACGTGATTCAGCATCACGCGACCAAAGGAGACTAAACTGGCCGAAACGCCCAGGACCGAGTTGTTGGGAGAGCCGTAGTCGAGTTCCAGATCGGTGGAAGTAGCTTTGAACGTGTAGCCGTTGGGAACGCCCGTGACGTTGAATTCGCTCGTGTTCACCGAACCACTGGCGAATGTGGCCAGAATGTAGGGTGCGGCGCTGGAAGACGGCGACAAAGCGCTGAGGAGCACGTTTGCCGTACCGCTGACCGACAACCCGCCGTCGATCGTCAGTTTATCGGCGCTGCCGCCACTGAGGTCGAAGTCCAGCGTCGAACCGTTGTTGAGGCTCAGGTTGCCGAGGATAGCCAGCGCGCCGACCGCGCCGATACCGCCCGGGGCGATCTGGCCGCCGCTATTGGCCACTACGTTACCGCCGATCGTGCCCGAGAGCTTTGGATCGCTGGCCAGGACGCCCGCGTTGACGGTCACTAGGCCGCTGCCGGTGGCCGAGCCGTTGCGGCCGTTAGCGGCCACCAGCGTGCCGCCGCTGACCTTGAAACTCGTGCCACTGACAAATGAATTGGCACCGGTCAGCACCAGGGAACCATTCCCCGCCTTGGTAAAGACCCCCGCGGTCGTGCCGTTGTCGGTCAGGAAAGGGATGGCGACGACCAGGCCCCCATCGATGTTCATAGTGGGACTGCTGCTGATGGTCCCGCCCGAAAAGCTCAAATAGCCGTTGCTGCCGC
>CAZTPX010000427.1:0-3104 GCA_964615095.1 uncultured Planctomycetaceae bacterium | reverse complement strand
GATTCAACCCGTTTCACGGAGGCAGGCTGCGGCGACCGCCATGCCTGCCGTTGGCCGCATTAACCCCACGTCCGACGCCTGAGAGGAACGCAGCATCAAGCCGGTTGCTTGCACATTGTTCCATGAAGTTGGATAATTCAATTGGCCGGTCGACGGTTACGGCGGCGTCGAGCAGGGTTGTGCCGACGGCTCAACACCTATTTCCACTAGGGAGAGACCGATATGCGGAAGAACCGAAACACGCCCGAATCAGCCAAATCCGGTAAAGACTGGCAATTAGAACTATACGCAACTCAGCCGTGCCGGCGAGGTTCCAGCCCACGCGATTGCGGCCAGCAAATGGCGGCACGACGACGACGGTTTCTCTTGGCGGGCATATGTCTCGTTATGGCTGTTGGCTGCGCTGGATTGTGGCTCAATCAGCGATTACGCGCATGGCAGGCCACGGTTGGGATTACCGTACTGGCCTTGCCACTAGTCGTCACCGAGTGGAGTTGGCGGCATTCGCGGTTCTGCCCGCATTGTGGCGCATGGGCTAAGAAGCCACGAGCGCGCACGGCGTATATCTGGTGCCCTGCGTGCCACGGCTTGTGCGATCCGGCTGAAATTAGCAGCGAACCGGTCGGTCAATTCGATATTACGAGCCCGCGCATCCCTAGCCAAATTGATCCGGTGCTGAAACTCTTCGATGTATGTTTGTTGGCGGCGATCGAGGGTTGCTCAGAAGTGGTCCGATTTGAGCCGGAAGAGAATGCATTTGAAATCCGCTCTGAGAGTCAGGGAAAAACTTATACGTGGGTGCCGCCTCCTGACTGGATGCACATTCCGATAGCGCAAGCAGTTAAGACTATTGCTGGCCTCGACCTAGCTTTGTCCGATCAACGACAAACAGGCCATATCGACTTCCACTGTGGAGGGCACCACATTCCTGCCGACGTGATAGTTGAACCAGCGGGCTTCGGTGAGAAGGTCATATTACAATTCCCCACCGAGTACTGGCTTCAGCCCGGTCTGCGGCCCGCCGTTCACGAGAGTTTAGGGCGATTGTCTGAGAATTGGCAGCAAGTCGGCTGAACGATGCGACAAGCGCCGAAGGAGACGGATTGGCATCGTGTCTAAGCGACGGGCCAACACGCCGCAGCCGCAGAGCAAGTCGCCGCCTAGTGGCGCAGGCCGTGGGAACGTGGTAAACTGATGGATGGCCCTAGTCGTTTCCGATGGCGTCGTGCGGCGACGGCTGCGGGCACCGTTGGCCAACGAACCCGGCCGATGCCGAGGGAGCCATTTCATGCAAGAAGAACTCTTGCCAACACGCTTCGCTGCCAAAAAGTGGATCTTCGTCGTACAAGCAGTCGTTTGTGGCGCATTCGGTCTATTCGGAGTGATCATGGGACCGCTCTTCTATTACGGCACTCTCCGGGATGCTAACGGTCGGCCAGCCACGGATGCTGGCATTCCCCTCACGGTGATCGGCATGGTGCTGCTTCTGGTCTTTTTTAAGGCACTGTTCGATCTTGCGGCAAGACGGGGTCCTATTTTGCGAATATGCCGCGAAGGTATTGAACTAAAGCTCATTGGGCGATCGTACTTGGACAAGGTCCCCCTCGTGCCGGGAATGATTCGCGTGGCGTGGTCGATCATTTCGTTGCAAGGCTTTGCGAGCAAAATGCTACGTGTTCCGTGGGACTGCATCCAACGGGTTCACGTATCGGGCCTGCCGATGTCGAAGACGTTGACCATCGCTGGGACAATGTTCTCGGCCCGCGCATCGGATTTTACCGCCAGCCCGCCGATCGCTCGGAGTATCGGGTTTCCCGAAGTGTCTTTTGTGGTCCCGGTCGACAATGTGGCCTCGGCAGTCCGGTACTTCGCAGCGGATTCAACGCGCCGCTGCGACCTCGAAAGCTGGGAGAACTGATTCGGCGGCCCGACCCGAACGTGCATACTGAACTGTACGTGGCCAACACGCCGCAGCCGCAGAGCATGTCGCCGCTTGGTGGTGCAGGCCGTGGGGACGTGGTAAACTGATTGGCGGTCCCAGTCGTGTCCCGGCCGCAACGCGCGGCGACGGCTGCGGGCACCGTTGGCCGATCACTCGGAGCATTTGACACTATGAAACCCAAGCCCGAATGGCGCATTCCGAAGAACCTTCAGTCGCTACTCGACTCCGATGAAGACTTGACCTGGGAGGCACACGACTGGTCACCTATAGAACTTACGGTGATGGGTGGAACGACATACGACGGGCGCGACATCGACCAATCCTGGCAAATTGAGTTTGACCCCGGCGAAGACGACTTTGAGGCATCGAACCAAAAGCTGTCTGGAATGGGGCTTGAGGCCGATGGTTATGGCTGGGCGACGCTCATCCAGGAGGTCGCCAAGAAGTACTACCCGGACATGGCTGACGAACTCCGCTTCGGCGATACTGAGGAATCGACCTGCGTGGTTTGGGTAGAATCTGAGGCAACCTGCCGACGCCTCGTGGATATCGTTTGGATGCTTATTTACGACACGTAAAGTTGTCGGGACAATGGCTAGGCCAACACGGCATGTTCGCTAAACCGCTTCGCGGACGGCTGCGCCGTCGAACATGCCTGCCGTTGGGCGATAGGGCAGTTGAAGACGAATGGCACACAGCGCGACGCTCGGACTCATTGGACTTTGCCTTTTCATCGGGTGCGGCCAAGACCCTCCCACGCAAAAGGTTCCGGTGCCTCCTGAGACTAGAGTCGATAAAGGCAGTTTGAAAAGGCTGGATACGGGAACCGAAAAAATGCAACAGTTACCCGGTGTTTCAGATTTCGGAAAAGACAAGTCCTCTGCTGCCGAGTTTTGGCGATGGTTCCAGGAGCACGAAGCCGAGCTATTCGACTTTGAACATGACCAGGAGGCGGTATTTGATCGCCTTGCAAAGGCTCTGTGCGCGGTTCATAAAGACCTTACGTTTGAATTCGGCCCCAAGAAAGATGGCTGTCGCGAGTTCGTAATCAGCGCTGGGGGCTTGAAAGGCGCGTTCCCTTCCGTTCAATGCCTGTATGACAGTCGTCCTAATACTACAGCGCTAAGTTGATATTGCATTGTTTGGGTAAAACTGCGAAACT
>CAZTPX010000426.1:0-3120 GCA_964615095.1 uncultured Planctomycetaceae bacterium | reverse complement strand
CACAAACGACCTGTGTCAATACTAATGTTGCAGATTTATTGCGATGAGCCATAGCGTTTGGAAATTGCTGCACTGCCGATACCTGCAACTCTAATCCAACTCGCCCAGCGTCATTCATGCCGTCAATGCGCAAGGGTCCGTCTGAGCACCGTTCTTGTCGCGGGCATTGACGAATTCATCTTCCGTCAAAAGAAAGGCATCGACCACATCAGGATCGAACTGCTTCGCCGACCCTTCCAGAATGATCGATTTGGCTTGCGCATGGTTGAAGGCTTCCTTGTAGCATCGCTTTGACGTGAGGGCATCGTACACGTCCGCCAAAGCAACGATCCGCCCGCAAAGTGGGATCGCATCGCCCCTGAGACCTGCGGGGTAGCCGGTTCCATCGTACCGTTCGTGATGCGTGGCTGCGATATCCCGAGCAATTTCCAGAAAGCGAATCCCCTGGTATTTTGCCATAACCGATTCCAGAGTGCGCGCGCCGATTGTCGTGTGGCGCTTCATCAGTTCGAATTCCGGGTTAGTCAGGTCGCCGCGCTTTGTAAGTATTCGATCGGGGATTCCCACTTTGCCGACATCGTGCAAAGGGCTGCAAAGGGCGACCAGGCGGATGTAGTCGGGATCCATCACCTCACGGTACTTGGGATGCTCAGCCAGCTTCCTGGCAAGAATCAGGGAATACCGTTGGACCCGTTCCACGTGTTCTCCCGTTTCCAAGTCGCGATTCTCGGCGAGTTTCGCCAAGGCGAAAATAACGCAATCGCGCGTTTCCAGGCCGATTACCCGTTCCCCGACCCTGGAGCGGGCGATGAGTTCGGCAGCATTGAATGGTTTCGTAATGAAGTCGTCGGCCCCAGCCCCCAGTCCTTCGACGACCCGTTCCGCACTATCGTAGCTGGTCACAAGAATGATATAGACGTAACCCGATAAGTCACCCTTGCGCACTTGGCGGCAGAGTTCCAGTCCGCTGACTTCCGGCATATCCCAGTCGGCTACGACCAACCGGATCGGCCGGTCGTGCAGCAGATCGAGGGCTTCCCGGCCATTGGTGGCGGTAATCACGTCGTAGCCCGCACTGGCCAGGGCGTTTTCGATCAGGCTCAGCGAGATCACGTCGTCATCAACAATCAGGATTTGCATCGAAGGTTCCTCGGGGAACTACACTTGTGGAACAGCGCCGGCGGAGGCGCCATGGAGCAACGGTTCGACGAAGGCCACACAGCGCGCCAATTCTCGTTCCAAGCGAAGAAACTGCTCTTGCGCCTGAATTAGCCTGTGATCATTGGCCAGCGTCTCCAATGCGGCTGCGTGCTGCGCGGCCGCAGTGGCGGAGACGTTTGCCACGGCTCCTTTCAGCGCGTGGGCCAATTTCCTGGCAGTCGGTGCGTCGTTGCTCCAGATCGCGTCGTGAATCCGCAGCAAATCGGCGCTTACCCGTTGCGTAAAAAGACGCAGGACTCGTTGCATCATGTCGCCATTGCCCAGGCAACGATCGCGAAGGGTCTTGATGTCCAACGGTGGTTGCTTGTTGCCGGCAAGCGCCGTATCGACAACCACCGGGCCGTTGCGCGCCGCGGGTCCCCCGCCGGCCGCAGTGAACGGACCTTCGGCTGCGCACCGTGTGGAGGAACAACCGGCTCCCTCATGCACGGTTGCCGGTTCGTGCCTTGTGTTGTCGGTCCGATTTGTGCGAATCATCCAGCGCCGGATTGTTGTGAGGAGCCTCTCGGAATCGATCGGCTTGCTGAGGTAGTCGTCCATACCTGCCGAAAGGCATTTCTGACGATAACCCTCATCTACGTGGGCGGTCAGGGCAATGATCGGGCAGCGCCCTTCGCCACGGGCCGCCAACTGGTCCAAGTCTTCCAACTTTCGAATTTCGCGGGTCGCGGTGAAACCGTCCATCTCCGGCATTTCGCAGTCCATGAGTACGATATCGAACGGTCGTACCCGCATCGCTTCCAGCGCCATCCGACCGTTGGAAACGATAGTACAGTGGAAATGTCCGCGCTGTAGGATCTCGCTGACCACCAACTGGTTGATCTCGTTGTCGTCGGCAATCAGGATGCGGCCGCCCGCAGAGTTCCTTGCAGTCTCCTCAAGTCGTCCCGGGTTCTTCTCCGCGGTTGGACGCGGTGGCCTATTTGTGCCCGCGGCAATTGCCGCTGCGCCGGCGACGGCGGAAGGGATATGGGGCGCCGCCAGAGGGATAATGGCCGAAAATAGCGAGCCTTGGCCCAGCTTGCTATCGACATCGATCCAACCGCCCAGGAGTTCGGCCAATTGCTTGCAGATAGAGAGCCCTAGCCCCGTGCCGCCATATTTGCGAGTCGTTGACGTGTCGATTTGAGAGAAGGGATCGAAGAGATGGTCGCGGCGGTCTTCCGGGATGCCGATCCCCGTGTCGCGGACCGCGAACCGGACCGACGTGATTCCTTCTTGCTTCGCTTCGAGTCGTGCATGGATCTGGACCTCGCCGTGGGGCGTGAACTTCAGGGCATTATCGACCAGATTGACAATGATTTGCCGAATCTGTGCGGGGGTACCGGTGACGCTTCTCGGAACGGCCGGGTCGATCGTGCAGAGGAGTTCCATGCCTTTGTCGCGTGCCCGATCGACGAACATTCCGGCAACTTCCCGCAACAGGGCATGCAAATCGAATTCGACCCGCTCCAAGTCGAGCATTCCCGCCTGGATCTTCGAGAAGTCCAGGATGTCGTTCACCAGCCCAAGCAGCGTATCGACCGACATCGTGGCAATCTGGTGGTAGTGTCGCTGCCTTTCGTTCAGTTCCGTGTCGCCCAACAAGTCAAGCATCCCGACGACGCCGTTCAGCGGCGTACGAATTTCGTGGCTCATCCTGGCCAGGAACGCGTTCTTGGCCTCATTGGCAGCCTCTGCGGCCGCTTGACGTCTTTTCGACTCCTCGGCCCGTTTCCGGTCGGTCACGTCCCTGCCCACGCAAACGACTTCAACAACCTCGCCGTTGTTCACGATAGGCGTACCATTAAGTTCTACGCAATGCACCTGACCATCAACAGCTAAGAACTCATAACAGGTCGGTTCCTGTTGGCGGCGGCCGGACATTGGACCACTTCGCCGGCCGGGGAGGCATCTGGC
>CAZTPX010000425.1:0-3127 GCA_964615095.1 uncultured Planctomycetaceae bacterium | reverse complement strand
GGTCCCGTCCTGAAATAGCTTGTCGGTTATGACAACAAATACAACTGGAATACGGGTGCCGATTCGGTACAGCGAGGCGTTTAAAATGAGTGTGGTGCAGGAATTGGAGCGGAGCGGGCTTGCGTTTGGGGAGGTGGCCCGCAAGTATGGGATTGCGGGATCGGCGACGATCCAAATCTGGGTGAGAAAATATGGTAATGGCAGTCGAGGAAAGGTGATACGCGTGGAAAAGCCGGAAGAAATTGACCAAAAGAAGCAACTCAAGGAGCGCGTGCGGGCGCTGGAGCGGGCGGTGGGCAGCTTGCATATCGAGCTAGCCTTGGAGCGAGCGTACACGAACCTCGCGTGCGAGCGAGCGGGGATCGAGGATGTGGCGGCGTTTAAAAAAAAAGCCGCTGGCCAGCCGGGCACCAAGTTATAGCGGCCGCTGGCAAGAGGCGGGGGAAGAGCGTCCGGGCGGTCTGCAAGCTGTTGGGGATGAGCACACAGAACTACTATGAGCGGCGGCTGGTGCGGCAGGCCCGGGCGGTGGATGCGGGGTTGGTGAGGGAGTTGGTCCAGGCGGAACGGCGGGTGCAGCCGCGGTTGGGAACGCGGAAGCTGCGGGTGGTGCTGCAAGGGGCCCTGGCGAAGGCGGGGGTGCAGTTGGGCCGGGACCGGTTTTTTGAGGTATTGCGGCGGGGCGGGCTGTTGCTGGCGCCGCTGCCCAAGGTCTATCCGCAGACGACCAACTCGTATCATTGTCTGCCGGTGTTTGGGAATCTGGTCAAGGACCGGGTGGTGACGCGGCCCAATGAGGTTTGGGTGAGTGATCTGACGTACTTGCGAACGGCGGAGGGGTTTCTATATCTGGCGCTGGTGACGGACAAATTTTCGCGGAAGATTGTGGGCTACCACTGTGGGGACACGCTGGAAGCGGTGGGGTGTGTGCGGGCGTTGGGCATGGCCTTGAAGGAACTGCCGGACTGGGCGCACCCGATTCATCACTCCGACCAAGGGAGCCAATATTGCTGTCACGAGTATGTGGCGGCCCTGGGTGCGCGCGGGCTGAAGATCAGCATGACGGAGGCGGACCACTGCGCGGAGAACGCGCTGGCCGAACGGATGAACGGCATTCTCAAACAGGAGTACGGATTGGGCCAGGAGATGCTCACCAAAGCCGGCGCCCGGCGAGCGGTCGACCAGGGTATTTGGCTTTACAATACCAGGCGGCCACACACCTCCTTAAACCTGCGGATGCCAGCAGAGGTGCACCAGTCGGTGCTCAACTAAAAGGTCGAATCGCCACCCCCCAGACCCCCCGCGGGCTGACCGGCGGCTGGGGCCCCATGCGCTACGACCGGAGCCGCGAACTATCGTTCGTAAGACCGGCTCCGGTCGGCGCTACCCCAGCCGCCGACCATCCCGTCGAGCCGCTTCGCGGAAAGAAACAAAATTGATTGGGCCGCTATCGCGGCAAGTGACAAGTTTAAATCAGGACTTGACCCCGTCTCCGAAACGCAGCGTAGCGCAGGCGTTTCGGAACTCGGCAGGCGTTGCGACGGCCCTGCGCTTCGCTGGCCGTCGCAGACATCGCAGCGCGATGTCCCTACCTCGAACGAAGACGTCCGCGGGTAAGCGCTGGGACGTTCAGCGTTCAATGTTGAGCGTTGAATGTTTCCTCCCCCGGCTGGGACTCCCCTTGCGCGGCGGTTCCAGCTATGATGCCCGCGTGCAACATGTTGATCTGAAATTCACCACGCCGGCGGAACTGCTCGCCGCGGACGAGGCTTGGTTGGATTGGTGCGAAGCCGGCCAGGGCGACGAACTGCTGATGTTTTGGGAACCGCAGCAGGTCTTTGTCGTCCTCGGTTATGCGAATCAAGTGGCCGCCGAAGTGAATACCGCCGCCTGCGCCGCGAACAACGTGCCCATCCATCGCCGTTGCACAGGCGGCGGCACGGTGGTGCAGATGCCCGGCGGCCTCAATTACAGCCTCATTTTACGCATCAGCGAGCACGGCCCCACCCGCAACATCTCCGCCACCAATGGTTATGTCATGGGCAAAAATTGCGATGCCATCCAAGCCGCGGTGAAGGATCAAAACCTGGGGGTGACGGTTCAAGGCCATACGGACCTGGCGGTGACGACGCCCAACGCGGCGTCGGGCACTTTCCTGAAGGTGGCTGGCAATTCGCAGCGGCGCCGCAAGCATTTCCTGCTTTTTCACGGCACCTTCCTTCTGGACTGCAATCTTGACTTGATCAGTGAATTGCTGCGGACACCATCGCTGGAGCCGGAATACCGCGCCAACCGGCCGCATTCTGAATTCGTCACGAATTTGAAAGTCTCCGCCGCCTCCGTCAAGGAGGCCCTCCTCCCGGCCTGGGGTGCCCAAGCCGGATTGGAGAATTTGCCGCTCAAAGAAATTGAAAGCCTGGCCCGGGAGAAATACGCTGTCCGTGCATGGAATTATAAATTCTGAATGATTAAGTTCTGCTTCAAGATTCTGAAGTGGCCGGTGTTGATCCTGATCTGCCTCTGCCTTTTGGCGTGGTTCTACCCGGAGAAATTTCTGACCGAGGAGAGCGGCCCGGTGAACGCCGATGTGCTGATTGTGATTGGCGGCGGCCAGCACGAACGCGCCGCGCGCGCCGCGCAATTATACCAGCTTCGCGCCGCGCCGCGCATTATCGTTACCGGAGCTGGTGATGACGAGATCAACCGCCAATTGCTCATGGCCAACGGGGTGCCGTCCCGGGCCATTGAAGTGGAGGGCAAATCGACCACGACCTTTGAAAATGCGGAGTTCACCGGCAGATTGCTGCGCGCGGAAAACGTGCGCAGCGCCATCCTCGTCACTTCCTGGTACCACGCGCGCCGCGCCGAGAAGACTTTTGAGCATTTGAATCCCGAAACGAGGTTTTACTCGCGACCTGCCTACTACGGTTTTGACCGCGCGGACTGGAAGAACAGCGGGATTAATCGCCGAATGCGGCTGGAGTTTTTGAAGCTGCCCGGCTATTGGCTCCGCTACGGCGTAAATCCGTTCTAAAAAGACTTGCCGGATGGATAATTGTATGGGATGGTATGCATCCTTGATCGCGGGGTGGAGCAGCCCGGTAGCTCGTCAGGCTCATAACCTGAA
>CAZTPX010000424.1:0-3142 GCA_964615095.1 uncultured Planctomycetaceae bacterium | reverse complement strand
CAGGAACCGTTGTATTCATCGTTTCCTGCCTGCAAACGGTTCCTGACACCTTTTCCGGAGGTCGGCAACCAGGACGGCGATACCACGATCCTGAAACAACTTCAGCAGTTCACGCTCGGCGTGCCGGGCCTGGCCCTCTCCACTTATGCCCTGTTTGGAGAAGACAATGCCGCACGTCGCCTTTGCGTAAGCGTTCACCACCACCATCAGGTATTTCGGCGGCGTCGTACGATTTCCGGGTGTAGTCTTGGGCAGGGCAGATTTGTCCGGTTCAATTCTTACTACGGAGTCGGGAGTCATGGTGCGTCGTCAAGATATTGAGAAGCGGCGGGCGTGGGAGGTGCGGTTCGGGCGGTTTCGGGCGAGTGGTCTGACCGTGTCGCGTTTCTGCGAACAAGAACGTGTGTCGATGCACACGTTTTACTATTGGGCGAAGCGTGTCGGATCGACCTCGGTCAGGACGCCGGCGAAGAGGTCAGGCAACGCGTCGCAGCGGGGTCGCCAGTTCCTGAAGCGTGCATCCGCGGCGGAGGGGAGTTCGAACACTCCCTTGGTGCGTTTCCATTGGAGTACGACGGTAGAGGTGTCGGTGCCGGCCGATTGCTTGGACGCGATTCGTTGTCTGGCCGAGTGCCTTCAAGAGGCACCGCGGGAACGCTCCGACGCGTTTCAAGAACTCGTCGTGAGTTCGTGACGCGAAGGGTGGAATGATGCTGTCCTCGTCACTTCTGTCTCCCGTGGGGCAGACGAAGATCTACCTCTACGCCAAGCCGACCGATATGCGGAAGAGCTTTGACGGGTTGCATGCCATCGTGCAGTCCGAGTTCCGACGCGACATCCGCACGGGCGATGTATTTCTGTTTCTCAATCGTCGCCGGGACCGGATCAAGCTGATCCATTGGGATCGGGACGGCTTGGCCATTTGGATGCCCAACACACATGGTCACGCCGTTCGTCGGTGCGGCCAGATTGCGAGCCCACCCGTGGCAACACCACCCGTGGCAACACCACCCGTGGCACCCGTGGCAACGATTGACGCGACGTGCTGGCACCGATAGGCTTTGTATTGGCCGGCTGTTTTTGTCACATATTCAAGACCCCATCCGGCTTGCCGTGGCGCGAGCCAAGTTTGGGAACTGGAACGAGCGTAAACCCTCAGGGAGTGGCGTCATGCCCGAGTCACAGATTAAACCAGCCCCCCCAGTTCTTCAGCTCATCGGCGGAATCGGCGGCGCGATCATCGGAACGGTTGTTGGGCGCTATTCCGGCCTGAACCTCTTGATTCCTTTGGGTTTCGCGTTGCTCGCCGGCTGGATCGCGTGGAAGACGGTCGCCGACGTCAAGAGACCCATGGTCTTCGCGTTCGCGGTGCAGGTCGGGCACGGACTCTGGATGGCCTCCGGAATGTTCCTCTTAGGATTGCTCGCCTCAGCCAACAACATGCCGAGCGTCCGCCCATCGGGGCCGGCGACGTTGATGTTGGAGCCCTGGCTTTTCAATTTGCTCGATATCGCCATTCTCCTCGGGGGCCTGACGTGGCTCCTTATCCGCCCCGGGCTGGCCGCGGTACTTTGTTTGTCGCTCTATCAGGCGGTTGGACTTGGCGTCAACACGGCGGCGTTCAGCGGTGCCGCCATGGGAAGCCTGGAGCACAAGGCTCTCCTGGTTCACTTGATCCTCCGGACCGCGGCCATCGTGTTGATGTACTTAGGTCTTTACCGGATCGGCAAACTGGCTGCGGCCAACGGAGAGGGTGAGGAATCCGGCCTGTCGTGGCTGACTTGCGTTTTGACGGCCGGTGTCTTCCTTCTTTTCCCGGTCGGTATTGGGCTTGCCAGCCGGTTGGAGCCGGGCTGGTACATTCCGCGGGTAATCAAGCATTCCCGCGCCCGGGACCAATACGATCTTGGCGTTGCCGCGGCCGCCCGCGGGAAGTTGGGCGAAGCGATCAACCATTACCAAAAGGCCCTGGAAATCGACCCCGAGTACGCGGAGGCGCACAATAGTCTTGGCGTCGCCTGGACGGAACAATACGGTCATGTCGACGGCGCCATCGACCATTACCGCAGAGCCCTGGAAATCAAACGCGATTACGCCGAGGCCCAAGGCAACCTCTGCATCGCCTTAGCGTTCTGCGGTCAGGTCGACGAAGCCATCGCTCTTTACCGTAATGATCTGGAAATGAAGCCCGACCTCGCCAGGGGGCACAACAACCTCGGAATGGCCTTGGCGGCCCGCGGGCGGATCGACGAGGCCGTCAGCCATTATCGCAAGGCCATCAAGGCCATTGAGGTCCAGCATCTCTACGACTACGCCGAGCCGTATAACAATCTCGGAACTGCCTTGGCAGCCCGGCGTCAGTTCGACGAGGCGATCACCCATTACCGCAGGGCCCTGGGCATAAGACCCAGCTATGGCGAGGCGCACAACAATCTCGGCCTGGCCTTAGCTGCCTGCGGACAGATCAACGAGGCGATTACCTACTACGAAAAGGCACTGGTTTTCATTCCGAACGACGCCGACGTGCACAACAATCTCGGCGAGGCCCTGGCGACCCTTGGAAGCTTTGACGAAGCAATCACCCATTACCGCAGGGCGCTGAAGATCAAACCCAACTTCGCGAAGGCGCGCCAGAATCTCGACAGCGCGTTGGCCAGGAAGAAATGAACTGGCCACGCTCGACGCACCGATGGTCGTGTACCGTACCGGATGGTAGGAGCACAATGGTAAGGAATGGACGACCGGACGGCGCTCGACGATCTCGCCCAGCACATGCTGACCGCATCGAGGCGAGGATCTTCTACCCCAGTCCCTCGGCGATGAACTGCCCTGGCTGTCCGTATCGTGAGCATTGCCGCTCGTGGCAGGGCTAACCGATAAGAAATGCGCCCGGTGATTGCTGCCCGCGAGGGCGGACTGCCGGGCCCTTTATTTACCTATCGCAAGCAGCAAGCCGTCGGGAGCGATGCCGCTTGACGGGCAGGATCAAGCTGCCCTTCGTGCCGCGCTCGCCGGGGACGGTTGCGAGGGGAAGGACAGGATGGCTGGGGCGTCTTGTTGGTCGAAAGTTGGCTTCACAGCTCTCGCTGCCCGTCGCCGCAGACAAACTACGCCAAGGCCCAGCAGTGCCGAACCCAAGAGC
>CAZTPX010000423.1:0-3179 GCA_964615095.1 uncultured Planctomycetaceae bacterium | reverse complement strand
AGCGTGGAACCCAGCGGAGGCATCCGAAATGGCTGTCGGGTTTATGTTTGCGCGTCGTCTCGGGACTGACCGCAGGAAGTGTTGCGTTTCCATACACCCCCCCCAGCAAAAAGAAGCAACCGCATTCCAAGTGCCTTCCCAAGTGGCCATCGCCGTATACCGCCGCGCCCCAGCCTCCCGCGCCGGCAACGGCTGCGCCAGAGCCGGCTTCACCTACGGGCGCTTGAGGCGTGGGCCAGGGATTGCCCCAGGGAAAACGCCCAGATGATCCGAGGACGAAGGCCAGCGAACGGCACGTGGTTTGCTAACCGACATTCGCTTCGATGAATAGCCCTGGAGACTCGATTACGGGCTTGTCCTGAACGGCGGCTCGCTGGCACACTGTAGGTCGGCCCCGAGCCCATGACCACGGCGGGCGCTGTGCCAGCTTGCTATCGCCCACATTGGGCGGGCACTCATGTGAGAGATCTGGCCAACGGCGGCCCGCTACCTACGTTTGCCCTGCAAATATGCTGCCAATGCCCGCCCGCTGGCTCAACTCCACTCGGGGTAGGTTTGCTCCTCCTGGCACGGCTGCGGCGCTGGGCGCGGTGGCGACTAAATGGCGAAGCTCAGATCGATCGGGCAGTCATGTGCGGCATCAATCGGCACAGACGGGCTGTGGCCAACTCGATGATGAGCTGCACGAACCCGGTCTTCTCGCGGCCAAGCAAATCGCCATCGCCACAAAAGGCAGGGGAAGACGGACAAATGTCCGGAATTGAGGTCGCCCGCGAGTAGCTCAGTTCGACATGGCGGTCGAGGGCCAAGAGCATGGCGCTCGGGACGGCCGCGCTCGACTGCCAACTTTGGACAGTGGACGGGTGGCAGAACGGAGCATCGCCCTACGCTCTCCCAGTGAGGCTTGCGATGATGCCAGACAGAATGCCGCACACGAGAAAGAGCACAATAGCAGGCGGGTATCCAGACTCGTGCCGATCTACCATTCCAAGTGAAATGCCAATCCATAAGAGAAGCACGAAGATGATCCCTCCGCCAAATACACCCGCTCCGAGCGCCAGTATGCCAGAGAGGATCCAAATGCCAATCAACACATACAGTCGAGGCGCACACCGCGATGAAGTCCACAACCACGAGTCCATCTTGTGTGACCCTGATCCAGGACGAGTAATTGCCATAGGGGCCTCACCTTCGGTGGTTATGTCATGTTCCAGCCAACGGGTGGCACGGTCGTCGCCGCCCGTGCCATCGTCATGCGGGTTGAATCATCAATCAGTTTACCATATTCCCACGGCCCACAGCGCCAGGCGGCGACTCGCCCTGCGACCGTGCCATGTTGGCGGACATGCGAGTCATTCCTGAATCACGGAAATGGTAATTGTGCCGCTGTCGTAATCGAGCCGCAAGAGACCGTTCGGCGTTGTTACGTGGAGTTCCTCGGTGTCGTAGTTCTTTTCCGTAATCTCGATGGAGATCCCGTTGATGGGGCCAATCCCCAGGCCACGACCATGTTCGGGGTAGGCGAGTTCTGTGTCGCGGGCGATCCGCTCCCACTTCTTGGTTGAAAAGACGCCCCGCCCAGAATGGCTAATGACAAGCAGGTATTCGCCGGTTGGATCGAAGCCCATCGCGATGACGCCACCGACGTGCAGATATTTGAGGATCGTCATTGGGATCGCCTTGAGCGGGTTCTGCCAACGGTTAGGCCGGGCCGTCAGCCGGAGGCTGATCCCGCGAAGCGGGACTCTGCGGCTGGCCGGTGTTGGCAGTTACTGCATTCCAGCGACGGGTAGCCTCGGTAAGGACCGGGCAATGAAATGTGTCGGCGTACAAATCGCACCCCTCCCGTTTCCGGCTCTCAAAGTATCGGCAAAGAGAAGTGTAGTTGTGCGGCGACGTTAACTCGCCCCAAACCGTGCGTTCCTCAGAACTTACAGGTCGGTACTCCACCAAGTTGTCCCAAAGCCTGCCGCTAACATTACCGCCGGGGTCAGCTCCTTGCCGCCAAGCGGCATCGGAAAGCGCACCAAATAGCCTCCAAATTCTCTCGTCCTCGGCGTCCATCACAGTTCTTTCCACGACAAGCTTTGCGACGCTCGGCCAACGGGTGCGATGGCCGACGGCGAAGCCGTCCCGCGAAGCGGGCTCAGCGGCCGTCGCGTGTTGGCCGCTACGCTTGTTGTTCCTTACGGGGTTACAAAGCTAATAAGTTCGCTATGCTCGACTACAGTTGATCGGGCTGTAGCTTGTCGCTCCACTCGTTTCGATTCGCCTCAATCTGCGCGACAACAGCATCGCCGACAGCGGTATCATTGATGATGTAGCCATCCTCCGTGCGCTCAATGTTCGCCGCCAATTCTTTGAGCTGCGGGATACGAGCACCAAAGGCCAGACGGAGGTAACCCGCAATCGCCATGCATCCAGTTTCACCTCTCGGAATCCCCGTGCCATGCGCGATCAGCGCCAGCAGTTCGGGCAACTCGACTCCGTGGAGGGCACGCTTCCGTAGCTCATAGACGAGCTTACGGTTTGGCGGCTCACCGGCAAAGTACGTTGTCTCCAGCATGTTCCCCAGCTTGGCCAACGGTGTTCTGGTTGACATCAAGTTTTTCACCGCTTGCCGTATTGTACTTCCGCGGCAATACTTGTGGCAATCTCGGGGTCAAATTCGCATTTCGAGATGTCGTCATTAGAGGGGGTGTCGTATGCCACGACTGCCAGCAGATTTCCGCATCAGCTTGAAGCGCCGAGGCGGCAAAACTCACCGGATTGAGCTAGTCCGCAATCCGTTCAACCAGCGGTTCTGGGTCCGCAGGAACGGCAAGCAATCAGCAAAGCTCCCGGAAGCCACCGCCACCGAGATCGCCGATCAGATCCGTCGCTGGCTAGTTGGCACGGTGGAGTTATCTGACCGGGGTTTGCCAGAATTTGCCATCCTGCCAGGTTTGCCCATACGACCTAGCGAAGAGCGGTAAGCCGTTGCCTTGCAGGAGGATGGGCTCACGCGACGGACGGGACAACACAAGCTTGCGTGGCACGGTGACCGCCCCTGGCGGCGTGGGCCGTTACGGTATGGCAACCGAAGCCACAACGCCGAGACGAGCGCGACTTACACCAGCCCAAGGCATGGGCACAGCGATCTTAGGCAGCCGGCGGCTCTGGCCGTGCTTTCCTGCCCC
>CAZTPX010000422.1:0-3186 GCA_964615095.1 uncultured Planctomycetaceae bacterium | reverse complement strand
GACACTCCGGCCCAAGAACCAAGAAACGACCGCTCGCGCCGCAGCGGTCGGCAAAGTGGCTGCCCAAGTCGCCGCGAGATCGTTTTCTCGTGGCCGCCGCTGCCGCCGCGTTGTTTGCCTTGCTGTTGTTCGGCGTGTTGTTCAGCATGCGGACACCCGACGGGACGCTGGTCGTCGAGATCTCCGATCCCGAGGCAACTGTCCAGGTGCTCGACGCCCGGGGCAAGTTGCTCATCGAGCAGAAGGCAGGCGGGGAAAAGGTCGAGATCAGTGTCGTGCCGGGCAAAGGCAAACTTCGTGTCGTGAAGAACGGCGCTACGTTGCTCACCAAGGAGTTTTCGTTGCTCGCTGGCGGGCGGGAGACGATCAATGCCAAAGTGATACCGCCGCGCATAACTCAAACCCCAAACATCAAACCCCCACCGCCGATCGTGCCCAAGGGTCCCGTACTGACCCTCAACTGGGCCGAGAGCCAGCGGGCCGGCGCATCGTGGTTCGTCGACGGAACCAAGCAGGATTTGCCGCCGACCGGCCCGATCAAAGTCCCGCTCCCGCCGAAAAAGGACCAATATGAACTTCGCTTCGAACGACCGGGGTTCCAGACGCAGATGTTCAGACGCGTTGCCGAAGAAGACTGGGACTACACCGTTCCCGAGTGGGCAGTCTTGGATCCCGATGAAGGCCGCCTGGTGTCGAAGGACGCGGCCGCCGCGTGGCAGCGGCGTTTCGCGATGGCCGCCCCGAACCCGGACGAGGCCAAAAAGGTCATCGAAGAGTTCGACAATTGGAAGAAGACGAGGACCTTTGCGGACAACGAGGCGGGGGCCATGCTGCACCTCATGGCCGCCGCCATCCTGAAGCGTCTGGATCTCCGCAAGGAGGCCCTGCAGAAGTGCCAAGAAGGCCTGGCCTTGCAGCCGCAAAACTCCAAGGTGCGGATCAGCCTCGAACGCTTAAGCTTGCTCCTCGCCGCCGAATCAGGCAAACCGGTCGTGGCGCCCGTCGGTTCGGGCACGGGCTACTGCATTGCGGAAGGCAACTACCTGTTGACCAACCACCATGTGATTTACGGCGCCAAGGAGATCAAGGTCCGCCTGAACGGCCAAACGGAGATGTATCCAGCCGAGATGGTCGCCGACAACTCCGCGGGCGATATGGCCATTTTGAAGGTCGACCTGCCCGCCGGCAAGAGACTTATGCCTATCCAACTGATGGCCAATAAATTGAGAACCGGCGAAGACGTCACTGTCTTGGGCTGGCCAGGCATGATGAGCCAGAATCTCACCCTCACGTTGACCAAGGGCGTCGTCAGCACGGTGCCCGACACCGACGACAACGAGTCGTTCATCGTGACCGATTGCACGGTGAACCCAGGCAATAGCGGCGGTCCGATGTGCAGTTTCGCCGGCGGCGTGGCCGGCATGGTCACCCGCAAGAGCAGCATTACCTCCAACCAGAGCAGCTACGGAATGGCGATCCCTGCTGGCCGCTTGCGCAAGTTCCTGGCCGAGAAACTACCCAAGGACGCGAAGATGCCCCCCGCGCAGCCGGGATCCAAAGGCGCGAACCTGAAACTCAGCGAGTTGGCGGAGAAAATTGCGCCTTCGGTCGTCTATATCGAGAACATCCAGGAAACGCACGTTCCAGGAGGCGGGGCCAAGTCACAGGGGGAAGAGGATAAGGGAACCGTTGTTGCCACGCCGACGGCAGGCCCGGCCGGATTAGCGAAGAACAAGGCGGAAGAGCCGGCCTCGGTCGACGACGGCAGTGCCCGCGCTAAGGCGGCCAATTCGGCTGACGATACTGCTAAAGCGAACGGCCAGGTCCCTGCTGCCCGCAAGACAGAAACGGAGGAACACGTGGCCGCGGCGTTAGATTGGCTTGCGCGGCACCAAATGGTCGACGGCAGTTGGAATATTGCAGACTTCGGGCGGAGATGCAAGGACCGGACATGCTCGGGAACTGGAAACGTCCGCGCGGACTCCGGCGCGACGGCCATGGGATTGCTTCCCTTGCTCGCGTCAGGCAATACCCATAAGACCCCGGGACCATATCGGAAGAACATCCAAGCGGGCCTCGACTGGCTCCTCAACCACCAGACGTCGAATGGCGATTTAGCCAGCGGCGCGCAACAACCGATGTATTCGCACGGTCTGGCGACTATCGCGCTCTGCGAAGCCTACGGACTGAGCAAGGATCTCACGCTCAGGTCCGCGGCGCAGATGGCAGTGAATTACATTGTGAACGCACAGAACAAGACCGACGGCGGTTGGCGCTATAACCCTGGCGATCGGGGCGATACTTCGGTAACCGCCTGGCAAGTCACAGCGCTGAAAAGCGCAAAGCTCGCCGGCCTCAACGTCCGCGCAGCGAGCTTCACCGCGGCCAGCAAGTGGCTGGATTCGGTCGCGATTAACGGTGGCACAGAATACACGTATCAGCCTGGCGTGTTCACCGCTGCTACGATGACGTCGGCTGGACTCCTTTGCCGCCAGTACCTGGGCGCCAAGCGTGACAACCCCATGCTCACGGGTGGCGTGAGCTACCTGATGAACCACCTGCCCGATGAGGCTCAATCGAACATCTACTATTGCTATTATGCGAACCAAGTGATGCACAAATGGGGCGGGAATGAGTGGGACGCATGGCACGGCAAAATGCGAGATTTGCTCCTTCGCACGCAGGTCCGCAATGCCGACGCTTGTGCCAACGGGAGTTGGGACCCGACCAAAGATGCATGGGGCAAATACGGTGGTCGAGTGATGATGACTAGCCTTGCCGCCCTGATTTTGCAAGTCGGCAGTAGTCCGCTGCCCATTTACAAGTAAGGACCGGCGCGAAAGGCGACAATACGACAGTTATTGATTTGCTGGTCCTAAGGGTGGGCCTAGCTTTCGGCATTCCCCTCACATTTCCACACGTTCAGGGTCACGGTGGGGGATGGATCGTTTGCCAGAAGAATTGGGAAAAAACAATGCCGAGCACGGAACAAAGTCCGGATGCATTCGAATCGTGGTGGTTTCTGATGCGGTTTTCGTTCCTACGGCCATTCATGTCCGTTTTCGCCGCAGGCGGTAATAGGCCCGTGCTTCAGCACGGGTCAGTAGGATTTGCGCAATAACGCGTCGTGTCGGCGACCGCCCGCCGCCTTTGGCGGCGGGCGATCGCCGGCACGACGCAAAGGCA
>CAZTPX010000421.1:0-3195 GCA_964615095.1 uncultured Planctomycetaceae bacterium | reverse complement strand
TTGAAAAGATGGAGCGGGAGACGGGGCTCGAACCCGCGACGTCCAGCTTGGGAAGACGACTGTAAATTGGAAACAAAGACTATTGCGTTTCCGGCATCTCGTTCTGGCGATACAGGTTCCCCTGTTTTCGCCCTGCGGCTCCGGGTGGCTCCTAAACGGAGCACAAACGGAGCACACGAAAGAACACTGCGGGGGGCTGGTATCCCCCTACCCCTTTTCGGAAAATCTCTCTAGCGCGGGTTGCTCGCTGATTTTAGGGGCTGGCGGCGGGTACGTTCGCGCTCCACGGCCTGCACGGCATTCCACGCGGTCACCTTGGCGTAGCCCTCATCTCCCCGCCGTGCCTGCTCCTGCGCTTTCTGGCTTACCTCCGTCAGCTTGATTGCAATTTCCTCGGCGGTCCATCCGCGCTGTGCTGCCCAACGGCAAAACATGTAATCGGCCAATGAACGGTCAGGGCCGTCACCGTCTTTTTTTCGGGGCGCTCCGTTTAACGCTCGCTCATAGTCCGGCCAAAAGCGGCTGGCTGTTGCTCCTGATGGCGCAATTCGAGGGGGAACACTGGCGGGGGGCATTGGTGGCGCGGGTTCGTCGGCGGGCGCTATCAGTCCGGCTTGTTCTAGTTGCGCGGTCGTGATCGTCCTGCCGGGATTGACATGATTTAGGGTCACTACGGGAAATTCCGGCGCATAGTGTCGCTTGAAGTTCAACGAGCCGCTTATGCGGGTGGCGCCGGTCGCTGATTTGTCGGCCCCTGCTCCGCGCCGTATACGCTTGCGAAACTGTTTCGCGGCCTCCTTCTCGCTCTCTTTGGGTCCATCCGATACGGCAAGCCACACCTGACCATTGCCGGGAGACGTGCGGATAATCAGAAACGCATACGGCTCGATTTGGGCGGCTTGCTGTAGGCTGAAATCGTCAAGCTGAACGAGTAAGGCCGTTGTCGAGCGCGGGCGAATGATGACGTTGTGCCGGTTTTGCTCGGCGGTCTGTAGATCGCGGTTTATCCTGCGGCGCAAATCTCCGAGGCTTTGGCCGGGGCGCTGCAAGCCTTCTACCGGGTCGGCGTTTATGTCCGTTATGCTGAGGTCAAAAACCCGTGCGCCTACGCTTGCGAAGGCATCCAGCATCGCAAGGGCCTGCCGCGTATCGTGCCTCGCGCTGCTTGTCTGTGTCTCCCTGTCGTCCCTCATCCCTGCCGCCGCGCCAGTGTTCCCCTTATTCGATGCTTGCTCGTATTCCAGCACTTCAAATTCCGTGCGGTCAAACCGAAAACCGCGTATCAATCGCCTTGCTGCTTTCGGTAGCTGTGGAAGGCTTTCACAAGTAGTTCGTTCAGCTTCAGGTCATGGGCGGCAGCGTAGGTCTTAAATTCTCGGCGGAAGTCGCCAGACACCCGAAAATTTAAGGGGTCTTGACCTGCCTCCGGTTTAGCCTTGGCAGCAGTTGCCCTAGCGGGCATATCGTTTGCCGGTGCCGCCTGACCCTTGACAGCGACAAGTCCCGGTGAGAGTTCGGCGGGTTTCTTGCTCATGGCATTTCTTCCTTTCGTGCTTTCGTGTTGACGTGCAAACGTTCATACACGAATTCCCAAAGTTCCTCCATCTCGGCGGCGCTTCGGCTGTTGGGGTCAGTCTCTTGCACTGTCCGCCCGTCGATCATCGAAGCGGCATAATCAATTCGGTCATGTATCACTGCGGGTGCAACTACTCCGTGGGCTGATAACGCGGCCATTGCCTGAACCGTTAGCCGGGTGTTCGGTTTCGACTGCGTTACAACAAATGCGAACGGCTTCGCCTGCTCCTGCACAATCGCAACCGTGCTCCCTACGGCACGAAGATCATGCGGGCTTGGACGTGTCGGGATTAGGACGAAATCAGCTTGCGCTATGACGGCCCTGATTGCTTCGGCAATCGCTGGCGGGGTATCGACGAACGCCACCGAATAGCCTGCCGTCTTAAGGTCGCGTAATCTGTTCTCAAGTTCGGCAACGCTCGCCGTCGCAAAGGCCGGACTCTCCGCTTTGCGGACGTTCCACCACGCGGCAAGTGAACCTTGCGGGTCGGTGTCGATGAGCACGGCGGGACGCTCCCCCGCAAGCTCGGCGGCAATTGCGAGATGGCCGGTTAACGTGGTTTTCCCGCTACCTCCCTTCTGGCTGGCTAGAACGATAACGTGCATGAACGTAAACCTCTTTTCGTGTTTGAGGGAAAGGCGGATAGGAATAAAGGCGGATAGACAAAAAGCACGAAAGCAAGTAAGCGTGTTTGTTGTCCTGCAAACTATACGGCAAGAATGAAAACTTGCAAGCGTTTTATCGTGCGAGCGATCTTTCTTGCTTTCTCATCTCGCCGCCATGGGTCGGTGCCAGAGTTCGGAGGGGTGGTGTCAATTTGTTTCAGGCAGCAATCGCCCCCGCCAGTGTTCCTTTCATAGGAATAGTTGCGCCGCCTTTGGGCGGCGCTCCGCTTGGGCGAGCGAAGCGAGCCGGAACGCTCTGTTTTATGTTTTCAGAGTGCAAGGGGCAGGGGGGAAGGTGAATGATCTTGCGTGAGCGTCGATCTCCTTAAGAGATTTAGAAAGGATGGTCCTTGGTCGTCGTGCTTCTTGACCGTTAGAGGCGGCAATGGACGCGGCTATCCGGCGAATGCTCAAAAAGGCGGCGAATACGTAACGGTTGCTTGTTCGTAGTACACGCCAGCCGCTCCGGACAAGGCCATGCGACCAAGAAATCAGGCCGTTTTCCCGCGCCCATTTAAGGGCGCGTTGCACGGTGCTAACGCTGCAATAGGCTTTTGCCGCAATCGTCTCATGTGATGGGAAGCACTGGCCGGTCAGCGGGTTATAGATTTTGAAAAGCAGCGCTTCATAAATCGCTATCCAGCCGTAAGGGACGCCGCCGCGCCGGTTGATCTCGGCTCGGAGGTTGGCAATACAGCGGGCCTTGTCGCCGGGTTTCAGGGGAGGGCCGTAGAGGGTGCCGAACTGTTTCTCGATCATGGGTAGTTGCTCCTTTGGGGGTTGTGGATAACCGCCTTGGAGGGCCGGAAAATCGGCGCAACAACACCCTTACGGAAGAATGACTTTTCCGCTTGACTTGGGGGCTGATTTCAGGGAGATTTGGTTCTGCGACGAAACACAAATTCCCCGGTTCACGCCGGACTGTACGGCCCGCCACTGGCGGGCTTTGCTGTT
>CAZTPX010000420.1:0-3235 GCA_964615095.1 uncultured Planctomycetaceae bacterium | reverse complement strand
ACCTGTTCCGGATGGGCGTCCATCCAGCGGACCAATCGCTTCAGGAAATCCGTAAACGCCTCGGGGGTCTTGCCTTCGAAGTACCACGAGGGAACAACGCCCTTGGGCCCCCACCCACCTGGCCCTTCCCAGGGGCGACGATCAAAGCCCACGCTCACGGCCGGAATGCACGGCTGCTGGGGCGTGCCAAACCAGGTCTTCACGTGGGCTTCGACCAGTTCCTGGTACGCATGCCTGGCCGACCCCTTCCCGTAGCCCGGATTCACCGTGTAACGCGTCTTGAAGCCAAAGCCGTCCTCGGGTTTGGGGTTGGCGCAGCCAGCGACCGCGACGCCCGGGAAACCCGCTTTTCGCGCCGCCTCTTGCAGGTAGGCCAGCCCTTGGGGATCGGTGCCGCGCGGCGAGAAAATCACCAACAGCGGCTTCCCTTCCACACGCAGGTAGCGCGGGTGCTTAAACAGCGTCAACCAGTAATCGGCCGCCTGCCGCCAGGCATCGAGACCGACGATCTCGTGCCCGGCATGATTGGCCACCAAGAGGCAGAACTCCATGCGGCGGTTGTTCTTGGCCTGCATGAAGAGCCGCATCGCCAGGTGCTTTGGGTCGTCCTCGATGGCCTTGAGGTTGATTGGGCGCTTGTTGTCGTACCAGTACCAGCAGAACGAGAAGTAGGCGATGCCATGGTCGGCCGCAAGATCGATCTGACGCTCCATCACCTCCTGCGTATCATCGCGCCAACCCCAAAGCGGCATCCGGCCCGAGAACTCGGTGGCGAGTTTCTGGGAGAAACCTGACGGCATTCCCTTGGCCCAGGCATGACCGGCCTTGCCGTCGTCCATTGCCGACTTGCCGGCCCAGCCTGCGAAATAATACGCGCCGAGCTTCATGCAAGGCTTCGTTTCCTGGGACCACGCACGATCCCCCCAGCCTGCCACGGCCAAACCTACGATCATCACCGCCACACACCTGATCATGTGCAACTCCATGAAGTTTTCAACCAAGATTCTCCAGTTACTATGGGCCTGGAAACAATCCAAGGTCCTACAAAAGTCTCATCTTCAGTCCTTGCTCCGATCCAGCCGCAAGACGGCGCTGCCTAACGGGGGAATGGGCATTTTGCAGTACAACGCCTCCACGGATCGCTCCATGGCAACCGGGGCGTCTTCATCGACGCGACGGGCATGGTAGCGGTCCATGACCTGGCCTTCCAACCGCACACGGAGACGAAGATCTCGCGGCCCGTTGCGGAGGTTGATCAGCGTGACCACGTACAACGAGCCGCGACAGCGGATCGACAGATCCATTTCCGAAGGGTCGCTCCCCTCCAGCAGGAACTCGAACCGCTCCGGCACCGTTTCGCCCGCTTGCTTCTCGTCCCAGATCAGACTCACCGGCGTCCCACGATCCTTCCAATATTTATAACGCGCGTAGACCGCCGCCGCACCGCCTGGGTTGCAGATCTCGCGGGGATGGTAGCGAAGGACCACGCCACGGCGATAGGGGGACGTGCCCCGCGATGCCCGCTCGATGCGCTCGGCCGCCCCATGCCGCTCGTGGACGATCTTCATCACGCCATCTTGAGGCAGTAATCCGTGCGGCTTCCCGCTGGGACAGAGCTGCACCACATGGTTGAAAGCGAAGGTCATCGCGGCCCCGATCCCCCGGGCGATCATCGCCACATGCTGCTGGGCGAATTCCTCGGGCCAGGGCGCGCGGCAGGGGTGGCCGGCCCAGGAAGTATTGTCAAAGGCCTGCAGATGGGCCATGATCGCCTGCCCTTGCTGTTGGGCCGCCGACTGATAAACCTCCAGATCGCAAAGCCAGCGGAGGAACTCCCAGTTCCGGCCTACCTCCATAGGATAGGAATCCATGAGGAACACCTTGCCGCCGCGATCGATCCGCGGGTAATCCGTGAGGAATGGGTTCTTGGGGTACTTGCTTACCATCATCACCTCGCCGTCGGCGTAGAATTGGCGGACGGCCTTGACGATCCCCGCCCGCCAGCCGGCAATGCTCTCCGACCAGAGGCAAGCCGCCTCATACCACAGGCCCTGGGTTTTCTGCGGCTCGGCTCGCAAGTCGATCACCTGGAATCGCCGGCGGTTGGCTCCTTGGCCCGGCGAAAGGGGAATCGAGATCTGCGAAAATGCGGAGAAGCTCGTGCCCAGCTCGATATTTGCCCGCTCGATCGATCCGTAACGCTGTTGGAGCTGCTGGCGAAAAGCCGCTTGGCAGGTCTGGCAATGGCACCAGTTGCGATCAACCGTATCCTGGTGCAGGAAGAACAGCGGAAAGCCCCGGTCATCCAGGCGGATGTCGAACTGATCGGGCAGGCGGCAGCGGCACAACACCGACTCGAATTCGCTGCGGCCGTGATACTGCTGGAGCCAGCCGCGCACGATCCGCTGGGTATAGCTGCGGAAGGTCTCGCTGCGGAAGCACTGGGTATAGATTGACTTGTGCTGGTTCAGAAAGATCGAATCATACTGCGGGCTGCCGTCGGGGAGCCGCGAGATGGCCTCGGCATGGCTGCGGAACCAGGTTTGCGGCGACCAGCAGCCGACATTGAACAGGACTTTGAGCCCCTGCCGCCGGCAGGCCGCTAGGACCCGTTGGAACACTTCGGCCTCGTCGCTGCGATCCTTGCCGGTGAGGCGTGCCACGGCAGGGTAATCCGGGTGCTCGGCCGGAAGATCTTCTTGCCACGGCGTGGGGCGGCCGTCCTCGGAGCGATACGGGTTGTACACGAGGTAGATGGCGTTGAAGCCCGCCTCCTTCACGGCGGCCATTTCGGCCTCAACGTTGTGGTAGAACTGGCGGGCGTTGAAAGCAAACAGGTAGGCATCCCGGCCGAGCTGGTTCGTGGGCCAACTGGCCAGGGGGCGGAGCACCGGGCCTTCTTCTTCGTCTGGCCGGCGACGGCTCTGTTCCAGAACCGTCGGCTGCTCGTCGGCGGCCACTCCGGCACCGCCCAGCACGCTGGCGGAGCCATAGATTGCCAGGGATCGCGCCAGGAACTGGCGCCGACTGCCACGCGCTTCTCGGGACATCAGAGCATTCTCCGTGGGCCTACAGTTGTGCAGGAGGGAGGAAGAAAACGCCTCTATTGTATCGCCAAACAGTGCAACGTTGTCCCGCCGTGCTCAGAAAAGCGACTGGGCCACTCCCTACGGTGCCAGGAAGTGGGCGATCGAAAGGCTGACCCAGTCGTTGGCAGAGGAACTGCCCCGCGGCG
>CAZTPX010000419.1:0-3237 GCA_964615095.1 uncultured Planctomycetaceae bacterium | reverse complement strand
TGGCCCAACATCGCCGCCCTGCTCGTGTGGCTGCTCTCGGTCGGCACGCTGCTGACTTACGCGGTGCGGAGCAGGAAGAGGTTGTCGGTTCCACCGACGCCATCGTAGCCCAAGGAACGTGCCCGCCAGCACCGCCGTGTCGTGGGCTTCTTCGCCGAATAGCCCGGCAGGGCATCAGAGGGGCCGTGCGGGGCCTCAGAATGCGGGGTTGGCGGGATGGTTGCCAGAGGCGTGGGCTTGGGCGTATACTATGGCGAACAGTGGCTCGTCGGATTGCTTTCACACTTGAGGACCTTTTGGAATGCCGCCGCAACTTCCCGAATGTGATGAAGTCTTTAAGGAGTTCTTCGACCGTTGGTACAGCGAGGATGACCGCCAGCGGCGTCGATACACTGGAACGCGACCTGATGCTGAAACGTGGGGGCGGCCGGGATCGTCGGTCGAGACCTTATGCGAACTCACAGACGCCGGCCAGCGAGAGGTAGCCGCCCAAATTGACAAGATGCTTGAGAGTACCGCCGGAGATTGGCCCGCCTTTCTCAATGTCTCTGGGGATATCGATATTGCTTGGGTCGATGAGTTTGACAAACATTTCGACGCTGCCGCGGTGCATGCCCTGATGAACCGATCTGAGCCCTCGGAGTTCTCCAACGAATTCCTCGTGCTCGCCTGTGAATTTGGTGCAACCTTGGGGCACACGCTACTCAGCCTTGCCGAAGGAACTGCCTGGCTCTTTGATTGGCCCTATTGGGAGTCGGCGGTCTACGATCCGGCCAGCGGCTACCGAATAAACGTCTTTCATTGGGCGATAAAGAAGTTTAGCGACTACGGCATCGAGGATGGTTACCGTGCAAAGCTACTCAAGTGCGTGGAACTTGTGCGGGAGGGATGGAGCGAATAGACGTAATATGCTGCCCCGTACGCGCTACTACGCCGTTGCTTCGGCCCCTTCGAGCCCGCAGCCTCTATTGCCCGGCCAGGCCGTGCCTGCCCGTTGCCAGCGTGCCTTGCGGGGCGTAGACTGGCTTCCAGGGCGAGCGAGCAATGAATAGCGATGCCGAGAATGGACGAGCCGAATCCGTATGAATCGCCAAAAGCAGATACGACGACGCCAAACACGGGCGTGTCGTCCTCGCACGTGGTCGATAACAATCGTCCGACATTGGATTCCGTTTCGAAATGGGCGTTGGTTGGAACATGCTGCGGCGTGGTAACACCGCTATTGTCTGTCGCACTCGTGTTTTCCCATGGGCGTCTTGCCGACGAGTGCGACGGGACATCGGCATTTATGTCGGGGCTGTTCTCGGTTGTACTGACTCCAGGCGTGGGGGCTGTGATCGGTGCAATGGCTGGTTTCCTTTTGCGGCATCGAAAGAGACGCGATGATCCACAAATGGTGACCACGCCGTCATCGCTGCCCTGAAGACCCGCCCACCGCCTTTCGTGCCGTTACTCGCCATGCCTGGGCACGTACCACCCAGCGACGCGGGCGTGAGGGGCAGAAGGCCAGTGGGGGAGTTGCCAAAGAAGAACTGCCAGAGAAATTGATCACAAGAACAAAATGTAGAAGCGTGACACGAAAAGGCTGTTGTGCTGCCTGATTGCCAGAAGCCCTGGCGTGGACGTATACTATGGGCAGCGGCGAGAAACTCGATCTTACGCGAGAAAAGCCGCTCGTCGATTGAACCGGAGAACTGCCATGGGCATTGAGCCAGGCGGACATAGCCCATTACGATGGTACCAGTTTCGGCTGAGCTTTCTGCTTCTGGTCGTACCGTTCATGGCAGTGGCTATGTCGCTTTTTGTACCAATGGCCGATACCATCGGTCATTGGTTCGCCGGGCCATATCGAGGCGGCAAGGCCGTCATGCAGCGGGAATCGTCGTCGTCCTATCCGACACTCAACGATGCATATCACAAGTTGCACTGGCCTAAAGATTCAGCCAAGATCATATCCATATATGATCACGCGGCTAAATTGGAGAGCAGCGTACAAATTGACGCCGAGGGTAAACCGCACCCGGCGAGCTCGCCACCCCCTGGCTCGACCTCGGGGCCGGCAGTAGAATAGCTGAAAGGTCCTCGTGAAAGCAGGGGGCTGCGGCCCTCGCCCTTGTTGACAGAGTCAGAATATGGCCCCGAACCCCTTCAAGCATCCGGCAATCGTCCTCGCCAACGTGCGGACAGCCATCGAGCCATCGTTGCTCGCTGCTGGATTCCACTTCGACGGGAGAAACAAGCCAAGCACGCCTGTCTATCTTTACCTCGATTATTCGCGACAAGGCGAATTGCTTCGGCTGTCTTGGGACAGACGCGACAGCAACCGATTCCTCGGCATCACCGCCGAACTTCTGGCTGATGCGGGAGGCTGCAAAGTAATCGCTGCAGTCGAGCTGTCTGGCGTTGCCAAGCTACCGAGGGCCTGCACAACTGCTGAGATCCAAACGCGGATTGACTCGTTCGTCGAGACCGTGAACAGCTTCCTGAACAAGCTGGCCCGCCCTGATGCAACAAATGGCGAACCGACAAACGAAGCGGTACCATGACCATCGATTATCCTAATGACGCAGACGGCGATGCCCTGAGGCAGGTCGTTTCTATCGGCAGCGACATGTCCAGACCGATGGACATTGATTTCGAGATTGCCACACCCGATGAGGCCGCCGCGGAGCGTGTTGCAGATGAGGTCGCCAAATTGGGCTACCGCATCTCGATCGATTTCTACGACAAAGAAGGCACGCGTGACCCGTGGACCTGCAATTGCACGAGAACCATGGTGGCGGAATACGACGCAATAATTGCGGTGCAAGCCGAACTTGACGCCATCGCCCGTCCGTTGGGTGCGTATGTCGATGGATGGGGCACGTTCGGCAACGCTCAAAAGCCGCCACCGCCGCCCTCCCGCTAACCACCCATCGGGACTGCCCCCGGCTGTGCAGGCGGGCGAGCTGGAGTAGAATAGGGGCAGATCGACGCTGATCTCGGTCGTACGGGTGGCGTCGAGGATGGCGTTCGTTGAATGCCATAATCATCTATGGGTCGTCCCAATAAATTCGCAACATCGTAAATTAAGGCTTCCAGGGGCGTTTTACGGGCTTTTCAGGGTCACATACGTTGCAGATTTATTGGCATGAGCCATAACTAGAACCGGAGGTGAATTATGAAGAGTCTCTTTGCGGTTTTTTCCGTGGTACTAGTCGTCCTATCCGTTGGTGTCATCGCTACGGGCTTCGGACA
>CAZTPX010000418.1:0-3240 GCA_964615095.1 uncultured Planctomycetaceae bacterium | reverse complement strand
GATAGGACACTTGGTTTGCAAGACACGATTTGCGTGTTTCCCTCGTCGCTCTCGCGGTGCTGCGACTCTTGCTCGACAAGAACACGATAGGCGCTGCCACAAGACTATGGATTTCTATGCCGGGCTCCAGTCGCCGCGCGAGAAGCGCGGCCGCGGGAGCCCTTTCTCTTGAATTCTTCTCTTCCGTAAGAGTCCGAGTTAGGCATACCACGGATCGGCGGGCGGCGGCAGTTGGCCGGGTGTGGGGAAGGGGCAGCGGGCGGCTATTTGCAGTCCGTTGGCTGGCCGGCGCGGGCCGCGATCCGTTTCTTTGCCCGCTTGCTTCGCTTGGCGTCTGAGACGATTTCCCGTTCCTCGGCGCGGTCTTGGCAGACCGACTGGGGATGAGTCTGCGCCCAACGGTCCGGGAGCAGATCGAGGAGGTACCCGGCACCGAGTTCAAGATCCGCGGGATGGTTCTGCTGTGCATCGGCGAGTTTGTACAACACGTCCTCCAGGTAGTCCCCGATCACAAGATGATGGCGATGGGCGCTGCTGACAACGCTGAACATCTGCATGCGGCCCGGCGCAGCGCAGGGATGGGCCAGAAACAGCCAGTTGACACGGCCCACCGTCAAGGGCCGAATCGCTCGCTCCGACTGATCGTTGTCGATGGGGATTCGCGGGTCGCTCAAGTAGACCATCAGTGCCGACCAGTGGTTGCGCAGGTAACCCAGCGCCCCGCCGATGGCGCTTTGCGGCAAGGCTCGCTGCGCGGCCGCGCTCTCCAGCCAGAGCCGCATGCGGCCCCAGATCGGCACGGCCTCGCGCTGCCGCAACTCCGCCCGCGCCGCAAGGTCCAAGGGCTTGCCGCGTTCCTCGACTTCGTACAACTGGCGATAGAACGAAAGCGCCTGCGACGCCAAGACCGCATCGTTGGACTCGGCCTGCACGAATTCCCGCCGCGCGTGCGCATTGCAGGCGCTATGCACGATCCGCCCTCCCGAACGCTGGTCGAGGCGCGCATTGGCGCCGCAAGCATCGCCCACGAAGATGCCGCGATAGCCGGCCAGGTGTTCGTCGATCACGCAGTTCTCATGCGTCAGCGACCAGTGAAAAACATTGTACGGGGCCATGCCGTCGAGTCCCGTGTAAAGCCAAGCGTAGCTGGTGGCCGATCCGGGCGGACCGGTGCCGCCGGAAGCATGCGCCGCGCGGGAACGGTGGCGATCCTCCAGCTTCGCCAACTGCTCTTCGTCCATGGCGTCCGGCAACAAGACGCGCACGCGTGTGTCGTCACCCAGGAGGATCGGCTGGGAGAGCAGCAGGGACCACATCTGCCGGCACAAGGGGTCAACCGTCGCCACGCTATAGTTGATCAGGTCGTTGACCGTCGAACGGCTGGGGAACCAGCCGCACTGGGCGAACCAGTCCTGCTCCCGGTAGGTCGGGACGTGGAAGGCGAACTTCATCGCCAGGACCGCGGCGATCACGCTGAAATCGTACTTGCAACTCTCCACGATGGACAGCGGCGGCGGCATGCTCCGCACGCCCTCCTCGGGTTTGCCCGGCACGGCATATTGCGGCCGTTTGATCACTTCCACGTACACGTGCGGCTTCTCGAACCGCAGCCGCTGGCTCTCCTTCACGCCGATGAGCTTGAGGCCCTCTTTCTCGTCTTCGGGGAGGTCGATGACCCGCTCGCGACGCTCGATGTTCGGCGGGAAGTCTTCGCGGCCCTGCTGCTGTTGCTTCGCCCGGCGGGCCTCGCGCCGTGCCTTCAGCCGCTTGAGCAACTCCTGATCTTGCTCTTCGTCCGCCTGCTCCTGGGCGGCGATGACCACCTGCTCCTCCGCGCTGGGCGGTTCGGCCGGTCCGTCGCCGAAGTCCAAGTGCTGCTGATCGGGAGATTCGCTGCGGCGTTCGCTGCGGCGCCCCCACAGCATATCGACCAGGCGACGATTCATCGCCTCCAGTTCCGCCACGCGCTGTTTTAGCGCGTCGCGTTCTTGGCTGAGCGCCCGCGTGGCTTCGACAAGGGCCTCGTAATCGCGGCGAAGGGCTTGCTGCGACTGCAAGACCGGCTCGAGGGCGGAGCGCAGCGAGGCGAGTTCCTCTAGCAGCACTTCGTTGCGCTGTAGGCTCTGTCGCAGTTGTTCAGCAAGCAGCGTCTCATCCATGATGCTGCAATCATTATCGGCCGGCGGCAAAAGTCAAGACGATCCAATCGCCACAAAGAGAAGAATCCAAGAGAACGGGCTCCGGCAGCGTGTTTCACACGCGGCGACGGAGCCCGGCGGAAGAGTTCATCATCGTTCGCTGGCACTGCAGCGTGTTCTTATCGGACAACGGTCGCGCCACCGTGGGCAGCGACGGCGGAAACACGCCGATCGTGTCTTACAAACCAAGTGTCCTATCCGGCCATGACCTGATAGCGCTTGCGGCGTTTGACGTTCTTGAGGTCGACGCCGCCGAGCATCATGGCCAGCGTGACGCCGTCGATCTCGATCGTCAACGACGCCGCGTCACCGCCAGCAGGCAATTCGAAGCTCCCTCGCTCCAATCGCTTTGCCCAGACCACGAGGCCGTCACGGTCCCAGAAAAGGATCTTGCAGCGATTGCGCGAGCGATTGAGGAACACGAAATAGTCGCCTTGGAAAACGTCTTTGCCGAAGGCATGGGTGACGATCGCCATGAGACCGTCGAAATGCTTCCTCATGTCGGTCGGCAGCGCATGCACGAAGATGCGAATCGTAGGAGAGATGCTAAGCATCGCCGCACTCCTCAGAAATCGCGCTGCGAGGTCCGCCGCGCAGCTCACGCAGCACCGCCAATACCACGGCCGTGTTCTGTTGCGGCACGCGCAGCACCGTGCCGTCGGCAAGCGACAGTTCGATCCAGGGGCTTTGCGACGCCGACGCCAAGGGGAGTTGCAAGAAGCCGGCCGCGCGAGGCGACGCGATGGAAGCGGCTCGGCGTTGCCGGCCAACCCGTGCCGGCGCAACTTTCCCGGTTGTCGCCCCAAGCTTCCTTCTCCAAGAATGAAAAGTATGGGGTGAGAGACTCTCACGGCGGCAGAACTCACTGATCGACAGGCCGCTCTTGCGCTGCGCTTTCAACCGCTGCCGCCACTCGTTCCAAAGCACGGAATTCAATTGTCGAGCCATAATCGGATAGCCTCCTGATTCAGGGTGGATGAAAATAAACCTACCCTTCAGGCTACCCTGACCGTCAACAGTGCTTATCCCGCACGCTTACGGA
>CAZTPX010000417.1:0-3278 GCA_964615095.1 uncultured Planctomycetaceae bacterium | reverse complement strand
CGCCGAACAGATAACGGTCTTATAGCGGCTCCCTCTTCTTCTCCGTGTTGATCTCCGGCCCAACCTTCCGCCGCTTGTACGTCACGCTATACACCACCGCCTGCTTCTTTCCCGGCTTTAGATCGAGAAAATACTTGACGTGCTGCTGATCGACCCGTTCCACGTGCCCAGCGGTGTGCAGATCGACATACGCTCCGGCTTCGTTGCTCGTCCAGCCTTTGGGCTGCTCTTCCGAGCCCCAGAGCACGACGTTGGCGTCGAACTGCCGCTCGACCTCGATCTTGGCGGGCTTGCCCGAGACCAGTTCTTCCTCATAGAAGAACGTCTCGTCGTAATCCACCAAATCATAGTAGAGCACGAACTTGTCGTCCAGTCGCCGCTTGTATTGCCGGGCCGCGACGTTGCCGATTTTCTGGTCCTTGACCCTGCGTTGCAGGGTAATGTCCTTATCCGGCCCGCCGTTGACCTCCACGCGGTCGCCGATGGGCACGTACTTGGTCTCGGCGCCGCCGACATAGGCGAGATCGTGGTTCTTATATTCCGAGAAGAGCCTGACGGTGCCGTTGGGCAGGGGCGAGAGGCCCAGGTTCTCCATGCTCGATAGCTTCTTCTCTTTGCCATGCTCGTCCAGCAGCTTGACGTTCTTAAAGCGGTAGAACTTGGTGAAGCCCTGGTCACCGGTGCGGTCGGAGAGCTTGTAGATCGATTCCAGCGGCACTTCGAGGGCCTTCAGGGCGACCAGCCGCTTAGGCTCTTTGTCCTTGATGTCCTCGCGGCCCTCGATCGTGAAGAGGAAGTATTCGGAGAGGCCCTGCTTTATGACCTGCTTGGGACGTTTCCCGGCCTGGTCATCTTGGGCCGGGTCTCCATCCCTGTCGGCAAGGTCGAGGGCCTTGTTCATTTCCTCATGCACGCGGGCATTTGTTTTCGATGGGATCGCCCAATACGACCTGCCTTCCCCCTTTTCTTCTCCCGGCGGCGGCCTTCTCGCCAGATCGGCAATCTTCTCCACGAGGTTGATGTTGCCCACCACTAGCCGAGTTTCCGCGTTATCGTACTGCTCGCCCGAACCGTTCGTCACCCGCACGTAGCCAGTCAGGTTGATCTTCGTCTCGTCCTCGTTGGCGATGCCCACGTAATCCGCGGCCCAAGTAATCCCGCTGGTGAAATACCTAATCTCGACCGGCAGCTTGCCGGCCACCTGGCTCTTGATGTTCCATTGCAGGGCGTCGTTGCGGCCGGCGGGGAACGTGGTGTCTACCAGGTCTACCTTGTCCTGGCGGTCGAGGATGCGGAATTCAATGCTGGTGGGATCGATGAGCGTATTGGCCCAAGAGAACTGGATGCGGTTTATGCCCTCCTTGACGGTCAGCAGGCGGTGCTCGCGGACCATGGTGATGTCTTCCGAGTTGTAGATCGTAAGCTGCGTGGATTCGCGGGTGGGTAGCGTGACGAGGTCCACGGCAGCGAAGGCGGGCGTTGCCAGGAAGAGGATGAGGAAAGGCCAGCGGCGGAGCATGAGCGGTCCCTTTGCGTGGTGTGGTCTATTCTAGTTGGGGGACGATGGAGTTGCGAGTGGGCTGGAGGCTGGACCAATGGCGGGCAGATTGCTCGGCTGTTCGGTGTTGCCGGCGGGTGTACTTGGCGGAGATTCAATTCGGTCAATCTGGCACTTGGGCAATGCCTCTTTGAGCTTTTTCACGTCAGCGTCTGTGACGTTGGTGCCGTAGAGGCATAACTGTCGAAGTTTGGGGAAACCTCTCAGGTATTCCAGTTTAGCGTTCGTGACCGGCGTGCCCTTCCAGTCGTTTACCACATCGGCGTCCGAAAAGAAATCTAGCCCCAGCAGATTCCTTAACCACTCCGGTCCTGGCGGATCTGGCAGTGTCGGTATCAGGTTGTTCAAGTCGAATGTTACGACCTGCCAATCATACGCCACTGAGCAATCCAACTTCCCGATCCCCTCCAACGCCTCTCGCTGCCTTCTGGCACTGTTCATCTCCACCGCCAGCCAACTGAACGGCAACGCCACGGCCACGGTCAGCACCAGCAGTGATCGGATGCCGAATTGGAAACGCCGCCGCAGAACCAACGCCACGAGGAACCACGCGAGCATCAGCAGCAAGACCACGCCCACGCCAGCCACCGCCGCAAGTACGGTCCAGCCCTTGTGCTCATTGAACGAGAACCAATGCCACTTCTCCGATGCGAACAGCGAGCCAGTCACCGCCATCGAACCCAGCACCAACCAAGCTGAAGTTGGATAGAACCATCGACGTTGTGGCTGCGATTCGTTCATAACCGCCAGTATACCACCACAAACAGTGAGCAGATCAATGTCGAATCATGCATCCAAGTATCACGCCCGATACTTCGCTCCCGGCTCGTGCCGCCAACCTGTCCTCTCCCGGACAATAACCCGTTAGAGTGGGGCGGCCGAAATCGCCCGGTTTTTGCGGGGAATTCGCGGCTCGCGGATCGAGGCGGTGTCGGCGTTTTACCTTGCTTCTGGGGGTCGGGCGGGCCCAGCGACGCACAGCGGCAAGGCGATAAGGACAGGCGGCCGCCGGGAGTTGCGTGCGGCTGGCGATGCTGGGGCAACGGTGACGGTATATCTATGGTGAATCTGCGTTGCGGGCGGCTTGTACCCCAGAACACGTCTTGTGGTACAACTGCCGACCACCTATTCGAGTGCAAGCATACCACCTATTGCTATATGACTTATGCACCAGAAGGGCTGCGATTGCCTCATTTGAGGCTGCGGGGCGGCGAGTAGCGGTCGGCCCCAAATGAGGCTGGCGAGCAGGAACGGCCTGGATTGGGATGCCGCCCACCTATTCGAGTGCAAACATGCCACCTACTGCGTCAACACATATACACCAGAAGAGCGGGCGTTGCCTCATTTGGGGCTCGCGGGGTCGGCAGAGGCGGTCAGCACCAAATGGGGCTGACGGGGACGGCATGAACGCCGATGAAAGCTACCTTGGCTTGCGACGTGGACGCCCAGTCTCTTCCCGCGATGCACATCGAACGCAGAGTGCAGCATAGGGAATTGCGTCCAATCGGGCCTTGGCAATGCTGTGGCCGCACTCCTCGCAACGACCGTAACTGCCATCCTCGATTCGCTTGAGGGCGGCATCGATCTGCTCCAACACTCCCTCTTCATTGCCCATCAAGTTGAGGGTCAGCTCCTGCTCGAAGGCATCCGAGCCGATATCGGCCATGTGAGGGCAAGCAAGATAATCGCCGGGGATTTGGCGATTCCTGAGCGACTTTGG
>CAZTPX010000416.1:0-3290 GCA_964615095.1 uncultured Planctomycetaceae bacterium | reverse complement strand
GTATCCGTCCGGCGGAGCACAGGTCCTCAAGCCTGGCGAGTTTTCAGCCGCATCCGTCGATTGGACCGGGTATCCTGAAGGTCAGTTTGGGCTGACGCGCCCAAGCGGGCCGTTCCAACTGCTCGAAGGGAGCGCGTATGATGAGGCCCTCGCAGCCAAGAATGCGATAAACGCTTCGATTCGCCGCGAATTGCCACTGTGGTCGCAAGCTGAGTTGGACTGGCATGAGATTCAGCCGGTCAAGTTCGGCGGCAGCCCCACAGATTTGACCAACAAGATTCCGTTGCCAAGATCTTTCCACCAGCAACAGGTGTCGCCGTGGTGGAGGAACCTACAGAGAAGCATGGAAGGAGACCAGTAGTGGACCCCATCGTTCGTAGCAAATTGCGTGCTATTTTGAAGGCCCCATATGCCGGCACCGGTGCTTCGGAAGAGAGTTTGCGGTCTCTGATGGCCGAACTAGAACACCGGTTGCCTGACGAATACCTGGACTTCATGCGCCAGACCAACGGGTACACAGGAGAGGTCGGCCCGTCTGGATTCGTTTGCATTTGGCCTGTTGATGATGTGGTACCCACTAATAAGGCCAACAACTATCGGGAATGGATTCCTGGACTTGTGTTGTTCGGGTCAAACGAAAGTGGTGACTTTTACGCTTTCGACGTGAGACAAGACCCAACTACCGTGGTATCCGTGCCAGCGATCGTGGACTTGAAGTATGTCAAGGAGATTAGTCCATCGTTCGTCGGCTTTCTGGAGTGCCTCGCAGGGGCTTAAGTTGAACTTGGCGAAGGATCAGGTATTACACGGGGCGGCCCACCGCCCCGGCAATAGATCGGCCAGGCGGTGGTGCGGATGGGCGGCGATGCGGGTCAGCACGTCGCGGAGATAAGCGAAGGGTTCAACATCATGGCGCTGGCAGGTGGCAATGAGGCTGAAGAGGACCGCGGCGGTGCGGCCGCCGTTGTCGCTGCCGCAGAACAGCCAGTTCTTGCGGCCGATAGCGATTCGCCGCAGCGCGTTCTCGCTGAGGTTGTTGTCGATGTTCAGTTCACCGTCCAGCAGGTAGACGCACAAGGCCGCCCACTGGTTGAGGGCATAGGTGATCGCCTCGCCCATCGGGCTCTTGGGCAGCACCCCTCCGCCGCCCGCCGCCTGCTGGCTCAGCAGCCAAGTTCGGAACTGGACCAGGATCGGCGCGGATCGCTCCTGGCGGATAGCGGCTCGCTCACCCGGCGGCAGACCGGCCGCGTCCTTCTCCACGTCGTACAGCAGCTTGATGTAGGCAAGCGCCTGTGCGCTGTTGCGGTGGTCAGTCTTCCGCGCGTCGAAGAAGTACCGCCGGCAGTGGGCCCAGCAGGCCACCTCGACCACGTTGCCCCCGGCCTCACCGGCATAGATGCCGTCATACCCGCCGAAGGCGTCGGCTTGCAAATAGCGGCGCTCATTCTTGCCCCAATCCTTGAGGAACGTCATCGGGCCGTCGCGCTTTCGATTGGGGGTGTAGTCGAACACAATATATGGGTGGTCCTTGTCGCCGAGGTAAACCCAGAACCTTCCCTGGCGGGTCTTGCCCAAAGGTGGGTCCAGCACGTCCACCGGGGTGTCGTCGGTGTGGATCACCCTGGAATCCTTCACTTCGCGGACCATCAGGTCGTGCAGCGGGAGCAGCGCCTCGGCCGACTGGGCCGATATGTCGGATTGCGTGGAACGCGACAACTCAATCCCAGCCCGCCGGAGCATCTTGGCCTGCCGGTAGTACGGCATGTGATCGCAGAAGCGGCTGACAATCACATGGGCGATCAATCCCGGCGCGGCCAGGCCCTTCTCGATGGGCGACAGGGGCTTCTCGGCCGTCACGATCTGCGGCCCGCCCTCGGCGGCCTTCTTCTCGCATTCCTTGCAGATATACTTCAGCCGCACGTGCTGGATGACCTTGAGCTTGGCCGGCTCGATGTCGAGTTGCTCGCTGACTTCCTGCCCGATGACCTCGCGCATGGTCCCGCAGCACGGGCAGGGCTTCTCCTCTTCGGGCAGGTCGTGAATCCGGCGTTCGCGCGGAAGGTCGTCAGGAATCCTGCGGCGGCCGTGGCCTTTGCGATTCGTCGGCGCCGGTGTGGCGGCGGGAGCGGGTTCCGGCTCGACCGGCGGGTTCTGCGCCTCAAGCTGCTTGAGCATCTCGGCGAACAGCGCCATCTGCTTGGGATCGATCTTCTCGGACGAGCGCCCGTAGAGCTGGCGGAGCAATTGCTGAAGCTGATGCTCCATCTGCGTGAGCTTGCGGCTGGAGTTGTCGAGATGTTCCAGCAGTTGCCGGATCAACGCATGGCAGGCCGCCAGGTCACTGGGGAGGGATTCGAGCGTCGCGATTTGTGCGCCATCCGTGGTCACATTGTGATAGACGTGGGCGCACGCAAAACGATTGTAAAAATCTTTTCGGATTTGAAAATATTTTCACTTCGCGCCCGTTGTCCGCGCCGCCCGCTCGAATCGCTTGCTCCGCTTGATGCTCTTGAGGTCGATTCCCTCCAACAGCATCGCCAGTTCGCTGGCCTTGAGTTCGACGCTGGCGTCGTCGGAAGACACACGCGGCAGGCGAAAGGTGCCTTCCTCCAGCCGTTTGTACCACAGGGCAAAGCCGTCCGTGTCCCAATACAACATCTTGAGCCGGTCCTTGCCGCGCCCCACGAACAGGAACAGGTGCCCCGAGAGCGGGTCTTGCCCCAGGAATTCCTGCACCAGCGCCGCCAGAGTGTCGAAGCCCTTTCGCATGTCGGTGGGCGACGTGCAGAGATAAATCCTCGCCGCCATCCCGCGATCCAATTCACCCAGGCTCGGCAGCCTCAGCATGGCTGGCCCTCCAGAACGGCCAGCACGTCGGCCAGGGCCTGCCGGTCCACGGGAGCGGCAACATGAATCCGACGCCCAACAGAGAGCACGATCTCAATGCGAGCGGCGTCAACCCGCACCTCGTCCGTCACGCGTACCGGCACGAATGCCGCCTGGGCCGATGGGCGATTGCGTTGCTCTCGCTCTGCCTTGTTCCGTGCCACGTCTCGGCGTTCCAGTTCCCGCCGCCAGAAGTAGAACGCAGACTCGTGCAGTTTGCGCTTGCGACAGAAGACGCGGATGTTCAGCCCGCTGTGAGTGTGCTCTCGAATGATGCGCCGCCACTTTGCTTCAAGCCGCTCGTCTCGATCTTTGCCTTTGGTCATGCCTGTTCTCCTTGCATGACCCAATCTTCGTCGGCGGAGCAATTGCAAACCAGATGTGGTTCACCGGACGCTTAC
>CAZTPX010000415.1:0-3312 GCA_964615095.1 uncultured Planctomycetaceae bacterium | reverse complement strand
ATGGCACCGTCAACAGCAAGGATCTTGCCTTAGTCAACGGCAACTGGCTCAGTTCGAGCATGCCGCTGGTGGCCGGGACTGAGGGCCTGTCGGCGATGGCAGCCGCCGGGAGCTCGCTTAGCGGCGGGGGCGTGGAGACGGTTCCCGAGCCGGGAACATTGGCTCTTCTTGCCGCCGGCCTGGCAGTGCTGGGCGTGGCGGCAGTCCGCCGCCGCGCGAGCCGCGCCGGCTGAGCCAGTCGCACGAGAATTGTCAACCGGGACCGGCGGTTCGCACGCCCTGGCACAGGCCAATCATTGTAACCGCTGTGCCTGGAAAACCCCGGCCCGCAGGGCATTGGTCGCTATGCGACGAAGACTTGGTCGCGTAGCGACCGCCGATGGTAGCCGTGGGGTTTCAACCCACGGTTGGGAATGCCTCATATTCTGGTTCGCCGCGTAGCGACGACTGAATCAGGCCTCGCCGACCATGTGGTGTGGCGGTTTAGCCGATTTACCAGCCGCGAAGCGGCGAAATGAAATAGCCCGGGGCGTCAGCCCACGGAGTGGAGAGGCAAATGGTTTCCACCGCGCTCGCGGCGACACCCTGGGACGTGGCGGGTATCGCCGCGAGCGCGGCTGTGGCGCCGTTTCCTATCCGTTCTGGGGCTGCCGCCCCAGGCTATTAGATGCCGCCGCTTCGCGGCTAAAGACGTCCCGCCTGCCATACCAGGAACAGTGCGCGACTAAATCGACAAACCGCATGCAAGCATGGCGCCCAGACGGAGGAATCGCGGGGCGAATCGCAAACTCACCGTAGTTTAATTGCCTGGTCATTCCGGCCTAACGCGCTGCTGCTATGATGCGCGGCAAATGGGCAACATTCCCGCATCGACCGTCCCCTGGGAGGGGAAGGAATCATGTTCGTCAAGGAACTTCGCATCGCCTCGCTGCTGTTGGCCGCAATGGCCTCTGTCGTGTGCGCGCAGGTCGTTACGGCGCCGATTGTGGCCACGCCCGTAGCGGCGCCGCAACCGGCGGACTGGTACGGCACGTCCAACCCCCCTTTCACTCCGGCGCAGATCCAGCAGGCTTACGGGTTCAGCAGCCTCTCCGCCACCGGCTCCGGCCAGACGATCGCCATCATCGACGCCTATAACTACCCCAACGCCGCCTCGGCGCTCAATACCTTCAGCAGTCAGTTCGGTCTGCCGCAAGTCAACGCAGCCGGCGGGCCGACTTTCACGGTGCTCAACCAATCGGGTGGCACCGCCTTGCCGGGAACCGATCCGGCCGGTGCGGGCAACGACAACTGGGAATTCGAAGAGGCCCTGGACTTCGAATGGGTGCATGCCATGGCCCCCAACGCCAACATTATTCTGTATGAGGCCAACAACGATTCCAACGCGAATCTTTTTGCAGCCGTCAATACCGCCAGGAACCAAAGCGGGGTCTCGGTCGTTTCGATGAGCTGGGGATGCTCCGAGTACTCGGAGGAGAATGTCTCGGATTCGTCTTTCACCACGCCCTCCAGCAAACTTGCGCTGAAACAAGGTGTGACGTTCGTAGCCTCGACGGGCGACAGCGGGGCACCGGGCGAGTATCCGGCCTTCTCGCCCAACGTGGTCGCCGCCGGCGGCACCTCGCTGTATCTGACCACCAGCCTCTCATACAGCAGCGAGTCGGCCTGGAGCGGCAGCGGCGGCGGGGTCAGCCAATATGAGCCGAAACCAGCCTACCAACAGACATCGTCCCACGGATCGGTCCTCGCCAATGCCACCGGCCGCGCCATACCCGACGTCTCCTTTGACGCCGATCCCTACACGGGCGTCTACACCTACGATCCCTACAACGGCGGTTGGTTCCAGATTGGCGGCACCAGCCTGTCGGCGCCCTGCTGGGCCGGCCTGATCGCCGACGCCGATCAACTCCGGGTTGCCGCCGGCAATGGAACGTTGGACGGCCCTTCCCAGACCTTGCCCGCCCTTTACAGCCTGCCCAGTACCGACTTCCACGACATCACCACCGGCAACAACGGCTATGCGGCAGGCCCCGGATACGACTTGGCGACGGGCCTGGGCACGCCGGTCGCCAATAAACTGGTTCCCGATCTGGCGGCCTACGGAGTAACGTCGCCGGCCACGATCAGTCTGGGCAGCGTCGTAAACGCCAGGGTGATGTCGGGCGTGGCGGGCACCGTGGGGGCGACCGTTTCGAACTCGGCGGCCAGCGGGTCCAATAACCTGAATTACACCCTTGCCGCCGTAGTCTCCAGCGGCAGCGCCACGCTGGGAACGGTTACGCCCGGCTCGGACAGCCTCGCCCCGGCCCGCGGCGACGCCAACACGGTTTCCGCCACCTCGACCAACCTGGGCCTCAACACGATCACCTTCACCGCCACGGATTTCAATGCGTCCAACACTCCGCAAACGATCGATGCCACACTGACGGTGGTTGCCAACCGCGTGGTCACAGCCACGCCCGTCAGTTTCGGCATCCTCCACGCCGGGCAGACGCCGGCGGGCAGTTATTCGACGACGCTTTCCACGACCGGCGACAACAATCACTACACGGCGGTCACCGTGCCTGGCGGCAGCGACGGCCTAGTCACCGTGCAGGGTACCTCGACGGTCTTCAATACCGACAATCAATCGGAAGTTCGCACGGTTACCGCGGGAGCTTGCAACACGCCGGGCCTGATCAGCAACACGATTTCGCTGGCGACCGTGGGCGAGGGGCTTGCTGGCGAGAACCCCATTCCCGTGCAGGTCTCTTACACAACCACGGTCTTCTCCGGCTCGGCCAGTTGGACCGGGGCCTCGGGCAGTTCGTGGGGGATGAATGGGAGCTGGCAGGACACGCAGACGGCCGGCGTGCAAGTAGCGCCGGGCCAATTCGCCGGCTACAACGACTCGGCCGTGTTGGACGACACCGCCGTGGGCAGCCGCGCGATTACCCTGGACGGGGCCTCGCCCACGCTCAGTTCGCTCGTCTTCAACACGCCCTCGGGCAACGGCTATTCGATTGGTCCCGGCACGGGCGGCACGCTGCAAATGAACAACGGCGGCGCCGCGGCAGCCATCACGGTGATTGCCGGCAGCCACTCGATTTCCGCCCCCATTTCGTTCGCCGGCAGTGGCGCGATCACGCTCAACCCATCGACCCAGTTGACGGTCTCCAGCAACATCAGCGGCAGCGTGACGATCGCCAATTCAGGCACCTTCGAGCTGGCCGGCGGAACCGCGGCCTCGGTGGCCCAGATCACCGGCGGCGGCGCGTTGCAGCTCGATGCGGGCAGCCAGTTGTCTCTGACGGGGTTGAATGGAGTCCTTGG
>CAZTPX010000414.1:0-3364 GCA_964615095.1 uncultured Planctomycetaceae bacterium | reverse complement strand
CCGCGATCGGTGGGCGTGCCTGTTGCCTTAACGACTGCTGGACCTCCGCAAACGCAGCAGTGGTCCAGATCTCCAAGACGGGCTCTTGCTGCGGCTCGCGGGGTGCTCCAACTCGTCCGCCTGTTGTAGGTGCTGGCGTCACTGCTGGCGTGACTGTGGGACATGTCCTAGCCTGCAACACTCTCTTACCGATCGGCGTTGCCGCGGCTGGCGTGGCCCCCTCGACCTGCAAGCCGCGGATCAGCACGCTGCCCTGTTTGACGAGCATGGCCAGCGTGCTGAGGAATACGCAGGACGCCTTCTGCTCATGGACATCGTTGAGCGTTGCCCCTCGTAATGCTGGAATGTGCTGCTCGACGAAGGTCCGCTTGGCAGCTTCGGCCTCAGGCCACACATCCTTCAGATACTCCGCCATCTCTTCGAAGGCGGCCGCCAGCAAGGCAAAGTTGCCCGCCACCCGCACGATGTTCTCATGGCCCTTAGCTGCCTGGCAGAACTGGTCCTGCAAGGCGGCGACACGGGCTACAAACGTTGCTGGGCGGTCATTGGCAAGGATATGCCGAATGAAGTCCGCCATTAAGCCCGAGTAGTGCTGACACTGCTGTTGGCACCGCCGCCCGCGTATCAGGTCGATCTCGGCCTTGGGATAGGGAACCTTGATGATACGAGCTGTGGCACTGGCAGAATGGTCAGGAACATCTTCGCCGGTGCAGAGCAACAACCCACGGATCTCACGGCTCTCGGCAGCGGTAGCGTCACGTCGCAAGCGGCTGCGTGCCGCAGCATCGGCGTAGCCTTGCAAGACCCATGTGGCCTCGCCTGGCTTGCAGTGCTCGGGCTTGTAATCATCGACGACGTACATGGCGTCGCGGAAGTAATAGCCCTCATGTTGGATACGCTTGGGCGTACTGCCCCAGCTCATGACGCCCTTCTCGCCAGCAATCGGGAATTCGCCAAAGAAGTTCTGCACAAGCTTTGCCGAGTGCGACTTGCCACTGCCCGACAAGCCTGAGACCCAGATTAACGGCTTATTCATGCCACTCGTAAAGCGGTAGAGGACAGACAAGGCGACGGCCGCGATGAGCGAATAGCCAACCTTGCGGTCAGGGCAGAGTTGCAGCAGGTCGTCCACGACGTGCCGTTTTACCGCTACAAGCTGCTCCGCCGTGAGCGGCTTCATTTTCAGCCGCTTGGCGAACTCCTGATCGGACAGATCGACCTGCATGTCGTTGTCTTCCGCGTCATGGAATCCCGATGCGGTAATCTGCCCGCCTGGCACCAAGTACGCTGTCTTCTCTGTGTTCCAGCCGAAGTTCGTGCCGATCCTGCGAATGTCGGGCACGCTGACAGCGGAGATCGCCGTTCGTAGCACCTCTGGTTTGCAATGGATCTCAACCTTGGACCCGGCCGCCTCGTATATCGTCCCCGTGAGCTTGCCGTTGTTGGCGTAGTCCGCGGCGTTGATGGCAAACGGATGCGGCCTGCCTTGCAGTTCGATTCTGCCGCTGAACCGCTTGTGCGGCTGCAAATCGTCATGGACCTGCACCTCGTGGTCGATGAACATGCTGAAGTTCGTCAACTGCACGGGTTGCTCGCGGCTATAATCATAAAGGCCCTGCTTCTCAGGGTGATCGCGATAGGCACCATCAGGTCCTTCAGCCATAAAGCGGATCTCGGGCTCGTTTGCTGCCCGCTGGCCCGCAGCAGGTTGGTTACGTCGCTGTCGCTGAGCGTCGCGGCAATGCCGTTTCAGTTCAGCAACCGGCGGTGGCGTGTAGCCCAGCTCCTTCAGACGGTTACGCAGCCGCCGGATGAGTTCTTCCTGGCTTACTGCACCCGCCTCGCCAATTAGCTCGTTTAGGGGCCTCACGGCGGCCTCCAGGGGCTCTGGTTCGAGCCCGCACTCCAACATTGCCAAGAGCGTGGCAAACCAGTCTCCAGCGTTGTCCAGGAGGGCCCGTAGGCCCTCGCAGCCGCTAGTAACCAGAAAATCGTCCAGCCCTGTTTTCTCGTGGCCGTCGATGTCTGGCAGCACGGCAACCCGGACTTCGGCCTTCAGTTTCTTCAGATGCTCCACCAGTGCGGCAATAGCGGCCTTCACGTCTGGCTTGCGGGTCACGTCCGAGTCGAAAGCGATGACGGCACGACGACCTTCCCAGTCGATCTCAGCAAGTTCTCGCAAAGCATCGACCGACCGCCAGCCCCAGACACCTGGCACAGATATCACGGCAAAGCCTTCCTGATCGGCCTTCAACGCTTTCTTCTCGCCCTCCGTGATAATGATCGTAGCGGCCCTTGGGCCGATGCCGATCAACCGTTGGCGTGTCCTGCTCGGAATATAAAGATGATTACGGCCACCACGTGGGGTTTCGTACTTGATAGCTCGCCCGTGAGCGTCCACACGTGGCACGTCGGGTTTGATGCGAACGTAGCCCGGATGTCCGACATACGGGATTACTAAGGCTGGCGTATCGTGGAAGCCCAGCAGTCCGGTCGCTGCCGCGGGTGCCGAACATAGCCCTGCGGCCCGGATTGTTTCGTCATCGAGCCCACTGGCCCTCAGATCGGCAAGGTGGTTCTCGTGTAGCGGCGTTTGCCGTAGGGCCTGCACGATGCTCTGAATATCGGCGGCTTCAGGAAGTTCTGCGGGTTCGGCGGCCACATTGTTTTGGCAGCCGGGGTCTGTTAGAATAGACACTATCAAGTGCTCCTTGATGTTGTGGCCGGCGATTGCTGTTCGCCGGTCAAAAGTGAATCAGTAGCCGAGCCGATCACCATGATCGGCTCGTGCTGTTTCTATACGCCGGCAGCTTCCGCTGCGGGCTCCGCTGGTTGGGCCACGTGGAAGTGTGCCGCCAGCCGCTTCAAGTCTTCAGCTTCAAATACGCGTCGGCCCGCGAATCTTAAACGCGGTTCCGGCACGTTCTCGTGTGCGATCGCGTATTGCACGCGATAGGCTTTTACGCCCAGCAAGCGGGCTACTTGTTTTAGGCTCATGCCTGTTTCCATGGGATTCCTCCAAAAGCAGGGACACGCGGCCGAAAAGCCGACGTGCGAATGAGAAAGGTAAAAAACGACCAGAAGGGCAGGAGAACCCGCCGAAAGGTCACAGAAGGTCAAAAGTAGGCAAGTAGAAAGTCATCGTCGCTATGAAGGTGACACTTGCGAATATACCAGGTCTGGCGGCTGGCAGCAAGCATGGAGGCCCGCCTTCACGCTGGAAGAAGCGACGTGCTACTGCATCGGCAATTTTCATCTTGTTATCAAATTGTCGACGACGGCGACGTGCAGACTGTGTCGGCAACCACCGGCACGGTCCTTAGCTTTCAGCCGTCCGCGATACGCCTGGATATGGCGGTGAACG
>CAZTPX010000413.1:0-3377 GCA_964615095.1 uncultured Planctomycetaceae bacterium | reverse complement strand
GTTCATCAATTGCTGCACGAAGATCTGGTCGTAGCCGCAGTCGTTGCCGATCGCCGTTAGCCAGCCGACATTGTCGGTCAGGCTCAACACCCGTAGACGCCGCCGCGATTCGTCGCACAAGTCCTCCTGGCGGAGACAGCCTTTGCCCAAATCCTCACAAAGGTGCGAGGCGGTACAGGCCGAACCACCGTTGCCAACGACAAATACGGTATTTCCGTTCTCCCAGGCGGCATACAATAATTCCGTCAGATGGTTCACCTCGGCCGGGTCCACCCGCACAAGTTCACTTTGCAATCGTTCGAGGTAACTTGGATAATCCAACGAGGTACCGAGCATTTTAACTCCTGCGAGGCTTAGTCAAGGAATTCATAAAAGTTTAGCTTCCAACGCGAGCACTTGCGGCACGCGGACTAATTATTGTACCCGAGAACTCGCTTTGGTCCTAGCGTGGGAACGGTTGACATCCCCTCTCGTTGCGGGTAGGCTAATAGAGACAATGACGAAGTCTGAGTGACGATGCCCACCGCACCATGTCTTGGCCCCTTGCTTCCCATTTTAGCGCCATGTTACAGAATCCGCGCGTCGCGTTTCGCGACCCGCGGCTGCAAAGGGCGGTCATTGAGAAGAATGAGCAGAACCAGCCGCGGCCTTGGGCTGGGGCCTTCGCCGTAGTCTACAAAGGAGTTGACCCTGAGGACCGGACGCCCTTCGCGATTCGCATCTTCACCACTGAGTCGCCTGAGCGCCGGGAACGCTATGATCTGATCAGCGCCTACCTCCAAGGCCGGAAACTCAATTGCCTCGTCGATTTCGAGTATCGCGACCGTAGCATTCGCTCGGCGGGCGACGGCAAATGGTACCCTGTCATTATTATGGAATGGGTCCAGGGCGAGACGCTCTTCAACTGGCTGAGGGCCCGTTGCCTGGACGGCAATCGCGACGCCATTGCCGCCGTGGCCGGCCGCTGGCTGGAGGCAGTCCAGGAACTCGGCGACAATTCAGTCGTCCACGGCGATTTGCAGCATGCCAACGTGATGATCGACTCCGCCTCGCGCGTCAAGCTGGTCGACTACGACGGCATGTGCGTTCCGTCGCTGGTCGGCCGGCGAAACCTGGAAGTGGGCGTCGAGCCGTACCAGCACCCCAACCGCGGCGCCGGCACGTTGCTCTCGCTGAATCTCGACAATTTCTCCGCCCTGCTGATCTACGTGGCCTTGCGGGCACTAGTCCTCCAGCCGGGCTTGTGGGCAAAACACGTGGAACAGGTGGGCTACGACAAGTTACTCTTTCGCCGTGAGGATTTTCAGGCGCCCAGCCAGTCGCCGCTGTACTATGATCTGCTGCAACTGGGCGACAACGACGTGCGAAATCTCACGGAGCAGCTCTTCGCCCTGTCGCAAGCGCGGATGGAGGAGGTCCCGCCGCTGAACCAACTGGCCAACAGCTACGTCGAGGTCGAGCGGTTGCTGGTCGCAGGCCAGTGGGACGCGGCCGTCGAATTGCTGAATCGCCGCGGTCATTTCCGCGATGCCCCGGCGCGGCTACAACCGGCGATCTACCAGGCCTACGAATACGTCTGCCGCCAGCAGGCGTGGAACAAGTTCCTGCGGCTTCCCTTGGAGGTCACCGAGCAAGCCGATCGGCAATTGGCCGAGGCCTGGAACGAAGCGCTTTTCGTCAACTTTCCCCCCGCCGAGCAACTGCGGCAGCGGGTCGTCGATGCCCGCCAACGCGTGCAGGTGCTTGAGCGGTTGCAGCATCTCGTCCAGCAATCGGCTGGCAAGGTCAGTTTTTCAGGCGAGAAAGAGTTGGCGCTTACCGCGGCGGCCTTGCCCAGGGGATACGAGCACGGCCTGCGCGAGCGCGTGAGGTTGGCCCGTCGGCGAGTCAAAGCCATCGCCCGGCTGAAGAAGGCGCTGGACGAAGACACGAGCGAGGCCGCCATTGTGGTGGCGTGGAATATGGTGGCCGAGGCCGACTGCGAGCAATTCGTGAGCATTGACTGGGGCATGCGGATCGCTGTAGCCGAAGAACGGCTGGCGGTCTTCGAAGCCTTGGGAACGATCACCGCCGACCTTGCGCCCGACGAGCGCGATCGGCAGGTCCTGGCCGTCTGGAAAGAGAAGTTGATGGCCGACTGCCCCGAGGCCGACCGTTGGCGGCCACTGTACCAAATGGCGGCCGTGCGGCGCGAAGTGCTCAAGCGGCTGCAGGCGGCTGTCGACGCCACGGATGACGCCGGGATCGTACAGTGGGGCGGCAAGCGCTGCCTGGAAAGATATCCCTTGCCGCAGCCGCTGGCCGAGGCAATTGCCGCAGCCCGCCAACGGCTTGAGCGCAGCGAACCGGCGGCGGTCGTAGCGGATAAAGTCGCGGCGGGAGCAAACGCCGCCGGCGAAGTTGCAAGCGAGCCGGCTACCGACCAAGACCAGCCGCTCGATGAAACACCGTCGCTCAACGAATCCGCATTGGAGTCCCCTGCCCTGCCATCCGAGACCTCCGAGCCGTTCGACGCCGAAGGACCTGGCGAGGCCCGTTCGCGTTGGAAGTGGTCGCGGCTCTTTTCGCGGCGAAGTGAACCCGAACAACCCACTTAGAGCAAACCATGTACCGCGCACCTTATACGCAGTCGATCAGTCGCCAGAACAAGGCCTGTTTCCTCTTCCTCCTCGACCAGTCGTTCTCGATGGAGGAGCCGCTGGGAAATTCGTCGAACCGCAAGTGCGACGAGCTTGTGGCCGCCATTAACGGATGGCTGCAGAACATGGCCATCCGCGCCAGCGGCGATGAAGGCATCAAGGACTGGATGGATATCGGGGTTTTCGGCTATCGCACCGATCAGCAGGCCAATCCGATTATCGAATCCGCCCTGCAAGGCCCCCTGGCCGGCCCGCGGCTGGTCTCGATCACCGAAATCGGCGCCGCCCCCGCCCGCATCGACACCCGCATGCAATACCTGCCCGACGAAGAGACGGGCGAGATCTTCCAGATACCCTGCGAAATGCCCGTCTGGGTCGACCCCAGGGCGGAAGGCGGCACGCCTATGTGCCACATGCTCTACCTGGCCCACCAGATTCTTTCCGATTGGATCAGCAGGCATCCGCGGAGCTTTCCGCCAATCGTCGTACACATTACGGACGGCGAATCGCAGGACGGCAACCCGATTCCCTATGCCGACGCCCTGAAGGCCCTGGCCACGGAAGACGGCAACGTGTTGCTGTTCAACTGCCACCTTTCCATGACCGCCGCCGATCCGTTCATGTTTCCCGCCAGCGACCAGGGACTGCCCGACGACCTGGCCAGGGCCTTGTTCCACATGTCCAGCGTGCTGCCGGAGCCGTTTTTCCGGCACGGCCAGACGGAAGGCTTTCCCTTGC
>CAZTPX010000412.1:0-3412 GCA_964615095.1 uncultured Planctomycetaceae bacterium | reverse complement strand
GACAAGTTCGGCAAGGCGATCTACCCTTCGATCGCCAAGATTGAAATCGAGCGGACGCGGGACGAGGTCAAGGTGATCTTGTTCTCGGCCCGGCCGGGTGTGTTGATCGGCCGCAAGGGCGAGCGCGTCGAGGAGTTGCAGAAGGAACTCCAGGACAAGACCGGTCGCCGCATCAACATCAAGATTGAAGAACTGAACCGGCCGGAGTTGGTCGCGCAGCTTGTCGCCGAGGACATCGGCGAGCAGTTGGTCAAGCGGTCCGCCTTCCGCCGTACGATGAAACGAGCCATGGAAACCACCATGGAGGCCGGTGCCAAGGGGATCAAGATTCAGCTTTCCGGGCGGTTGGGCGGGGCGGAAATGTCGCGCCGCGAGAAACAGATCGCCGGCTCGATGCCCCTTTCCACCCTGCGGGCGAACATCGACTACGGTTTCGCCGAGGCGATGATCGCCCAGGGACACATCGGCATACAAGTTTGGATCAACTTAGGCATTTATAGCGAGGACGAGATCAATGGCCCTAATGCCAAAACGGGTGAAGCACCGAAAAAGCCAAAGAAGACGTATAAGAGGTGAGGCCACTCGTGGCAACCGCGTCGTCCACGGCGATTTCGGCCTGCAGGCCCTGCAGGGCGGTTGGATTAGCGCGCAGACCTTGGAGGCCGGCCGTATCGCCGCCCAGCAGTATCTGCGCGCCGAGGGGCGGCTGTACATTCGCGTCTTCCCCCACAAGCCCATCACCTCCATTCCCTTGGAAACGCGCATGGGCAAGGGCAAGGGCGAACCGGAGTACTGGGCCGCGGTGGTCAAACCGGGAACGGTGTTGTATGAGATCGGCGGGATCAGCGAGGAAGCCGCGCGGATGTGCATGGCGCGGCTGGCCCACAAGATGCCGGTCAAGGTGCGGTTTTTGCGGCGCAGGCCGATGTAACGGGAGGAACTTAGAGCTTAGAACTTAGAGCTTAGAACTTAGAGATCGTCACTAAGCATAGGCACTAAGTACTGAGTACTGAGTACTAAGAACTAAGTACTACAAACTACCATGGCCAAGAACAGCGAACTACGAGACATGAGCGACGAGCAACTGCGGTTGCTCGTGAAGGACACGACGGAGCACTTGTTCCGCTTGCGGATCCAGAGTCAGACCGAGCGTTTGGACACGCCCAGCGAGTTGAAGAAGAACCGGCTGTTGATCGCACGAATCCAGACCGAGCAGCGGCAGCGGCAACTCAAGGCGGCCGCGGCGCAGGCGGCCGCGGCCCCCAGCGGAACCTAGAACCACAGTACCCAATTCAGTTTTTGGAAATAAGCCATGCCTAAGAGAGTTGTGACCGGGATTGTGACCCGCGACAAGGCGGCCAAGACGCGGCGCGTCGAGGTGACGCGCCTGGTGCGGCATCCGCGCTACGGCAAGATCCTCCGCCGCCGCACGGTCTGCACGGCGCACGACGAGGAAAACGTCTCGCATGCGGGCGACCTGGTGGAAATCGAGGAATCGCGGCCGCTGTCGCGGACCAAGCGTTGGCGCTTGTTGCGCGTGGTAGTGAAAAGCCAAACAGGCCTTCCGGCCGCGCCGGGCGCCGAGGCGGCTGGACCGGCGGTAGAAGCGGACAAGGTCGTGTAGCGGAGTCGTTTGGCAAAGGGGCCTTTCCTGCCGGGAACTTATTTCAGTAACTGCGAGAACGCCAAGACATAGCATTGCGGACCCGTTATCGAAGTGAGTTTTGAGGGCTTCACGGGTAATCCAAGAGCGGATGGGACGAGAAAACCATGATTCAAATGCAAACGCGGCTCGACGTGGCCGACAACACCGGCGCCAAGGAATTGTATTGCATCAAGGTCCTGGGCGGGAGCCGCAAACGCTGGGCGCGGATTGGCGACGTGGTCGTCTGCAGCGTCAAGGGCGTGATCGCGGGCAGCGATTTCAAGAAGGGCGCGGTCGTGCGGGCGGTGATCGTCCGCTGCAAGCAGCCGACCCGTCGCGAGGACGGCAGCTACGTGCGCTTCGACAGCAACGCGGCCGTGATTGTCGATAACGATCAAAATCCCCGGGGAACGCGCATTTTCGGCGCGGTCGCCCGGGAACTGCGGGAACGTAACTTCATGAAAATTGTGAGCCTCGCCGCCGAGGTGGTCTGACATGTGGATTCGAAAGAACGATACGGTTGTGATGATTCGTGGTGAGGACCGGGGCTCGCGCGGCAAGGTGTTGCGCGTGATCCGCGACAAGGAAGGCCAAGGCGCCGGTCGCGTGGTCGTGGAAGGCGTGAATCGGGTCTACCGTCACGTCAAGCGCAGCCAGCGGAATCCGCAGGGTGGCCGGCTCTCGGTGGAGATGCCCGTGCCGCAGTGCAACGTCGCCCTGTTGTGCCAGGCCTGCGGCAAGCCGACACGCGTCGGCGCCCGTGTCGTGGCCGACGGCGCGAAGGAGCGTTTTTGCAAGAAGTGCGGGGCGGCGGCGGGTGTGATCTCGCCGTCCAAGGCAACCCGCAGTAAGGGCTGATCCCAGATTTCGTATTTTGAGTTTCGGATTTACTGACATGAGCGCGGAAAAAGACCAAGATGCCCCCGCCGGTAGCGGCGCAAAGAAGAGCGACGGCGCGAAAAAGAGCGACGGCGGCGGCAAGAAGAGCGACGGCGGCGCGAAGAAGAAAGACGGCGGCGAGAAAAAGGGCGACGGTGGCGGCAAGAAGGGCAAGCCGGACGCAGGCGAGACCAAGACGTCCAAGAAGGTCCCTACGCCCCGGATGATGGAGCGGTATTTCAAGGAAATCGTTCCCGCCCTTTTGGCTAAGTTCGGGCGGACCAACATCCTCTCGCTGCCGCGACTGAGGAAGATCGTGATCAACATGGGCGTTGGCCGAGCGATCACGGAAAAGAAGTTTATCGAAGAGGCCGTCGAGGCCATGAAGACCATCGCCGGGCAAAAGCCGGTAGTGACGCGGGCCCGCCTCTCCGTCGCCGGCTTCAAGCTTCGCGAAGGGCAGGCCGTGGGTTGCAAGGTGACCTTGCGCGGCAAGCGGATGTACGAGTTTCTCGACCGCTTGGTCTCGCTGGCCCTGCCCCGTGTCCGCGACTTCCGCGGTTTGAACCCCGAGGGCTTTGACGGCAACGGCAATTACAGCCTGGGCCTGACCGAGCAATTAGTCTTCCCCGAGTTGAACCCGGACAAGTACACGAACGTCCAAGGCATGCACGTGACCCTGGTGACCAACTGCGGCGACGATGGTGAGTCGCGCGAGTTGCTGCGGGCCATGGGCGTGCCCCTGCGGCAGGCGTAATCGAAACCTACTTTTTATAGGAATTGCAAGTGCATGGCAAGTAAATCGAAGAGGGCAATGGCCCTGCGGCCGCCGAAGTTTTCCACGCGTCTGGTGCGGCGCTGCCGGCTTTGCGGCCGGCCGCGGGCCGT
>CAZTPX010000411.1:0-3433 GCA_964615095.1 uncultured Planctomycetaceae bacterium | reverse complement strand
TGTTGCGAAGAAGCTCCTGGCTGTCGGCAAAGGGAACCGTTTCGTCGGCCTTGGAATGCAGGATGATCGTGCCGGGCTTGACCGTCGTTGCCGTGCCAAATCGTTTCCAGGCCGGGCACATCAACACCAGCGGCGTCGAGCCAGCGTCGATATTCATGGCTACGGCACCGCCACGGCTCGATCCAACAACGACCTCGGGTTGGTGCCGGTCGAAGTCGGCCTGGGCAATGCGGGCGGCGGCATCAAAATCGTCGTCGGGCAAAGCCGGATTCAAGACCTCATGGCCGTGGTCCTTGAGGTAGGTCGGCTTTACGCCGCCCGGTGTCGATTGCCAGCCGTGGAGGAATAGGATTTTCATGGCGGTTTGTAGCCAAGTTTCATGGCCTGCCCGAAATCCTCTTCCGCTTTGGCCTTGTCGCCCTTCTTCTCGTAGGCGATGCCACGGTCGTAATACGCCACTGCCATCTTCGGAGCGAGCCGGATAGCCTCTGTGTAGTCGGCAATCGCTTTGTCAAGTTCGCTTTTGTTCCCGTAGGCGACACCTCGATTACAATACGCATCCGCGTTTTTTGGGTCGAGCCGAACGGCATCTGTGTAATCGGCAATGGCCCTGTCGCGGTCACCCTTGCTTCCGTAGGCGTCACCACGGATTTGATATGCCAAGGAGTATTTTGGATCAAGCCGGATGGCCTCGGCCAAGTCAACAATCGACTTGTCGTAATCATGTTCTGCCTTATAAGCAAGCCCACGATTGAAGTACGTCACGGCATCTTTCGGCTCAAGTCGAATAGATTTGCTAAGGTCGGCAACCGCCTTGTCGTATTCGCGGTTCTGCCCATAGGTGATGCCCCGGTTGCAATATGCCGTGGCGTATTTTGGATCAAGCCGGATGGCCTCGTTCAAGTCGGAAATGGCTTTTTCCAGGTTGCCCCTTTCTCCATAAATACTTCCCCGGACGTTATAAGCCAGTGCTAGTTTGGGATTGAGGCGGATCGCATCATTACTATCCGCAAAAGCCTTGTCGAGGTCACCTTTCCGTGCGAAGGCTCGCCCGCGATTGCCATACGCCTCGGCATTCTTCGGGTCGAGCATTATAGCTTCCGAGAAAGCGACGATGGCGGCATCGTAATCCTTTTTGTCGAGGCAAGTCTTGCCCTTCTCGAACGCCTCCTTCGCTGAATCCGCACTTGCCGCAACGTTCGGCAGCAACAAGACGGTGACCAGCACCGCCGCCCAACACTTGCATTTGTTCATGGCCTTTCCTCCAAGTCAGATGTCCTTTCCATGATACCCCTCCCAATCCGCCGCAACCAGCCGATAGAACCGATGTAGCAACCCAGCAAACTCGAAATCCCGGTCGTATCGAAACCCCAGCTTCTCCATCACGCGCTGGGAAGCTAGATTGACCGGCAGGGTCCATGAGCCAATTTCAGGGAAGCCCAGATGCCCGAAGCCGACATCCAAACTGGCCTCGGCCATCTCCGTGGCGAATCCCTGGTTCAAGTAATTGGGCATGACGGCGTAACCGAGGCCCACGACTTCCTGGCCGTCAATCTGGCGGATGTTCAGGCCACCCAGTCCGATGAACAGCCCGTCTTTTTTCAGGCGGAAGACCCAAGAGCCGAAGCCGTGTTGCTGCCAGTGGTCTACGGCCTTTTGGATTCTTTCCGCAATCTTCTCTTCGGAAAGCGGCTTGCCCTCGGCAGAAGCGATGGTTTTCACAACCAAGGGATCGGTGTAGAGGCGTTGAAGTTCGGCGTGATGCGAAGGCGTGATGGCCTCGGCAAGCAGGCGGGAAGTGGCGATGGTGGCGATTGGGTTGGGCATGGTTTTGCTTCCATTTTACCGGCCAGCACGACGACTGCCAGGAACCGGATGGCCCTGAATCGCCGCCACGCTTTCTTGGCGGGCCTGCCCTCGCCCTCGATTCCCAAGGCTATCCCTTATATATATGTCGCCGCCAGGACCGCCACGGCGGTCCTGGCGGCCATTTCTGCCCTCTTCTTGATGAACAAACCCGTAGTCGTCGCGAGATTTCGACCCATTCCCCCGGCCACGAACCGGCCCATCGCAAAAATCCATCCGTGGGGGAGCCGTTATCTGACTAACCCCCTGGTTATGATGGGTCTGGGCAATTTCGTCCTGGCCGGGCAGCAGTCTTTGCCACGCCTGCCTGACCGGACCTAACCCTCTGCGAAATCGGAACGCACTGGCCTCGAATTGTTGCAGGGTCACTTTAGCGGGGGTAGAATCAGGCTTTTCCCGAAGTGCGAGACACTGGCCCCCTGAAACGGCCCCCTGCGGGGTGCGGCCCATCCGTGAAACCGGAGTAAGACCGTCAGGAGCCGTGGGGCCAAGGCCATCCTGTGAAACCAGCAGAATTATTGACGAGCGGGCAGCTATGGATTGCGGTGCGCAACCCACGATGGCCGGAGGCTGGACTGAGGACAGGGATTTGAGCATGACCGAACCAATCCTTCGAGAACCCGAGCAGATTCGCCAGGATTGTGTCGCCAAGCTGCGTCCGATTGAAACCAGCGGAATGTTTACGGCGATCCTTGGATGCCTGCTCGGAGAGAATTGGTCTACGCCACGGATCGAGCAACTGAATGTGACCGACAAGTGCCTGTTTGCCCTGAACGAGGGTGATCCTGGTTTCAATCATTTGATTGGTGAGGAAGAAGACTTGATCCGCAACGTCCACGGCCTTGCCAAGACAGCAGGGCTGGATGGGGACGAGTTGGGATACTTGCTGGCGGCGATTGCACGGATCAGAAGAGTGTAATTCGAGTCGAACTTCGGAAAGAATAGGACGTAATGGAAAACACCCCCGCCCCGCCCCCCGAAGTCGGCCAAGCCGTGCGGCTCCGCAACCGGCTCGCCACGGTGCGGGCGGTCGAACCCTACGACAGCCGCACTGGTCAAGGCCGGTTGAATATCGTTGATGTCGAATACCTGGACGACTTCCGCTATCCCGAGGCCGAACAGTTGCTCTGGGAAGTCGAGTCCACCGCCTTTGTGCTGGGCAAGACGACGCTGCCGCGCGTGGACGAGAACCGGCCCGACAGCCCAGACGTGCTACTAGCCTTCGTCAATGCCCATCGCTGGACGCGGTTGAACCGGCTGCGGGAAGGCGACGGCATCGAGAACGAACCGCTCCTCGGCGTCTGGAATTCGGCCATCCAGGTTCACCCATACCAGTTGGAGCCGGTCCTCCGGGCCTTGCAGATGCCGCGAGTCAGCCTGCTGCTGGCCGATGGCGTGGGCCTGGGCAAGACGATCCAGTGCGGGCTGGTTACGGAAGAGCTTCTCCTGCGGCGACGAATCCGCCGCATCCTCATCATCTGCCCGGCCATGCTGCAACGGCAGTGGAAGTATGAAATGAAGCGGAAGTTCAATCTCGACTTCGAGATCATCGACTCCGACTCCACGT
>CAZTPX010000410.1:0-3479 GCA_964615095.1 uncultured Planctomycetaceae bacterium | reverse complement strand
GTTAGCGTCAATAAATCGCCAGCCTTGCGGGCCGTGGTAAGCTGAATGCCTGGGTAGGATTCATCCCGAAGCATTCGGAGGACCAAGCGATGGCGAAGACCAGGAGTGCGGATCGGCAGCGATATTGGCGGGAGGTGATCGACCGCCAACAAGCCAGCGGAGAGAGTGTTGTGGGGTTCTGTGCCAAGGAACGGCTGTCCCCGGCGTCGTTTCATGCATGGAAGCGACGGTTGCGAGGGCTGCGGCATACACCTCGGCGGAAGGCAGGCGACGAAGCGCTCGTTCCCGTGCAGATCGTCAGCGATCCGGCGCGTGGTGCTGGAAACATGGATGTTCAGTGGCCTAGCGGCGTCGTGCTGCGGGCTCAAGGCTGCGACATGCAGACGATCATCGCTGCGGTCACTGCCCTCTCGGCTTCCCCGATACGAAAGACATGCCGATGCTGATGCTCCCCACGTCGCTCCGTGTCTTCGCCAAGACAGGCCCCACGGACATGAGACGCAGCTTTAACGGTCTCGTTGGACTTGTTGAGAACGAACTGCGCCAGCAGGTGGAATCAGGTGACCTCTTCCTCTTCTTCAATCGGCGCGGCGATCGCGTGAAGGTGCTTTGGTTTGCCGGTGACGGCCTAGTCATTTGGTACAAGCGACTTGAGCTTGGGACCTTCGAGGTTCCGAAGCCAGCGAAGGCAGTGCGGGAGGATGGCTCAGCTTCGCCCGTCGGAGTCGAGATGCGACTGAGCGATCTGACGCTGATCCTGGATGGCATCGACCTGGCCAGCGTGCGTCGTCGTCCGCGATGGCGACGTGCATGACATCGGTTCTGCCGATCCGAAAAAACTTTTCCGTTTCAGCGGAACCAAATGGCAGTGTCGAGCGTTTAATAAGGCATGGAATACGAAAGTCCATCTCTTGCCGATCAACTGGTGGCCTGCCAGCAACGGATTCGTGAGCTGGAGCAGAGGGACGCCGACCAGCAGGCGGTCATCGCGCAGCAGCAGGAAGTCATCGCCGCTTGCCAGGAGCAACTGGCGAAGGCCGCCGAGCAACTGCGGTTCTTCAAGCGGGCGATGTTCGGCCAACGTCGCGAACGGTACGCACCCTCACCCGATCAGAAGGTGCTGTTCGTGCCCGAAGTCGTCGAAGGGTTGAATGCCAAGCAGCAGAACTCCCAAGACGCCAACGCGGACTCGCCGCCGCCTCGGACTCGACGAAAGCCACGACGACCCAGGATCGAGTTCCCGCAATTCTGGGAACATCGGCGGATCGAGTACCCATTGCCGGAGTCGGAATTGCCTTGCGGCTGCTGCGGGACGCAACGGATTATCATCCGTACCCACGTCACGAAGCGGGCGGAGATGGAAGAGGCGAAGCTGTACGTGGTCGAAGAGGTGCGGTACACCTACGGTTGCTCCCACTGCCATGACGGCTCGCAGATGCAGACCACCCAGAGGCCGCCGCAGGCAGTGGAGAAGAGTCCCTTCGGGCCGAGCATCTTGGCCTGGCTGGTGACCTGGAAGTTCTTGCATCATCTGCCGGTTTATCGGCAGCAGGAACTCCTTCTGGGGCCATTGAAGCGGTGGTTGTCGCGGGCATTGTTATGCGGGCTGTTGGGCCGGACAGCCCTGGCCTTGCGACCGCTGGAACGGCTGATCCGTCAGCAGGTGCTCGCCAGCGTCGTCATCAACGCCGACGAGACGGAAGTGAAGATGCTCAAACCGGGGCACGGCAAGACGATCAAGGGCTATCTGAGTGGATACGCGGGCGACGCCGATCATCGCTACGTTTTCTACGACTTCCGCCCCAGCCGCAGCCGGGATGGCCCAGCAGAAATGTTGGCAACCTATCGGGGTTATCTTCAGACGGACGGCTATTCGGTTTATACGTCGCTGGTTCGCCATTCGGAAGGCCGTTTGGTCGATGTCGCCTGCTGGGCTCACGGTCGCAGGGGCTTCGAGGAAGCGCTTCCGGCGACCAACCATCCGCTGGTCCACGAGGCCATGATCTGGACGCAGCAACTTTACGACATCGAGGACCGTGCCCACGAGATGTCGCCGGATAATCGCCGGGCGTTGCGGCAGGCGGAGGCGTTGCCGATCCTGGCACGGATGAAGGCCCGATTCGACGAGGTACGGCCAACATTGCGCCCCACGGCGAGCCTGGCCGAGGCGATCGACTACGTGCTGAACCGTTGGGACGCCTTTGTCAGATACACCAGCGACGGAAGGATTCAAATAGACAACAACGTCATTGAGAGGCTTCTGCGGCCCGTTGCCATCGGTCGAAAGAATTTCTTATTCGTTGGAAGCGAGAAGGGCGGGAAGACGGCGGCAACGCTCTACACGCTGGTGCAAAGCGCGAGGCGGAACTGCGTTGACGTGTGGCCGTACTTGACCGACGTGCTGCGTCGGATCGCAGCCATCGCCCCCGGCGACACGGCTGCCCTGGAAGCCCTGCTGCCTGATCGTTGGGTTGCCGTCCATCCCGAATATCGGCTGGAACAGCGGGAGGAAGAATCTCGCGAAGCCCAGGCCCGTCGCCGCCGAAAACGGGCCGCTCGTCGCGTCGCTGCCGCCTCACAAGCGATGGCAACTCTTTGACGGCTGGGCAATCGCATGCTTCTTGGCGGACGTGGTAAGATCAGATATAATCGAACGCGGACTAAATGAACTGTCGCAAGAGGCTGCGCAATGGATGAAGTTGTCTGCGTAGCCGGTGAATCTATAGGTGGGGTTCCATGAAGGCATTTGGTATTCGGATGAGATGGGAGCCGGGCTAATGGCAGGCTGTACTGTTTCGATTCCATCCGGTGTCTATTTCGAGGTACCTCGGGATTACGCTGTTTATTGCGGAGGGACACTCGTGCGTGTGTCGGAAGGTGGTGCCCCCGACGAGACAATGGGCGTCACCTGGAGTAACCAATGGCTATGCTTTTCCTGTAACGGGAAGGTGGTGGAGTATAAGCGAGATGCCGTGTTTGGCCTCATGTTGAATCGGCAAGAGCAGGTTATGGGCACGACGTGCTGCACCGTTCGCGCCGTGTTTCGAGGCGCTGATGGTACAATCGGGTCTCTTGTGATCTTGTCTTGCAGCGCGCAAAATCATGCGACAATTGAAGCCGTATTCCGCGAGCTAGAATCGTGTCGTCTTCCTGTTCCTATCGTTGACGGCACACAATGGGCAAGGGCCTCAAGAACTGGTGCAAAAACCGACGTCATGGGCCTTTTTGGCGAGATACCCCCGCCGGCCAGCCCATCACAACCGTGAGCGTTCACCGCGATTCAAATCTAGCGAAGTCGTAATCACCTGATATAGGCACTGTTACTGCCCAGTGTAGCCGCGTGCCCGATGATTACCACGCAGACATGCGACCTTCCCGCACGGTTGGAAGGTGTTCGGCGGTGGTCCGAGCGGTGGCGTCAGAGGTATACGCACGAGTTGAGGTTGCCCCGCACGGATGGCGATTCATTGGCGCTTACG
>CAZTPX010000409.1:0-3492 GCA_964615095.1 uncultured Planctomycetaceae bacterium | reverse complement strand
AGGGGGCCAGGATCGTCGTTGCTCACGGGATCGCGGTAAGTCGCTGGCGGGCAAGAGCACGCTGAATCGGCTGGAGTTGACGCCGGTGGGGGCGGATGCCAAGAGCCGCTATAAAAAGATCGTCGCCCGACATCACGACCTCGAATCGTTTTTCGTCGAAACATTTCTGGCGTTGCATCGCCAGCCGCCCAAAGCGATCGTGCTCGACCTGGACGCCACGGACGATCCGATCCACGGCCATCAACTGGGCCGGTTCTTTCACGGCTACTACGACAGCTACTGCTACTTGCCGTTGTACATCTTTTGTGGCGAGCACTTGCTGTGCGCCAAGCTGCGGCCGTCGGACATCGACGGTGCGGCGGGCTCGGTGAAGCAGTTGTCGAAGATTGTCATACGGATTGAGAGCGCCCGATATAAGCACTGTTGACAGCCGGGGTAGTCTGGTGGGTAGTTTCTTTTTTTTCCTACCCCGTATCAGGAGACTACCCAGTCATGGCACGAGAAGTGAATCAGGTGCTCAGGGACCAATGGCGGCAGCGAATCAAGAGGCAGCGTGAGAGCGGGCTGTCGATCGCCGAGTTCTGCCGACGGGAGAACATTTCGTCGCACGGATTCTACGTTTGGCGGCGGAATCTTCGCCAAGCAGCATCCACGCGACATGAATCGCGTGGGGAAGCGAGGCTCCAACCTTCCCGACGGCGAGGTGCCGTGGTCACGTCGCGCCGCCGACATCGCAGTGCCCTCGTCGCGCCCACCGTGCCGCCATGCCCGGCGAACTTCTTGCAACTGCCGGTCACGGCCTCGCAACCGGCGCCATGGATCGAGTTGGCGATGGCCGACGGTACGATCCTTCGCCTGCCCCAGCAGAATCTCGCGGCGCTGATCACCGCGTTGCGTGTGCTTCGCGGCGAGCAGTTGGAGTTGCCTTGGGGAGAGCATCGTGATGCTTAGCCTTTCTCCGGCGGTGCGGATCTTCGTCCACGCCCTCCCAACCGACATGAGAAAGCATTTCGATGGGTTGTCGTCAATCGTCACTCATTCGTTCGGCATGGACGTTCTCTGTGGCGACTATTTCGTTTTTCTGAATCGCGCGCGGAATCGCTGCAAAATTTTGCTTTGGGATCGTGATGGTCTTGTGGTTTGGGCAAAGCGGCTAGAACGAGGATGCTTCCAGATTCCAGGTGGCCGAGACGCTGCTTCGCTGGCGATTGAAGTTGACGCCGTGACGTTGGCCATGATGATCGGCGGCGTCGATCTCAACACGGCCAAGCGTCGCAAGCGTTATCAAGCGGCGGCCGGATAGATTTCTGTGGTCTTGCTCTTGACATTCGCCGCTCGCTGATAATGATATTGGCATCATGGATGACACGCTGCTTCGAGAACGACTTCGCGAAAGTGAACAGCGCAACGAGGCGCTCAGCCGCGAGGTGTCGTCCTTGCGAGCGACCCTGGACCATGTCCTGCAAGAGTTCGCGGCTTTTCGCCGCGATCATGAAGCCTTGGTCGACGCCACGCGGATCATCATCACCGAACGCGACGCGCTGCGGCAGCGGGTGGCGGAACTGGAAGCCGCCAACAACCGACTGACGGACATGCTGTGGGGACGACGGAGTGAACGCCGCAGCGAGTCACCCGATCAACGGCATTTGAACTTCGGCGACGAGCCTGTCGAGCTGCCCAGTGCGGAACAACAGGAGATCATTACCGCTCAGGCCCAGGCGGACGAGGCGATGGATCGGGAACTGCTTCGGCGCCTAGAATCGCGGCGAAAGGCTCGCCAGGAGAAGTCTGGCCGCAGTGAGGAGTTTCCGCCGCACATTGAACGTCGGGAGCGGACCATCGATCTTCCCGAAGAGCAGAAGGCCGGGCTGAAGTGCATCGGGGTCAAGGAGACCGAGCGGTTGCGGTTCGAGAAGCCGCACGTGTACGTGGAGGTCATCAAGCGGCCCCAGTATGTCATGCCTGGCCAGCCCCAGGAGGGCGTGCGGAGCATGCCGCCGCCACTGGCGATCGTCGAGAGTTGCAAATACGACTTCAGCATCGTTGCGGCGATAGCGGGGATGAAGTTCGCCTTCCATGTGCCGACCTATCGGCAACAGGATTGGTTCGCCCAGTGTGGTTGGTTTCCCAGCCGCTCCACGGTCAATGATCTCTTGAATTACGCGGTGGACACGATCGGGCCGTTGTTCCGGCAGATGTGGCAGTTGCTGCTTTCCCAGCCACTCCTGCTGGGCGACGACACAACGCTGACGCTGTTGTTGCGCGGCGCTTTGGCTGAAGAGGATCTGGCGAAGCTGAGCAGTCGCAGCCGTTTTCGCCAAGCGCTGGAAGGAGGGCTGCCCGCCGGCACGGGGCCACCCGGTTCGGCCACCAGTTACGCCTGGTTGTTCACCAGCCTTGACGGCCTGGCGCCGTACAACGTGTTTCACTGGTCGCTGACGCACCAGAACGCGGTGATCGACGGGCATCTGGCCACGTATCGCGGCATTTTCGTGGGCGACGCCTGCGGTGCCAATGCGCGTTTGCAGCAGCGTTCCAACGGACGGATCGTTCACGCCAGTTGCAATATGCACGCCCGCCGCGAATTCATCCAGGCCGAGTCGAACGATCCGATCCTGGCGTCGCAGGCGATTTCGTTCTACCACCAGTTGTATGAGGTCGAAGAACGGGGCAAGACGCTGGACGCCGCTGCACGCCAGCAACTGCGGCAGCGCCACGCGGTGCCGATCTGGAACCGCATGCGACGCTGGCTGGACAGCGATGCGGTGAAGCGGGCGCTGCCCCGCAGCAGGATCGGCGAAGCGCTGGGCTATCTGCGGAACCAGTGGTCAGCGCTGACGCTGTACCTGAGCGATCCGCGAATTCCGATCGATAACGCCCAATCGGAACAGATCATTCGGCCACTGACTGTCGGCCGCAACAATTGGCAGTTCTTGGGGCATCCCAAGGCGGCCGCGGGGCGCTTGCAGCTTTACAGCGTCGTCAGCAGTGCGCATCGGCATCATCTGATGATTGATGATTATCTGGAAGACGTGTTGCGCAGACTGGCCGACGCCCAGCAGAACCATCCTACGGACCTCGAACTCGGCTCGCCGTACCTGTTTGACCTTCTGCCTAACCACTGGGCCTTGACGCATCCTCAGTCCGTGCGCCAGGATCGCATTGAGGACCGCGCGGATGTTTTCGACGCCAAGCGTCTACGGCGTGCGAAGGCGCGGATGCTGGCCCGTGCCAATGACGTCGGCCAGTAGCTATTCCCGCCAAGCGTTCTTGCCGCCTTTTTGTCCGCCCCCGGATTGTTGCCGTTTGCGACCTATGCCTAACCCGTGCGCTCTCGCTTCTCCAAAAACCCGTTGTGCCGCTGGAGTGCTGCATTATGAACGCCCCTACTTCAAGGCATTCCTGGGTTTGAAGAATCTGGATGCCATTTCGTTGGATATCTACAACCTCAACGGCATCCCGGTCTACGACGCCATGATCGAGGCGGCTCAC
>CAZTPX010000408.1:0-3521 GCA_964615095.1 uncultured Planctomycetaceae bacterium | reverse complement strand
CTATTGCGGCGGTCTTGAAAACCGCAGTGGGAGAAATTCCACCGGGGGTTCGAATCCCTCCCCATCCGCTGTATATCCGACTGGGGATAAACATGAATCTTCGAGAGGGATAGCAAATTCTGGAAACCCCTCGTAATTTTCTTAGGGTTGTCTGCATCGGTCCCATCCGGCCCGATCTCGCCTCGCCGGTCATTTCCTCACATGCTCGGACGGTTGCTGCACCGGATTCTGCATCGCCGGCAGTTTCCGCAACTGCCGAACCGCGGACGGCTTGGAGGACACATTTTACTCGGCCATTGTCTACTTCATCCTCAGCCTTGCCTTGACCTTCTCTAAGGGCACCGCGACTGTTTCCTTGCGGGCCTTGAGTGCCGCTTTCACGTCAGCTTGGTCCTCCAGGGCTTGCAACAACTGCATGTCTTCCATCGAAACGACGGCTGCTACACTCTTACTGCGCCGTCGCGAGATTCACCGCCCCAGCAGCTTCTTGACCTGCGCCCACGTCCGCGTGTTGAGCACGTCGTTCTTGGTCAAGCCGCCACGGCGGGCTTGTAAAATGCCGTAACGCATGGCCGCCAGCCCCTCGGGCCGATGCGAGTCGGTGGAAATCACGATCAACACGCCGCGATCCTTGGCCTCGGCACAGGCCACGTCGTCCAGGTCGAGCCGCAGGGGGTGGGCGTTGAGCTCCAGCGCCTTGCCGTGCTCGGCGGCCACGCGAATCACGGCGGAGAGATCGATTTCATAGGGCTTGCGCTGAGTGAGCATGCGGCCCGTGGGATGCGCGAAGGCCCGCACATAAGGGTTCTGCAAGGCATCGACCACGCGGCGGGTAATCTGTTCGCGCGACTGGTTCTGCCCATAGTGGACGCTGGCGTTGACCCAGTCGGCCTCCTTGAGCACGTCGTCGCTGAGATCCAGCCCGCCGCGCTCCAGGATGTCGACCTCCACGCCCTTGAGCACCGTGATGCCGCTGAGCCGCTCGTTGAGCCGGTCGATCTCTTCCCACTGCTGCAGAATACGCGTTTCGTCCAGCCCATTGACCATCGTCACCCGCTTGGAGTGATCCGTCATGGCGATATACTTCAAACCGCGGGCCTTGGCCGCCAGGGCCATTTCCTCGATCGTGGCCTGGCCGTCGGTCCAGGTGCTGTGCATGTGCAGGTCGCCGCGCATGTCGCCGAGTTCGATCAGGCGCGGTAGCTTGCCTTCGGCGGCCCACTGAAACTCGCGGCGGGCCTCGCGCATCTCGGGCGGAAACCAGGGCAGATCGATCGCGGCGTACACGCCCTCTTCATCCTGTCCGGCAATCTGCTCTTCGCCGCGGAACACCCCGTATTCGTTGATCTTCAGGCCGCGGTCTTTGGCCAGCCCGCGGACGACGACATTGTGGGCCTTCGATCCGGTAAAGTACTGCATGGCCGCGCCGAACGACTCGGCGGGGACGACACGGAGATCGAGGTGCAGACCGCTGCGCAGTCGGGCGGTGAGTTTCGTTTCCCCACGGGACTGGACCTCGGCCAGGCCCGGGTACGCGGCCATGTGGTCCATGACCACGCCGACATCACCGGCAACGACGAGAAAATCGAGGTCGCCCACCGTGTCGCGGCCACGGCGGTAGCTGCCGGCGGCCTCGATCTGGGCGACAGCCGGGCAGCCGCGCATGTGTGCCAGGATCTCTCGCACGAAGTTGTCGGCCTCGGCCCAGAGGACCCGCTTGTCGGCCTCGGCGGCAAATTGCAGTCCGGCCAGGATCGACTCTTCCGTCTTGGCCCCAAAGCCCTTGAGTTCGCGGACCTTATGGGCCTCGCAGGCCGCGCGAAGCTCTTCCAGTGAAGCGACTTGGAGTTCCTTGTACAGCATGGCGGCCCGCTTCGGTCCCAGGCCCGGCACGCGCATGATCGACATCACCGATTCCGGCACCTGCTGTTTGAGTTCTTCCAGCATTTCCAACGTGCCGGTGGTCACGAGGGCGGCGATCTTCTCGGCCAGATCCTTGCCAATGCCCTCGATGTCGGTCAGCGCGCGCTGCGGATCCGCGACGATCTCTGCCATCGACTCGGGCAGATCGCGAATCGTGCGGGCCGCATTGCGATAGGCACGCACGCGGAAAGGATTCGCCCCCTGAAACTCTAGGATGTCGGCGACCGAATCGAAGGTGTCGGCAATTTCGGGATTGGTCATAGAGGCAACCCTTTCAAGTAGGTTTTCACATGTGCAACTCGACGATGTCCTTGTCGTGCAACTCGTAGTCGCCCTTGACGACGGTGCCGTCGTGCACGGCCTCGCCCCAGACACGCGCGAACTTGAGGCCCTCGAGGAAATCCTTGTGGACCTGGGCGGCCATGTCGATCAATAAGCTGCCGCGACGCACGGTGAAGGGCCGATCGCGGTCCGCTTCCTTGGCCGTGGGCAGCTTGCTATAGACGCGGATCACGTCGAAGGAGCGATAAATGGCCTCGCGCAACGCCTCAAGACCCGTGCCCTCGGCTGCCGAAATCGGGTATTCGCTGAAATCCAGCGGGCAAAGCTCGTGGAAAAGCCCCAGCCGCTCGGCCGCCTCGGGCAGATCGATCTTGTTGGGCACGACAAAGGTGCGGGTGTAGGAAAGGCCCACGTCGTTCTCGTCCAGGTAGGATGTCGCCCCCAGACGGGTCTTGGTATCCATGAGCCGATCGAGGACTTCCTGGCACTGTTCCACGCCGTCGTCGCTGCCCAGATCGACCATCAAGAGCGCCAATTCCGCCGAACGTACCAAGTTTTGGATGTGCAGATCCATGAAATCCTTGGTGATCGGCGGCGTGTCGATGAGTTGCACCGTCACGTCCTCGTAGGGCATCATGGCGGGGGCCGGCGTCCGCGTCGTGAAGGGGTAGGGCGCGACTTCCGGCGTGGCCCGCGTGAGGCTGCAAACCAACTGGCTCTTCCCCGCGTTGGGACCGCCCAGAAGGACTGCTGTACCGGCGCCCTGCCGCGGGATACGAAGACCACGTCCGCCCTTCTTGCCGCTGGCTTTCTCGCTGACCAGATCCTTCTTGAGCTTGGCGATCTTGGTCTTCAGGTCGGCCTGGAGGTGGTCGGTCCCTTTATGCTTGGGGATCTCCTTGAGCATGACCTGGAGCCAAGCCAGTTCTTCTTCGAGGGTCGTGGCCCGGCGGTATTCTTCCTCGGCCTTCAGGTACTGTTGGGTTAAATTGGCTGGCATGGTGCTCCAAGAGCGAAAATCGCAATCACTTTGCGGTTAGTTTACTCAATTCCTGTCCGGCCGACTAGCGGCCAGGGGATGAAACGAACACCACAACAGTGGGGTGAGGGGGAATCGCGTAGTTCGGCATGGCCTGCACAAAAGTCGGATGGTTAGGCGGAAATCGCATGTCCTCTGCGAGCCTTTCTCACCCGGTTCGCCGGCGGCAACGGCGGAACAAGTCAGAAAAAAGTGCTTCCAGCGGCGTTTCTCCCGTCTTGGCCGCCGCGACCAACCCGCCGTATCGGGGCAGGCAGCGGTGTGACTTGGTCACGAA
>CAZTPX010000407.1:0-3541 GCA_964615095.1 uncultured Planctomycetaceae bacterium | reverse complement strand
GATCTTCTCGGCCAGCGCGGCGGCGTCTTCCGTGGCGATGTGCAGGTGCTCCGGGGCGATTTCATCGGCCAGCGCGCAGGCCTCCTCGGCATGCCGGGCGAGAATCACGGCCCCGAACTCCTCCAGGCTCTGCCGCGCCAAGTCGCCGCGCTCCAGGCGGGCCAACTGCTGATCGAGTTCCGCGACCGCCTGGTCCAAGACCTTCTCGTCCCAGCCGATCAGCACGCTTGCCCCCGGCGCGTGTTCAGCCTGGGCGATCAGGTCCAGCGCCGTGTAGTCGGCGCGGGTGGAATGGTCGACGATCACGACGACCTCGCTCGGCCCGGCAATGGAGTCGATATCGACGTCGCCGTAGACCTGCTTCTTGGCCAGGGCCACGAAGAGGTTGCCGGGTCCCACGATCTTGTCGACGCGCGGCAGGCCCTCGACGCCGTAGGCCAGGGCCGCCACGGCTTGGGCACCGCCCACGCGATAGACCTCGTCGATGCCCAACTCGTGGCAGGTGGCCAGCAGGTCGAGGTTGTAGGCCCCGAACCGGGTCGGCGGGGCGACCACGGCGAGCTGTTTCACCCCTGCCACCTGGGCTGGCACGGCGGTCATCAGCACGGTCGACGGGTACGCGGCCGCGCCCCCCGGCACGCACAGGCCGGCGCGATCCAGCGGCCGATAGCGCTCGACCAGGTATCCGCCGGACACTTCGACGCGGACGTCCTTGTGCAGGATCGCCTCCTGGAAATTCCAGATCCGCCGGCGGACACTGCGCAGGGCCGCAAGGAATCCGGCGTCGGCCCGGGCGTGGGCCTCTTGCAACTCCGCGGCGGAGACGCGGAGCGTTTCGGCCGTGAGCGGGGCGCGGTCGATGCGGGCCGAGTAGTCCAGCAGGGCCGCCAGGCCGCGGGTCTTCACGTCACGGCAGATGCGCCCCACGACCTCGGCGGGCGCCAGTGCCTCGCCAAATACCTCGATCGTGCGCCGCCGTCCGGCCTCGCTGACGACATTGCCCTCGGGGCTCAATCGCCGGCGCAAGGCGTTCATGGCGGCGCGGATGTCTTCGTGACGGCTATCGATGCGGCGGATGGAAAGCATAAGGAGGAAAAGGGAGAAAGGGAGAAAGGGAGAAAGGGAGAAAGGGAGAAAGGGAGAAAGGGAGAGGGGAGAAAGGGAGAGGGGAGAAAGGGAGAGGGGAGACTTCTCGGATAGCCTCTCACTCGATGCCCAATTCCTTTTGAATTTGTTCCAGCGGCACGCCTTTGGTCTCGGGCATGATCCACAGAACCCACAACAGTTGCAGCACCATCATGACACCGTAGAAGGCGAAGGCATGCCCGCCGGAAACGGCGGCGATGACAGGGAAGGTCCAGGTGATCCCGGCGTCCATGAACCAGTGGGTGAAACTGCCCAGGGCCTGCCCGCGGGCGCGGACGCTGTTGGGGAAGATCTCGCTGATGAAGACCCAGATGACCGTGCCCTGGCCGAAGGCATGCGACATGACGAAGACCACGAGACTTATCAGGACGACGATGCCGCCGGTTCCCGCCGTCGCGAGGATATCCGCGGGGATTTGCGCGTTGTCCTCAATCGCTTTCATCACGGCGTTGAACGCGCCGCCATAGGTATAGAATGCCCAAGCGGTGCTGGCCAGACTGACAATATAGCCGACCGATCCGACCAACATCAGCTTGCGGCGGCCGAAACGGTCGATCAGGGCAAGGCCCAGCATGGTGAAGACCAGGTTGACGGCCGCCAGCACGACCGGCAAGAGCATGGCCGCGCTCTTGCCGGCGCCTGCCATGCGAAAGATGGCTGGCGTATAGTACCACAGCGCGTTGACACCGGAAAGCTGGTTGAACATGGCGATTGCCACGGCTAGGAGGATCGGCTTGCGGTACTGCGGGCGGAAGAACGGCTCTTCCACGCGATGGCGCTCGGCGGCCAGCGAGGCCCGCACGGTCTCGACTTCCGCGTCGGCATCGCCCGTATCGCTGCCCAGGCTGGCGAAGATGCGGCGGGCCTCCTCGATTCGCCCCTTGGCCACGAGCCAGCGGGGCGACTCGGGAATGAAATACAAGAGGACGAAGAAGAGCACGGCGGGAGCAGCCACCACGCCGAACATCCATCGCCACTCGCTTTCGCCGAGATGCGCCAGGGTGATCAGATAATTCGAGAGGAAGGCCAGCAGGCAACCTAACACGATATTGAACTGCTGGATGGCGACTAGGCGGCCGCGCGAGCGGGCCGGCGATATCTCGGCGATGTACATGGGCGACACCACCGAAGCCCCGCCAATCGCCAAGCCGCCCACAAAGCGGAAGAACAACAGCGAGTGCCAATCCCAGGCCAATCCGCAGCCGATCGCCGAGACGAAATACAGCACGGCGATGGCGGCCAACACGGTGCGGCGGCCGAAGGCGTCGGAGGGGCGGCCGGCCGCTACCGAGCCGATGATTGTGCCGATCAGTGCCGAGGCCACCGTGAATCCCAGCCAGAACGGAGTCAGGTGGAAAAGCTCTTTCAGGGCGTCGGTCGTGCCCGAGATGACCATCGTGTCGAAGCCGAACAGCAGCCCGCCCAGGGCCGCAATCAGGGCACTGCCGATGAGATTTCTATTGCTTTTCATGATTCACTTGCCGCCAGACGCATACGCGAAACGTACCTATTGTAACTTCTCGCTGGGGCTTTGCCCACTCTCTTCGGGCACTCTCTCTTCGGGCGCTCGTAGTACCGCCTTACGAGCGTCCGGAAGAAATGAGCGAGTTGGAGTCCCGGCTTTAGCCGGAATGCCTGAAAACGCCGCCTAAAGGCGGGACTCCAACAATCGGGCATTTTCGTCATTTCTTCCGAACCTCTAAGGCCGGATATGCCGCCACTCCCTTGACGATTTCCGCCGAGCGTCCTACCATAGGCCAGCTATGACGGCCACCCAAGCAACGCTACCTTTCGACTCTGCATGGCTGCGGACCTTTCGCCGTAAGCTGCGGGCCTGGTACGGCCGGCACGCCCGCGATCTGCCCTGGCGCGGCACGCGCGATCCCTATGCGATCTGGCTGAGCGAAGTCATGCTGCAGCAGACGCAGGTGGAGACCGTGAGGCCCTATTTCCAGCGGTTTCTGGCCGCCTTTCCCACGATTGGCGAGTTGGCCCAGGCCGACGAGCGGGCGGTCCTGCGGCTTTGGGAAGGATTGGGCTACTATCGCCGTGCGCGGCAACTGCATCAGGCCGCACGACAAATCGTCGCCGAGCATGATGGCCGCTTCCCTTGCGACTTGCACGCGGTGCAGCGACTGCCCGGCATCGGCCGTTATACGGCGGGGGCTATTCTCTCTATCGCCTTCGACCAGCGTCAGCAGATCCTGGAGGCCAATACCGTGCGGCTTTTCAGCCGGCTGCTGGCCTACGACGGTCCGACCACGTCGTCGACTGGCCAGAAGTTGCTTTGGGCAGTGGCGGAGGCGGTGCTGCCGTTGCGCGAAGTAGGCCGCTTCAACCAGGCCCTGATGGAACTGGGCAGCGAAGTCTGCCGCGGCCGCGCGCCGGCCTGCGA
>CAZTPX010000406.1:0-3588 GCA_964615095.1 uncultured Planctomycetaceae bacterium | reverse complement strand
GGAGATTCAACCCGATTCACTGCGGCAAAATACGGCGACCGCCGTGCCAGCCGTTCGCTTCTCCAAATCGGAGATACCCATGCCTGACGAATACATGTCCTACATGGCGAGCAATCCGCCACGTTATGTTGCCTCCCTGACACACGAACCTGTGCTAGCACTGCGCGAAGCCATACTGTCCGAGTATGGCGATTACACATCAACATTCGGCATCCACTGCCCGTGTGGAAATCGTAAACTCAGGGTACAAGGGTACGCCCATCCCGAATTGCCCAGCTTGGCCGGACCGATCATCGTCGCGTGTGATCTCTGTAGGACCGAAAGCGTGGTCTTTGATCCTGTGAAGCACGGATGGAGCGCCGAGCAACGGGGCTTCACTCCCTGGCCGGGAACGGAACTACGCCAAGTTGCCTGCGAGACGTGCCGACATCACCTTTTTGAAGTGGCTACGGGCTTCCAGTACGACAACGACGACGACGAGGAGTTGCCAAGTGAGGAGGCGTTCCACCGACAGGACTATTTTCTTTGCTTTTTTCTTGAGGCGACATGCATTAAGTGCGGTACAATCATCGAGATAGCAGGCATCGAATGTGCATAGGCTGATCGCAAGCGAACAACGCCCGGTCGCAGAGCGAGTCACCGCTTAGCCCTGTGGACCTTGGGAGAATGGAAAACGGAGTCGTGATTCAACCCGTTAAAGGAGTCCGGCTGCGGTGACGACCGGGCGAACCGTTGGCGACGAGGAAGCCGCCGGCGGAGCGAGGAAGTGTGCTATGAAATCCGTTTTCCGCGCCCTGGGGCAAGTTTCCCGGTACGCCACGGTTGTGTGCGTCGCGACGGCGGCCGGGTTCGCTGCTCTCAAGACACATGTATGTCCCAACTCGGCCTGGATATCCGGAATGGCCATTCATTATAGAGGCGAATACGGCTGGCCACTGGTGTGCTGTGCGGATCGCCTTGATGCGCCGTACATCGACATCCTTGTTCGTACTGATAAGCGGGAGTACAGAGCGTCGGCGGCCGTTTTCGACGTGCTTACCATTCTGGCAATCGTTGCGTCTTCACTGTTTGTTGCCTGGCGGTTGCTGCCGCGACTGCGGTTGCGGCGTTTGCCCCTCTCCGGCTTCTTCGTCTCGATGAACGTCATCGCGGCGCTGGCTGCCCTGCTGCGCTATGAGCACCCATACAGTTACTGGTGGTCGCTAAGGCCTTGGGATGGCGTGTACTGTCCGATTACGTCGAATCCATGGTGGATATGCCTGCCCATGCTCTACGGGATCGGATGCGTCGTAGTTGTCGTCTCGGTCGGCGCGGGGTCCTCGATGCGAGCTGTTGCGTGGCGGCTTTGTCAGGTTTGTAGAGATAGATCCGCCAACACCGGCCAGCCGCAAAGTCCGCCTTCGGCGGATCAGCCTGGCGGCTGACGGCTAGGCCGTTCCCGTTGGATGATCCGAGATCCGAGGACCGCACATGTGGCGCGAGTTAATAAATGGCCTGACGAGAGCTGTGACCCTAGCCAATCCTGCCTCGGCTCTGCATCTGGCTGAAGCTGAGAAGGACCTCGGCATCGCGTTCCCCAAGGAACTAAGACAATTGCTGTCGGAAGCCGACGGCGTGGAAGGTGCTCACGGGCTTGCAGTAGTCTGGCCAGTTGTTCGAATCCAAAAGGACAATCTGGAGTTTCGTTCAAACTCGGCGTTACGAGAACTCTATATGCCCTTTGATTGCTTGCTCTTTTTCGGAAACGATGGAGGAGGCGACCAATTCGGATACGCCATACTGGATGGTGTCGTTCGGCGCGACGACATATACCGATGGAACCATGAGAATGACAGTCGCGAGTGGGCAGCACCAACCCTGAGGCAGTATTTGGAGCGCTGGGCGACCGATAAACTTTAGGAACCCGTAGGAGACCATCCAACACGGCACACTCGCAGGGTTGCTGCGCAATCGGCTGCGCCGACGAGTTGTGCCTGCCGTTGGGCAATACGAGTTACCATGCCACTCGCAAATCCATTTGAAAATCCCAGACCGCTTCGAGAATTCCTCGCCCGGCTCGCGGGATTGCCGCGTCACTGCTGGCTCTACGTGCCGACCACCGTTACGGAAATCACGCTGGAGACGCCATGCTATGCCACCAGATTTGACTCCCGCGACCTAAGCCCTGAGGAGCAGGACGAGTTTGATTCGTTTGTCGAGCAGACAGGCATGCGCAGTTTACTCTGCGTTCCTCAACTTGAAGAAGTTCAGGCAAATCTAAATATTCAGCACCCCGAATTCTCCCTTGGGAATCTTGCCGACGCCGTGGACTTCTACTGGAAGCACGATGCCTTTGTTGACTTGTCAGGCTAGGTGGATAGATATGGGGAGCCCACCCAACACGGGCTAGGCCGCAGGGCCGCTGCGCGGCCGCCTTGCTGGTGGTTCCGGGCTGCAGACCTTGATAGAATGGAACGAAGTTCGGGCTTGGCTGGCTTCGGAGAATACGGCGTCGGCCAGCCTTCCCGTTGGTTCATTAAAGAGCATGGAATTACACGCCGTATCTCTGGACGAGCTGAGTGCCATCCGATAACCGTTGAAAGCAACCGCCAACACGGTCCATTTGCAGCGTCGCTTCGCGACCGCCTGCGGCGGCAAATAGACCTGCCGTTGGCCGAACAGAGAAAAGATGCATTATGAACCGATTGCTGTGGTTGGCTTGCGTGAGCGTGGCCGTGCCGTCTCTGCTGTCGGCGCAGGAAGCAAAGAAGCCCAGTGATACGAAGCAGATCACCAACTCGATCGGCATGAAGCTCACGCTCATCCCGGCAGGCGAGTTCATGATGGGAAGTGGCGAGTCGGCAAAGGCCACGGCTGCCTTCTTCGACAAGACCTATGGTTATGAAAAGGCATACGGCACTAATTCTAACGAGGGTATGAAAGCAGATTTGTTCAAGCACGAGCATCCGCTACACCGCGAACGAATCACGAAGCCATTCTACCTGGGCACCTGCCACGTCACGCGGGGCCAGTTTCGGCAGTTTGTCAGCGACACGGGGTATAAGACGGATGCGGAGACGGACAGGGAGCGGGGGGCCTACGATTTGAACCCTGACGCGAGAGATCGCGCCTTCAACGCGACAAATTCCTGGCGGAAACCGGGTTTCGGGCAGACTGACGAACACCCGGTGGTGTGCGTGAGTTGGAACGACGCAGTGGCCTTTTGCGAGTGGCTCAGCCGCAAGGACGGCAATAGCCGTGGCCTTCGTGGCAGTTCCTGGTACGACGTGTCGTACAGCGCCCGTTCCGCCTCGCGCGATCGGGGGCCGCCGCACTTCCGGAGCAATGCCACTGGGTTCCGTGTTGCCAGGACTCAGTAATGGTATGGCATCTGGCCGTGAGCGAGATATGGTAGAATCGTAAATGTACATCGGACGGCCAACAAGGCGTGCCCGCTGCGCCGCTACGCGGACGCTGCGCGTCGGGGACGTCTGCCGTGGGCTGATACAGGAGTCAGTTCGATGACCTTAGCAGGTCTTATGGCCGTATCCGTGCCGGTATCCTTTGTAAACCGTTGCTTGCCGTCGCTGGACGCGGTATGCTGCGTCA
>CAZTPX010000405.1:0-3597 GCA_964615095.1 uncultured Planctomycetaceae bacterium | reverse complement strand
GGGCGCGGGCAGCCAGCGAATGAAGCGGTTGGCGACAAAGGGGATGTCCTGGGTAACCTTGCCGACGGTCACGGCCTGGCCAGCCGTGAGTTGGCGCCGGGCAGCCGGTCCCGCAAACGCCGATTTCGCCGTTGCCACCACCTTGCCCGCATAAACTTGTACAAGCGTCTCTCCGTCCGGGCGGACTCCCACGCCGAACTCGGTGCCGAGGTCTTGAATGGCGATCGTGGGCGTGTCGATCAAGAAACTTACCAAGTGGTTGGGCACATAGGCCACGACGCGTCCCTCGTGGAGCAAGGCCCGCTCGGACCCCAGCAATTCCAGTCGGCTGGGCGCTTCGAGCGTGAACACGGTCCGGTTGGCCAGTGTTATTTCGGCGCCGCCTTCGAGCAAGTGGTAGACGGCGGGAAGTTGATCGCTTCTCACGGCGGTGGGTGGATCACCTGCCCACCGCGCAGCCGAAGAGTTGGTCAGCGCCGCCAAGGGTGGCTGCCCTTTTTTCCGTATGCCCTCCTTCTGACTGCCATCACCACGACCGCCATCACCGACGACCGCGCCGCCATCCGCACGGTCCCCGTCGGTGCCCGGAGGAGACTTTGCTCTTGCTTCTGCGGCCTGCTCTCCGGGTGCCCCGCCCGCCCCACGACTGGGTAACAAGTGCCCGGCTTGCTGTACAGCCAGTGCGGCAAGTAGAACCAGCACGGCAAGGGCAGAGAACAGTAACGTGTGCTCGGCAACATACCCCCAGCCCCGTCGTCCGACCCCGGCGAGAAAAACGAGAGCGGGATTCGCCAAAGGCGGGTTTGCTGTCGGCGACTGCGGCCCATTGTCTCCATTTTTATCATCTGCACTTTCGCTCGGTTGCCCACCAACTGCCAGATTTCCCGAGGCCGGTTCTCGTGGGCCGCGATCTGGCAGAATAATCGGCGGGCAAGCTTGCTTCGCCTCCAAGGCTGCGTGGATTGCCACGTAGCGTGCATAGTATTCGCGTGCATCGCGATCGCCGAGAAAGATTTCGCCCAGCCGCTCGAGGTCTTCGGCTCCCAGTTCTTCTTCCACGAGCAGGAGCAGTAATCGTTCGAACTCACCGCCCGTTTCAGGTCGATAAGTCATGCTCAGACCTCCTCCGATCGCAATTTGCTTTCGACACAGTCCATGAGTGCCTGCCGGATGCGGTGCAGCGAAACCGCCAAGCCTTTTGCCGAGCGACCGCTATCGGCCGCCAACTTCTGCACGGAATTGTCCGCGCTATACCGTTCTAAGATCAGCTTTCGCTGCTGCTGCGGCAGGGCGCTTAAACACTCGTCCAAGGCGACGGCACTTCGCGGCGACTCGGCCACCTGCTCCTGACCAACCTTGGCCAACTGTTCGAGTACGCTGTTATCGAAAACCGTTCGCTCCCGGGCCCGATCGCGACGGTAGGCCAGCACGGTAAAATAGGCAACCCGGCATGCCCAGGCCAGGAAGTTCGAGTCCGGCAGAAAGTCGTCCCACTTGGACCACAGCTTCACGCAGGTGTCTTGAAGCAGGTCTCGGGCAACCTCGCGAACCGGAACGAGCGTCAAGAGGTAGGCGTAAAGCGATTCTTGATACGCAACCAGATTCCGGACGAAATCTTCGGAAGGGCCTTGATTTCCCATGAAGCCATTCTAGCGAGGGGTAAAAGGTGAGCCCAGGATGACGAAACGCGTGCCCTTTTATTAAATACCGGATTGTTGGCTGTTATTAGCACGAGAGGGCGAATTTTCTCCCAAGCCGGCGTTTTTCACTACAAGGTGGGTGGGACGCGGAAGTCCTGACGAGCAGCATCGCGACTGGCTCACTGGTCCCGGAACTTCCAATTCCAGACAAAGACGGGCTCTTCGCCGGCCTCGATGGTCACGGCATCACCGCGGGGATACTTCTGGGCCTTCACGGTCTTGCTGGTCCGTAAGTACATATCTTGCACGGTCACCTCGTTGTCGGCAGCGCACGGCAGTTGAATCGGCACGGGGGAGAGCCAGCCGGTCCAGCCGTCGCTAAAGGGGTGTTTGGGATTGGTGCGCTCGGCCCAAACCACGACCACCTGTTTCTGCCCCGGCTTGCCGATGCGATAGGCCAATCCGCCGATGTCGTCGGCCCCGCCCACGGCGTTGACGCCCAGCGGGACGACGTAGTGGAAATCGACCTGTTCCAGCACGCTGCCCAGCGTGGCGTTGGAAACCCAGGGGAGGACGAGGGCGTGGTCGAGGCTGTACCAGTTGGGATGGAAGAAGAACCGCTTTTCCACGCCCTGCCCCAGCATGGCCACCGTGCCGGTAACCGACCGGGCCGCCATCCGCCTCTCGCTGGATGACGGCCAGAGGGCCCACGGCTCTTTGGGATCGAAATCCTTGCGGGCATGAAGCTGCCGCAGCACCTCATCCTGCGTGGCCATCCGTCCGCCGGGCCGAGGGCCGCCGTTGGCGCCTTCGTAGCCCATGCCACTCTCGGTGTCCCAAATCGGCAGGCAGCGCCGCTCGCGGATCATCGGCAGGCGCAGCATATCGACGTGCAATTCGAGGTTGTTCCGCGGATTGTAACGGCCGAGGCTGTTTTGCTCCTCGTAGAAGTGGCCGGAAACAATGTCGCAATACTTCAGCACGCCCCGTTCGGTGAGGTCTTCGACGTAGCCGACGTGATGCCCGGGGCTGATCGCAATGCCGACCGTTTTGATGCGCCCATTGGTAGCCCGGGTTTCTTCGTAGGTCGCCTTGTGCATCTCGACGAGTTTGTCCCAGTTGTCTTGCCAGCGAAGATTGGCGTTGTACTCGTTCCATACCTCGATCGCTCCCAACACCCCGCTGCCGTCGTCATAGCGGCGAATCAGTGCGCGGAGGAAGTTGCGGTAGTCGTCCACGTTGTCGGGGGCGAAGCGGCTGTCGGATTGCTTGTTCTGGATCGCCCGCGCGCTGCTCCACGCCGGCGCGCCCTCGAAGGCCAAGAGCAGCTTGCCGCCGATCGCCTTCATGTCGGCGATGGTGGCATCCATGCTTTTCCAATCGAACTGGCCCCGCTTGGGCTCCATATAGGACCACGAGTTGAAGCAACGATACCACTTGAAGCCCGGCATGGGGGCCTTGAGGATGGGACTGGGATTGGAGTGGTGGGCGCCCAGCGGCCAGTCCTCGGGCAATTCGCGGGCCATGCGGGCCGGGCCGTAGGCAAAGACGAGGTCGCTGGACGCGAACCCGGTCTGGCTCGCGTCTTTCCCGACCGTCGGGTGAACCGCCAGGCGAAATACGCCATAGCGGAGTTTCGGCTGGTAGATGATCTCGGTCTTTCCCGTCCCTTCGACCCGGCAGTCGACAAAGTCGGCCGTCGTCTTCTCGGTCAACATATCGCAGCAATCGATGCGAACCTGACCGGCAAACGCGGTCCTGGCGGCGTTCACGGCCGCAATGAAGAGCTTGGGCGGATTGGCCAGTGTGAAAGCGTTGTCGATGGCGTCCACACGCACGATGACTGCCACGGAATCCTGCGGACTGGCGATCTTCTGCAGCCAGCAGGCGGGGATGATGTCAATCTGTTCGCTGCCCATGGCCAAGGCCAGCGTGGAATGGGTGTCCAGCCACAGCG
>CAZTPX010000404.1:0-3612 GCA_964615095.1 uncultured Planctomycetaceae bacterium | reverse complement strand
CGTAAGGATACCAGACCAGACCGCCCACTTAGACCGAACCTATGATTGTCATTGCCATCACCACCGAGTTCATTTACGGTAGTTGTACGGTAAGCGTCAAAGAATCGCCATCCCTACCGGGTGGGCAGCAGTGAGGAGCACATGGCGGCAGGGTTGGCGGGCCGGATGGCACCCCAGGTTAATCTCGGCCGGTGATTACCCCTTCACTTGAGATACTCCCAGTTTTGCCAGGAGTCTTCCAGATCCAAACTGTCATATCGTTTCGTGAAATGGGCACCCGCCAGCGAAGACCCTTCGGTCACGGTGCCTCGCGGCCGCTCCAGCCACCATGCCCGCGATGTTCGACCAATTCGGGTGGCCCGGACGATCGGGGCCAACTCGCCCAACAAGCGTTCCCAGTAGTCGGCAGAACGAGCGCGAAAGATTGGTTCTGCTAATGACACCGTCAAGACTTGATTGTATGCCGCGCCCGGCACGGAGTCTCGATTACAGACGTATACCTGCACTTCCGCCGGATGGGTTTTCACGTTCGACGACAGAATCTGCGTGTCTATGAGGCGAATGGGGTATTCGGCTTTCTCGAACGGCTTTTGCGACCACTTCTTATTGTCTTCGTAGGTCCAGCGAAGCCTCCCGAGCGGCACGGGCTTGAAAGTCACGCGACGGATATTGGGCGGGTCCCCTTTGTGCGCTTTCAACGGGATTTCGTAAGCCTGGCTACTCTTAATGAAGGACGTCTTGACGAAAGGGCTGAAGATCGCGTCGAAAAGGAAGAAGCATCGCTCCCACTGTGGCCAAAGAAAAACCTTCTGATCCTCGGCCTCCGCCATGCCCAACAAACAGTAAACGATGTATTGATCCATCTGCGAAATCGACCGTGAAAGTGCAGTAAAACTCTACCGCATTTTCGCAGCCGAGCGTGGCATCGTCAATCCCAATGCGTCATACTGGGAGAGCGGCTGCGGCTCGACGTGCGGCTCGTTTCCGGCGACGACGAGCCTGGGCTTCGCGAGATTCTTCTTCCCGTTGTTCAAGCCGATGCTCAGGATGGGCGGCCAGCCAGCGATCTGGTAACAGGGCTTCCAAGGCAACCGTGTCGCCAGGAGCGATGGCCGCAATCCGACGCAGCACGTCGGTCAGGTACGGCCACACGTCCACGCAATTGCGTCGGGCACTTTGGACCAGCGTATAGAGCGTTGCCGCCGTCTTTCCGCCATGCTCGCTTCCAAAAAATAGAAAGTTCTTGCGACCGATTGCGACGGGCCGCAGAAGTCGCTCAATGACATTATTGTCTATTGGAATCCTTCCGTCGTTGGTATATCGCACAAACGCATCCCAGCGGTTCAGCACGTAGTCGATCGCCTCGGCCAGTTTTGCCGTCGGACGCAACGTGGGCCGCACCTCATCGAAACGGGCCTTCATCCTCGCCAGGATTGGCAACGCCTCCGCCTGGCGTAATGCCCGGCGATCCTCCGGCGACATCTCCTTGGCACGATCCTCGATGTCATAAAGCTGCTGGGTCCACACCATGACCTCGTGAACCAACGGGTGGCTGGTCGCCGGAATCGCTTCCTCGAAACCGCGCCGACCGTGTGCCCAACAGGCAACGTCCACGAGGCGGCCTGCCGCCTCGCGCACGAGCGAGGTGTAGACGATATACCCATCCGTTTGAAGATAACCGCGATAATCGGCCAGCATTTCCTTCGGCCCGTCGCGGCTGCGGCTGGGCCGGAAGTCATAGAAGACGTAGCGGTGATCCGCATCCCCCGCATAACCGCTGAGGTATCCTGTGATCGCCTTGCCATTCCCCGGCTTGAGCATCTTCACCTCCGTTTCGTCGGCGTTGATGACGATGCTGGCAAGCACCCGTTCGTGAATCAGTCGCTCCAAGGGCCGCAAAGCCTGGGCTGTCCGACTCAACAGCCCGCACAGTAGTGCCCGCGACAACCACCGCTTCAGCGGACCCAGCAGCAGTTCCTGCTGCCGATAGACCGGCAAGTGGTGCAGGAACTTCCAGGTTACCAGCCAAGCCAGGATGCTCGGCCCGAAAGGGCTTTTCTCCACGGCCTGCGGTGGCCTCTGCGTGGTCTGCATCTGCGAGCCGTCATGGCAGTGGGAACAGCCGTAAGTGAACCGCACTTCTTCGACCACGTATATCTTTGCCTCTTCCATCTCCGCCCGCTTCGTGACGTGGGTGCGGATGATGGTCCGCTGGGTTCCGCAGCAGCCGCAAGGCAGTTCGTCTGGAGGCAGCGGATACTCGGTCCGCCGATGTTCCCAGAATTGCGGGAACTCGATCCTTGGTCGTCGTGGCTTTCGCGGCTTCCGTGGCGGCGGCGAATCCGCATTGGTGTCTGGCTGAGTGTGCTCTTGCTTGGTATCCAGTCCCTCGACGGCTTCGGGTACGAAGAGCAACGTCTGATCGGGCGAGGGTGCATATCGCTCACGACGTTGCCCGAACATCGCCCGCTTGAAGAACCGCAGTTGTTCGGCGGCCTTCGCCAGTTGCTCCTGGTAGGCGGCGATCGCTTCCTGCTGCTGGGCAATCACGGCCTGTCGATCCGCAGTTGTCTGCTCCAGATCACGAATCCGTTGCTGGCAGGTCGCCAGTTGATCGGCAAGAGATGGACATCCTTCTTCCATGCACAGTGATACGCTGGACACAGCGATTTGGTTCTGTCGGTATCGGAGTTTTTTCGGCGTGGCGTCATGCACGACGCCATCGTGGACGACGCCGCACACTCGCCAAGTCGATGCCTTCCAAGATCAGCGTCAAGTCACTCAGTCGCATCTCGATTCCGGCGGGCGAAGTCGAGCCGTCCTCACGCACAGCGATCGCTGGTTTCGGCACCTCAAAAGTTCCAAGCTCAAGCCGCTTGTACCAAATGACGAGGCCGTCGCCCGCAAACCACAGTACCTTCACACGGTCGCCTCGGCGATTGAAAAACAGAAACAGATCGCCCGACTCAACCTGCTGACCCAATTCTCGCTCCACGACTCCGACCAGTCCCTCGAACGACTTCCGCATATCGGTCGCGCCGGTCTTGGCGAACACCCGCAGGGACGAAGGCAAGGTCAGCATGGCCGTGTCCTTCGTGTTGCCGGGGCTGCCGAAAGAGCAGCCACCACCGCACTGATCGTCTGGGCGTCACAGCCTTGAACCCGCAGCACGACGCCACCAGGCCACTGGACTTCCAGCCTTCCCACGTCAGCCTTGGGGTCACTGACGATCTGAACCGGAACCAGGGCTTGGTTCGCTGATTCCCGCTCGATTCCACGCCCGGATCGCCGCAGCCGCCGTTTCCAGGCATGAAACGACGCCGGGGCCAGCCCCTCCTTGGAGCAGAACCCCACAATGCTCTGCCCGCTGGCCTGCTGACGCTCAATTACCTCTCGCCAATATCGCTGGCGATCCGAACTCCTGGCCTTCGCCATCGCTTGGTCCTCCGAATGTCACTGGATGAATCGTACCCAGGCATTCAGCCTACCACGGGCCGCAAGGCTGGCGATTTATTGACGTTTACGTTGTACGAACCTCGAAGGTTATCCCAGAACTCCCGAACCCAAAGGTCTATCGTGGCCGCCACAACTCCGAAGGAAAGGCGTCGAAGG
>CAZTPX010000403.1:0-3634 GCA_964615095.1 uncultured Planctomycetaceae bacterium | reverse complement strand
GCATGGGCACAGCGATCTTAGGCAGCCGGCGGCTCTGGCCGTGCTTTCCTGCCCCGCACCGCACCGATCAGCAGCGCGCCGACCGACAGCAGCCACACGAGGAGGGCGGCGATGTTGGGCCAGTTGGGCGCTGCCCAATGGAAAACGCATTTGGCGGCGAAACTGACCCACAAAATGGGGCTTGCAAATGTCCTGTGCTAGCCGCCACTGCCAATCTCGCTTTCCAGTTGCCTTATTCGTTTCGCTACCGCTTCATGCTCCGCGCCAGTGCATGTTCCGCACCACGATAGAAGTGGATATTCGTCGTTGGCAAGCCGCGCATAGTGCAATGCCACAGCGAGGTCCCTCTCAGACTCAAAACACGAGGACAGGCCAAGACATGCAAAGTGTCGAGTCCCATCGTCATGCTGATACCTGAGATCTTCACTTGGAACGAGGTCGCTGAAGTGCGCGGCCAGCAATCCTCTGAAGATCGCGATTGCATCGTCTGTTTGCCCGGATTGCCGCAGATGCTCCGCAAGCATCAACTCCGCCGATCTTCCCTGCCAACTGCCCGCGCACCGCGCGACTGCGCCCTCCAATGCAACCCGCCTGGCATTCGCGTTCGTTTCGCGGATGGCGGAGCCCAGCAGTTCCGTCATCTGACGATTGACCTGATGCCTGATGGCCGCACATGCTACAAGCAGAGTTCCGGTTCCCACCGCCCATGCCCATAAGCGCCGGCGGCCAGCCCCGAGCATCGACGAGGCTTCTTCCAAATTGCCGCAGCGGGTTGCAACAGCGAAAGCCGTTCCAATGCATGCGTTGACCAGCAGGACGCTCGCACGGCCAGCGACCCCCAACACCGTCGGGACGGGTAGCAAGGGGACGCAGGGAACGGGCCAGAAGAAGGATATCGCAACACCGACGAACGATAAGGCGATCGCGTACCAGATGAACCGACTTCCCCGCCGATCCAGTCGCAACAAATACACGCCGGCGATGATTGCCAGAAGGTACGTGGGGACAATTGCAACCAGGTCGAGCCAGAGCACGAGCGATAGGGGCTGCGACACCAAGTCGCGCACGAACAGAAGGAACTGCCAGGCAACGACTGTGAGCACCAAGCCGGAGAGTGCCACGGACAGAAAACGAAACAACACGCGATTTGGCTTGGTCATGCGGAAGCCTCCTGGACCGCTGTTCTCTTTCTATCCCTCACCGCGCCGACCAGCAGCGTGCCGACCGACAGCAGCCACACGGCCAGGGCGACCAAGCTCTGCGGCTTATCCCGATTCATTTAGCAAAGCCAGCAACTCTTGAGCCCTTCGGTGGCGGCTGCTCGGACCATGGCCTCCCTTTAGTCCTGCGAAGAAATCAGCGATTCCACAAACGTCGCCACGCGAGCCGGCCAGACGCCGCAATTGCTTCAGGAACTTGCGGTCTCCGGTCAATCGATAACGACAGAACGCGACGGACGGTACGGCCCACGGGTGGCGTGCGTGGCGATGCAGCACCCGTTGATAGGCGGTTATGGCCCTATTCCATTGGCCCGCAGTCAAGTAGGTATCCCCAACTTCTAGCAGCGCGGATACGTCCTGAGCGTCGTATCGGGCCGCTAAACGGAGGTAGGGAATCGCATCGAGAGGTCGGCCGTTACGCCTAATCGCGTTGGCCATAGCTACCGCGGAGTGCCAGTCGCGATGCGCGTCATGAGCCGCCTTGGCTTCACGCACGGCCGCAGCGAAATGTCCCAGCTTTCCGAGGGCCATCAGCCGCAGCACGTGCAATTGCGAATCGTAGCCGAGTAATCGTTCAACTTGGCGTAATCGGCGCACTGCCAGACGCAGATGTTCCTTTTGCTGGTCGGTTAGCTGGTCGACTTCAGGATAGCGACGCAAAAGAGCGGCAAAGAACTGTTGCATTCCCGACACCCCTAGCTCCCGTATCGACCTCGATCCAAGCCAGGGGAGCACCCAATGTTCAAGATAGTCGCGCTGAGGAAAGGAATGCACTACGCCCGTCAAGTAGATTAGATGGTTGCTCAATCGCTGGCGACGCATTGCCAGATATGCCTGCAGCGGATTGAAGAGGAACCAAGGAGACGCAAGATGGGGCAAGATCGTGTCTTCGTCGCGATCAGCCTCATCCATGTATCGATCGAGCAACTGCCGCCAGTCGGGACGGCTGGGATTCACAGCTACGGCGAGCGCGATGGCTTGGATGCCACGCTGCAAGTCATTCTGTGTCAGGCAAGTCCGAGCAACATCCGCCATTCGTTCTGCATGCTCGGGCGTCAACAGAGGCCGCACGATCGCGTCGGCACGTTTTCTCTCCGCACGGCGTTGAGCGTATGTAGCCTTGTCTGATTCAGTCCCGCCCAGAGGCAACACACCTTCCTGGAGGGGAATGCTGGCAAATGGAAAACTCTCCGACTGGCTCATGATGGGCTCACGACAAGAATGCTCCTGTTAACTCGACGCAGCTACATAAGTACCCGCATACGCCCGCCCAACGCTGCCCCACGCGGAGCGTCCAGCGTCTCGCCCCCTATTCTACCGCGCCGCGGCACCCTGCACCAGAAGGCCGCACTCACCGATCCCAGCGCCCAACCCCGCCTCGGCGGCAACCTTCGTGCGGCGGGCAAAGGCGGCCGGAACGCGGGCGTGCAGGGTGGCTGCGCTCAGAGCCCCATTCTGGCAGGGTCGCTGGTGGCGCGGTATATTGGCGGGCATGGAAGCTGCTGAGAAACGTCGCTGGTATTGCCCCACGCCTGGGTGGCTGGTCTGCGGATCGCTGGCCGTGACGGGTTTGCTGTTTCTGTCCAATCACTTCGGCTGGCCGGCCTGGCACAAGGGCTACGCCGTGCTTGTGGCGGTTGCCGCGGCGGGTGTTGTGCTGGGGGTGCTCCTGCTATGGTGGCTCGTTGCCCTGGTCTTCCGATGGCGGTTCCACTTCGGGATTCGCACACTGCTGGTGCTGACCGTGGCCGTTGCTTTGCCGTTCAGTTGGCTCGGCCTGGAGGTGAAGAAGGCGAGGGAGCAGGAGGCCGCGGTGGCGGCGATTAGGGAATTGGGCGCAAGCATCACATACGATAGGAAGTGTGATAAGGACGACTTACGTCTGCAAGATGCACAACCACCTGAAGCCACACGGCTGCGAGTCCGGTTGGGAGAGGATTTCTTCGCCGATGTCGTGTTGGTGGACCTTGGATGGGCGTGGTTTGCCGAAAATGACAACGACCTAGTTCCGCTTAGGCGACTGGACCATCTCCGATGGCTGATTCTCCGCGACGACGACTTCACAGATGCAAGGCTGGCATTCCTTGCGGGATTGGCCAATCTTCAAGGCTTGACACTTAGGGGAGAGGTTACGGATGCGGGGCTGACACGCCTCGCTGGGCTGAATCAACTCCAACAGTTATGGCTTATCGGCACGCGGGTTACGGATGGGGGACTGAAACGTACCGCGAGCCTGCCCCAGCTTCAAGTGTTGGCCATCGACTGTCCGCAGATCACCGACGCAGGGCTGGTAAACCTCGCGGGGATGGTCCAACTCCGAGAGTTGCGCCTCACCGGCACGAAAGCCACCGACGCTGGCGTTAAGCGTGTGCGTCAAAATTACTTGTACAAATTGACATTGGCTAGTTTGATGG
>CAZTPX010000402.1:0-3839 GCA_964615095.1 uncultured Planctomycetaceae bacterium | reverse complement strand
CTCTTTTACCCGACTTGCACCTTGACCGTCAAGACCACCACCGGCTCGCCGGACACCTTTGCGGGCGTGATCAGCGGCAGCGGCAGCCTGCTCGTGACCGGCAGCGGGGTCCTGACGCTTACGGGAGCGAACACCTATGGCGGCGGGACGACCATCAACAGCGGGGCCACGCTGCAACTGGGCAGCAGCGGCGGCAACGGTTCCGTATGCGGCCCGATCACCGACAGTGGCGGCTTGGCCCTGTATGCCGCCACGGCCCTGGTGGTCCCCAACACGATCACCGGCGGCGGATCGATCACGATCAACCCAACCGACGGCAGCGGCGGGAATCCCAACGGGACCGTAATCCTGTCGGCCACGAACAATTACGTCTCCGGCCTGACGACGATCACCGCCGGCACGCTGCAAGTCGGCGGCTCGCTGCCCGGCGCAATCCTCGACAACGGCTTCTTGGCCGTCTACCCCAGCGGCGGCCTGCTGACCTTGGGTGCCATTAGCGGCAGCGGCGGAGTGGCGATCGATGGCACCGGCACGGCGACCTTTTCAGCCGCGAATGGCTACTCCGGCAGCACGGCAATCAACGGGACCACGTTGGTGGCAAACGTTTCACAAGCGCTGCCCAACGGCACGGTTTTATCCCTCAACGGCGCGGGCTCCGCGCTTCTCATCAACGCGAATCAAACCATCGGCACGCTCGCGGGCAGTTCCGGTAGCGGGATCACGCTGAACGGCGGTTGTCAACTTACCGTCAACACCACCTCCGGCGGTTCGAGCACGTTCGCGGGCGTGATCAACGGCAGCGGGACGTTAGCGCTGGGGACCGTGGGGAACAGCAACGCCGGCACCCTCACGCTCAGCGGTCAAAACATCTACACGGGGGGCACGAACATCTACGCCGGCACGCTTGGCATCAATGCGGATGCGGCCTTGGGCGATGAGTCGGGACCGTTGGTCTTCGGCGGCAGCGGCGGTACGCTTCAGGCGGACGCCAACGGCATTGCCCTGAACCCCCTGCGCACGGTGACCATCGATTGTGGTGCGACCGCCACGATCGAAACGCAGTCCTACAGCATGTCGATCGACAGCCCAATTAGCAGTATCAGCGGCGGCGGAAACCTCCAGATCGACGGTTCCAACTGCGAGACGAGTTCCCTGACCGTCGACGGCCAGATTGGCGGCAGCCTGAACGTTGCCGACGGCGCGACCTTGGCGCCCGGCGACGTCTCGGCCGGCATCCTGCAAGCGAGCGGGCTAACCCTCGAGTCCGGCTCCTCCTACGCCGTGACCGTTGACGGCACGACGCCCGGGTCGGATTATAGCCAGACCCAGGTGACTGGCAACATCAACTTGGGCGGCGCCAATCTCGACGTGTCCAGTTCCAGCACGGGCACCGACGGCGACCCGAGCCCGATCGTGCTGATCCGCAATCTTGGCTCCAACCACGTCACGGGCACGTTCAACGGATTGCTCGAAGGCGCCGCGGTCTCGGTTGCCGGAGTATCGTATCAGATCACCTATGATTATCGAGGAATCTACGGCGACGGCCCCGACGTGGCGCTCGTCCGACCCGGCACGGTCGTCGTCGATTCGTCGCTGAGCGACTCGGTCTATGGGCAACCGATCACCCTGCAAGCGACCGTGTGCGGGGAAACGAGTTCGGGTGCCTTGCCGACAGGGACCGTGACCTTCTACGACGGCACGAGTACAACCCCGTTGGACGTAATCCAGATCACTGCGCTGACGGACCAGGTGAGCTTTACCACCTCCGCGCTGGCCGTCGGCGACCACGCGATTACAGCTTACTACAGCGGCGATTCCAATTTTCCCCAAGGCACCTCGCCGATCTATTCCCAGCAGGTCGTGGCAACCCCCGTCGCCATCGCGGGCGCGTCGACGGTCAATGCCGGCATGCCTTATACCCTCGATCTCTCGACCATCGGCCCTGTAAACAACCCGATTACCAGTTGGACCATCAACTGGGGCGACGAATCACAGACCATCTCCGACGATCCGGCAACGGTCGAGCATATTTACACGACAAACAATTCCTATACCATTACCGCCTCCGCGACGGACGGAGTTACAACGTATAACGCAACCGTCTCCGAGGGCACGGCCGGCAGCCAGGACAACGGTTTTTCCTTCACCAGTCCGGCAGCGGCCTGCTACGGGTTCAGCGCCATGACCGTCCAGCCGGACGGCAAGATCGTGGCTGCCGGCCCCGGACCTGGCGGCGGCGTTTTCGTCGCCCGCTACAATGTGAACGGAAGTGAGGACGTGCAATTCGCCCCCAGCGGGCTGACCAGCGTGGCGGCACTGGCCGTGGAGCCGATGGACGACGGCAGTTGCGACATTCTCGTCGCCGGAATGGCGGCCGGCGGATTCTCCGTCGTCCGCTACAACATGGACGGCTCGCTCGATACGTCCTTCGTGGTAGGTCCAGGGGACTCGGTCTTCGACAACCATTCCTTCACGCCTTGCCGCATCGCCGTGCAATCCAGCGGCGAAATCGTCGTGGCGGGCTTTGTTTCGCTCTCCGGTTCTACCGACCTGGGTATGGTTTCGTACAATTCCGACGGTTCGCTTAACACGTCCTTTGGCGATGCCGGCGGCTGGCTCACCGCCGGGCTGAGCGTTTCCACTGAGGACCCATGCGCCATGGCCCTGGGGGCCGATGACAGCATCGCCCTGGCGGCAACCGTCATCAACCAGCAGGAGAGCGGGGTTGAGTTCGGCGTGTTGCGCTACGACTCGTCGGGCAATCTGCAAACCGGCTTCGGTACGGGTGGCGAGGTTATCGACAATCTGGGTAACAGTGCTTTGGCGGACCACGTCTGCGACGTTGCTGTCACGCCGGACGGCGCCGTTGTGGTGGCGGGCTATCAAGACAGCGTTTCCGATCCTCTGGACCTGGTGCGCTACTTGCCCGACGGTTCGCGCGACGCGAACTTCGGCGACGACGGCGTGGTGACCGACTCCTCCTTGACGCCGCTGAGCGGCTACTGCCTGGCCGTCCAGGCCGACGGCAAGATCCTCGTGGGCGGCATGGGCTCTTCTAATCATTCGTTCTCACTCGCGCGTTTCGATTTGAACGGTTCGTTGGACACAAGTTTCGCAGGCGGAGTCGTCGTACAGCAATTCAGCGGCCTGCAAAGCAGGATCAACAGCCTGGCGATCGAGCCGGACGGCCGGATCGTGGCCGCGGGCGTTGCGGGGCCGAACGTCGGCAGCCAGTCGTCGAGCAACGAAGGCATGCTCGCGCGTTACATGCCGGGCAACGTCGGCAGCCTGAGCGTGCGGGTCGATAATACGGCCCCCGCTTTCCCCCTGTCGCTCAGCGGTGACCCCACGGTTACGGCGGGCGATACCTACTATCTCTCGTTGGGCGACGGCTCGACCGATTTCGGCTCGGGCAGCGCGATCCAGTACGTCATCGATTGGGGTGACGAAGTTGGCCCGAACGCCGACACGACGACCTTCACGGCCGATCAGCTCAACGCCCTGGACGGCCAGGTGACGCACGTCTACACGGCCGGCATACCGACACCGACCATCAACGTCTCTCTCGTCAACGGCGGCGGTTCTCCGTCGCTGGTGGGCAGCATGTCTATTACGGTCGATTTCAGCACCGCGACCGCCACGACGCTCAGCGCGTCCTGCGGACCGACGAGTGTCCTCGGCCAGCAGATTACCCTCTGGGCGAACGTCACCCCCCTGGATTCGGGGTATCCGAACGGGACGGTGGATTTCTACGACGGGACGACCGACCTCGGTTACGCGACTGTATATTCCGACGTGGCCACGTTCTCAGTCTCGACCCTGGCGGTCGGCGACCACGG
>CAZTPX010000401.1:0-3969 GCA_964615095.1 uncultured Planctomycetaceae bacterium | reverse complement strand
CGCACCCCTACGAAATTGGCCGCTTCATGCTGATTACGATCAACGGGGCCTGCCTATTGCTGATTTTCGTCTTTACGGCCCGGCTTGTCGAGCGGCTAGGCACGACCGACTGGGGCCGGATCCTAGTGATGGCAAGTTGCGTATTCGGCACGTTCCTGGCGACGTTTGCGACGACGATTACCAATCACTTGCCCGCGGCGGCCTGCACGGCGGTGCTCCTGGAGGCCCTGGTGCGGATCTGGTTCGACGGCGACCGCCGCACGTGGACGTTCATCGTGGCGGGGTTCTGCAGTGCGCTGCTGGTGGCCAATGAGATCCCCGCGGCGCTCTTTTCCGCGGCGGCCAGCGCGGTCATTCTCTGGCTGGCGCCGAAAAAAACGTTGCTTGCGTACCTGCCGCCTGCCCTGCTGGTGACCGCGGCATTCTTGGCCACGAACTGGATTGCTGTCGGAAGCTGGAAGCCTGCCCAGATGCACCGCAGCGCGGGCGACAACTGGTATGACTATCCCGGCTCGTACTGGGCTAACCGGCAGGGGATCGACCAGGGCGAGAAATCGGCCGCGGTCTACTCTTTCCACGTGCTGGCCGGGCATCACGGCATTTTTTCGCTCACGCCCGTCTGGTTGCTCAGTCTGTTGGGCGGCGGCCTGTGGCTGCTGCGGGGCGAGCGACGTCTGCGACTTTGTGCGTCTATGGTCGCGGGAGTGACGCTTGTCTGCCTCGCGTTTTACATTTGGTATCCGTCGGTCGATCGCAACTACGGCGGCAGCGCCAGCGCGTTTCGCTGGGTCTTTTGGATGGCGCCAATGTGGCTGGTGCTCATGCTGCCCGCGGCCGACCTGCTGAGCCATCGCCGCTGGATGCGGGGAGTGGGACTGGCGCTCTTGGCTTTGTCCACCTTGTCTGCCAACTACCCCACATGGAACCCGTGGACACCACCGTGGATTATGAACTTCCTGGGCTACTTGGGGTTGTTGTGACTGTACCGCACAGCTTCAAGCGAAGATGCGATTTAAGCATATTTTTGTTGCCATATTCTTTCGAGCATCATTAACAAACCTAACGCCAGCATTATGACCTTTCATTATGGTAAGTATTAAGAGTTTCGCCGGTTGACATTGCCGAGTTCGGTGTATAATGAACGTTTTCGCCTTGAAGGATACGATCTGAAAAGCGGATTGGTCAAGGGCGAAGGCCGTGCTTGTTTCGTGTTGATCTGGGAATTGACTCTCCTCCGCTAGGCGGTTTCATGTCGCAGTCTGTCTGTCCTGACGTGCTCGTATATGTCTGCGCTAACTGCATGGCCCAAGCGGGAATGTTGCCGCGCCAGTGGAACCACGACGGCGCCCGTGTTATGGTGCATGAGATCCCGTGCAGCGGCAAGGTGGACACGCAGTACTTGATGCACGCCTTGGAGGGCGGCGGACGGGGGATTTGCATCGTCGCCTGTCCCAAGGGTGACTGCCATCTGGCACAGGGGAATTATCGCGCGGAGATTCGCATCGGGGCTGTGCGGCGGCTTCTGGCGGAAATCGGCATGGAGCCGGACCGGGCCGTGTTGGTGCATTGTTCGCCCAACGACCCATCTGAGCGGCTGAAGCAGTTGGTCGAAGAGACGGTTGCACAACTCTGTCTGCTGGGCGACAGTTCGCTCCGCACGGTTGGATGAGGAAGAGGAATCGATGAACAAAGCGACGGACTTGCAGCAGCGTCTGGTATCGGGCGGACGCGTCCTTTTGGCGGAGATTTCGCCGCCTGCGGAGTCAACACCGGCCGGGGTGCAGCAGTTGGCCAAGCGTTTCGCCGGCAAGGTTCACGCCTTGGGCATCAGCGACAATCGCGACCGCGTGGGCATGGCCGCATTGGCCGCCGCTTCGCTGGTGGCCGGGCAAGGCGTCGAACCAGTCCTGCACGTTACCACCCGCGATCGAAACCGCATCGCGCTGGTCTCCGAAGTGCTCGGCGCCCAAGCCCTGGGTATTCGCAATATCCTCTGCACCAGTGGAACGCACCAGACGCTCGGACAATTCCGCTCCGCCAAGAACGTCTACGACATCGACGTAATCCAACTGCTGCAAACGTGTGCCAACCTGGCCAGTGATGGCGCATTGGTTGGCGAAGGTGCATTTGCCGGGACGGAATCCTTCTGCCTTGGTGCGGTAGCTTCGCCCAACGCCGATCCACTGGAACTTCAGATGATGCGGCTAGGCAAGAAGGTCTCCGCGGGCGCCGGGTTCCTCGTCAGTCAACCGGTCTATGATACGGAGCGTTTCACCGCCTGGTGGGCCGAAGTAAGCCGCCGCGGGCTGCACGAAAAAGCAGCCATCGTGGCCGGCATTGAACCGCTTGGCGAGCATGTGTTGGAACATGTTCGGGCAAAGCGGCGTCCCTTGCCGCGGATCCCGGATGCGGTGTTGCAGCAAGTCGCTGTGAAGAGCGATGCCGCGGGCCGTCGCCGTGCGGCGATCGATCTGGCCATCGAAACCGTCAAGCGACTCAGCGGGACCAAGGGGTTGCGCGGCTTCTCCATTGGCGTTGATGGCGATCCGGACGCCGCGCTGGAAATCATCGAGAAATCCGGATTGGGGACTTAGCCGTGCCTGCCAAGTACGTCATCCACAGCAAGCCTGCCGCGGGGCGATTTCGTCCCGTGGGCAAACTGGGCATTGTCGACTGGCGCGAAGATTGTTCCTCCTGCCACAACTGCGTGAAGCGCGGCTGTGTCTACGGATTCTATCGCGACGAGGCCGACACGCTTCGCGATGACGTCGGCTATCTGGACTATATTTACCAGTGCAAGGGCTGCCTGAGCTGCGTGCAGAACTGCACAAAGAATATCCTCACGCGGGTGATGAACCCAGAGTTCAAGCGGCTGGGCGACTCCTATTACACTCCCGAGATCATCCTCTCGACATGGTTCCAGGCCGAGACGGGGCGGATTCCGGTGTCGGGATCGGGCTACGGCGGCCCGTTCAGCGGACCGGGCTTCGACTCGATGTGGACTGACATGTCGGAAATTGTGCGGCCCACACGCGACGGCATCCACGGCCGCGAGTACATCAGCACCAGCGTGGATATCGGCCGGAAACTGCCCCACTTGACGTTCCACGAGGAGCGGCTGACGGCTGCATCTCCGCCTCTGCTGGAATTGCCGATTCCCATCCTTTTCGACGTAGTTTCCCAGCATTGGCGGCGGGGGCCGGTCCTGGCGGCGATTGTCGAGGCGGCCTCGGAACTGGGAACGATGGCCGTAGTCGGATCGGGTGATCGCGAGCCGTTCTGGGGCGAAGCGGCCCACGGGCACGTGCTGCCGCTCTTGGACGAAGAGCGTCTCCCCTCTCCTTCCGGGAGAGGGGCAGGGGGTAAGGGCGGAGCAAGCACCCCTCACCCCGGCCCTCTCCCAAAAGGAGAGGGAGATTGGAAGGCGCCGCTGGTGATGGTGCCGGACAGTGAGAACGTCATGCAGGTTCAATCCTCGCTGAAGGCTCAGAATCCCAGTCAGATCGTGGCCATCCGCCTAACGGCCACGCCGGCGGCGGCCCAGCGCGTCTTGGAATTGGCCCGGCAAGGCGCCGAAGTGGTCCATCTGGTGTTCGACTCGCATGGGCGGGAGACAGCTTCCCATGTATCCGGCACACTCCGTCTGCCGATGGACGGCGGCACACGGAGTGTGCCGGATACGTTTGCGCCGCGCCACATGCGCGACGTGCTCCGCGACGTTCACACGTCGCTGGTCAAGGGTGGCCTGCGGGATGAGATCACCCTGATTGCCTCGGGTGGGATCGCGCAGGCGGAACACTTAGCCAAGGCCATTATTTGTGGGGCTGACTTGGTGGCAATCGACATGCCCTTGATTGTGGCTTTGGAATGCCGGCTATGTGGCGAGTGCCAGCATGAGCATTCCTGCCCCATCGCCTTGGAGGAGATCGGCCGGGATCTGGCCGTCCATCGGATTGTGAACCTGATGGG
>CAZTPX010000400.1:0-3985 GCA_964615095.1 uncultured Planctomycetaceae bacterium | reverse complement strand
GTATCGCGCGGAATCCCCCAAGGACGAAGAGCTTTTACAGGGCGTCCTCGTTTTGCTGGATGAAATCGCGGATCAGGCCCACGATCAATACGGTATTGCAAGCCTGCTGGAGCCCGACGCGGACGAGTCCAATGATTCAGGCCCGGACAACGAGTACCGTTGTGAATGTGAGAAACCGGGCTTTTTCTGTTCCGGCACACCAGGCATTCTGGCCCATCTGGAGAACGGCCGCCTGCCGGACGGAGCCAAGGTTGAGCGGTGCGGCCTCTGTTGCCGCTATCCGTCCGATGCGGCGGCCCTTGAAAAACTACGGGAGCTAGGACATACCCCATCGTAAGCTTCGGGTCTTCGCTGACCGGGTCTCTCCCGGGTTGGGAGTTTTTCCAATATCTGCCAGCACTTTTCAGTCAAGGATCAACAACATGCCCGATTTGAAAGACGGCGAATCTGCCCAGGTGCAAGGGTCGGCCCGTGCGCCGTACATTCTCAAGAACGTGAACGGGGTCTATTCCTGCTCGTGCCCAGCGTGGAGGAACCAATCGCTTCCCATCGAACGCCGCACCTGCAAACACCTGCGGCTTATGCGCGGTGAACAGGCAGAACGTGACCGGATTGGCTCATTGTCTGCACCTGCCGCCGTCAGCGCGACGAACAACACGACGGCCGTACCCAAGTTACTTCTGGCCCAGCCGTGGGACAACGACTCGGATCTTACCGGCTGGTGGATGAGCGAGAAGCTCGATGGCGTGCGGGCGTGGTGGAACGGCCAACAGTTCCTCTCACGGCAGGGCAATATCTACCATGCGCCCGCCTGGTTCACGGCCGGACTGCCCAGCGTACCCCTGGACGGTGAGTTGTGGCTGGATCGCAAGGCATTCCAACGTACCATGAGCATCGTCCGCCGCCACGATCAGAGCGAACATTGGCGGCAGATCAAGTATGTGTTATTCGACGCTCCCGGCGTCAACGGCCCCTTCGAGGAGCGGCAGAAGGCCCTGTTCGAGATGATCCGGCAACACCGTCCGCAGTACGCCACGGTGCTCGATCAGGTGTGCTGTACGGGCATCAAGGGCCTGAAGGCCGAACTCGCCCGGATCGAATCCCTCGGCGGCGAAGGTCTAATGCTCAGGCAGCCGGAATCGCAGTATGAGGCCGGTCGCTCGACCACCTTGCTCAAAATCAAGAGCATGCACGATGCTGAGGCGCGCGTCGTTGAACATCTGCCTGGCCGGGGACGGCACACCGGTCGGCTGGGCGCGGTGGTCGTGGAATTACCCAGCGGACTGACCTTCTCCGTGGGCACGGGCTTCACTGACGCCCAGCGGCAGACCCCGCCGCCAGTGGGCAGCATCATCACCTTCCGTTACCAGGAACTCACCGATCGCGGCGTGCCCCGATTTCCGTCCTTCGTACGGGTGCGGTCGGATGCCGAGACGCCCACGTCGACCTGATGTGCCGCTTTGTGGACGACTCAAGGATGTCGAAAGTCTCGGCAAATTCATTTATCCACTATTTCCAACAGCACAGGAGAGTTCAGTATGAAGCGTTACTTCGAGTTCGTCGGCGGCAACTCCGCCAAATTCTGGGAAATTGGCGTCAGCGGCAACGAGGTTACGGTTCGCTTCGGGCGGATCGGCACCGCCGGCCAAACGCAGACCAAGACGCTGGCCGACGCCGACACCGCAGCCAAGCATGCCACAAAGTTGATCGATTCCAAGACCGTTAAAGGTTACCAGGAGACGGTCGCTCGCTGACCCAGGATTTCGCCGTAAGCAATGCAGTACAAGGGGACCGGCGCGGCACTGAAATATCGGTGCCGCCGGTCCCCTGTCTTTCAACAAATACGCGTATCGCCAACGACGCCACACCCAAAGGGATACCGAACATGGCGAAAGGACGCCAACCGACACATGACCAATTCATGGCTGCCTGCGAGAAGGCAGCCCGCGAAAGACTGCTGAACCGTCGGATCGTCGAGGTCCGCTACCTGAATCGCGACGAGTGCCGACGACTCATGTGGGGCTTCACCGGCGTGGTCTTCGTGCTCGACAACGGCACGACGGTTTACGCGGCACGGGACAGCGAAGGCAACGATGCCGGGGCGCTGCACGGCGTCTCGACCTCGGGCGAGGAATTCGCGCTCCCCGAGTTGAACATCTAATGGGTGGACGCAAGAACGGCCACCCCGAACCGTTTCCATCGAAAAATCCAGGAGACAAGGCGATGAGCAGAGCCTATGAAATGAGCGTGACGATTTCCGGCCACGAATTGGCACGGATCGAGACAATCAAGGCTGCGGCCGGAGAAGAGTGGCCGTTTCAGGACTGGTGCGACAACGGCGAAGATCTAACTGCTTCTGCCGAAGGCCAGCTTTGCGGCGGCGAGAGCGAGGAAGAGTTCACCGAACGCCTCTCGCTGGCCATCTGGAAGGCCAACGGCGCCTATTGCGCGGTGACGGTGGATGCCACTTACCTGGAGTCCCTGCCCTATGAAACCCATTGCCTGGACGAAGCTGATTATGCCCGTCTGATCGGGCAGCAACAGACCGAGGAGAATCAAGATGCGTATGGATCTGGCGGGTGAAAGATTCGAGGTGGAAGAGGGTTACCGGGTTGATCTTCCGCCTGGCAACCACCTCATCGTCGTGGCCGGTGTCAAAATGGGTGAACCGGCCTACGATTTCGACCATCTGAACATCGTCGCGAAGAAAAGCGAACTGTTCGAGTTCAAACACTACCGTAAGAGCGGCAACAAGTTCTGGACATCCAAGGCGGGGATCAGCTTCTATCTCGCGATTCCCAAGGCCCAGATCGAAATTCTCCCCGAGAAGGGATACAGCTACGTTCCGGTGCTCATCCAGGGTCGCAAGTGCATTCTGAACGTCAGCGGCATTGGCGGAGGCATCGACGGCGGCTGGACCGACTATGTGCGCCGAGTGGTTGACATCGGGTGCGGCTGGAAGATCGCGGCCCTTCGCTCGCTCGCCGGGATTGCCCTCAGTCCCGATGAATGTCGCGCCCAGGGGATCACCCTGGAGATTGAGCGGCCCAGGGATTACCAACAAGCGGGTCTTGTCGAGGCGGCTGCCGCCGTCACGATGCGGACCCGGCTGGGACCAGGCAGCCAAGTGCTCTTGCACGATGGCTGGGACTACCAGGGTAGCCAGGGGCCGTTTACCGTCGAATCCCGACCGCGGCGGAAGCGGTATTTCCTCTGCAAGAGCGGCCTCTCGTTAGTTCGCGTCCAGTACACGGCGATCGACTGGATAAAAACGGCCGAGATCAACAGCGTGACCGTGCCCGGCCCGGTCCTGGTGAACCGCATCGGTACCGTCTTGGAGCCGACGCCCGCGTGAAGCGGCGCAGGTGTCATTTGTATCGCCTTTCTCAGGTTTCGTCCACCAGAGGCCGACCCATCGGCCCATCTACCCAAGAGAATCCCATGGGATTAACCATCCATTATCACATTGAAGCCCGTCAGGACTGGACCCGCCGCCAAATCCGCCAGAAGCTGGAGGACACGCGGCGGTTCGCGCTGTCTCTGCCAATCGTTTCCGTCAGCGAGGTTACGGAGTTCCGGGGCGAGGACTGCCAGTTCGATCAAGCCCCGGCCAGCAACGAGCATGACTCGTTCCGGTGGGCGAAGATCCAGGCCACACGCGATGTCGAGTCGCCCTGGCGGCCGGGCGAGTCCCGGCGGCAGGCGCCGTCGCACATGATGTGCCTTTCGATCTACCCGGCCGAGGGCTCGGAGGAGATGAACGTCGGCTGGTGCAGTTTTCCGCGTTTCGTTTGGAAACCGGAGCAGGACCACGCCCCCGGCTGGTCGAACGTTTTTCGCGGCACGTCCTATCGCGATGCGGAGAAAGTGCTGCGGGCCTTTCTGAAGAAATATCGCCTTGTGAAGATGCCCGACAGGCGGGGCAGTCACGGGCGACTGCGGGGTTACAGCGAACTGCTGCACCATACGCCGGGCGGCGAAGTGT
>CAZTPX010000399.1:0-4020 GCA_964615095.1 uncultured Planctomycetaceae bacterium | reverse complement strand
AAGCGCCGGCCTGGCTGGCGTCAGAGAATACGGCGTCGGCCGGCCGACCCGTTGGCCGAGCGGAGAGTATGATAATGTCCTTCTGTCCAGAGATGGGCCGCAAGACGATGGTGGCTTCAGGGGAACATGTCCGTGCGGTTGGCTGGCTGCACCCGCAATATCCCTTTCCGCAAGGTACTGTGCCTGCGATGGTCATTGAGCGACTGCGAGAGTTCACGCAACGCTGCGGGGAGAGTACCCGTGCGCTGGATTGGGGCAGTTTCGGCGGCTTGCACAATTGTGAGTTTTGCGGCCACTTTTACGCCGTTGGCAACTTCGGAGTTCCGGATGGGCCTGTGCTTTTTGTTGCCCCGGAAATGGTCACCCATTACGTGGAGCAACATAAGTACGTACCGCCCGACGAGTTCATCTTGGCGCTAAAGAGATCCCCTTTGCCAGGCACGGATGAGTACACCGACGCCGTGGAGATGTTTCGCGGCCGTGGAAACCGCGACATTATAGGATAAGGGCCAACAACGCCTGTTTGCTGCGCCGCTTCGCGGACGGCGTTGCCGTCAAACAGGCATCCCGTTAGGCCGCATAACCGGGTAATTTCACATGACACGCTGGCTCGACTTCTCCGGTGCGCCGCCCATTCTGGTTCCTTTGAGCTTGGTTCAATTATGGCGTGGGGCTGTCGATGCGTCGTCTGGCCACTACGCTGACTTGAATACCGAGAATCCAAAGACGGACTACGACCGTGCGTGCTTGGCGGCATGGCCCGGTCGTGGCCTCATCGAGGTTGGCAAGGGGCTTGCCCTTGTTCTATACACCGAATGGGATCAGGTTTCCTGGAATCCCGCCAGCAAAATTGTTGCATGCGGCGGTTGGTGGCCACGTCTGGACCAGTTTGAGAGTGCCCAATGGACCGACCCGCTCCGCTGGAGCAGCGATTGCACCGATTACCTACTTATGAACTCCGCCGCTGATGGCTTGGCGGGATTGCAACCAGATGACTTTGTAAATGTGCAACTTCCCCGCGGCGAATGTGTGGTTGAGTACGCCCAGATTGAGGCCGATTACATCGGCGGCTTTCACCGTTTTACGCTTGGGGCGTTTAATGTACATCCGGCCTAACACCGGCCAGCCGCAAAGTCCGCCTTCGGCGGATCAGCTTCGCTGACGGCTTGGCCTAACCGTTGGACGACCGGAGATTTGTTGATGTCGGACGCTGAACAAGAAGGCATTCAGACCGCAACGCGCGACATAGCCGCCGGTGTGCTTCGCTACAAGTGGCTTGGAAGTGGAGGACGCGGCGGCAAGGATTTCTGCCGATTCGTAAAGGAACGCCTCGGCATGATCGTTGACGACTTCGGGCATTGCGCGGTCTGGGAAGAGAAGCGGGACTTTGCTCGGGGCTATAACAGCACTGTGCGCGACCATATCATCGCAACCCAAGGCCGTGACGTTATCGAGGAATCGAGGGCCGAGGCTCAGGCCATCCACAAGGAACGGTACGATAAATGGGTGGCAAGCCTGGAGTCGAAGCCTATTAAGGATAGTGCGTCCAACACCGGCCAGCCGCAGAGTCCGCCTTCGGCGGATCAGCCTACGGCTGACGGCTCGGCCTGACCGTTGGCACAGGCACGATCCTAGGGACAAGCGATGGTACTTTTTGCCACCCCCGATTTCGGTGCAAGCGGCGTGATCGTGCTGTTCATCCCCGTGGCCGCGGGCGTCTTCTGCGGGATCATCTCCATCGCCCTGAGTCTTTCCGCCCCAGGGTCATCTCTTGGGTTTCGTTGCGGGCTAGGGACTGTTATTTGGGGCTTGGTATGGCCGCTGCTATGCTTCTGCTTGGCCGGAAGGCATTTGCTTGGAGTGGCTTACCTCGTATTCGCCTTGCCGATCCTGCCTGGGTTACTGGGGATCGGCCTGTCACGGCTCAAGCCGGGCCTTGGGTTTCAGGCGGCAAGAGGAATCGGCGTCCTCGTGGCAATTACTCTCGTAGTTGTTGGAATGTGGCATTGGCACACCAGCTTCGTCGCCGGACGAGAAATGATGGGTTTTCTCGATGGCAAGTCGCAGCCGAAAATCAGCAACTTTCAGATTGACTACGGCCAACAGCGAGTGATATGCACTGACAAGGCGGTTTGCGGCTACCTGGCTGATGCGATGAAAAAAGCGATCCGAGGGCGAGGCCCAGATCTGGCTCTCGGAGGCAGCGGTGCCTTCACGTTTCGCTTCGATTCTGGCAGTTCATACTACATCGAATGCGCATACATCTTCGACAAGGGCTTCTCTATATCGATACCGGAAGCCAATCCGCCCGAAGCTGGGTGGCCGACACATGAAGTCGACTTCCCAGAACCTGTGCCAGACCGTGTGCAGAAGATATGGGACTTCCTGCATCGGCCTGACAACAAGGTCTTTGGAATGGTCATGACGGTTGAAGACGGAAGCCCGGTTCGATTAGAATATGATCGGAGTTTGGACATCGAGGGACGCAACCGCCAAAATCGTTAGGGGCCAGTGCCAACAAGGCGCGGTCGCAAAGCCGCCTTCGGCGGTCAGCTTCGCTGACGACCAGCACCTGCCGTTGGCCGAGCCGAGAGGTTGATTGTGGCGACTAAACTACGAAGCTCGCTTACCGCCGTCGTGCTCCTGTTGTGCCTGATCCGGATGCCGTTTGCTGGCATGTCGGTGCTCTTCCTTTGGGGTGCCGTTGAAACACTCCTGTTCTGCAAGCGCTTCGGGCGTAAGGGCTACGCGGCCTTTTCACTTCTTGCCACAACGGCGGTAATCTTCGTATCCTTCCAGGCTTTCAGTTTTTGGTCGAATACACGGCTCATCGCGAAAATCGAGTCGTGTGGTGCATCTAGAGCTGCGATGTCTGGCAACATACTTCCCGGTTCCGTAAACTATATCGCATTAGGATCGGGAGTCGGCGATAACGAGGTCGCCAACATTCTCGCATTGGGTGGACTGGAGAACCTTGAGTTTATCGTTGCGACGGACTGCAAGATTTCCGACGCCAGCCTCGAGAGGCTTCATCATTGTTCGCGTTTAAAGCACGTTTACATCGGCAAGACAAATGTGACCCAAGAAGGCGTGGACAGGCTCAAGAGAAATTTGCCGTGTTGCGTGATCGCCTACGATCCCGACGGCTAGGCGGGGTCATTTCGGCCAACACGGCACGGCGGCAGCGGAAGTCGCCGCCTGGTAGCGTGGAACGTGGGAGCATGGTAAGCTGATTGGAGATTCAACCCGTGTAAAGTGGCCGGCTGCGGCGACCGCCGTGCCTTCCGTTGGGCGAGATGGAATCAATGAGCAAGCCTCTTCAGCAACTACGCGAGACTTTGATCGCCGGACAGCGACTCGCCATGCAGGGATCGTATGAGCGACGCGCACCGGCCAAGAAAGCAGTCCCCTTCCTGTTGGAAGCCCGCATGGGACTCCGGGAATACGTGCAGGAGCATGACCACGATGTCGAGGCTTTGCGGCTGCTTTCGCAAGCGGAAGAATGCCTTCTCAGTTACAGTGCAGCGCGGGTGGCGCTTGAGCGGGCGATGTCGCTGGCGGGAAAACCGGACAAGAAGGATATGAAAAGGCTGGCATTGCTCAAGGAATACGAATCAAAGTGGACCGAGCTTACTCTCACTCCCGAACAGCTTGCCACCCTGGGTGCCCACCTGGAGAGTTGTCTTGTGCAATCTCCCTGCGACCATACTCTGCGCCAGACAGAGAAATGGTTGCACGGGCAGGCGACTGGCGGTGCGAAACAGGTACTTGAAGCAATCCGTAACCTGGGCGGGTACTGCGACTGCGAGGTTCTGGCAAATGTGGTCCGAGGATAATTCGCCCAACACGGCGTAGTGGCAAAGCGGCTGCGCCGTCGCCGCTTGGCACTGCTGGGCGTGGGACTATGATAAACTGATGACAATTCAACCCGTATGACAATGGAACGGGCGGCGACCACTACGCCTCCCGTTGGCAGAGATGAGTACCGAGAGCCACGCATGAACGAAGCCACAAACAGCG
>CAZTPX010000398.1:0-4021 GCA_964615095.1 uncultured Planctomycetaceae bacterium | reverse complement strand
CGCGGCTTCCAGACCATGGGCCGCAACTACAACCGCACCCGCAATGGACAATAGCAAATGAGATCATCGCACTGCACCATAACATCGAGCGTTTTGGGCGCGCTGTTGCTCGGCCTCATGCCGCAGGCAACGGGACATGCCCAATCATACTCAATCCGACCGACCTGCAATTCCCCCGGTCAGTGCCAGATCAACCCGGCGACTTTCGGGTTCAACGACACGAACTGGCGGCAATGGCCTTTACAACCACGGCCCGAGCAGCGAGACGCCGACGCGGTGGGAGGCACGGTCCTTCCCACGCCGCCGGCAATGCCGGAAGCGCAGCTTCCACGTGCCGAAGCCGTACCTGCCCGACCAGCCATATCGGGTGGAACGGGAGAATCGGTCTTGCCGCCAACACCTGTCCTGCCCGAAAGCGGGGCTAGGCCAGGCGTACGTCCGGGCCCGGGGGAGCAGACGCCGATTCCACAAGGGGTACCGGGCATTCCTCCCGGTTTCGAGATCACCCCGCCCTTGAATACGGCGCCCAAGGCCGATGGCCTTTTGACCCCGTCCAAGGATCCACTTTCAGGAAAACAGCCAGACGTTCTGACACCCATCACCCCCCTAACACCCGGGGCGGAACCGGCCCACGCGCCAGATAAAGGTATTCCCACGGATAAATTCCCGTCTCTGCTCCCCGACGCGGCACCTTCTCCTTCGCCATCGCAACCGCCGCCTACTCCGAACAAAAACAAGGGCAGTTCACTTTCGCGACGCGGAGCAGATGCGGTCGCGACAAACGATCCCCCCAGCGCAAGCGATCTTGAACCGCGCATGCGGGCCAACTGGAACGCATCCCTGGGACCCGAAGCAGTAGGCGACAACCGTCTTCAAAACACTAGTTTTGAGCAACAAGCGGCCAGAGTGGATAATACGCTCCGCACTGCGATGAAAGGATATTGCCCGGTTGAATTGCACGAGAACAATCGTTGGGCAGCCGGCAATCCGGACATTCGACTCACGTACGAGGGGCAAGCGTACATTTTCTCCAGCGTGGCGGCCCGCAAGCGGTTTGAAGCCGCACCGGAGAAGTACGCCCCAGTACAAAATGGCAACGATGTCGTGCTGGCCATGGAAGAGAGCCGCACCGTGCCGGGGAACGTTGCTCATTCGGCGATGTGGCGAGGGCGGATCTATCTGTTTTCAAGCTCGGCGACCCTGGCCGCCTTTCAGGACGATCCAGCTCGATATGCCAGCCCTAGCTCTCGCCACACAACCTTGCGTGTACCCGCTACTTCGCTCTGAAACCGGTGCCTCCCGCAATTGACGGGCATTACCCAGGAAAGTTGCAAAGTCCTTCGTAGCACGGAATTTATTCCGTGGCCTTGCCCTTCTTAAAACGGAACAAATTCCGTGTTACGGAGGGCTGTCCCCCCAGATTTTTGGCTCTTCCGGTCTTGGGTGCGAACGTCGCAAAACGGCCGCTGGAGTCCCGCCTTTAGGCGGAATTGCCGCGGAAATTCCGCCTAAAGGCGGGACTCCGGCGCGCTCGCCCATCCATTTTGCACCTAAGAACGGAAGAGCCAGATCTTGCGATTCTCCTGGGGCACTACCGCGGCATGTAGTTGAGATAATTCTGGAAGATCTGCGGATTGACCAGTCCACTACTCCCGCCCACGTTAATCTCCTGGCCCGGCGTGCCGCCGTAGTTGCGCTGCATCGTCTGCACACCGTTAATCTGTTCACTCACGTGCGCGTTGAAATTCTGTTGACTCAGCGCGGGCTGCACAAAGTTCGTGTAGGGATTCAAGGTTCCATTCTGGGTCGGCTGGTTCAAGAGTTGCCAGGGGCTATATCCCGAGGGAGGTTGATAATTATTGAACGGCTTCGCCCCGCCACCAGCGACTGGATTACTGAATCCGTTTGAGGTGTTGGGCAGTCCATACTGATTCGTAATCGAGTTCACCGAGTTATTGCTTGTATAGTTGGCGACAGTTGGCGGTTGCGGAACTTGCGGAACATTCATTCGAGAGTTGTATCGGGCTAAGGGGTTGGCCCCCGGGACCCCGGCGTTCGCATAAGGATCGTCCCTGCCCACCTGCCCAGGCGATCCGTTTCCACCCGGTCCATAAGGACCCGCCTGACCAATTTGTGCGGGTGGCGCCCCGTAAGGTCCTGCCCCGGCGGCCTGACCCAGAGGTCCGGCCTGTGTCGGCGCTTGCGGCATTACTCCCGCTTGCCTGTTTTGCTGTTGTTGCAGGTTGGGACGGTAGTAGGGCGACTTGTAGCGGTTATCGTCGGCGGACGGTTGACGATCATCAAGTGTGACTACATGAGGCAGCGGATGGTGCTTCAACCGATCCAGGCGCTCTTGCTCCCAGCGGGGATCAAGGGGCGACGGATCATAAAAAAGGGGAAGGGTTGTGATCGCGTCGGATGGCATTTCGGGGTAAGTCACCCCTCCAAACATCATTACACAAAGAGCAATTGAGGCGTGCATAGTTCAAATCCCACAGAAGAGTTGATACGCGACCAAAGCGCAGCAACGACAAAGGGCGATACGCCGCAGAACCAGCCAATTATACGATACGCTGCCTCATAAAGCAATTCTTCTTCTAAATGTGGTACATTTGCTCGTCTTGGGCCTTTGCGCGGTCCAGCAAATCGGCCAAAGTAATGCCTCCCAACATCTTCCGCTGCATCTCGCCTACTTCTTTCCAGGCATGCATCAACACCTTGACCGCTGGCGAGTCGGGTGAGGCACTGGTGGTCGGGCCATTTTCGTCAGGAGAACCTTCGATCACTTCCATGACCTGGCCCAGGGAAATCTCCTGGGGCTGTTTAATCAGGTGGTAGCCGCCGGCCGCGCCGCGGACGCTGGCCACCAATCCGGCACCCTTAAGTTGCAGGAGAATCTGCACTAAGAACCGCGGCGGAACGTCGTGACGCTCGGCGATTCTACGAATTCGCACCGGTTCGTTCGACCCGTATTGCGCAGCCAGTTCCAACATGGCAATACAGGCATACTCAGTTTTTGCGGAAACTCTCATCACAATCTCGTACTCGACGGAGAACTAGTTCAAGGTTCCTTCTGGACCAACGAAAGTCGGCCGCCGGATCGCTCTTGAAATAAGTTCGAATGATAGAATCTTGCCCTCAACACAATCTTCGCTCCTTAAGGAACTAACTAAATTCTAGCAATGTTACCTAACAAGGTCAAGTATACCCCAAATGGATGGGTTTCATTTTGCCTGTCGCGGTCTTGATTTCAGCTTGATGCTCTGTGTAATGGTGCGAGTTGCCCTTGACCGATAATGTGTACCTGTGTACACTAATTCATGGCGCGAAGAAAAGTTCCTACAATACCAGATTGATTTTATGGTCACTGCCCTCCAACCCAAAGCAAGAAGTTCCATGGCAAAGAAAGCTGCACCCGCCAAGGCCGCCAAGCCGGCCGAGACCGTCAATGGCAAGCCGAATTGTGAAGCGATGTTGGCTGCCCATCCGACCTTGAAAATGACTGTTGCCCAGATCGAAAAGCAGTTCGGCGAAGGGGCCATCATGCCCTTGGGCGCCGACCACGTCACCACCATCACCGGCATTTCCACCGGGAGTCTTTCCTTGGACCTGGCCCTGGGCGGCCAGGGCATTCCGCACGGCCGCATCGTCGAGATCTTCGGACCCGAATCCAGCGGCAAGACGACCCTTGCCTTGCACGCCATAGCCCAGGCCCAGCGCAAGGGCGGCATCGCCGCGTTCATCGATGCCGAACACGCCCTGGATCCCGGTTGGGCCAAGAAGCTGGGCGTGGAACTGGAAACGCTCCTGGTCAGCCAGCCGGGCAGCGGCGAGGAGGCAATGCATATTGCCGAAATGCTGATCAAATCCAACGCGGTCGACGTGATCGTCATCGACTCCGTGGCCGCGCTGGTGCCCAAGAAGGAGCTTGATGGCGAGATCGGCGATTCCTTCGTCGGCCTGCAGGCCCGGCTGATGAGCCAGTCGATGCGAAAACTCACCGGCGTGATCGCCAAGAGCA
>CAZTPX010000397.1:0-4032 GCA_964615095.1 uncultured Planctomycetaceae bacterium | reverse complement strand
GCGGGGCTTGCTGCTATCCACGTAGACCATGCGGGGCGAGACATTCGCGCCGTCGAAGCCGGCCTCCCGCAGCAACGGATATAGCCTTCGTCCGATCAGGGCGTCACCGCCCGCCCTCCGTTGCAGCTCCACCAGACAAGCTATCGCCGCGTGGGCGGCATCGCTGTCCGGGTGGAAGAAGGTCGAGCCATGGTCGCCCTCAATGGCGGTGGCCGTCCCGCCTGGTTTGAGCACGCGGCGCAGCTCGGCGAGCGCTGCCACAGGTTCATGCAGATGCTCCAGCAGGAAGCAAACGAAGACGTGGTCGAAGCTCCCGTCCGTGAAGGGCAACGCGAAGACATCGGCCTGCTGGAAGCTCACGTTGGCCAGGCCGGCGGCAGTGACCCGTGCCTGGGCTCGCCCCAGAGAGGCGGAGGAGATGTCCACAGCCATGATCCGCGCGGCGGGGCTGTTACGGGCTAGCGCTACCGTCTGCGCCCCGACACCGCACCCTGCCTCCAGCACGGTGCTGTCGGGCGGGTAAGCGGTGTCCGCGTGTAACAAGGCCTCTAGCGTGCGCGCCTGGTCCTGCAAGCGGACGCTCTCCATGCCGTCATAGCCATGCACATAACCGTCGCGCACCGTTCCCTCCCATTGCCGCCCCGATGATGCGCCCGAATGCACGGCGGCGTCTTGAACGAGATTGCGGGCGCCGAGTCACGCTTAAGTCGGCTTGCCCGGCAACCACCGCCCCGTCGTGGTGGGCACCGGGGCGCCCATGCCGATGCTGAGGCGCACCCTGGCAACGGGACAGGCAACTCCCATCACAAATGAGTAGAAGCCGCAACTTGACAGGAGCTGGGGGGGGGGGGGGGCAGACTGTGTGTTGCGATGACATGGCACGTTCAATATCGGAAAGACGGAGCGGACCTCCTCGGGAGATATCCAAGCCCCGAGCAGGCCATCAAAGCAGCCTGCGGTCTTATCGATGACGGCTGCGATGTTTACGGCATTGGCACAGGACCGCTCACCGACTCGATCGACAGAAAACAGATAGCTCGCATTTACGCCCATTGGGTAAGCGCAAAACGTTCGGCCGAATTCCAGACTGAGGTATGATCCTCGACGCCCTAATGGCCGATCTCTACGTGGGAGACATGTCGCCGAGGATACGGTAAACGCTGGCCCTGCCTATGCCGAGTTGTCCGGCGATCTCCGTCGGTTTCACGCCAGCGGCCTTCAGGCGCAGCACCTCGGACGCTTGGCGCCGTGCCGTGGGTGCCCGCCCACGATACTTTCCGTCCGCCTTCGCCTTGGCGATGCCCTCGCGCTGTCGCTCCAGCATCAGGTCGCGCTCGAACGCCGCGACCGCGGCCAGCATCGTCAGCATAAGCTTTCCGGTGGATGACCGGGTGTCGATCTTCTGCCCACCCATGGAGAGGATGACCAGGCCGACCCCTTTCGCCTCGAGGCGCTCGACGATCGACAGCAGGTCGGAGGTCGATCGGGCGAGCCGGTCCGGCTTCGTGACCACGAAAACGTCGCCGTCACGGACGAAGTCGAGAGCCTGTTCCAGTGTGGCCCGCTTCGCCACGGACGACACCTGCTCGGAGAGCACCTTCTCGCAGCCGGCGGCGCGCAAATCACGCACCTGAGCATCCAGCCCGGCGTGCTGCTCCACCGTCGAGGTCCTGGCGTATCCCACGAGCATGTTCGTCACCGAAATCCCATAATCGTCTTTAATATTGTGAGACGCATCGTCTCAAAAATCAATCGCAATTTGTGTGGGACGTTCTAAAGTAGGTTAGAACGGTCCCGCAGGGGCCAGCTTCAGTGAGACGCCCACATTGTTCAAGCAAATCCTGGCTGCCATCGCCGCGCTGCGCCCGGTCAGGCCTGCACGACGCTGAGGACCCTCGTCCATGCTGGATCGATTTCGATGTCGGCGGGAGACGTGCGTTCGCATCTGCGTTCACCTGCCGATTTTCCGGCCGGCGGGGGATTATTGGCGACCAACAAAGGCTCTGGCGGGCGTCGCTGCGCTTCCACGGTTGCGAGGCGCCGAAGTTGCCGAATATGCTGCCCGTCGGCAGGGCAAGTGCGCCGATCATCTGGGAAATGCCGGCTCAGACCGCCCGTTTATGAGGCTCATATGGCCACCCCAGCGCGCTATACGGTTATTACGCCATACTACCGGGAGGACCGCACGCTCCTGGAGCGATGCATCCGCAGCGTTCATGGGCAGAGCGTCAAGGCGGACCACATTCTCATCGCTGACGGGTATCCGCAGGCCTGGATCGATAATGAATCGGTCCGACATCTCAAACTCGATCGGCCACACAACGACTTCGGTAACACACCGCGCGGCATTGGTGCGCTGTTAGCCGTCGCCGAAGAATATGACGGCATCTGCCTCCTCGATGCCGACAACTGGTTCGACGCCGACCATGTGGAAGTGTGCCTGGAAAGCGCAGCCAGAACGAATGGTGGCGTAGAACAATGCGACTACATCATCGCCCGACGCACGTTTCGGCGCCCCGACGAAACAATCATGCCGATCACCGAGGCGAGAGAGCACGTCGATACCAGTTGCCTCTTTTTTCTACGTGGATCTTTCGCGGTGATTTCGCGTTGGGCGACGATGCCGAAGGCCATGTCCCCGATCTGCGATCGGTTTTTTTTCCGGATGTTGCGCACCCTGCCATTTCGCCACGTCATGACACCCAAGCCGACGGTGAATTATCACTGCACCTGGCAAGCACTGTATTTGGCGCTGAACGAGACGCCCCCCGAAGGCGCGAAGCCCAACGTTGATTCGGGGATCATCCAGACCTGGCTGGATTCATTGACCGTGCGCGAATGGGAGATCGCCTGCAGACTCAGTGGTTTGAATCTAACGCGCTCGCCACTCGTTCATCGACCCGGCTCGCCGGGCCTCGCTTGCCCCGCTGACCGTGTTGTTTGACTGTCAATCGGCGGCGATCACCGCGGGATCCGGCGATGGGGGACGATGGGACCAAACGCGGTCACCATTACCCGCCTGGACGTTGCCGCCACCATGAACGGACGCGCCGACCAACTTCCTTAAGGTCAACGCTCACGCCCCAGATGCCGGGTTTGGGCCGTCCTCTTCGACCCTGGCAACGCATTTACACCGGTTCCATCGCCAGGTGGGCTACACTTACATCTCCGTCAGTCACGTAATGATTGACGCGTCCGACGGGCAGATGTTCGCCAGACCTGTATGAGGTCACATCCCCAATCGCCCCAGATTTCCTTAACTCGTCAATGATGTAGTCCCGTTCGGCATTCGTGTCCGCATCGGTCGCGTGGGTGATCTGGAAAGTGAGCCGCGTTAAGGAAAAACCGGTATCTCTGGTGCCGGCGCCGACCCAGAGGACTTGCGTGTCGTCCGGCGGCCGGTCGGCATTGAGCCAGAACGCGGCCGTTCCCACGGTGTCCTCCGCATAGGCAAGGCTCATCGCCCAGAATCGGACGTGATGACGCTTCCGTGGGCTGTTATCGATCGCCTTCTGGAAACCGATGTCCTGGCCCCGTCCGAAAAGATAGAGCGTGCTGAACGGGGCAGTTGGATAGGGCGAATTGAAAACGAATGCGCGGGCCATCCGCCACGAGCTTGCCAAACCTAACCGATCAGCCTCTACCCAGCCCGCCGCTGCAAAGGCGGAACGAAGCTGTTGAAGCGTGCCGGCGAGCACGAGATTGACGGGATCGCCAGGCAGACCGTCGCCGGTTATCGTGAAGCGAGGCACATGCTTGCGCTGCAGGATCTTGAGGCCCATGCGAACGGCACGCGGCAGAATCACATAGGCCGCGACGCCATAAGTGACGCCCAGGGCAAGAACCCATGGCAGCCTGTGGTCCGCGAACTTGAAAACGACAAAGACGATCAGCCAGATCGCGAGGACTCCCAACCCGGCCACCAGCAAGCGCTGCAATAGTCGTGTGAGCAGTCTCACGCTCCAGCTCCCCGAGACTCGACGGCCGATGTTTGCGGCACGACACGCCTCCTCGACACGCGCTCAGGCAACC
>CAZTPX010000396.1:0-4041 GCA_964615095.1 uncultured Planctomycetaceae bacterium | reverse complement strand
AGCTGACAGAAACTCCCGCATGTAAATGGAACTCAAGTTAGCGCTGTAGTATTAACCAGTCGCCCGATAAACTCGATGAAAGGGTCCAGGTATCCTGCGCGTGGGCCTGCAGCGAAGTCATCAGCCCCACGGCCACAAAGCTCGCCAGGGCCACCGACGAACTAACCACCGGGCAACTGCCCTTCACGAAGAACCTACCAAACATTCGTCTTCTCCTTGAGAACGCAAATCTCAATCGTGTCCGCATCTTCAGGCTGCACCGCGATCGCGCAGCATCCACCACAAAAGACACTCAAGGGAGAACGAACCAGCGAAAGATAGGCGCGCAGTGCGAGACTCGCTTGAGAGTCACCGTCAAAGTGAGCCGCGCCGGTGTCGCTGAGTAAATAGGATCCCCGCCGGGCTATGGAGCTGCCACCGTGCTCGTTACGCGCAACGCTGCCTGCAATGAATTGCCATGCGTATGGGCCGCACACCCGTGCCGCCCGTGTCCCGGAACAACCTACATACATGTAGGGTTCCTTGCTGGAACAAGAGCCAAGATAACCACGCGACATCGCTTTGTCAAACACCCGGAAGGAATTTTATTGCAGCCGGGGGGACCAGCGGTGGTGCCCATGACGGGCGGCTTGGTCCCGCCGAGCCCAATTCACCGGAACCGATGAATTGCCGCAACAAATCATGCGATAAAAGCCGCGGCCGGCATCGACGCCGAATACGGACCAATGGCCACGTCGACAATGAGAAATGGATAGTCAGAAGCGTGGCCTTCGACGCGATCGATCAAGCTGCCCTTCGTGCCGCGCTCGCCGTGGACGCATGCGATGGGAAGGAGAGAATGGCTGGGGCGTCTTGGTCGAAAGCTGAGGGTTTCGCAGTTCGCGTAGCCCTTCGCCTACACAAGCCGTAGCCGACAAGGCTGATGGCGCCAGCGGCAAGAAGTGAGAGTGTGCTCGCCTCAGGCACGGCTTCGAAGGCGCCTATTGAGGGCGCAGCGTTGCCCGGGTAGGGCCGCGGGTTGCCGTCGAAATCGATCGACGGCGCCCCTTGCAGCGTGCCAGCGTCGATCGCCGGAGAGCCAGGAAGGAGACGGAAGTCGGAAGCCGAATTGACAAATTCCGGATTTTCCGAGAGGTTGCCTCCCGTTCCAGTGGGATCACTCAGGCCCTCATAGTTCGTTCCGTTGTTGTAGACCAGGTTGTATTGCCAGGTGGGCAGGTTCGATGGCGAGCCGAAATCGATCTCCAGCCCCGTGCCGTTATTGTAAATTAAGTTGTTGCGAAACAAATCGGTCGAAGTCGGAATGCGGGCATCGACGCGAATACCGACCGTGTTGCCCACGATGGTGTTGTTTTCTACCAGCGGATTGTTGCCTTGCGGTTCGGTCAAATTGATCGCACGGCAGTTGTTGTCCAGGAAAAGGTTATTCTCGATCGTGGGCGAGGAGCTGTTGACGAAGCAGACGGCGCCGGACAGGTATTGGCTGTCGGCGTAGTTATTCGTGATGATGTTCTGCTCGATGACGGGCGAGGCGCCGTTGCCGGCAATCGCCGCGCCGTAGTAGCCGGTCGACTCGGTGCAGCTTGTGATAATGTTTCCCTGGATGAGGCTGCCGCTGCCGTTGGTGTTCACGCCGCCACCCCAATCGGCGAAGCCGCCGGTGAGCGTGACCCAATCAGCGCGCCGCCCGGCCCCATGTCGACGCAACCGCCGCTGCTGGGGTGAATGATCGTACTTGCCGGCCCTGCCGTGCTTTCCAGAGTGATATTCTTGCCACCAAACTCCAGACTTTGGGTATACGTGCCCGGACCGACGAGGATCGTGTCACCGGAGGATGCGGCATTGATCGCCGCCTGGATCGTGGAGAAATTGCCAGGCACGGTCCAGGTGGTTGGGTTGGCCGCGTTGGCAACCGCGGCCCAGAGAATACAGCCGGCCACCATGGACCATCGCGGCGCACGCACCGCGTCAGAGAATCGTTTCGCCGAGATCATCATGGTCAGGCCTCCCGAGGTCTTGTAGGGTTATCCGCGCAACATCCGCTACGGAAACACAAACCTACATTGCAAGGTTCTTCACTACGGCTACGAGTAGCCTACCCAATACATACAAGTTTGTCAAACACTTTAGGATTCAAATTCTGGACGACATTCGACATATTTACATGTGAATAAGTGTTGATGTGGCTTCAAATCGCCGCCACCCGCCGCCCTGGATCAAGCTGCCCTTCGTGCCGCGCTCGCCGTGGACGGATGCGAAGGGAAGGCCAGGATGGCTGGGGCGTCTTGGGGGTCGAAGGCTGCTGGCTTCGCCGTTTTCGCTACCCTTCGTCTCCGGATGCCGTAGCCGATAAGGGCGATGGCACCGGCGGTGAGGATCGCGAGCGTCGAAGGCTCGGGCACGGCATAGATTCGCGCTTCGTTTTGCGCCTGGTCCTTTGTCCATTCCCCTGGACCACCGAACCAATCGGTGTCGAACCCCCCGATTGTCGTGCCTGTCGCTTCCACCATGCCAACCGCTAACTGTTGCGAACCTCGTGAATTCGAGATCTGCGCTACCCACGTGAACGTGTTGGGCACCACTACTGAGGGCACCGAAAAGGACAACGTCTGCGGGGGGCCGGAAAGCGGCAGATTTTCGTACAAACCGCTGTCCCAAAGTAGCGTGCCGGGCTGGCCGCCCACGCCGTTGTTGGCGTAGAACGAGACTTCGAAGTCAGCCGTCCCCGGCGAGCCTTGCCGGCTCACTCCCAAGTCGATCTCATTAACAACACGATTCGTTCCGGCCAATGTGACCTCGGCGCCTTGGGGCAACGCAGTAAACCCAAGTCCACCGTTTGAATTCGGAGTGTTGTCGAAGACGATCGAAGGCTCGGTGGCCCAGGCTGGCACTGAACCGTGGAATACAACGGGCACGATCGCCCACGCTGTCCAACTCAGAATCCCGCCGAACGAAAGAACCAATCGATGCATCGTTGCCGCAACCAAGCGTGTCGTTTGAGTAACTGTCGAACTCGTCATGCGACGTCTCCCGGGAAATGACTTTTCGTCGAATGGTTGCCGTTCAACCCCTGGCGCACACCGAGGAATCAAGTCGAACAGCTGCGATTCCAACCCACGTATCCAGTCGTGAGCGACCGAAGCGCGAACCGCCGCCTGCTATGGGCCTTGTAAGGTTACTGTGGCAGCAGTCAGGAACTAGAAGGCCGTTCCACCGGTGATACCGCCGGGAGTTTGTTTCCTGCCGGCTGCCACACCCGACAGCATAATCCCCGCCAGCCTCACTGCCTATGCCCACAACAGGGGGCTCGATCGCTTTCTGCGGAAGCTGAAGCAATCGAACGCGGCAACGACCGCCGCGGCCCCAGCCTTCAGCCCTCGCTGGCAACGGCTGCGCGTGAGCCAGGCTTCACCTGCGGGCGCTAGCGGCGTGGTTCGGGCCGGTTGCCAGGGATTGACGCGGGGAAATCGCCCAGATGATCTGCGGGCGAAGGCTATCGAACAGCACAAGGTTTGCTAAGCAATCGACATTCGCTTCGAGGAGTGGCCACGGAGCGCGGAGACGCGATTACGGTCATTTTGTCCGGAACGGCGGCTCGCTGGCACCGCCATAGCCCCACCCCAAGCCATGTTCGGTGCAGGCGCTGTGCCAGCTTGCTATCGCCCACTTGGGCAGGGCACCAATGCGAGAGATCTGGCCAACTGCGGCCCGCCACCTACATTTGCCCCGCAATATGCTGCCAATGCCTTTAACCTTCTTCGCCCAATAACCACGAGCATGAGGAAATAGAGGGAAGTCGTCGCGGGGTTTCGCAGGCTTTTCCGTCTTCTCCACTTTTCCGCGAGCGTTTTTTCGGATACTCTTAGACATTCCGACTCCGAGATTCAGACGTGTGAAAGGTGTACAAACTGGTGTACTTGCTCTCACTCGTGATTATATACCGAACCTCGGAAACGTCAATAAACAGCCATAAAAACGCTGTTTTAGGGCCCGTAGCTCAGTGGTTAGAGCAGGGGACTCATAATCCCTTGGTCGTAGGTT
>CAZTPX010000395.1:0-4044 GCA_964615095.1 uncultured Planctomycetaceae bacterium | reverse complement strand
CCGCCAACCTGGACATTCTCCGCAAAGTCTTCACCGACCCCAACTCGCTCAAGCCCGGCATCACCAGCGAGGCGCTTACCGTGGATGCGGCCGAGCGCTTCGCCAAGTTGGCGGACGGAATGCGGCAGAAGGGCATCGAGCCGCTCCGCGCCGCCCACTTCCTGATGAAGCTCATGTTCTGCATGTTCGGCGAAGACACTGGGCTCTTGCCCCAGGGGCTGTTCGGCAAGCTGTTGGACACGGGCAAAGCCAACCCGGCCATGCTCCCGCGCTTGCTGCAAGCCCTCTTCGAGGCGATGGCCCAAGGTGGCGTCTATGGCAGCGACATCATCCTCTGGTTCAACGGGGGACTATTCAAAGACGCCGAGGTGCTGCCACTGACGGGCCAGGAAATCAATACGCTGATCAACATCAACAAATACGATTGGGCGAGCGTCGAGCCTTCGATCTTCGGCACGCTCTTCGAGCGGACACTGGACCCTGCCAAGCGCTCGCAGATCGGGGCACACTACACCAGCCGCACCGACATCGAGACGCTGCTGAAGCCCGTCCTGCTGGCCCCGCTGCAACGGGAGTGGGCCGAGGTTAAGCAGAAGTGTGACGAAGACCTTTGGCCCAAGGTGGTCAAGGCGAGCCGGGCACGAGGACGAACCCTGACACTCAAGGACAGTCCTCAGCGCAAGGCATTTGACCGCGCGATCCTCGACTTCACAGAGCGATTGGCCCATGTCAAGGTGCTCGATGCCGCGTGTGGCTCAGGCAACTTCCTCTACGTGGCGATTCACATGCTGCTGGACCTGGAGAAGGAAGTTATCGCGTATGCCAGCGACCGAGGCTTGTCGCCCATTCCGCAAGTGAATCCCGCCCAGCTTCACGGGCTGGAGATCAATCCCTACGCGCAGGAACTTGCCCAGGTGGTGGTCTGGATCGGCTATCTGCAATGGATGCACTACAACGGCTTCAAGATGCCAGACCACCCCGTGCTGACGCCCATCGAGACGATCCAGCAGATGGACGCGATCCTGGACTTGTCGGACCCGGAACGTCCAAAGGAGCCGGAGTGGCCAGAGGCGGAGTTCATCGTCGGCAATCCGCCGTTTCTGGGTGACAAGAAGTTGCGTGGCTCGCTTGGCGACGATTATTGCGACCGGCTTTTCTCGCTCTATCGCGAGCGGTTGCCAAACAAATCGGACCTATGTTGCTACTGGTTTGAACGCGCGAGGCAACAGATTGAGGCTGGACGCTGCAAGCGAGTGGGACTGCTCGCTACCCAAGGAATTCGGGGCGGTTCCAACCGTCGCGCGCTGGAACGGATCAAGACTACCGGCGACATTTTCTTTGCCGAGAGCGACCGGGAATGGATTCTCGACGGTGCGAATGTTCATATCTCGATGGTCGGCTTCGACAACGGGGCCGAGTCGGAAAGGCTGCTGAACGGGCAGCACGCAGCAAGTATAAATGCCAACTTGACGGTTGGCGTCAACGTCAACCAAGCTGGCCGTCTTCAAGAGAATTTCGGCACGTCATACATCGGTACGACTAAGAAGGCAAGTCTTGACATCGCTGAATCCCTGGCGATCGGGTTTTTGCGACAAATCGGAAACCCGAACGGCAATTGCAACAGTGACGTGATCTTCCCGTATGCGAACGGCCTGACAGTAACTCGGCGTCCCGCCGACGACTGGATTATTGACTTCGGCGAGCGATCGCAAGAGGACGCATCCGCTTACGAGGAGCCGTTCGAGTTCGTAAAGGCGAAAGTATGGCCTGAACGAAAGGATCATCGCGAGCCCCGGCAGCGGGAGAAGTGGTGGTTGCTGGCCCGGTCGTGCCCGGAAATGATGGCCGCAGTGAGCAAGCTGGGCCGATACCTTGTGACGCCGACAGTTTGCAAACATCGAGTATTCGCCTGGCTGACCTACCCAACCGAACCGGATCATCAACTATACGTGTTCGCCCGTTCCGACGATTTCTTCTATGGGATTGTGCATTCTCGCGCCCATGAAGCCTGGGCGCTGGCTTCCGGAACACGCCTTGAGACACGACCTCGCTACACGCCGACAACCTGTTTTGAGACGTTTCCCCTCCCTCAGCCGACGCCTGACCAATCGACCGCCATATCGTGTGTGGCGAAGGAACTGGACGACCAGCGCTCGCGTTGGCTGAACCCGCCCGAGTGGACGACGACCGAAGTCTTGGAGTTTCCGGGTTCGGTCGCTGGGCCCTGGGCGCGGTACGTCGTCGAACCGGACGCCCGCGGTATCGGCACTGTTCGCTGGCCGCGCACCGTGCCCATAGACCCCGACTGCGCCGCGAGCCTCAGCAAGCGGACCCTGACGAACCTCTACAACCAACGGCCGGCCTGGCTCGACTTGGCCCACAAAAAACTCGATGCGGCCGTATTCGCCGCCTATGGATGGGACGCGGGCATCAGCGATGAGGAGTTGCTTGAACGGCTCTTGAAGCTGAATTTGGAGCGGGCGGAGAGCGAATAAGGGAGGTTGGCTGTCGAGCGGGCGGTCACGACCTGAAGGCGGTCAGCCCGAACAAACAGGCCGAAGGCGACACGCGCACGCCGGCCGAACTGCTCGACATCATCGAACAGAAGGGCCGTGAAGTGGCGGAGGCCGTGGCGGCGCTAACGGCGATGTAGCTGCCGCGGGTAGGGGAGAAAGCCGGAACTGCCGACTAGGCTCCGCGACCTACTCCATGCGAGGACGTTGCCATTGCCCGGCAGGCAACAGTATCCATAGCCGCTCAAGCAACTCCTTTGAGCCAATCTTGCCGGGCGCTACGGGCCGGAATGAAATCTCGTTGCCTTTATAATAGCTGGATATTTCAGACATGAGTCGCTCAGCGCCGAGGATGACCTTTGTAATGTCATTTATCGTGACCGTTGGCAATGCCATGCTACCGCGAGCCAACAATAGGTCGTTGTGCCCGATCCGCTTGTTGCGGTACGCCCGGACTGCATCACCCTCCGCGATGAGTTGGTTGTAAGCGGATTGTATTGCGGTAAAGTGTTGAGGCGGCGTACCGCGCTCCACACATTGAGCAAGATTGCGAAGCGATACATTCTCCTGGCCGAGCGTCTTCGGTGGGTCCAAAAGCCGGCAAAGGGCCAAAATCACGTCATTCGCGATCGACTCTTGACAGGAAGCAAAGAAGTCCGGCGCAAAGGAATTGAGTAGGGAAATGTTTCGTTTGACCCTATTGACTTCACCAGCATCCTGATAATCGCGCGGAACGCACAAGCCGCAGAAATCTTCCCACTTATCGTGGATTGCGAAAATGAAGGCGCAAAGGAAGTCAAATAACTCCGCGACATCTTGCGGCATACTAGGGGATGACCATTTGGTGCTCATTGCCACAGATCCTAATTTTATGCCCGCCTACTTGCCCCGGACTGCTCGACCTCCTCACTCAGCGTGTGCAGGGTGCGTATCCCTGCATGGAAGAACCGAGCTTCGTCCCAGGTACATTTGAAGGTGGCAAGGTCGTGAGAAACCGGTTTTCGATACACGTCGTACAGAGTGAGCGCTAACCGAGCGAAGCGTCTCTCCGCTTCACTCCCGGTGGCAAAATGGGCCTGCAATACGTTACGCAGTTCCCCCTTTCGACTACCCTGGTCGAACTCCTTTGGCCAAAGTTTCTTGGCCAGCCCCTCGATCGCGTTCGCCAAGCAGTTTACGAGATATTCTGGCTGAAGGTTCTTGTCCCTGAGATCGCCAAATGTCTGTTCGACCATGCGAATCAGCCCTGCAATCTGTTCCGGCGAAGCGCGTGAACTAAGCAGGTACGGCCGCGGCGTCAAAGAACTCCGGTCGCGCTCTTGTGCCGCATCGTCCACGTCTCTCAGCGTGCCCAGCAGAGTTCCGAGCACGAACCAAACCGCTTTTCGAGCCTCGGCAAGGCGGAGCAACCTTGTGCGTCCCTTAATCAGCACATCGACTTGGCCGTCGTCCGGCTCCCTGCTTTCCAACGTCTCGAAACGGGCCGCCTCCGCACCTAGAATCGCGGCTGCGTGCGAACACTCCCGGACCA
>CAZTPX010000394.1:0-4076 GCA_964615095.1 uncultured Planctomycetaceae bacterium | reverse complement strand
CGTTCCAGACATCGAGGGAGAGGTCCGCGACATCGAAATACCGGTCGAAGCTCTCCTCGGCGATGTCCATGAGGGCCGAGAGCTTCTTCGCCACGGAGGCGCGCACCGCGGGGGCCGCGTAATAGCGGATGCGATGGTCCGATCGGACGAGCGAGGTCAGACCCGCGAAATGATCGTCGTGGGAATGGGTCTGGAATATGCCGTCGATCTCGTTCACGCCGATCCCGAGCGCGGTGAGCGAATCCAGTATGTGGGGCCCCGCGTCCACGAGGTAGATCCTGCCTTGGAAGACGACGATGCTGCCCATGCAGGGCTTCTCGGCGTCCCATCCGTCCCCCTCCCCGATATGCACGACCGAGAAGTACCCGCGTCCTATCTGGCGCGGCGGAAGCGTGAAGGGCGACTCGAAGCTCTCTCCGCTCTGGAGGCTCAGGTCCACCGTGAGCGACGACGCCCCGCAGGTGAACTCGTAGAGGTTGAATCCCTTCCTGCGCACGAAAGCCCCGTTCCGAAGCTCGGTCGCCTCGGAGCCCGCGACGCGGAGGTCCGGGAGCTCGCTCGCATCGCGCATCCTTCCGAAGGCGAAGCGCAGCTTCATCCGCATGATCGCCCGGGCCAGCTCGGGCTCGCAGCCCGATTCCACCAGTTCTTCGACGGAGGGGACCCCGTAGGACCCGTGCATGATATAGCTGCTCTGCGCCTGGAGCTGCTCCGGCAGGCCTATCAGGAGGGGCCGCGTGCCGTCGTTGCGCGGATGGCCCGGAATGATGAGCCCCTGCCGATAGAGCATCTGCAGCACCGGGAACTCGGCGAGGTTCGCGAACTCCCCTCCCTGCAGCGCGACGTCGGAGAGGAGGATGGCGTTCGGACCGGTCTCGTAGGTGAATCCGTCCCGCTCGACCTCCGAGATGAGTCCTCGCTTGAACAGCTGCTTCACGCTGTCGGCGGGACAGCCGCACTGTACGAAGAGGCCGGCCTCCGGAATGTCCACCCACCAAATCCCGTTCGCGACTTTCTCTTTGTGCATATTCCCTCTAGGGAGATTATACAAGGGAATGATCGGGCTGCGGGATATTACCTCAGAGATATTGCCGGTTTCGGAATTCACGGTCCTACCATTATGATGCCCTTGCGAGCGGTTTCCGATACCGAATGCATTATCGAAGGCTTGGGGCGTCATATGGGCGGGACCATCGAAGCCAGGGACTCCCTTGGTAAGTTCATCGCCATGTACAACACCCAGAGGCTTCACTCGGCCTGCGGCGGGCAACCGCCACTGACGACCTACACCTCAAGTCTTGAGGTCAAAGTCCCCGCCTAGGCCATCCTCCAAACGCGGCTAAGCAATGGACGGGATGCTTTTCAGTCGTTCACATATCGATTGACCGATCCAAGGGCAGGGGCCGAAGCTTGGCAGCCGACGAACATCATCGCGCCCAGGCAATAGGGGCCGACCTTGAGGCCGGTTCTTTCAAGCGCGCGATATTTCTTGTTCTTCTCCTTTTGTCCTTCTCTGTGTCGAATAGATACTCTGCAGTTCGTGATTGTCGGCCACGAAACGATGAACCAAAAAAAGATTGATGAACAGGAAAAAGCTGGTCAGGAAGAACACATAGCGTATGCCCAGCTTCGAGGCTATCTGCCCGCCGAGAACGGAGCCGAAGAAGACCCCCAGATACGTTGCCGAGATTATAAAGCCGAACACTCGACCGGTAATGGATGGAGGGGTCAGGCTCTTGAGGATCGAGTTTATCCCGGGAGTCAGTCCTGCGGCGAAGAGGCCCAGGAGAAAACGCAGGGCGAGAAGTTGCCACGGATCATGTACGAAAGCCTGTGGGATGCACACTACCGCGGCTATGAAAAGAAGCACCACGAGCACTCGGTGCGGGCCTTTGGTATCGCTCAGTTTCCCGAGGATCGGGGCCGATATGATGCCCGCGAGTCCGGCGGAAGAGAACACAAGTCCCGAGATGAGCGCCAGGTTCCGGCCGGAATCGGTCAAGTGGCTGACGTAGACGGTCAGTATGGGCTCGATGGTGAACAAGGCCAGGGTAACCATCAGGTTGGTGACGAACAAAACCAGGAACAACTTTTTCTCCGGCAGCAAGTCCCAGGTCTGCCTCATGGTCAGAATCTTGTTTTTCGATGGGACAAATTCCTCTTTTATGAAAATCACCGTGGTTATAAAGGAGAGCATCATCAAGCCACCGGTGATGAAAAACACGCTTTGATAACCCCAGTACTGCGCGACGATGCCTCCCAGGATCGGTCCCAGCAGGCTGCCGCTCACGCCGGCCGTGGAAAGGACGCCGAGCGCCCAGCCGGCATGCTCCTTGTCTGTCTGGGTCGCGATAAGGGTCGTGCAAGCCATGGTATAGCCGGTTATCATTCCCTGCAGGGCTCGCAGGGAAATGAGGACATAGGCATCGGGAGCGAAACCCATCGCCGCGATGACGATCGCCATGCCCAGGCTCGCCCGCAGGAGCATCGGCTTGCGACCGAACTTGTCCGCTGCCTTTCCCCAGATAGGAGAAAAGATTGCCGAGACCACAAAGGTTATGCCGAAGGCCAGGCCGGTGAGCTCGATGTCGAGGTTCTGATTCTCAATTCCCAGATGGCGGATATAGAGCGGCATGATCGGGGCGATCTGGCTCATCCCGACCCCGGTGACGAATGCTCCGAACCAGCAGAAGATCAGATTGCGCCGCCACAGAACCATTATAAGCGAGCCTCCCCCGACTCAGTGTGGATGATCCTGATCGAGTCGTCGTGGCCGGGATTGCCCATGTCACAACTCTCCGGCTATGGAGCCTATCAACTCGGACGATCGGAAGCGACGGTGAAAGCAGCCGGTATGCCGCCATTGAGAGGGAAGGTCGAAGCCGTCACAAATCCGGCATCGTCGCTTGCGAGATAGGCGGCAGTGGCGGCGAGTTCTTCAACGGTGCCGAAGCGTCCCATCGGCATGTGAATGAAGCGGCGAGCGGTTTCATCCTGACCGAGGCGGTCGAAGGTCGCTTTGAGTTGGGGCGTCTCGATAGGACCGAGCGCGAGGACATTCACGCGTACACCACGTCTGGCAAGATTGACACCAAGATCTCGGGAAAGCTGCTCCACGCCCGCCTTCGCAACGTTGAAAGCCATTTGGGCGGACGCTGCGCCCATTCCGGCCAGAAACGAGGCAGTGTTGATGACCGACCCTTTCGCGGGATCTTTCCGCAGCATGAACGGTATGCCGTGCTTGCAACTGAGCCACGTGGCGGTAAGATTGGCCGTCAGGACGCGATTCCAGGTCTCGAAGCTGATCTCGAGCGCAGAATGATCTTCCGGATCGATCAGTCCGACATTGTTGTAGATGACATCGACCCGTCCGAGATCACGATAGACACGTTCATAGGCGGCTCGAACCTCCTCCTCGTCCGCAAGGTTTGCCTGAAGCGCGAGCGTGCCGACGCCGTGTTCTTTCCGGTCGATTCCAACTACGATCCCGCCTTCATCAGCGAACCGGCGCGCAATGCCCTCGCCCAGCGCGCCCACGACGCCGGTTACCACACAGACGCGGCCACGCAGCCGGCCGTTCTCACTATCCATCAAAGCGTCCATTCTGTCTCGTTCCCCTGATCCGGTCAGCTCGCCGCTCGTTCGTTGATCGGACGGCGGCGCAGACCCGACTGGCTGAGCGCCGCGGGCACGTAGTTGGCCGCGTCGATTCCGACGTCGGCCCCGGGAGGGACGACCCGGTCGATCGCGTCCAGGACCTCGTCGGAAAGAGCCACCTCGGCGCCGGCAAGCAGATCGTCGAGCTGTTCCATCGTGCGCGGGCCGAGAATCGCCGAGGTCACGCCAAGGTGGGCCACCGTGAAAGCCATTGCCAGATGTGTCAGAGACATCCCCGCTTCCTGAGCCACGACGATCAGTCGCTCCACCGCGTCCAGCCGATGTTCGTCGCTCATTTGTTTCGCCATCACTCCTCTGGTACGTAAGGTGTCGGGAAGCTGTCGGCCCTTGCGGTACCGGCCGCTGAGCATGCCCTTGGCCAAGGGGCTCCAGACCATCACGCCCATCCCGTAGCGCTG
>CAZTPX010000393.1:0-4092 GCA_964615095.1 uncultured Planctomycetaceae bacterium | reverse complement strand
CGGTCCATCCGCTCGTGATGCACCTCGTAGACCGAGCCCATGCCGCCGCGACCCAAGAGGCGCACGATGCGATACTTCGTCTGCTCGCGCAACTCGCGCGGAATCGAGTCGTCGGTGGAAATATCGGCCAGGGGCAGGACCTGGCGGGACGGCCCGGCCGCCGAGGCCCTGGCCTGCGGCATGGCTAAGGCCGGATTGGTGGCCTGCGGTCGCTGGGCGGCAGATGTCGGCTGCTCGGCCGAATTTTGCGGCGCAGTGCTTTGCTGGAGCAAGGATCGCAGCGTCTCCGGCGGGGTCTGCGCGAGAAACGTCTCGCAAGCCGCGCAGGCCGACACGTGGGCCTGCAAGCGATCGCGGGCCTCGGGTGCCAGCCTGCCCAGCGCCATGGCCGCCAATTGCCGCGGAGAGGGGTGTGTTGACTGCCTGGTTTCCATGCAAACGGCTCCCGAGAAGACCGTGGGCGTGAATCGCGCGGAGCGACACATCTTTAGCAACATGAAAGCACCTGCCAACATAGTTTGCGTGGGGGCACTTGTCAAGTGGGACTACCTGCTGCCTATTAAGTAGCCCATGCCACGTTCCCCCTGCACATCTTAGAGAATGCGCCTGGCCAGCGATTCTTTCAGAAGCGAGCCGAGAAGTCTCTCCTCTCCTTCGAGGAGAGGGCAGGGGGTGGACCGCTAAGAGCTTCGCTGCCTGCTTTTGTTCTTGGGGTGCGGCGTTTGTTCCGTGGCTCGAAAGCTGTTTTCGGGGCGGACGGGCGTTTACGCCCGTTTTCGCCGCAGGCGGTAATAGGCCCGTGCTTCAGCACGGGCAAACGAGGTTCAACGCTACTGCCTTTGCGTCGTGCCGGCGATCGCCCGCCGCCAAAGGCGGCGGGCGGTCGCCGGCACGAAAGATCCACATACTAACCCGAAGCGCAAGCGAGGGCCGCTCGCTTGCGCTTCGGGTTGGTATTGATCGACTTGTTTGCCGGCGTAATACATCTTTGCGATCGCCGCGTTCATGGCTTGCCGCCGACTATCAGGTCTTCGGCCTCGGCCAGAACCGCTTCGGCGCTCAGCCGGTCCCACCAATTCTCCCCATAGTCGTCATGCTCTGTGCCATGATCGTCCTTCATCGCCTTCTTGAATGCCTCTCGTGCCTTGGCGAGCAATTCTTTGGCCGCCGGCCGATCGTTCAGCTTGGCTTTGGTCATGGCATGAAAGGCCAGTATCAACGTTGGGGCATAGCGAGGTAGCCCCCGATCATTCATGTCCACTCGCGCGAGTAGCGATTCTGCTTCTTTGTATTTTCCGGCACGGTAGCGCGCAAAGGCCACTAGCCATCGCCAAGGAGGGTCCTCTCCAAATTTGTCAGCGAGAATCTCGCCTCCTTGGATCAGTTCCGGCTTTCCGGTTGGGAACGTTGTAAGACTGTGAAGCACGCAACCCCCGCCTTGGAACTTTGCCAACATTTTGCCCAAGTGCTCGGAAAGCAGGTCTTTGTGCTGAAGCTGCACAAGCAACATGGTCCTATGGTGCCAGGAGTCAATGTCGTCCGGCCGCAGTCCGATGACCTTGGCTAGGTCCTCGGCCGCCTCCGCCCACTTGTGGTCGTAGCGGGCCAGCAAATCGGCGCGTCGCTTGTGCAGTTCGGCGTTATTCGGCTCTTTCTGGAGCACCAAAGTGCAATACTCCTCCATCGCCGGCGGGTCGGCGTGGAAGGTGCAATTCGGCAGCGCTTCGTGGAGCCGCATGAGGCCCTTGCCGGTAACTTGCGTGCCTCCAAGCACGATCTCCGTCAGGGCCGAGAGACCGCGCAGATGCTCCAACCCCTCGTCGGCAACACGATCACGATTGAGGTCGAGAAAGGTCAAACAGGGCAGAGCCGGCAGGTGGGCAAGCGCGGCGTCACCGATTTGCGTGCCACCCAGCCAAAGTTTTCTTAGATTCCTCATCCGGACGAGGTCGCCAAGATCAACATTTTCTAACGACGCAGCGACAAGGTCCAACTCCTCGAGCAGGTCCAATTGACTTAGGCCCTTCACGCCCGCGGCAGTTATCGGATTATAAACAAGATGGACACAACGCAACTTTTTCATACGTCCCAGAATCTTCAGGCCATCGTCCGTGATTCCCCCGCCATATGCGCAGAAACTCGCCAAGTCTGGCAATTCCGACAACGATTCAAGAATTTCATACGAAGTCGTGGTAAAGACGAGCGAGACCGATTTGAGCCCCTGCAAGCCACGAAGCCTGGACAAATCCCAGTCCGTGACGGCGTTCTTTCCGTCCAAACCGACCGACACGATCTGGAAAGGCGAGTCGGGCATCGGATCAGAACCGAGCCACTTGCGCTCTCCCGAAGGGAACTTGACCTCGCAACCCGCTTTGATCGAGCAGAGCCACTCGGCGACCTCCCGATCGTGAAGGAATAAAGCCGGAGGATCGGTCTTCACCGGTGTTCCGCCGGCCGTTATGTGCATGGTAGCCGAGACGACGGGATCGTTCCATGCGGCTTGGCCCGACACGAGTTTCAATTCCACCACATGGAAGGTTGCCAGCGACGAATCTGCCATCAGGCCAATGGCGTTTGCAGCGGGAAGTCGCCAGCCTGGATCCCGCTTGAGGTCGGTTTCCGCGCCCTGCCAATGCATAAGCGTCACGTTGTCCAGGCTGGCGTCCACGGTCGCGTTTTCTCCTGCCAAACGTACCCGCAGTTCCAGAGTGTAGCGCCTGCCATTGACCAGCGGCGTGTCGTGGCGCGCGGGCGGATCGCCCGCGTTGCACCACCAGTCCCGCCCTCCCGGACTAAGTTGGAATACCAGGACGTGAGTGCCAACCGGCGCGATAATTCCAACGCTCTTGTCACTTTCGCGCCGCGTGAACTCGATCCGCAAGTCGTATTCGCCGCGGACCGCAACGGGCACGAAGACTCGGGAAGAATAGATCGCCGAGCAATTGGAGAGCGACACACCCTCGCGCGTCCAGCTACCAATGACGCGGTGCCTCTTTGGGTCGACCCGCGAAAGGACGTCAACGAAACGTTGAGGCTGGAGATTATTGGTTGGAACAGCCGGCTGCGTACTCAGTACGGAGGACTCGGTACTCGGTGCCGTCTTTAGTCTGCCCGGGTTGTCCGCCAGAACTAGGGCGACGCGCAAGCCCAGGGCGCGGGGCTCGGCCTCGTGGTTGAGGCGGTCCGCCGACCGGCAGTGCCTCGCCGGGATGTCCCAGCCCCCGCCGCGAGCCACGCGGCCCGAGCCCTTCGGAGGACCGCCAGGATCATCCGTAGGCGAGTTCGCGTAATACTCCATTTCGTACCAGTCCTGGCACCACTCCCACACGTTCCCGTGCATATCGTATAGCGCCCAGCCGTTCGGCTTCTTCCCGCCCACCGCGTGCGGCATGCCAGCGGAATTGCCACCGAACCACCCGTAGTCGGAAAGTTCATGTTCATCGTACTCCTTGGGAACCGCCGTACGGCCCGAACTGAAACCGTAACGACCCGGGTTCCCAGCGCGGCAAGCAAACTCCCACTGCGCTTCCGATGGCAGTCGGTACAATCTTCCCGCCACATTTTCTTCCGAGAGATTCGAGAGTTTTCGGCAGAACTCCACCGCATGGTCCCATGACACTTGCTCCACCGGAAAGCGCATCGTGTCCTGACCGGCTACCTTGTCTTTGCCCTTGCCTGTCGCCGAGAACTCGCTGGGATTGGTCCCCATGACCCGCTGGTACTCTTGCTGCGTCACCAAGTAGGTCCCCAAGTAAAACGGCTTTGTGATCCGCACCCGGTGCTGTGGCCCCTCGGCCGGCAGATGGACCTTGTACCACTGGTCGTTATCAGGTCTCTTCAACTCCTCTTCGATCAGTTCCTTGGGCGAGCCCATCATGAACTCGCCCGGCGGGATGAGCACCAGCCTCATGCCGATCGAGTTGGTGATCTCGACCGGGACGCCGAGACATTTCGCCCACGCTTCCTGGTGCTCTTTGGCTTTCTTCTCGTCGAAGGGAGCGACGGCGGGGGGAGGGATTTCGGATTTGCGATTGGAAATCACTACTGTCCGGTTGAGCGATGATTAGGTGGTTGAAACTATCGTGATTTCTA
>CAZTPX010000392.1:0-4186 GCA_964615095.1 uncultured Planctomycetaceae bacterium | reverse complement strand
GATCTCCTGAAAATAATAGACCATGAGGGCAGGCGGCGAATAATCTGCTGGGAACTTCTTCTTAAACGAGCCATAAGGCATGGCATTCTCAAAGTCCTGCGCCCGCTGCGCCAGGGCCTGAGCCAAACGGCTAATTTCCGGGTCGACGATCTGCACGTAAGATTCCCAGACCGCCATGCGCGATAGGAAATCGCCTTCAAACTCGACCCAACCGATCATGAAGTCTACCCGGGACTTGGCTCGGTCGCGGACCCAGGCGATACTGGCTTGTCGAAAATCTTCCACATTGCCGCCCTGGAAGAACTTGATCATGGCCTCTATCTGTTCCTTTTGGCAAGCCGTCAGCGCGTACGGCCGGGCGGCTTGCAGGTGGGCAACCACCTTCTGTAAAGCAGCACCGACCACGTCCGGGCTCTGTGTCGTCAGCGCCTCGCACGCCAATCCCTTGCCCGAGCGAATGACACGTGAATTGATGTTCGGCTTGAGGGTCTTGTCGAGAACCGCCATGACTTCCGGGCCGGTGATGCCTTTCTCGTAAAAGTTGCTGCCTGTCTTCTCCAACCCCTTCCCATCTGGACTTTCCGGTACTTGCTGCACTTCGTACTGCGGGTCGCACAACAACCGGGCGATTTCGGTCCGATCCTGCTTGGACAGACTTGATGCCCTGCTGGAGTTATCGATGAGTGCCTCGACTTGACTCTGCGTCACCAGTTCAAGCACATACTTGCGGTTGGAAGCTGTATACGGCCCGCCTTGGTCGAGAAACTTGGCACCGTAGACGACGAACTCCTGAAATGCTTTTGCGCCTAGCTGGCTCTTCGTTTTCTGGATCTGCTCTTGAGACAGGACTTCTTCGAGCAGATTCTTGATGGTCAAGGAGTGCCGGTGCGTCCGCTGAAACAGTAACTCACGGCCGGCATTGGCCGCCTGGATCAAGTGGTAGGCCAGCATTTTTTCCTTGGGAGAAAGCCTGCCCCAGACCTGGCCACGGGGTGTAGCACTCTGCACACGGATGGTTTTCGGCAGCGGCAGCGGCTTTACATCTCCTCCTTGACCGCGGACATTGGAAACACATCCGAGAACGAACGTCAGTGCCAGAAGCATCGAGATGCGCATGTTGGTGGTCCTACGTTACATTGTGGGGATTCGAGTCGTTCAGGTCGGCAGTCGGTTCCTCGAACTGCGCGGCGCTGACCGCTCCCTCGAACTCGTTGGAATACAGACGCAGCTCTTGATCGCAATCCAGCCGAAAACGGACCTTCGTCTTGATCGGGCCGCTGTAAAGCCGAGCGGGAAACTGCCAGTATTGGTCCGGCTCAAGGAAGACCCGGTGAAAGCTGTTGCCGCAGATCGCTTCGGGCGACGACTCGATCGGACGCCAGTGGCCATCCTTGTCTTGGGCCTCTTGCACCAGCCGGAGGCACGAATCGCAGGCCGGAAACGACGCCACTTCACCGCTGCGGTTGATCAACCGGACCGCGATCCCGCGAGACTTGAAGTAGGCCACCGGCTCGTCCAGGAAGGCGACAAGCGAGATCGTCCCCTTGGTCCCCCATGCCGCTTTGCCAAGGTCGAACGGGTAGTTATCGCATGGGCCGAAGCCCCCAAGGGCGTTTCTGTCGGGAATCCAACTGCCGACCGGATAGATCCCCGCAAGCCTTCCGTTCGCAGCGACTGGCATGGCCGCAGGCTGGGGAGGCTGTAAATCCCATCCGTGAGTGTGCGCGTGATAAGGCAGCAGCGACCTTCCATAACCGAACCAAGCCCAGAGCACCGCCAGCAAGACCATCGCCAGGGCGGCCGTGTAACAGCCAGTGGCGATAACGTACTTGCGGTGGTCATCGCTGAGTCGCTTCGACACGGAAAACCCGACCTGCCCCAAGACCACGGCCGTGAACATGATGAGGGGATGGATCAGTCCGAAGAAAATGGCGGCTCGGGGGTCAAGGCCCGCCGCCCCGCCAGCAAACAGCGAATGCACCAGCGGACTCTGAAAGTAGAGCGCCAGGCCGATCAAGAGCTGGGTGGCCAGGGCACTGGAAAACACCAGGCCGGCGAGCCGTTCCTTTCGCGTCCAAGGCAAGCGGGCCAGGCGTCCGCGCCAGACGCGGAAGACAGCCCATAGGCCCGTGAAAAGAATGATCCACCAGGTCAAATCGTGCAGATGCCGTGTCGCGATGAAATACATGACGCTATCGGGGTTCTTAACTGCGCACTGTCTGCCAGGAGGAGTTACAACCCGCACTGCACCGGTGGGTTGGTGTTTTCGGTCTCGGCATGCCTATTCTACCGTAGCTTCGGGCTGAATGGAACTGAGGAAGCGGCCGTCCGGGAACGCCAGCCGCGTCTCCACGGCGAGGAACGTCCCATCCAATCGCAGTACGAGTGCCGGTGGTCCACATTTCGAGAACTTGGGATACCAGGTGGTTCCGCACCTCGGTGTGCAGTTCCGCCAGCCCCAGCGGAACCAACCGGCCGTCCTGCTGGACCATCAAGGCCGGCGGGACTGTCTGGGCCGAGAGCGTTGAGACCGACGCCAAGAGCAAGACGATCGCGTAGTGCAGTTTCATGGAACGGGTCCTTTTCTCCGAGAAAGGGTTGATGGTTTTTCCTTGTTGTGTCGATGACCGAGAACTCCGGCCCAACGGGAACCTCACCTTCCCCCCGCCCAGCGTATTGCGCGATCCAGCAGATCGGTAAACGCAGGGTTGTTCCAGGTTTCCGAACCGTGGCCGAGCATACAGTAGAACACGCGGCACTTGCCGTACTGCTGCGTAAACGCAACCTGCGGCTGGCAGGTCGGGCAATCTGTCGTCAGCAACATATGGACGCCCGGCGCAACGTAAATGTTCTTGAAGGCTTCGTCGGCCACAGTGAAGTCGGCCAGGCCACGGGTGATCGGATGCTCCTTATCGGCCGCAGTCACCTTGATCGGCACGGTGTACCCGGCAATGGCCGTGGGACCGTACTTCTTGCCGTCGATCTCTTCTTCCTTGAAACACCACTTGCAGCCGACGATCTTGCGCCACTCGCCCCACCCCTCGTGGGACAGGAGGTTGGCGTGCATCGAAACTAACCCAATCTCCTGCTTGAGCAACTCGCCGAAGGCCTTGTTGTCTTCATCGGAGGTCTTGGCCCAGTCGAACATCACGATCACATCGTACTTCTTTTCCAGGCCCGGCTTGAGCAGCTTGGCCTGTTGGGGCATCTGAATCTTCGTGTACTGGAGGTCTGACATGTTGCCAAACTTCGCGGCGAATACCTTGTCGTCGTAGCCGTGACCACCGACCGTCACCAACACGCGAACCTTGCGATTAACGGCAGGTTCGTCTGCACGGGCTCGTGTAACAGAGGCAAGACCAACGAGAACCATGAGCGAGAGAAAGACACAGCGTTTCATTGCGGAACTCCTGAACAAGTGTTTTGATAACGGGTAGACCTGCACACTCCGTGGATATTATAGCGGCTCCCGCTTCTTCTCTGTGTTCAACTCGGGCCCCACCTTGCGGCGCTTGTAGGTCACGTTGTAGCTGACGATCTGCTTCTTCCCCGGCTGGAGATCGAGGAAATACTTGACATGCTGCTGGTCCACCCGCTCGACCCGGCCAGGAACTTGGTGCAGGTCCACGTAGGCCCCCGGCTCCTGGCTGTCCCAACCCTTGGGCTTGCCGTCCGGCCCCCAAAGCACCACGTTGGCGTCGAAACGCCGCTCGACCTCGGTCTTGGCCACGACCGGCTTGCCCGAAACGATCTCTTCCTCAAAGAACAATGTCTCGTCGTAGTCCACCAAGTCGTAGTAGAGCACAAACTTATCGTCCAGCCGGCGTTTGTACTGCCGCACCACGACGTTGCTGGTCTTCTGGTCCTTGAGCCGCCGGTGGATCGAAATATCCTTGTCCGGCCCGACGTTGACCTCCACGCGGTCGCCGATGGGCACGTACTTGGTCTCCGTGCCGCCCACATAGGCCAGATCCTTGGTCTGGTACTGGGAGAAGAGCCGCACCGTACCGTTAGGCAAGGGCGACAGGCCCAGGTTCTCCATGGCCGAGAGCTTCTTCTCCTTGCCCAGGACGTCAAGGAGCCTGACGTTCTTGAAGCGGTAGAACTTGGTGAAGCCCTGGCTGCCGTCGCGGTCGCTGAGCTTGTAGAAGCATTCCAGCGGCACGTCGGCCACCTTCAGGGCCAC
>CAZTPX010000391.1:0-4190 GCA_964615095.1 uncultured Planctomycetaceae bacterium | reverse complement strand
GCGGCAAGCAAAGGTCGGTGCCGCTGCCGCTACTGGCCCGTCGTGCATTGCAAGCATATCTGGAAACTCGGCCACCGATCCAATCCAACAAGGTCTTCGTCGGTGAGCGCGGCCCGCTTGGGGATCGCGGTATCCGGTCGTTGTGCGACAAGTATTCGGCCTTGATTGGCGTGAAATTGCATCCCCATCTGCTGCGGCACACAATGGCCCACCAATACCTTGAAAACAATCCCGGCGATCTGGTCGGCCTCGCACAAATCCTCGGTCACGAAAGCCTGAACACCACGGCCCGCTACACTAAACGAACGGAAGGCCAGTTGGCCGATGCGACGGAGAGGCTTACCTACTGATTACCGTGGCCGTGGATCATTTTCTCAACGCTAGGAATAAGAAAAATAATTCCCGGCTGCCTCTGGACGATGGGAATGCCCTGGAAGTCGCCCAATTTTCTGGAATTGATTGGAAATAGAAAATAAATGAATTGGATAGGCCCTTTCGCCGCTACGGCGAAAGGGCTTTTTCGTCGCTACGGCCAAGGCCAGCACAACCGGCCAGCACAATGCCGCCACGCCGGTTCCCAGCGTGGCGGCCGTCTCTTCCCTATTTTGTTTGCCAGAGAAAGTTTTCTCGGCCCGAGTTCACCTGTAGCACGGCCAACGAGACAAAATTCTGTGCCCACCTGTAGCGCGGCTGGGGCCTGACCATTTGGAAAAAAGCCGTGCCGAGTCGGCTTAAGAATACATCAGCGGCCATGACAGATCGAATCCAGCCCTTCGCCGCGGCGGCTGGGGCTTTTTCCTGCTTCAGCGAGCAAGCGGCGGTCTATCTAAGCGAGACGAAAGGACATATTCATGTTGACCATAGCAAACAAACGGCTTTTCATCCCCAACGCCGTCTACATTCCCACGAAAGATGGGAAAGAGGGCAAGGACTTTGACCGGGACGACTGCACGCTTCTCCTGGTCGATGGCGAATTCAGCCACGGCGAGGTCTACACCGAAGAGGCGTGGAAGACGGGCGGTGAACCGGCCTACATGCAGCAGCGAGGAGATTTCTTCCTGCCCGATGGATCGGAACTTCCGGCCGGTCGCGTCCAACTTCTGCCCGATACGTGCATCATCAAGCTGCCCGAGCGGCGGTACTGGTGCGAGGACGTGCAGAAACGAACGGCCAGGATATTCGGGATCTATGCACTGGACCGCCGCCAGCATTTCCATCTTTGCGAAATCTGTGCCTCCTACGAACTCTGGTCCCTAGAAACCCAGTACGAGGAAACCAAAGAAGTCGCAGAGGACGAACAGAAACGCGACGAGCTGAACCAAATGATCCTCGAAGGCGACGGCCAGACCGAGCCGGTGACCTACATGCACGTCTGCGACATTGAACCGATGTTCCGGCGAAACCGCCGTTGCCGTCCTGGGCAATTGCCCCAGAACGAGCATGGCGGCGGCTACCGGCTACGGGGAATAACCGCCGTAACCTGGGACGGAGTGATGGAAGAAATTGCCGAGCTGCGATGCAACGGCAACATCTGAAAGGAACAAAGTCATGCTAATGAGCGAGATCAATGGCGAGTGGATCGTTGATACCGACGATGGCGGTTACAAAGTCGAAATCGACCCCGGCGATCATCTGATTCTGGTGGCGGGTGCCACCTACGGAATGCCCGCCGCAAAGTTTCAGCATCCGAACATCGTGGCCCGTAAGTGTGAAGTGCATGAATTCAAGCACTATCGCAAGGCGGGCAGCAAGTTCTGGACAGCCCGGCCCGGCGTGAATTTCTACCTTGCAATCCCAAAGGACCGCATCGAAATGATCCCCGAGCGGGGATACAGCTACGTCCCGGTCAAGATCAACGGCCAAAAGCTGGTCCTCAACGTGAGCGGCGGCGGGAGCTGCGGCTATGGAGGTTGGACCGACTGGGTTCATCGCGTCGTGCATACGTCGGTCGGCTTCTCGAAGAAAACCCTCAAGCTGTTGGCCGATGCTGCCCTCAGTCCCGAGGAATGCAAGGCGAGAGGAATCACCTTCCCTCTTGTTGGCCCCGATGATTCGGACAAGCAACGGTTCATCCGGCTGGCCGCCGAAAAGGACACGAAGCCGACGATAAAGACAGGCAACAAGATTGTAGTCGATACCGGCTCCTGCACCTGGGATTTAGAACTTTCACCTGTCGTCGTTGTCGTCGCCAGAGCGACCGGACATACCTATCGCCGTGGTAAGACCCAAGCGGACGGCACTTTCGTTCTGAATCCGACCGATACGCTGCAACAGAAGGTGCTGGCTACCGACGACCGGGGGCACCAGTGGCGAATCAAATTCTCCCAGGTCGATTGGCAGAAGACGGCCGAGGCCAACGGCATCCCGTTTGCCAACCCCGATGCGGTCAATCATGTCGGGCCGGTCGTGACCGAAGAGGAGATGGAGAAAATCGAGGACGAGGCGGCTTAAGCGAGGGAGGATAAATCAATGACTCACGAAGACAAGTGCAAACAGCAAGACAAGTACGACGACGCGATCCATTCGGTTTTCGATTCGCTCAGCGAAATTCAGAACGAAATGTTCCTACGCTTTCCCCCCCCCGGACGACAACGGAGACGTGGAGAACGGCGAGGAACCGGAGTCGCTCGAAATGATCGAGCGAGCCAAAAATCTCGCCGCAAAGTTGGCTCAAGTGTTGGCCTATGTCAAAAGCCTGCCGCTCGCAGGCATGTAATTTGCAAACAATTCTGGCCCAGGCGGCTTAACAAGTTGGAAAGGAACTAAACGATGAACCACGTAGCGACAGCCGTTCGATTGCACCGCGAGCCCACCGGCAGTTGGTTGACTTTCCCCTTGCCACAACCGATCTCTGTCAAAGTCAAGGTCACGGGGAAGGGCAAATGCCGGGTCGATCCCGCGCATCAAGATCAGGAGGCTTTAGACACCATCGAGAAAATAGTCGAAACCCAATTCCCCGGCTGGGGAATTCATGGACTGAACATCGCCCAGGACGGCGGCGAGAGTCCTCCGGTCATTGTGGACGAACAAGACGAAGGCGAATAGCCGCACAAACAGCCATTCCCCCGGCCGTGCCGAAGGAATGGCTCTCTCGTACTTTGTTTGAGAAGGACTGCCTGCCCGAAGGGCAGGCAGGCAGGCCAATCATCTATTCTGTGTCCACCTGTAGCCCGGCTCCCTCCGTCCCCTGCCGAATCTTGAAAATAAATCCGGTCGGCCTCGCTTAACAGGGTGGAAAGGAACGAAACCATGACTCCTACAATGCAGACCAAGCCGGTGGACCGGCCGGAAACCAAGCCGGTAAAAGTCCCGGTGCTGCCATTCCTGCAAGCTGCCTCCGTCGAGGAGCTGGCGAAGAGGGTTCCTCGCTGTGCCCTGGTGCGGTGGGGCTTTGTGGCTGCATAGAAAGGAACGAAACGATGCGAAGTCTCGAAGCAATTATCGCGATGAATGCCCCGAACGCCCCGAAGCGTCCACCGCCGACTATGGTTTGGGTGCCACCCAAACCGGCCCTGGCTTTGGCCCCAGCCAAACCCGTCAATCAGTTCGATTTCACTGTGGGATTCGCTTGGCGAACCAGAGAAACCCCTGATTTCAGGTGATTTGTTTTCGGAAAGCCTGCCTGCCCGAGGGCAGGCCATCTTTTCTAAGTCCACCTGTAGCGCGACTGGCAGGTAGCTCGAACAAAACCGCAGCCTCGTCGGCCGAACAGCGGTTCATCTGGAAAGAGCATTCCCGTGAATTTCTACCAGATCACCATCATAGACGGCATCCCAGGAATCCACGGGCCATACCCAGACGAGGCCGAGCGAAGCAGAGTGGCGAAACACTTCTGGTTCGGTGCAATGATGGGCCGCGACCTGATCCTGAAACTCGACATTGACGACCACGGCCGACCGACCCTTGAAATGTACGATCCCAGTGATCTGGACCTTTTGTACGATTTCCTCCTGAACCCACCGGAAGAAGAACCATGAAATCCTTGCTTGCCGAACATTTCCAGCGAGTCCGACTGCAAAAGGGCATCCGACTCGGCCCACTTGCCCGTCTGTGCGGGTACAAGAATCTGTCGAAGGGCAGTCGTCGTATTTCAACTTTCACGACATCTGGAGAGGTTCACACGGAACTGCTCGTCAAGCTCGCCGCCGTTCTTGGCATCGACAGCCAGACCGTCGCCCGCCTGATCGAGC
>CAZTPX010000390.1:0-4252 GCA_964615095.1 uncultured Planctomycetaceae bacterium | reverse complement strand
TTCGAACCCACGACAACGACGTTGGCAACGTCGTGCTCTACCAACTGAGCTACACCCGCCCGGAGCAATTGAGAGATTATAGGTTCCCTTGAACCATATTCAAGGGCAGTTATGCGTTTAGATCAATTAAATCCAACTTTTTGGCCGTGTCAATACCCCCCATAACAGGTTATCTGGCAATCGATTTGCATCCGGTTCCACCCGCTTTGAGAGGACGGAGGCAACCGTAAGCAAGGGTTGTGATTGCCAGGGCCTGCGGATTGAAGTATGATGGTACCGTACGATCGATTACCGGCTTTGCTCCGAAGTTGTTCGCAACCCGATTCCGGCCACGGTAGTGGAGGCTACTCGACTCCGGTCTGGAAGCAACTTCTCCGTGAATTGCGGGCGCCACGGGCCATGAACGTCGAATTCCTTGTCATCCTTGGCAAAACGATCAAACGGCGGGTTCCCCTGCGATTGCCGGCCGTCCTAGGGCGCAGTCGCAGCGCGGACATCACGGTGACTCATCCCCTCATCAGCCGCCGCCACTGCGAGATTTACGCGGACAATGGGCTGCTGATGGTGCGCGACTTGACATCGCTCAACGGCACGATGGTCGGCGGCCGCCACATCAAATCGGCGCCCTTGCTGCCCAATGGCGAGTTCACCATCGGGTCGCTGACATTCCGCGTGGTCTACGAGTATAACGGCAAGTTGGAATCGGTCCCCGCACCTCGTTACTTGGATGAAGCGGCGGTGACTGCCAGGCCTGAACTTAGGGACGAGCCTGCCGATGTCGTCGAGGCCCGTAGCCGATCCGATGTCGATGCAGCGTTGCCGCCCAGTTCGGCCGATCTGAGCGACTCGGGTGAGATGGCGGTGCCGAACTTTATGGAGTTGGCTGATGCCAATCCCGAGGCGGTTTTTCCCCCCTTGCCTGCGGCCCCGATCGCTCAAGCAGGCCCGCGGCTGCCTTCGGCCGGATTTCACAACCAGCCCACGCGGCCGTTGGCCAGCGCCATGGACGAACCCCTGGAGGTCGATTCTTCCTTGCAATCGGGCTGTCACCGCAAGGAATCTCCCTGGGCAGGCGGACCCCCTCTGGTGATGCGACCGCTCGGTGCTTTGGACGATTCTGCGGGAAAGGCTTTGCGGGCGTTGCCCGAAGCGATTTCGGCCGCGAAGGCCAAGCCATCGGCCCGGCAGGAGCCGCCAACGGAAATGCCGCCTTCCTCGCAGAAGCCATCAGCCCCGCAGACACCGCGAGCGTCTGAGGAACCGCCTGCCAATCCGCCCCAGAAACCCAGTTACAGCGAGGAAATCGACCCCGAATTCGGCAGTTTTCTCGACGGTTTGGGGTAGAGCCGGTTACTTCTTGGCCAATTCCTTTTCGACCGCGGAAACGACCTCGGGGGCGTCGGGAGTCGTGCGGGGCGCGAAGCGGGCGACGACCTCGCCGTTGCGGCCGATGATGAACTTTTCGAAATTCCAGGTGATTTCGCCCGGTCCCTTGGGCTTCACGTCCAAGGCCTTCAGGTGCTTGTAGAGTTCACACTCGCCTTCGCCGTTGACCTTGACCTTGGCCATCAGCGGGAAGGTCACGTTGTATTTGGCCGTACAGAACTGGCGGATTTCCGCAGCCGTGCCCGGTTCCTGGTCGTTGAACTGGTTACAAGGGAAGCCCAGGACCACGAATCCCTGGCCGTTGTATTTCTGGTAGAGCGCTTCGAGGGCCTTGTACTGCGGCGTCAGGCCACACCTGCTGGCCACGTTCACGATGAGCACGACCTTGCCCCGGTACTGCCCTAGATCGACTTCTTTGCCATCCAGCGACTGGACCTTGAAATTCAGCGCGGCGGGGGTCTTGGCGGCGGGTTTGTCGCCTGCCTGATCTTCAGCCGATGCGGCCTGACTGATAACGAACAATCCGGCGATAGCGATACTACCGGCAACTTTCCACATGGCATGCTCCTTTGGGTACGATGAAATGGCGAAGTTATTCTTGCCCGATTTTAAACGCTCTCACATTCTACGCGCGCCGTCTCCGAATTCCAAGCGGCAATAGATCTGCAACATAAATTCCGTGCTACGAAAGACTTCGCAATTCTTCTGAGTGTATTTGCCGGTGCAAGTTGGAATGGTATATTGAGGGGATGATTCCCACCTTGTTTTCCGTGAGTTACGCGGGTTTTTGGGGCCAACACCGCCTGGATCTGCCGTCGTTCCTGAAAAAGGCCGCCACGTTGGGCTATCCGGCCGTAGAGTTGATGGGCAAACGGCCGCACCTCTCGCCGCTGGATATCGACGACAAGGCGGCCGGCGAAATCCGCCAGGCAGCCGGGCACGCGGGCGTGGAGATCGCCACCATTGCCGGCTACACGAACTTCACTTTGGGCCGCGACACCGAGGTGCCGTCGGTGGAAATGCAGGTCGCCTACGTCCGTAGCCTGGCCCAATTGGCCTACAAGCTCGGCGCCAAGATCGTGCGCGTGTTTACGGGCTATGCCACCGAGGTTGATGGCGGCGGCCGTGATTGGGATATTGCGGTCCGGGCCGTGCGCGAGTGTGCTCAAATTGCCGCCGACTGCGGCGTGTTGCTGGGCGTGCAGAATCATCACGACGTGGGCGTGGGCGTGGATGCCTACGTCGAGTTCCTCGACGACGTGGACCACCCCTCCTGCCGCGCCATGTTCGACCCCTGGGCGCCGGCCCTGCATGGCGAAGACCTCCGCGCCTGCGCCTGCCGCCTCGCCCCGCGGATGGTGCAGACGACACTGGCCGATTATGTCCGCCTGCCGCGCTACGCCTACCTGCCGGGACTAGTCAACTACCGCCGCCAGGACGACATGATCCGCGCCGTTCCCCTGGGCGAAGGCTTTGTGGATCTGCCGGCCTTCTTCGCCGGACTTAAAGACGGCGGTTTCCAGGGCTACGTCGCCTACGAGATGTGTTCTCCACTCCGCGGCGGTCCCGCTGAAGAGAACCTCGACCGCGCAGCCCGCAGCGCCCTGGAACAGATCCGGCGACTCAGTGCTTAGCAGAGGCTCTCTTCGCGGTCGAAGATTTCCGAACGCTTCGTCATTTGTTGGCGGAGCATAAGGCGTTCTGCCTCGATATCTTCGCCGCTGACGCAGTGCATCTCGACGAGGATCTCCGTCACCGGTCGCTCCTGTTTGGTTTGCAGGAGCAGCAATTCCTGCAAATCCTCGTTCGTCAAGAAGCCCAAGTCGATGGCAATCTGGCCGAACGGCCGCAGGTCGTCGGCCTGTTCCCTGAGCACCGCAAAGACTTGCGGCATCGACATCTTCTGCTGCTGGATGGCCAGCCGGCCCAAGGGTATGCGCCCCGCCTGCTGCCGCCCGACCGCTTCGAGCGCTTGATCGATGGATACCAGCCCCTTCTTGATCAAATTCAGTTCAAGCCACATTTGTTCGCATCCTTTCAATAGTTCCCGGCGAATGGTCTTTCCTGACCGACAATCGAAATCCATTCCATCAAGGGAAGTATAGAACGCGAAATTGCGCGCGTGGCAAAGACTTTTTTCGCCTCGGCACGTACTGTGACCTATATTCCAGCAGGTTGCCTCCTACGGGGTCGTGGCCCCGTCAGGAAATCGAGTTCGCTCCCAAAAAACCGTGAAGAGCACTAGGGAATTTGCGTATGTTCGACGATCAAGAACTTGTGGCGGAGTTTGTCAATGAGTCGCGCGAGCACCTAGCCCAGATTGAGGGCCAGTTGCTTGACATCGAGCAGGCCGCGGGAAACGCCGACACGGCTTTGGTAAACGAGGTCTTCCGTGCGGTGCATTCCATCAAGGGAGCTGCCGGGTTCATGGGCTTTACGACCCTGGGCAAGCTAGCGCACCAATTGGAGAACGTGCTGAACCTGATGCGCAACGGCGAACTCGCAACCAGTTCGGCGATCGTCGATACGCTGCTCAAGGCGGCCGACAGGCTCCGCTGGATGATCGATAACGTGGAACGTTCCAACGACACCGACATCGACGATCACCTTGCGGCCTTGGAACAAATCATCACCGGATTGATCGAATCCGAGGCGCTCCCGGCGGAAACCGGCGGCGGGCCGCTGCCCGCAAGCGTCATGGAGTCGCCGGTTGTGGCAGCAGCCGTGGTAACGCCCTTGCCGCCACCGGCTGCGACGGTCAGCGACACACCGCAAGTTGCCCCAGAACCGCCGGCCGAAACCGCGCAAGCCGAGGCGAAGCCGCCGGCGGCGGTCCCGGCGGCGGTCCCGGCGGCGGTCCCGGCGG
>CAZTPX010000389.1:0-4262 GCA_964615095.1 uncultured Planctomycetaceae bacterium | reverse complement strand
GCTACAAGGACGGCGACCAGTGGAAAAGCTCGCACAGCTACAACGCGGACGATCTTCTCGCCCTCGCCAAGGCAGCCGATCTGGCCCACACGCAAATCGTCGAAGCCCGCAACGGCGGCGACGAATAACCGCAAGGCGGCGGCTCACACGGGCCGCCGCCTGACCCTCAACCTTCAACTGATGGAGATAACCATGAACCGCATCCTACAAGTCACCGACGAAGACGAAACCCTCGCCCTCGAATACATCGACCTTGACGACATCAGGACCGAAAAAATACTACCAATTCCCGCCTGAGAATTGACACGCGGAAACAGCCTGGCAACGGGCTGTTTCCCTTTTTCCAACCCACCCGCCCGCTCGGGACTCCGCCCTCGCACCCTGAAGCAGGGCCGCTGCGCGGCGGAAGGCGGTATGATCCAGCAAAGGGGTCTATGTATATCTGCCCCCAGTGCAACCAGCCCGTGCCGGACCCGGTCGAGCGCAAGTGCCCGCGCGGCCACCTGCTCTATGACCGGCATCTTTTGGGCTCCACGCGGGAGCAGTCTTTCGGGGCGTCGTTCCTCAACACCTTGATCGTCTGCGTCTTGATTTTCCTCGCCTCGACGGCCGCCCTCGCCCTGCTCAAGAAACCCGGCAGCTCGGCCGGGTATATCCTTGTGGCCTTCATCGCCGCCGGCATTCTTGTTCTCTTCCGGGGCCTGAAGTGGAAGAGACAGGGCGGCGCGGTTGCCCGGCTCGTGCCGCGCGCCACCGGCATGGCCGTGGCGTGCATCCTCGCCGGGGGCGGGCTGTTCGCCGTCGGCATCGCGCTCGACCTGATCCGCTAGAAGAACACCATTTCTCCGACCTTCGGAATATCGTCCTTCTCGAACATCGTGAGATCGACTCTCTCACCTTTCGACGCCAGCCGTGCCGCCTGTCGCCCGAGGCATTCATCGAAGATATTCCGCACGGTGCGGCCGTTGCCGAAGCCCTTCTTGCCGGTCTCAAGCGATGCCATCAGCTCCGCAATCGCCGTCTGCGCATCGAGCGATGGCCTGACCCCGTATTGAGATCCGAGGTGAAGGAATATCCTGAACAGTTCCTCCGTGTTGTAGTCCTCGAAATCAATGTACGTCTTGAACCGCGATTTCAGGCCGGGGTTGGAATCGATGAAATTGTCCATTTCCTCCTTGTAGCCCGCCACAATCACCCCCAGCCGGTCGCGGGAGTTTTCCATGGCCGTTATCAGCGTCGATATCACCTGCGCGCCGAAGTCGTAGGAAGCTCCTTTGACGGGCGCGAGGCTGTAAGCTTCGTCGATGAAAAGAATCCCGTCCATCGCCCGGTCGATCACCTTCTGCGTCTTGTCTTCGGATGCCCCGATATACTGCCCGACCAGATCGGCCCGGCCTACCTCCACCATGTCGCCCGATTTCAGGACGCCCATTTCCTTGTAGATGCGCCCCACCATGCGCGCCACCGTCGTCTTGCCGGTGCCGGGATTGCCCCTGAACACCAGATGGTGCGGCGCTTCGTAGTGGGGCATTCCCTTTCGGTCCCGCGCCTTGCCCAGCCGCACCATATTGATCGTCTTTCTCACCTCCGCCTTGACGGCGGCGAGTCCGATCATGCCGTCCAGTTCCGCGAGAATGGCATCCGGTCCCCTCGAACCAGTCGGCGGTTTCGGAGGCGTCAGCGGCGGCTGGACTTCAGTTTTTTGGGGGATCTCGGACTGGACCTTTTCCGTAGGCTTTGAGGGTGTGATGAAAGGCTCGCCGCGTTTCCACTTCCCGTAAGCGTCGGTGTCGCCCTGAGATTCTTCCGCTTTTTTCTGTTTCGAAGAATCCGCCTCTTCCGCCGTCCGCTGCATGAAATTCTTGATCGCGTCGGCCCATGTCACCTTCGTGCCCGGCACGTTGTCGGATGGCTTCACATCCGCTCCCGGCTCCTGCTGCAAATAGGATTCGAGCGACGCCTTCCCCTGGGGAAAGATATTCATGGCGTCAGGGATCTCGTCCGACAAATAGGAACTGACCTTCTCGTTTTCAGGCTTCTTCACCTCCTGCTTCGGCGTTTTTCGGGGCGGTGGCGGCGGATTGGGGGGCCAGTCGTCCGGCGGTTTCGGCGGGTGCGGCGGCGGCCCCGAGGGCGGAACGAAGTCGCCCTCGCGCCGCCAGAACGATCGGTTGAATTTTTCGCGGAAGCGCGGATCGCGCGAGTAATACCACCACGGCATGTACTCGTAATACGGGCAGATCTTCAGCAGCATCGGGCGTTCGTTGCCGCGCCAGATGATCTGGGTCTTTTTAGCGGGAGACAGCATGCGAGCAATCTGGTCTGGATCGCGTAACGCCCGCTCGGAAGCGATTTCGCGGACTTCGCGCCCCATCTTCTGATAGTTCACGACGACGTGCTGACCCAATCTTTCGGCGAGCCAGGCGACCGTCGGGGGATGGACGATGCCCATGAACTGCACGGCTTGCGCCCCGCTGATGAAGTTGCCCCATGAGTCCGGGTAGACCCGCTCGAATTGTTCGAGATCCTGCCCGACCACCCAAAGACGCACACCGTAACTCCGGGCTGTGGGCGCCATCCTTTCTATCGTGTCGAGTTTTCCAAGGGACGGGAATTCGTCGAGGGCGATCAGCAGGGGCGGATTCGGAGCCTTGCTCGCCCGCATCATCATGTCCCCGGTCAGCATGACGAACATGCGCAGCCAGTGCCCCTCGATGCTGCTGAGGGCGTTCAAGGGCAGGCAGAGATAGACAGAAATATAGCTGTTCTTGAGGTCTTCCAACAGGAAATCCGACTTCATGCTGATGCGGCGGATTTCCGGCATATCAAGGAACGAAGTGTGTTCCATCGCGGTCGTCATGACCGAACCGCGCTGAGTCCCGGCCATGTACGAAAGCGAACTCGCCGATCCGGCGATGACATGCCGGTACGGCCCTTCCGGACAGTTCTTCATCATGGTCATCAGGGCGTCGAACGCGTCGCCGCGGCGTTGCTCGGCGTTCTTCGTCATACTTTGATAACTCTCTTTATCGCCCTCCATAATCAACTCACGGAGGCGCACCAGATTGCGCTGTTCTTTCGGCCCCTGAAAGACGTAAAGAATCAGGCCCGTAATGAAGGTGCGGGCCGCTTCGTCCCAGTACGGTTCCCTCATGGCAGGATTGGGGGGGACCAGGGCCTGTGAAATCTGTCGGGCATAACTGACGGGGCGGTCGGCATCGTACTGCGCCACGCGCTCCATTTCGTCAAAGACGTTGTACGATGCGCAGCCCAGCCCTTTCAGAATTTCAAGGTCGAAGGGATTGAGAACAAAAACATCCTGTCCCATGCCCCGGACGCCACCCCCGCCGTTGCCCCTTCTCCTTGCTGTGATGGCCGCAAGTTCGCCCTTGGGATCGACGCACAGCAGGGAACCTTCATGAATACACAGGTTCGGGATCAGCCCTGCGGTGCTCTTTCCCGAGCCGGTACCGGCGATGGTGACCATGTGCTTTTCTGTGGGTATTCCGATAGGCCGGAGCATGCCGCCCCAGAGCAGTTTGGGACGCCCGAGGAAGATATCGCCGTGCTTGAACTCGTTCGAAAGAACGCCGAGAAGACTGGCAAAGCCGCCTGTCACCTGCCGCCCGAATTTAAACTCCGTCTCCCACCAGTCGCTCATACTTCCATAGGCCCTGAGGAAAAGCGGACGCATCCTGTAGGTCTTCCATCCGAACGGATTCCAACGCCCGATCAGCTTCCAGAACCGAGAGAAGAGAATGAGCCAGAAGAAGTACGAAAAGACGAGAGCGAAGGTCCACGCGAATACGGCGACGAGGATCGAGCCGAGACCGGCACCATGGAAGAACTGCGCCCATGTGAGGCTAAAGAAGCCCGACCAAATGTGGAGCAGCACCCACCTGCCCGGCAGTGCGAAGACGCTGAAATACAACCAGCCGATGAGAGCGTAAATCTGATCAGGAACGGCGCGGACAGTAGGCTCCAGGATCGCGGGAGGTCCGACGATGAGGAACCAGCCCCCGATGACCACGAGCACGAAAATGGTCCAGCCGCGCATGCTTGATACTCAAATCTGCCACAATTCCCGGTTGTAAGACTTTCTTAAGTTTTGCATGTTCTGATGTATTGCATTTGAGGCGAATTTTATCTATGCTGCGATTACGTCAACCACAGGTTGGTAGAGCGTGGTTCACCCGCAGGGTGAAAAGCGAAGAGAAAGTCATCGCTATACCGCTCGCAAGATGTGCGCGTGTTCCACGCGC
>CAZTPX010000388.1:0-4265 GCA_964615095.1 uncultured Planctomycetaceae bacterium | reverse complement strand
CTGCTCGATCATGTTGCCGCTGTACTCGAAGTCGCAGGCCGTCTTGCCGCCGTTCTTGCAGGCGTTGATCCACTGCTTCTGGAAATGGCCCAGCGGCGGCAGGACCTTGTCCTGGGCGCGCGGCTTGTAGTAGGTGAGGTCGGCGTTATCGCCGAAGGGCAGCAGGATGCGCGAATCAAAGTCGGCGATCAGGAATCCCTTCGAGCCTTTGAACATCGCGCCGTGGTCGATATTGCGGAGATCGATGTAGGGCTTGGGCGAACGGGGCATGGCGCCGCCCTGGTACCAGCTAATGCGGATGGGGCCGCGCCAGTCGTTGGCCGGGTGTTCGAAGTGCGACTCGCACTCGACCGGTGTGACATCCGGATTGAACTTCTCGCCCTTGGCCTCCGCCGAGGTCGGCAAGGCGGCATCGACACAGTTCCAGAGCAGGTCCATCGTATGGCTGCCCATGTCGCCGATCTGGCCGGCGCCGAAGTCCCAGAACATGTTCCACGACAGGCAGTTCATGCCCGCGCCGCCGGAAAAATAGCCGGGATTGTAAGGATGGTCCGGCGAGGGGCCGAGCCAGAGATCGAAATGGAACCCGGCGGGCGGCTGCCCCTGGGCGGGCAAGTAGCCGGCGCGACGAATCTGCCGGTTGCCCCAGGCATAGGCGGCCGAAATGTCGCCGATCGCGCCGTCGCGAATCAATTCCCGCGTGCGGTTGAAATTCTGCATGGCGTGCCGCTGCATGCCCACTTGCGTGGCGAGTTTGTCCTTCTTCTTCAGCCAATTCGCGCGGACGACGCGGGCTTCTTCCACGCTGACCGCCAGCGGCTTCTCGCAATAGACGTGCAGGTCGCGATTCAGAGCCCAATTGGCGACGAAGGCGTGCGTGTGATCGGCCGTGCAAATGACTACCGCGTCGAGGTCTTTCTGTTCGAGGCACTTCCGCCAGTCGACATAGGTCTTGGCCTTGGGGAAATGTTTCAGGGCGTCGGGAAAACGCTTCTCGTTCACGTCGCAAAGGGCGACCACATTCTCGTCGGCCAGCGAGTCGTAATGCGCCAGGCCGCGGCCCCAGACGCCGATCAGCGCGACATTGAGCTTGTTGCCCGGGGCGTTCTTGCCCGCACGGGCCCCGCTGGGTAAAAGGAACGTGCCAGCCGCGGCCGCGGCGGTGGTGGTCTTGAGGAATTCACGACGTTTCATAACGGATTCTCCGGGAGGGTTGCGTTTTCCAGGTCCAGGCCGCCTTGGTTCGCTTAGGGCGGCGACAGACTATTATCGTAACAAGAAAACACGCTACAATAAAGCACCATGAAAATCATTCTCGCCACCGACAAGTCGTTTGTTCCCGCCAGCCACGAAGATCCGCGCGCTCCCGGCGTGTGGAAAAAGGTCCTCTTGCAACGCGAGGAGCTGCAAAGCGGCACGCTGCAGATGATCAATTGGGCACGACTACCGGCGGGCAACAGCTTTTCGGCCCATTACCACGAGGACATGCAGGAAATCTTCATCATCATGGCCGGCGAGGCCGAAATGGTCGTCGCCGGCCAGGAGGTGATTCTCCGCCGCGGCGACACGATCGCCATTGATCGGCGGGAGATCCACCGCATGAGCAACCGCGGTAGCGAGGATGTCGAGTATGTGGTCGTGGGGATTACCGGTAACGAAGGTGGGAAGACGGTCGTGGTGTAAAATCCGAAGGCAGGAAACGGCTCTCCTGTCTGCCCTCAATTCGCGTCGGTTTCGTACCATTCGCCCCGCAGCCAATCAGCCAGCATCTCCATCTCTTGCTGGCTGAGGATGTTCTTCTTCGGCTCGGCCGCCGACTCGGCATAGGCCGGCATGCGGTCGTTTCCCTTGCCGTAGAACCGCTCGTGCGCCGGATTACCGACCAATCCGATGAGCCAGTCGCGGCTACCGTAGCCGGTGAGGTCAGGCCCTTTTCCGTCGTCACCGCGCTTGGCATGGAAGGCGTGGCATCCGCTGCAGTTCTCCTTGATGAGTTTGTAACCGGCATCGCCCCTTGTCTTATCATCGGCGTCTGCGTCGCTCGACGACTTCAATCCTGCCTCCTGGGAAAGTGCTTGGATAATCTGCTGCTTTTCTTTAGCCTCGTAATCGGCGAACGTTTCCTTGAGGAACTCATACATTTTACTCTTGTTCTTCGGAGTGAACTTCGTATTGCCGAAGTACTTGGGGCTGATGAAGCCCTTGACCTGCATGAACTCGGTCAACCAGTCCCGGCCGGCGAAGCCATAAAGATCGGCGGCGGTCGGCTTTTCAGGACGGGTGATGCCACAGGCCGGACCGCTGTAGTCGTGGCAACTGGCGCAATGCTGGTTGAACAATCGCGGGCCCTGAGTCCTGGCGTCCGTGCGCAGCAGCGCCAGGGCGCCGCTGACGGGAATCTTCTGTGGCGACGCGGCAAGCTCCTTCACCCGCTCGGCTTCCTCTCGCCCGGCTTTGAGCGCGGCCTGGTATTTTTCATCTTTCGCGTCATGCGCGTAGGACTTCCACGTGAGTACCCCCAGGCCGCCCAGCACGAAGAGCGTCAAGGCGACATTCAGTAAACGGCCCGCGGGGCTTTGGCCGATCCAAGGCATGGCAAAGAAAAACAGCACGGTCAGCCCTGGGATGGCGAAGATTGAGACCATTTCCGGCCATCCGCTGAGCGTTTCATGAAGCTGGTAAAGGCCGCGGAACGACCACTCGGGCCGGGCCGTGCCGGGATCATCGACGGGATCGGCCGGCGCGCCTAGCTCGATGCCGGCCTGCGGAGCGGTAACGCCATGTCGGGCCGACAGCCCTACGACTACGGCCAGCACGACGAAACAAGCGGCCATGTCGCGCCAGGCCTGTCGCGGCCAATAGGACGCCGCCTTCTCGCCCGTGCTCGATTCCAGACCGTAGCGCCAGGCCAGATGGGCATGGAACAAGATCAACGCAACCAAAAAGACCGTGCATGCCCCAATGTGCAGGGCCAGGAACCGCGTAATCGTCAGGCTGCCGAACTGCGGGCCGCCGATCGCCAATTTGCACAACCAGGGGCCGACGACGGGCAGATGCGAGAGATATGCCACGCGGATACTCGTGGCCCAGAAACTGTTCTGGTCCCAGGCGAGCAGGTCGCCGGTGAGGTTCAGACCCAGCGTTGCCAGGCCCATCAGCAGGACCGTCCAGAAGAGGAACTCCCGCGGCGCGCGGTAAGCGCCGCGGAAAATCATCTGTACGAGGTAAATGCCCACCAGCACCAGGGTCGCTTGCCCCGTGTAGAAGTGGATCGCCCGCAGCAGCGCGCCGCCGATGACCTGATATTGCAGGTAGTATACGCTCTCCCACGAGCTTTGCGCCCCGGCACTGTAATACATCCAGAGCGCCAGCCCGGTGATCGCTTGGACGACCATGGCGAAGGCGATGGTCGTAGGCCAGACGAACCGCCACGCCGGGCCACCGGCGATGGGCCGCTGGAACCAATTGCCCAGCGCGGTGAGCAGGCCGGTGCGTTGATCGAACCAATGGAGCAAGGATTGCATGATGGAGGGCTTTCAAGTCTTACAATGTATCCGGCACACTCCGTGTGCCGCTGCCATCGGCACATCGACCATGCTGCGCATGGTGCCGGATACAATAGCTGCCTTTACGTCTTGACGATTTTCTGCGCGGTCCCATCCTGGAACTTTTCGAATTTCACCCAGACATCCGTGCCGTTACGGACTTCGACATCCAGCGAATCGAGGTCGCGCGGACTGATGCTCTTCTCGTCCAGCCGACGGCCTTGCACGTCGAACATCGCGCCGTGCGCAGGGCAGTAGAAATTCTTGTTTTCCGGATCGTAGGATACACAGCCGCCGTTGTGAGGGCAAATCACCTGCAAGGCGACAACCTGGCTGTCGCTGACGCGACACAGGAAGACCGCGCCGATGGCCTCGTCCGGGTAGCGGTTCCAGGCGTCGGAGCGGTCGGCGATGACCGGAACGCGTTGCGGCGGGCCGCCTACGGGCAGCGTGTCCAAGCGGGCCACGCGGATGAGCTTGCCCACCTCGCTCTTTTGTCGCCAGGGATTGAGGAAAGCCGCCAGGGCCGAAAGCGTTGGCACTGCCAGAGCGGCGGCCCCCAGGCCCAGGGCCAGGAGTTTTGCCAGGAATCCCCGGCGATCGCCGGGAGCCGGAGTGGATGGTGTGGTCATGGCAAGGAGTTATGGGTTGTCGGTTTGTGGTTTTCAGTACTCAGTACTCAGTACTCAGTACTCAGTACTCAGTACTCAGTACTCAGTA
>CAZTPX010000387.1:0-4300 GCA_964615095.1 uncultured Planctomycetaceae bacterium | reverse complement strand
CACCCTAAACCAGACCGCCGATGAAGACCGCGGCGAACCCGCCCATTGTAAAGTTGTCTGGCGGTGCAGATGGGAGATCGGGCGGGTTTCCTGGTTGGACCTTTCATGTGAGTGCCCGTGAAGTGCTTGCTAGCAATGCTGTCAAAAGGCCGTGGCGCCGGTGTCGCTGGCGATGTCGCTTTGCCCGGTGCAGGTCTTGTCGTGACACCGCCGCGTGTAGTCGTGCAGGCTCCAACTTCCATCCGCGGATTGGTGATTGGCGAGCCAAACGAGCGCGGCCGTAACTGTTCGTGGTTTCTGCGGCACGTCTTGCGCCGGCTTGGAATCGGACGCGCCAAGGGTCCCTGGAACCGTCTTTGCCGCGACTATCAGGCCTTCGGCTTCGGCCAGAACCGCTTCGGCGCTCAGCCGGTCCCACCAATTCTCCCCATAGTCGTCATGCTCTGTGCCATGATCGTCCTTCATCGCCTTCTTGAATGCCTCTCGTGCCTTGGCGAGCAATTCTTTGGCCGCCGGCCGATCGTTCAGCTTGGCTTTGGTCATGGCATGAAAGGCCAGTATCAACGTTGGGGCATAGCGAGGTAGCCCCCGATCATTCATGTCCACTCGCGCGAGTAGCGATTCTGCTTCTTTGTATTTTCCGGCACGGTAGCGCGCAAAGGCCACTAGCCATCGCCAAGGAGGGTCCTCTCCAAATTTGTCAGCGAGAATCTCGCCTCCTTGGATCAGTTCCGGCTTTCCGGTTGGGAACGTTGTAAGACTGTGAAGCACGCAACCCCCGCCTTGGAACTTTGCCAACATTTTGCCCAAGTGCTCGGAAAGCAGGTCTTTGTGCTGAAGCTGCACAAGCAACATGGTCCTATGGTGCCAGGAGTCAATGTCGTCCGGCCGCAGTCCGATGACCTTGGCTAGGTCCTCGGCCGCCTCCGCCCACTTGTGGTCGTAGCGGGCCAGCAAATCGGCGCGTCGCTTGTGCAGTTCGGCGTTATTCGGCTCTTTCTGGAGCACCAAAGTGCAATACTCCTCCATCGCCGGCGGGTCGGCGTGGAAGGTGCAATTCGGCAGCGCTTCGTGGAGCCGCAAGAGACCTTTGCCGCTGACTTTGGTCTTCTCGACCATTAGTTCACGAAGGCCAGTGAACCTGCGGAGGTGTTCCAGTCCGGCATCTGTAATCTGCGTCGCGCCAAGATGAATAGCGGTCAGACCCTTGAACTCGGGGAGAAACGCAAGTCCCGCATCATCGGTGGGAGTGTTGTAAAGCCATAGGTGGTCCACTTTGTTCATCTTCGCAAGATGGACGAGGCCCGGGCCTTTGACAAACGTGAATCCAAATTGCAGGAATGTCACATCTTCCAGATCGCTGAAGCTCGCCAACGCGTCGTCGGTAAGCTGCGTCCCTTCGAATCCGAGGAATCTGAGTTTCTTGAGCCTCCCGAGACGCTTTAGACCTTCGTCCGTGTATGCCCGCGACCAAATCGAAACGTCTTCCAAACTCGGCAATTCCGAAAGTACTTTGAGCGTTTCATCCGTCGTGCTCGCACCAATCAAACCGATTTTCTTGAGACGCTCAAGCCCACGGAGGCGCTTCAGGTCGCGATCCACAATCTCGGATTTGCCTACCCAGAGGGAAGAGACCCAAAATGGCTCCGCCGGGAGCGATTTTACATTTCCGTGGATCGAGCCGTCGGCCAATTCGATGTCCAGTCCTCCGCCGGCGCTCAGCACCCATAAGGCGACCTCCCGCTCATGTTGAGGTCCGGGCGGAAAAACCGGGCTAGGCGTCTTCGCTGATGTGGTCCATGAAGCCTTGCCCGAAATCATGCGCAATTGCACGGAATGGAATGTCGCCTTGGTATCATTCACGAGAAGGGCGAATTGTTGCTTCTGGGAAATCGCGGTCCGTTGCGGTGAGGCAAGCACATTCTCATTGCCCTGCCATTGAATTATTTGCTCGTCGCCGAGCAGTACTTCGACGGATGCAGCTTGGCTCGGGAGTCGCACTTTTACGAGAACGCTGTATTGTTCTCCATTATTCAGTTTTCCAGGTCGCCTAGTTGTTGGGTTGTTGTTGGCATCCCGCCCGTCGATCGTGGCTAGACCGTGGACATCTCCTCTCCAGCAACCGAGGCATAGGGTGCAGTCATGCGAACCCACCGGCAACTGAATAAAAATGTCATCGCCTTCTCGACGGGTAAAGGTAGCGCGCAGGTCGTATTCGCCTTCGACCTGTACCGGCAACATGATGCGCGAACCACCCGCTGTGTTCGCGATGGACACACCGTTCTTCGTCCACGCCCCATTTACGGTATCCCTGTCCAAGTCGACCTTCGGCAGGAGATCGACGAGTCGATTCAAGGGCAGGGTTTCTTCGGCGGAAGGCCTGGAAACGGCAACGGCTCCCTGAGCCTTTTCGGGCGTCGATGCTTGTGTGAGGTCGGCGGTGCCGCTCAGCTTCGCCGGTTCAACCGCCCTGTCCGGCAAAACTAGGGAGACACGGAAACCGAAGTCGGAGAAACGAAAAGTAGTGCTGAGGCGTTGGCGAAAAGCTGCGCGGCAGAAAGCTGGTGAGTACATCCAGGATCCGCCACGCAGCAAACGGGAGGAACCAGTAACTGGTCCTGTGGGGTCACTCGGAAGAGATTGCCTATAATAATCTTCGCCGAACCAATCGGCGCACCATTGGTACACATTTCCGTGCATGTCATAGAGTCCCCAAGCGTTCGGTTTCTTCTGGCCCACAGGGTGCGTCATCGCGCCCGAGTTTCCACCGAACCATGCCGCATCGATCAATCCTGCCGGCTCCTCACCGCAATACCAGCGAGTTGTTGTTCCTGCACGGCACGAATATTCCCATTCGGCCTCCGTCGGTAGGCGGTAAACTCGCCAAGAAGCGCGCTCCCCAGCCATTGCTGAAAGCCTGCGGCAAAACTCCGTCGCCTCGTCCCAATCGACCGTTTCCACAGGGTGACGGCTGGTGTCCTTGCCTGCCGCCTTCTCCGCATTGATTATCCGCCTCTTCTCCTCCCCGTCGGGCAACGGGGGCTCAAACACAGAGGCATTCATTTGCCTCGCGTTGAACGCGCTCGGGTTCACTCCCATCACTTTCTCGTATTCCGCCTGGGTGACTTGATATGTTCCGAACCAGAACGGCTTCTCGATCATCACTCGGTGCCGTGGCATCTCACTCGGAACCCGGTCGAAGTACCATTGCTGTTCCTTGTTCACCTTGCCTTCCTCTAGCGCCCGCCGGACTTCCTCGGGCGTGGAACCCATGTCGAACTCGCCCGGCGGGATGAGCACCAGCCTCATGCCGATCGAGTTGGTGATCTCGACCGGGACGCCGAGACATTTCGCCCACGCTTCCTGGTGCTCTTTGGCTTTCTTCTCGTCGAAGGGAGCGACGGCGGGGGGAGGGATTTCGGATTTGCGATTGGAAATCTGAGATTTGGAATTTGGGATTTCAGCGACCCTCACCCCCTGCCCCTCTCCCGGCGGTAGAGGGGAGCTAGGACGTTTCAGCGTCAACTTGACCTTGACCACGTCGCCGCGGCGGACGGTAACCGAGTCGCGATCGAGTTGGAATTGGTCGGTGCTGCCTTGCGGGGCCAACTCGTATTGGCCCGACTTCAGACTGAGCTTCCAGCCCGAACGGGCATCGACCACCTCGACCACCTGGCCGCCTTGCTTCACGGCCACCTGCACGTTCGGATCGTCGGACTCGATCACCAGCGTCCCGTCGGGCGTCCGCATGGTGAATAACACGCCGCACAACAGCACGGCAAACAACGCGGCGGCCGCGGTGGCTACGAGAAAACGATCTCGCGGCGATTTGGGCAGCCATTTTGCCGACCGCCGCGGCGAGAGCGGTCGTTTCTTGATTTTCGGGCCAGAATGCCGCGTGCCCTGCCGAGCGTCGGCGATCATTTCGGCCAAGCTGGGATCGATAGCAGGCTCCGTAGCCCTCACCCCCTGCCCCTCTCCCGAGTACGGGAGAGGGGAGACAATGGCCCTCTCCCTCTCTCCCGGAGCGAGAGGGGAGACAATCTCGCCCTTGGCAAACGGCAGCAGGGCCTTGGCCACTTCGCCCGGCGTCTGCGGCCGATCCGCCGGGCTCTTGGCCAGCATCCGAGCGACGAGGTCAGATAACTCTTGCGGTGTCTCAGGGCAGACCTCGACGAGCGGACGCGGCACCTCGTTCTGATGCGCCAGAAGCAACTTCGCATCCGAGTTGTAGTCGAAGGGCAGGACGCCGGCAAGCAAGTAGTAGAGCGTGCAGCCCAGGCTGTAGATGTCCGCACGG
>CAZTPX010000386.1:0-4334 GCA_964615095.1 uncultured Planctomycetaceae bacterium | reverse complement strand
CGAATTTGACCCCGAGATTGCCACAAGTATTGCCGCGGAAGTACAATACGGCAAGTGGCCATGAACGTCGTGTCCACTGTAATACTGCTAGTCGTGCGGCGAAGGCGCAATAGATGATGTTGATACGCCGAGACAAACTGGGCAGATCGCCGTGGATGGCCGCTGGGACAATTTGCGGGGCGTTGGCAGGCTTTACCTGTGCGCCTATCCATCTCAATACAGACGACGGGCTGATTTACGCGAGTTGGGCCTTGGGAGGCGCGGTAGTCGGCCTTGTTGTTGGCATCGTACTCGACAAATACAAAAACCGCCGCTAGCAGGAGCGTTCCCGCAGGGCCGCTGCGCGGCCAGCTACCGCTGTCGGGAACGCCCACCCGTTGGGCACAGCGAAAATATGTCGAGCGATGCGCGAGGCCAAAGGTGTCATGAAGTATATCGTGTTATTCGTTGCTCCTATGCTGATCGGAGTATTATTCGACGAAGGGAAGGGCGGCATTGTTCTCATACTGGGTGTGCTTGTGGGCCTTATCCTGTTCTTCAGTCTGGGCTCACTCGACTTGTTAAGATGGCTAGTCAGCGTCAACACGAAGCATAAGCGGAGTCCCACCACGGGTTCTGCATCGTGGCACCTCATCCGAGAACAGCCACCAACACCGCCTGCCCGCTGAGGCCCTTCGGGCACGCCTTGGCGGTTGTGCAGGGGGCCGCGGCGTTGGATAATGAATTGAAGGCTTGATCCGACTTCCTCCGGTAGGGGCGGCGTCGGGCAGGCGAACCGTTGGCCGAGCGAGCAACGTATGGAATCGAAACCAGAAATCCCACGCTCCCCGGAAACTGCCGAATGGCCGAAACGCTAGGTGCCTGTTAGGAAAATGGCGATTGAGTATTGTGCAGACGACCGTCAGGTTACCCCCGCCGAATTCATTGCCCTCTTCTCTGCGCGGGCAGCCCGTCCAGTACTGGACGAAGCACTACTTACCGATGCGCTGGCATCGACGATTAACGTGACGGCAAGGGACCGTGAGTCTTTGGTCGGGTGCGTGCGCCTGCTGTCCGATGGTTACCTTTTCACCGCAGTGGCAGAGCTGATGCTCCATCCAGACTACACCGGGCAGGGAATTGAACAGAGATTGCTGGAGTTGGCAGAGGACATCTCCCCCGCCGGACTGTGGTTCGGCGTACATAAGCTTGACGACGTATTCATGCGGATACTGGGTTGGCATCGGGGCTCGACGACTTACTACAAGCGGAAGCCTTTACGTACCGTAACGTCAAAGACGGAGGGCACCTGACCATGCCCACGAGAAAAACGGAGGAACTCGTCCGCATTCCGGCCCTTCCTAAGGTACGCTAGTGCGACCGATGCGGAAGAGGAACGGCCAACAACGGCCGGCCGCAAAGTCCCGCTGCGCGGGATCAGCTTCGCTGACGGCTAGGCCGACCCGTTGGGCGAACGATGGAGTTGAAATGATGTAAGATGATTAAGTATATGAAATCTGAGATACCTATCAGCGCGCGGCTTGGCTTTCTTTCGGTCGCGCTGGTTGTTGTGTTCGAAACCGTTTGCATACTCACTCGTCTTTCGGACGCTTTTTCATTTCCGCCAATACGGCTGATATACGCAATAGGAGGCGTCATTCTTCTCCTGGGAATGTGGCGAAGGAGCCAGCTAGCGTGGAAAGCTTCTTTGACGGTGGCAACACTTTTATGGATAGCGGCGGCGGTCTGCGCGTTCGTTCTCCTGCCGTTGTCCTTTCGGTATCCGTCGTCGCTCCGCTTTTATGGGCTGTGGTACTTATTTGTCGCTATATATATGTATTCGACCGCATATGTTCTTCGCCGCCCTGCTTGTAGGGCTTACTTCGATTCGGACGGAACGGGCAAACGAACGGGTTAGGGTAGGTTTACGGGCAAGGATGCCTGGCCGCGGGGGCTACGCCGATCTTCGCCCACCATACGGTCAAAGCTGGAGGACTTCAGCGGTAAGAAGTGGGAAGTGACCGTGCAGACCCAGGCGGAGGCTGCGCAGAGCCAGGTGACGGCCAAGGTCGATGCTGCTGCGATTCGGGAGCAAGAGGAGCGGCAGAAGGTGCTCAATGCGCTCGGCGAGCATGGCGGGCGCGATGGCATAACCCTGAGCAAGCTGATGGAACACATCCCAATGCGTCGGCCGACTGTTGCCCGCCATCTGGCAGCACTTTCCAACTCGGGCAGCGCCGAGATATGCGGAGAGTATCGTGGTGGTAGTAAATGGAGGTCATCGTGCTGGAATCAGGGGTAACCCTGTCCGAGATTGTCCCACCCTGTCCCGGTTAAGGTCGGACATAGTTGTATGAGTACCCTATCCCTGTCCCCTATGTAATGGGGACAGGACAGGGACATACACAGTCCTGTAGATCGTCGAAAGACAAGATTGTCCCAGGACAGGGTTCAGATTTCATTTACGGTAGTTGCACGAACTCAGGGTCATCCCAGGACCCCCGAACCAAAAGGTCATCGTGGCCGCCACCATCGAACCAGAAGGTCTTTAGCGGGGCACGGGCCTACACGCCGATGCCCGAACGGGCCCGCGTGAGCGCGTGGGAAGCCCGATGTGGCGCCGGGAGAAGCTCGGGCGGGGTTTTGCCAGGCGAGACACAGAGGGTTTCGCATGGGCGCGTGGACGCGCTCAGGGGCAAGGGGTCGTCGATCGTCGTCGGCCCAAGGTGCTGAACTTGGCCTATGCGCTCCCGCTTCCCTTTACCGCAAGGACAAGTTATAATCGCAGTCGTACCGTTCGACTTGATTCCTCCGAGTGCGTCAGGGGTTGAACGGCTACTACACGTGTGGCACGACTAGCATGGACGTAATCTCCTTGATCCGACGGCTGCACCAGCATCGCATCTGGGCAACCAGGAATCTCCTCGAAGCGGCGGCGCAACTGAGTGCGGAGCAACTGCACGCGGAGTTTGAGATCGGCCAAGGTTCCGTCTGGAAGTCGCTCATGCACATGCACGCGGCCGAATATGTGTGGCTGGAAACGCTCATGGGCAACGAGTCGGCCCTCTTGCCGGGCGACCTGCCCGGCATGTTGCCCGGCAACCAGCGCGGCGAAGGCGGCATCAAGGATCTGGGCGACCTGCGCGAGAAATGGGCCGTGCTCGACAATCGCTGGGCCCAATACCTCGCGGACCTCGCGCCGGCGGCGCTGGATGAGACCGTGTACCGCACACGGCGGCCCGCCGGGCAGGAGCAGCGCTTCGGTTGCCGTCGCAGCGATGGCTTGCTGCACGTCTGCACGCACGCCCATTACACATCCGCCCAGGTGGTCAACATGCTGCGGCATTGCGGAATCGCAAAACTGCCTCAGGTGATGCTGATCGCGATGGCAATGATGGAGGCAGGCTGAACCAGCGCTAATCCCGATGGTATTTGTCCAACTGGGGTTGAGGTGCCATGTAGCCGGCCCGGCCAACTTCGCCGAGCAGGCTGCAACGCGCAAACACGGTGTTATCCGCGCGGGGTCCGACGAACCTCCAGCACAGTCTCGTCGCCGCAGCACGTTTTCTGGGGCTGGCGGCCCCCCGCCGCGCGTCTGGTGGCCTGATTGAGGCAGAAGGCTGTCGGCGGCGAGAGGGCCTCGGTGAGCGCGTAGGAGCCTCTGCCGTCTATGCGCGGGCAAGTATCCCTGCCCAAGCCCTCCACGATCGACAGGGCCGGCAAGCTGAGGGGGCGTGGTCCTGGTCAGCGCAGGGCAACGGGGAGCGCCAAGTTGCATGGCGTGCCTGGTGGCGAAAGGGCCAAAAGTCGCGCCGGACTAGGACGCTTTACCTTTACGCGGCGGCAACGTAGAATACCCGACGTACGTGCTGGAACGGCGTTTGCAAAGGAGAACTGATTATGGCGCAGAGACTGAATATCGTTCCGTGCCTCTGGTGCGACGGTCGAGCCTTGGAGGCGGCCGAGTTCTACATCTCGCTTTTCCCCGACTCGCGCATCGATCAGATTCTCAGGTCGTCGGTCGATGCGCCTGGGTGCAAGCCAGGCGATCTTCGATGGTTTCCCATTAGACACGATTATCTAGCTTGCAAGTGCATCGGAGAACGCCATGACAGAATTGGCAACCCCAAGAATTGTTACCCGTGATGAGTGGGAACAGGCCCGTGCTGAACTGCTGGTCCGCGAAAAGGCACACACACACGCCGGCGACGAACTCGCAGCCGCTCGGCGGCGTCTGCCGATGATGCGGATGGAGCCAGTCAATGTCGTGGGGCCGGATGGACCCGTGCCTTTGCACGATGTGTTTGAAGGCCGGCGCATGTTGATCGTGTATCACTTCATGTGGAAGAAGGGCG
>CAZTPX010000385.1:0-4345 GCA_964615095.1 uncultured Planctomycetaceae bacterium | reverse complement strand
GGCAGGTGCTGGAATACTTCGACGCATACATTATCGGCCTGACGGCCACGCCCACCGGCCAGACCATCGGCTTCTTCGGCAATAACCTGGTGCAGGACTACAGCCATGAACGGGCCGTGGTTGACGGCGTGAACGTCGGCTATGACGTTTATCGCATCGAGACGAAGATCACCAAGGACGGTGCCAAGCTTGCCAAGGAGCCGGGGGTGTTTGTGCCACGCCGTGATCGGCGGACCCGTAAGAAGACGTTCAAGGAACTCGACAACGACCTGATTTACGAAGGCAGCGACCTCGACCGGGATGTCGTGGCGATGGACCAGATCCGCCTGGTGGTCCGCACCTTCAAGGAGAAGCTCTTTACCGAAATCTTCCCTGGTCGCACTGAAGTGCCAAAAACCTTGGTTTTCGCCAAGACCGACCTGCACGCCGACGATATCGTCAAAGTCATCCGTGAGGAATTTGGCCGCGGCAATGATTTCTGCCAGAAGATCACGTCGAAGACGACCGGCAGGAAGCCCGAGGACCTGCTCAGCGAGTTCCGCAACTCGTTCAATCCCAGGATCGCCGTCACGGTCGATATGATCGCCACGGGCACCGACGTCAAGCCGCTGGAATGTCTCATCTTCATGCGGAACATCAATTCGGCCGGGTATTTCGAGCAAATGAAGGGCCGCGGTTGCCGGATCATCAAGCCTGACGATTTGAAGGGCGTCACACCGGATGCCAAACAGAAGACGCATTTCGTGATCGTCGATGCCGTGGGTGTGTGCGAACGCGAAAAGATGCCCTCAAGATGTGTCGATCGCAAGCCCTCGGTGTCGCTGGAGAAGATCCTCAACACCGTGGCCGCCGGAGCCGTCAGCGATGAAATCTGTTCGACGCTGGCGTCCAGGCTGACGCGGCTTGACCGCCAAGTCGAAGAGCCGCAACGGGCGGTAATCTCGCAGCACTCTGCTGGCAAGACCCTGGCCGACTTCAGCAGCAAGCTGCTCGATGCCATCGACCCCGATGCCAATGCCCAGCGTGCCGCAGTGGAGTTCAAGTTGCCGCCGGATCAAGAGCCTACCGAAGAACAGATCGACAAGGTCGAACGCGTGGCTATGGCCGAGGCCCTGAAGCCCTTCCACAATCCGAAGCTGCGAAAGGCCATCCTGGACGTGAAGGCCGAACTTGAACAGGTCATCGACGAAGTTTCCCAGGACGCTTTGCTCTTCGCCGGACAGAGCCAGGCCGCCAAGGACAAAGCCAAGACAGTGTTATCGAACTTCCGCCAGTTCATCGAGGACAATAAGGACGAGATTGAGGCATTGCAGATCCTCTATAGCCGCCCGTATCGGTCAGGGCTGCGATATCGGCAGGTCAAGGAACTTGCGGAAGCGTTAAAGCGACCGCCACTGGCTGCACCGCTGGATCGGCTCTGGCGGGCCTATGAACTGGTCGAACCCGAGAAGGTCAAAGGCGAGGGCGGCAAGCAACTGGTGGATGTCGTGGCCTTGGTGCGGCATGCATTGGATCCTGGCTCGGCGTTGGTGCCTGTGGGCATGACCGTGGAAGAACGCTATCAGGAATGGCTTGGGCGGCAGGCAGCGGCCGGATCGAAATACACCGCCGAACAACGCAAGTGGCTGGACGCCATCAAAGACCATATCGCCAGCAGCCTGCGGATCGAGCAGGACGATTTCGACGACGTGCCATTCAATGGGCTCGGCGGCCTTGGCAAGGCTTATGAACTGTTCGGCGATCAGCTTGGCAGCATCCTTGAGGCCATGAATGAAGGGCTGGCGGCATGAGCAATGGGAATGGATTACCGAAGGGATGGGCAAGTGCTCGGCTCGACGAGGTTGCAGACATTTCGTCGAATCGGAAGGTCGCTGACCTCCTTCCTGAAACCCCGGTGAACTTTGTTCCCATGGCAGCCGTACGAGAAGAGTTTGGCGGGATCGATGTTTCCGCCCTACGGCCCTATTCAGAAGTGCAGAAGGGTTACACGCAGTTTCGCGAAGGCGACGTTCTGCTTGCAAAGATCACGCCTTGCATGGAAAACGGCAAGGTTGCTGTCGTGCCACGCCTCGATAATGAGTGTGGGTACGGGTCGACCGAGTTTCATGTGCTGCGACCACAAAGCTGCATCGCACCCGATTGGATTGCCCATTACGTTTCTCAGAAGGGCTTTCGCCGCGAAGCACAAAGGAATATGACGGGCAGTGCTGGACAGCTTCGTGTGCCAAAGCACTGGCTACAAGAGCAGTACATCCCAGTCGCTCCGTCAGGTGAACAACGCCGCATTGTCGCCAAGATCGAAGAACTCTTCTCCGACCTTGACGCGGGCGTAGCGGCACTGGAACGCGTGAAGGCCAAGCTGAAGCGTTACCGGGCCGCCGTGCTCAAAGCCGCCGTTGAGGGTAAGCTAACCGAAGCCTGGCGGAAAAAGAACCGGCCGAAAGAAACCGGCCAGCAGTTGCTTGATCGGATTTTGCAGGAACGTCGCTGCCGATGGGAAGAGGAACAGTTGGCTGCCTACGAACAAGCCGGAAAGAAGCTGCCTGTGGGCTGGAAAGCCAAGTACAAAGAGCCTGCCGGGCCTGACGAGAGCAGTCTGCCGGAATTGCCAGAGGGGTGGTGCTGGGCAAGTGTGGCACAATGTGCTTCTCGTGAGGACTACGCAATAACAGATGGCCCGTTCGGGTCGAACCTAAAAACCGAGCATTACACCGATGACGGTCCCCGTGTCATTCGTCTCCAAAATATCGGTGACGGCAATTTCGTTGAGGAAGATGCTCATATCTCATTTCATCACTTTACGGCCTTGCAACGCCATGCGGTGAAGCATGCTGATGTAGTGATCGCTATGCTTGGCGAGATGCTCCCACGAGCATGTCTCGTTCCTTTGCATATCCCGCCAGCCATCGTTAAAGCCGATTGCGTCAAGGTTACCGCGAACCGTTCGTTGGCCTTGCCTAGTTTCCTTGTTGTTGCGTTGAATTCTCATCCGACGAGAATCAGGGCTTCCGCACAGATTGCTGGTGTTGGGCGACCTCGTCTCAACCTTGAGAAGCTCAGGCCGCTCGCCATCCCACTCCCACCGTTGAGCGAACAGCAACAAATCATCGCCGAAGTCGACCAACGCCTGTCCATTCTTCAGGCAGCCGACTTACAAATCAACGCCAACCTCAAACGCTCCGCCCGCCTCCGCCAAAGCATCCTCAAGCGGGCATTCGAAGGCAAGCTGGTCTCGCAAGACCCGAACGACGAGCCGGCGAGCGTGCTGCTGGAGCGGATCAAGGCAACCAGGGAGAACGGCAGCCCCAAGCAAATTAAGCCCGCACGAAAGACCAAATGAGCACCGCCACCCAGAACATCGTCAACAAAGCCTGGAACTTTGCCCATGTCCTGCGAGACGACGGGCTGTCGTACATGGCCTACACGGAGCAGATCACCTTCCTGCTCTTTCTCAAGATGGCCGATGAACTCACCAAGCCGCCCTACAAGCGGCCGCCGATCGTGCCGCCGTCGTTAGGCTGGCCCGCCTTGATGAAGCTCGACGGCGACGAGTTGGAGGCCCATTACCGGCATATCCTGGAAGAACTGGGCAAGAAGCCGGGCATGCTGGGCGAGATCTTCAAAAAGGCCCGGCCGGAGATCCAGAACCCGTCTACGCTCAAGCGGCTAATCGTGGACTTGATCGACACGGAAAGCTGGTCGTCGATGGAGGCCGACGTGAAAGGCGGCATTTACGAGGGCCTGCTGGCCAAGAGTGCCGCCGAGTCGCCCAAAGGTGCAGGACAGTATTTTACACCCCGCGAACTGATCAAGGGCATCGTCGATTGCGTGCAGCCGACGCCCGAGGACACGGTGTGCGATCCGGCCTGCGGCACCGGCGGATTCCTACTGGCGGCCCATGAATATGTTGCCAAGCACGACGGCAAAGACCTTGATCCTGACCAGAAGAAGCACCTGCGAAAGCGGTTCGTGCAGGGCTGGGAACTGGTGCCCAACACGGCCCGCCTGTGCATTATGAACCTCTATCTGCACGGCATCGACGCCGATCCCTGCCCTGTCCGCTCCGGTGTGGACAGCCTAGCTGGCGATCCGGGCGATCGGTTTTCCTTGATCCTGACCAATCCGCCCTTCGGCAAAAAGTCCAGCATCGCCATCGTCAATGAGGAGGGCGATCTGGAAAAGGAAGAGCACAGCTACGAACGCCAGGATTTCTGGACGGCCACGAAAAACAAGCAGTTGAACTTCCTGCAGCACGTCAAGACCCTGCTGGCCATGAACGGGCGGTGTGCCATCGTCGTGCCCGACAACGTGCTCTTTGAGGGCGGTGCCGGCGAGACCGTCCGGA
>CAZTPX010000384.1:0-4361 GCA_964615095.1 uncultured Planctomycetaceae bacterium | reverse complement strand
CGGCCGATGTGAGTAAAACGCCGCTTACACGCGACTGGAGCATGAACGTGGGCGGTACCGCGGACTCTTTGACCCTCACCATCGCGACTCTCACCAATGCGAACATCACTACGGCCTCGACTCTCACCATCGAAGGCGTGACCTTTGACGCGAACGCGCCGACGGCCACCGAAATCGGGACCTTTACCGGCAGCCCAACCACTGGCCAGACTGTGACTGTTGGAACCCAGGTTTTGACAGCCAGCCCATCGACGCCGGCAACACAAACGGGAGCGTTCAGCACCCCGCCTACAGCCGCCAACGCGATCACAGTGAAGATTGGCGGAAATACCCTCACTCTGACGACCAACGCCACGCCGTCCAGTGTTCAGGGCACGGCGGAGGGTGGGATTTCGGCGCCCGGCGCCACGATCACGGTCGTCGCTGGTGCAAACACTCTCACACTCACCGACAACGCCACGGCGTCAAGCAGCGCCATCGGCAAGGTAGGGACCTCTGCCTATACGAACACGATCCCTACCATCCAAATCACAAACGCGGCTACAGGGGTCGGGCTGACCCTGGTTAGCGACGCCGCGGGCGAATCTGTCACCGGGACTTTCCTGGGTACCCCAGGGCCCGCCGTCAATCAGACCATCGTCATCGCAGAAAGTGCGCAGGCAGATACGCTGACCTTGACGGGCGTTACCGGAGGCACAGGTACTATCGCGGTCAGCGGAATTCCCGGCTACTACACCTTAGGGCCCATTATTCTTGGTCAGGATACAGTCACGATTAGCGGGGTGACATACACCTTCAATGTCCCTAATTGCGTGACCACCGCTAACTGTATCCTCACCTCGGGCGCTACGGGCGGTACCGCTACCACGATAATGGCGAAAAACATCCTTGCGGCAATTACAAACAACGCTCTCCTATGTGGACAGACCGCTCCGTGTTTCGGCACCGGCACTATTGCAGTTCCGAACATTGCAGCGTCATCTTCCGCGGCCGTGATTACGGTGACTAACTACAGCGGCGCAGCAATGAATTGGGCTTACACCCCCTACGCCCCGTTGGGGAAAGGTAACACGGATCTGACTTTGAGCCCCACGCCGATACCTGTGGGCGCCGTTGCCACCAGCGGAACGTGCACGAGCTCGGTCGCCGGCGGGACCCCCGGCACGTTCGTGACTACCGGCACGTTTGTCATCAATCCGCTCAGCACCGCTGGTGCAGCGGCCAATGTAAATGCTGCGATCAACGCCTGCCTTAAAACCTATCCGGTCGTGGGTGTGATCTCCACGGTTTCTGGCAATGTCATAACCGTTTCCGACACCGCGACCGGAACTTATTCCACCCTGACAACTAACCCCGGCGGGACCGAGACGGCAGCTCAGTTCTTGTGGGTTGCCGGTTCTGGCGGCAATCTAGGCTCAAATATGTGCAACGGCTCGACCGTAGGGCAATTTGCCACAGGCACTGCCTTTGGGACCGCACCGGCGGAAACAGCTTCGAATATCAGCCAGGTAATTAACATGTGCGGGGCGGCTGCTGGGATTACCTCCGTCTACAATGGCGACAACACGTTTACGGTTACCAATCCGACTCCGGGAGCTTCGCTTACACTCGCCGCAGACACCGGCGGGTATTCCAACATCTTCAGTTGGGGAACCCAGACCGGCTCGAACGGCACCACTGGCTGCAGTTCCGGCACAACCGGGAACTACCAGACAAGCTACACCGCGACGGGCCTGGCGACGAACATTGCCGCCGCGATCGCTGCCTGCCCCGCAATGGGCCTTAATGCTTCTTCGAGTGGCGCCACGGTCACGGTTACCACGCCGCTGCCCGGCGCTTCCACCTCCATTAGCTCGGTCGCCACTACGGAACCCACGAACGTCTTCGTTTGGAGTAGTCCAATACTGGGCAGCAACGGCACACAAACTTGCACGGGTTCAACTGGGGGCACTTACATAACCGCCGCCAGCCCCGCGACTCTGGCGGCCAACCTTGCCGCTACAATCAATCAGTGCAACACGAGCTCCCCTGCGGTGGGCGTTACAGCGGCCGTCAGCGGTAGCACCGTGACCCTCTCCGCCGATACATGGGGCGCCGTTGGAAACGGTGGCACCTTGACCCCCACTACCCCCGGGTTCTTTGAATGGGCCGGTGGCGCATTGGCCGGCGGCGCCAACGGTACGAACGCAACCACGTTTTTCCAAGTCACTAGTGTCCTGGCGACAAATGCCACCAACCTCGCCGCTGCAATCAATCGGTACACGGCTACAACGGCGCTGGCTTCTGCAACTGCGAGCGGCGCCACTGTCATTGTGACCGCCTCAATGCCCGGGGCCGGAGGAAACAGCGTGGCAACCGCGACGAATGCGACTGGTTTCTCGTGGCCTGGGAGCACTCTTTCCGGGGGCGCTGACGGCGTCACGTCAGGCACGGCAGAGCCGCCGACCTTTGCTTTTACGAGCGGCAACGCCTATTCCACGCCCACGCAGTTGGCCTCGAACCTGGCCGCAGCGATCACTGCCAACCCCACACTCGGCCCGCTGATGACGGCTACCCCGGGCACTGGGACATTGCTGTTGACCGCTCTTGCTGACGGGTCGGGCGGGGCCTACACCCAATCACGGAATGGCAGCTTTACGGCTCTCACCCCAGCGTCGGGCACTTTCTCAGGCGGCGCAGCGGGCGGCACGGCGGGCCAGTCTCCGGCCAAGTACTCTTACTGGAATGGCACTCTCACTGCGGCGAATTGCACCACTGATTTCGTCGTGTACCCCACTGCGACTCTCGGCAGCGCTACCCAGGCGACCATCATCGCCTACAACAACATGTACAAGAACGGCGCCTGCACGGGCAACGTGCCGTCCATCTACTGGGCCTATAACACTGGGCCAAACCCCGGCGGTGGAAGAGCCATCCTGTCGCCCATTTTCAACTTCTCGGGGAACGAGGTTGCCTACATCCAGGACACTGGCACTGGCAGCAACGCGAGCCTGGTGCTGCTGACGATGCCGGCCACAGGAACCGCATGGGCCGGCCCGGTCCAGACTCTGACCGCCGTTGCGGCGTCCGCTTACCACGGCTGCACAGCGCCCTGCTATACGACGCTCCCCTTGGGCGCAGCCGACAGCAACTCGGCCCCTTGGTGGGACTATGCAAACGACGTTATTTACGTAGGGGACAACGCCGGCAAATTGCACAAGTTTGCCAACGTCTTCATCTCCGGAACGCCGGCAGAGGTTGGTAGTCCGTTTGCCACCATTACTTCGACCACCGGCCTTACAACCCTCACCAGCCCCGTCTTGGATGGGAATACGCACAATATCTACATTGGCGAGAGTTATGGGGGAGGAACGGCCTACCCGCTCATGGCGCAGGTGACTACTACCGGGACGCCCGTCGTCACGTATTCCCATGCTGGGACCAGAGGAACCGGTTTGGGTAATGCTTACCTCGACGCACCCATCGTCGATTCGAGCGCGACGACCGCGGCGGGGACGGGGAGGGTTTATGCGTTCATAGGCGACGACAACGCCAGCGGCGGCGCCAGCAGCGCTGTGTACCAGTTCTCGGAGGGGGCTGCCTTTACCAGCGGAGTTCCCATCGAAGCAAAATTGGGGACCGGTCAGACAACGGCTTACGAATACGCCGGCACTTTCGATAACACCTATTTCAACTCGGGTAATTCGGCACAGCCAGGGGGGCATCTCTACGTATGCGGGTACGCCACCAGCGGAGGCAGAACTGGCGTTCCGGCGTTGTATTCGATCCCCATTACTGCTGGGCTGACCGGGATGTCTACCACCGCCACGCAGCAGAAGGTGCTCGCCAGCAACACGGCCACCTGCTCTCCTATTACGGAGGTCGGTACCGGGACCTCCGAGACCAACGACTTCATCTTCCTGAGCGTGACGGCGAACGGAATTGCAGCTCCTGGATGCGCCGCTGGTGCCTGCAATGTTTACTCCTATAATTTGGGGGCTAGCACAGCGACCCCGGTCGCCGGGGCGCCGGCCAGCGGAGGCACGGGCGCAGTCATCATCGACAATACGTCCGCCGGAGGGGGCTCGCAGATTTATTACACCACGCTCTCGAGTCAGCCCTGCACTGGCGAAAACGGTTCCGGCCCCCCCGCCACCGGAGCAGGTACAGGCGCCTGCGCGGTGCAGGAGTCGCAGTCTACGTTGCAGTAGGATGAACGGGCGGGGCGGTGGCGCGCTCCGCCGGTTTGCGCTATGAAAGCTGAGCTAACCAAGTTACCATGAGGTCACGATGAGCCAACCGGAATCGAAGAACGAGGACGTCCTTACGGCGGAGAGCAAGTCCTCTGTCAAGAAACCCTACCTAAAGCCTCAAGCGCGGTA
>CAZTPX010000383.1:0-4381 GCA_964615095.1 uncultured Planctomycetaceae bacterium | reverse complement strand
CGGACACGCGCGGCTCCGTGGGGGCTTGGGGCAGCTCCGCCAGTTGTCGCAGGAACACGCCCGCGTTTGGCCCTGCGGGCGGCTCCTTGTAATAGACGTAGGGAGTCACCGACAAGCCGACGAACAGGGGTTGTTTGCCGGGGTCGTAGTCGGTCAGTTCAATGCGGACGGGCAGCCGCTGGACGATCTTGACGAAATTGCCCGTGGCGTTCTCCGGTGGCAACAAGGCCAGGGTCTGGCCGGTCCCCATGGTGAAGCCCGTGATCCGGCCTTCGAACTCCAGCCGGCTGCCGTACATATCAACTTCGCAGCGTGCCCGCTGGCCGATGCGGAGGTTGGCCAACTGCGTTTCCTTGTAATTGGCGTCGATCCAGATCTGCGTGAGCGAGCGGACGGCCATGAGACTCTGCCCCACTTGGACGTTGTTGCCGGGGTTGACGTCGCGGCCGGTCACCACGCCATCGATATCGCTGACGATGCGACAGTAGCTGAGGTTCAATTCGGCCTGGTCCAGGTCGCGGCCGGCCTGCTCGACCTTGGCCTCGGCCTGCTTGATGGCGGGCGCCTTGGGAATGAGTTGGGCGAAGATGCGGTTGAGGTTGCCCTCGGGATCTTGCTTGTAGAACGTCGCGACGGCCTCTTTGGGGGTCGCGGTCCACGAGGCCGGAAAGTAACCGAACTGGGCCGCGCTTTGCAGCAATTCGCCCAAGGCCTGACGAACGGTGGAAAAGTTCTGGTCCAGATCGGCAGGCACCTGCTCCAACTTCTGCCCCGGCGGAGGCACCGCGGGCAGGCCCAGGCTGGCTCGTATGGCATAGACCGCCTGCGAGGCTTGTTCGACGCTCGCTTGGGCGACCGTGTACGATTCCCGAAGCACGTCGAGATCTTGCACGGAGATGGCCGCGGTAGGCAGCAACTGCTCGCCCCGTCGGAGATTGGCTTTGGCCAGTTGCATGGTCGCCCTCCGGCTATCGAGAGTCGCCACAGCGGCGTGCAGGTTGGCGATCTGGTTGTCCACGTCCTCGATGGCATGTTGCAGTTTGTAACGATTGGCTCGAGCCTGGGCCACCTGGCCGCGGACCAGGGCCTGGGCAGCCGCCAAGTCCGTCTCCGCCGCTTCCAGGGCGGCTTTTTTGATAGCTACTTGAACCCGGTACGGCTCCGGGTCGAGTTCCACCAGCACGTCCCCCTTTTTCACGCGGTAGTTGTCGTCTACCAGGACGTTGCTCACCTGTCCCGCCACGCGGGGAGCAACGAAAGTGACGTGCCCGTTGACATAGGCGTCATCGGTGGAAACCGTGTTCAGAGCCGTGACCACCCACGGGGCAAGAAAGTATCCGGCGACCGCCAGGGCCACTGCAGCCGCGGCCAGCAGCAATGGCATTCGCCATCGGCGCAGTGCGGCTCTGGCTCCGGACCGTTTCGTTGCGACCTCGGAAGGCGGGCCGGTCGCGGCGAGCTTGTCTTGGTCCGCGTCATGAGCCGGCACAGCCGATGCGGGGGCAGAGCTGCTCTTCGCTTCCGTTTCCGCGGCCTCAGCAGTCGCGTCGCCCTCCTTTTCGTTCAGCAATGCCGTAGCCGCAGCCAAGCCTGCCTTTTCTTCCGTTTCAAGATCCTGACTACTGGCGGTTACCATGTCGGTGCTTCTCCCTTCTCTGGTCGACAAGCGATGAGTAGGCTTCGAAAAGAGCCTAGGCCAGCCGTATGGGATACGACTTGTTCCGCAGACTGACCGGCATGTGCTATTTGTTCTCCGTGAGCGGCTCCTTTGAAGAGGCTTTGCTTGAATTATATGCCCCTGGCGCGAGAGGCAACTAGGCGCCTTCTCCACCTGACAAGATCGACAGTCCATTGAACTTGTGCGAGGTGTAAGGTGATCTAGAAACTTTTTGGAAACTGGGTTTGTAGCACTATTGCCCCACCACGAATACGATCTGAGCGTCGGCCGACTCCGCCTTGCGGAAAGCAGCCAGGGCCATGACCTCCTCCGGAAGGTCGGCTTCGGTGGCTGGCGCCCACTTCTCGACCGACTTGTCGGTCAGCCAGCCGAGCAGCGCCCGGCGGGCGTTATCGGCCGGGGTCGGCCGCACCAGGCGCAGCACGTCCCGCAGGCTCGGATCGTTAGTCCATTCTACATGTGATTTTTTGTATTCATGCCGGCGTACTATGGTTCCCCCGAAGGACGATCCGCCTGCATCCACTGCCGCTTGCGGGCCGATTGCCTGACGCTTTCCATCCACTGCTGTACGCGAATACCCTGCTGCAAGCCCGGTTCGGCGGTGCGTCCTAGGGCAACGGCATCGAGGAAGTTCGCCAGGCAGGCTACGTGTCCGCGGGTCCAGCCGATGGCCGCTTTGGGACTGGGAAACGACGTGGCCGGGGGCAAATAGCGCTGGCCGGTGTCGATCCGGTTCCACCCCCGCATGCCGCCCAGCGGCCGATCGGCGACCGCCGCGTCGTAGAATTCCAGGTGGTGCGGATCCATGAGATTGAAGCGTAACGCCCCCTGCGAGCCGTGGATTTCCATCCGCAGTTCGTCTTCCGTGCCGGCGGCGAGCTTCGTGGCCTCGATCGTGCCCACCGCGCCAGATTGTAGCCTGGCCAGGATCAGCACGCAATCTTCCGCATCGACCGGGACCTTGCACATTGGATCTTCGGGCGATGGCCGCTGGGCGTAGGCCGTATGCGTTTCGGCCATCACCGCGTCGAGCGGACCGGCCAGGTGGTCGACAAGGTCCAGCACGTGCGAGGCCAGGTCGGCGATCACGCCTCCGCCCGCCGCCCCGGACAATTTCCATCGCGCCGGGGCGTTGGGATCGGCGCTGCCGGCGTGTAGATAGGCGGCGCGGAACTGCAGCACGCGTCCCAGGCGGCCCTCGTCGATCAACTGCCTGGCCCGTAGCGTGGCGGGGAAGAAGCGGTTCTGCAACGTCATTTGCGCCGTGCCGCGGTAGCCTTGCAGTGCGGCGGCGATCTGCCGGGCTTCGTCCCAGGTGGCCGTCAGGGGCTTGTCGCAGTAGATATGTTTCTGATGGGCGATCGCCGACAGCAGGGCCTCGCAGTGCCGGTTGTTGGGCGTGCAGACATGGACGATATCGACGTCGGGGTTCTCGGTCACCGTGCGGAAATCGGTCGAGGCCGTATCGGCCCCCGTCAGCCGCCGGGCCTTTTCGGCCGTCTCCAGGCGGCTGGTGACGACGTGCGTAATCCGGGCCGCAAGCGGTGGTGGATCATAATAGAACGGCAAGGTCGCGTAGCCATAGGCATGCACCTTGCCGATCATGCCGAAACCGAGGATGCCAACGCGAAAAGTCTTCATGGGAAGGTCGGAAGGCGAAGGGGAACGCAATAAGGAGAATTGGGAAACGCTAATTCTCGCCAATAAACGCTAGTCCTGCAATTGGTTGGACTCATTTGTCACGACCAAGGCCCGACGCAAAAAGGTTGCCACTGGCCTGAAAGGGCGGTGCGAAAAATCGGCGCACGCGGTCGGCAGGGTGAATTCTGTCATGCTGCCATCCATATTCTTGTCAGGCTTCGTCATTCGTCGTTAGGATTTGGTCATTCGGCTGTGCCAACCCTGGCGGGCAGGGCGTTTCTGCGATAGAATACGGAGACTTTGACGTCCATTGTGGATCCAATGAGAAAGCGAAAGACATGATTGTCACAACCAAGCAATTGTTTGCCCACGCATACGGCAAGTATGCCGTGGGCGCGTACAACATCAACAACCTGGAGCAGACGGTAGGTCTGTTCCGAGGCAACCTGGGCAAGTCGGATTCCAACGGTGACCCGACCAAGCCAGCGGTCAGCGCACCGTTCATTATCCAGATTTCCCGCGGCGCCCGCTCCTATAGCGACAAGCGGTTCTTGGAAGCCATGATCCGCGCGGCGGAAGAGGTCTTCCCGGAAGCCATTTTTGCCGTCCACCTCGACCACGGCACCGAAGACGTCTGCTACGACTGCATCAGTAGCGGGTTTTACAGCTCGGTGATGATTGATGCCTCGCACGAACCGTTCGCGAAGAACGTCGAAATCACGAAGCGGATCACCGATCGTGCCCATGAAAAGGGCATTTCCGTCGAGGCCGAACTAGGACAACTCGGCGGCGTGGAAGAAGACATCGTGGGCAGCGTGTGCCTGACGGAGCCCGACCAGGCGGCCGAGTTCGTGGCCAAGTCCGGCTGCGATTCGCTGGCCGTGGCCATCGGCACCTCGCACGGGGCCTTCAAGTTCACGGGCAGCCAGGGCCTGCGGATGGATCGCATCGCCGAGATCCAGAAGGTCCTGCCCAAGGATTTCCCCATGGTGATGCACGGTTCCAGCAGCGTGCCCAAGGAATGGGTCGACCGCATCAACGCAGCCGGCGGCAAGATGAAGG
>CAZTPX010000382.1:0-4391 GCA_964615095.1 uncultured Planctomycetaceae bacterium | reverse complement strand
CGTCGGGTCGGGCCGGTTGACGTGCCGCCGGAGGGTCTGACGTGAGCGAAACCGAACTTGACCTTGCGCGGCGGATCGCTGCCGGGACCGCCCCCTCGCCTAGTTTCATGTCCGGCTTCGCGCTCGTTGCCATGCGCCTGAGCGGCACGGGAATCGCAACACGGGCCGCCCTGGGGGAGCGAGTCTTCCGCGATCCTAACGTGTGGCTCTCGGCAGAAACGCAAGCAAGAGTCGCCGGGCTGCCCGTCGTGATCGACCATCCGAACCGATCCACGCTCAACCCGGCTGAATACGAGGCGCGCAACGTGGGGGCGATTCTCTTTCCTTACGTCGCCGATCGTTCCGGCATTCAGAACGCGACTGGCCCTGATTTGTGGGGCGTCGCCCGGCTTTTCCTCGATCCCGATCAGATCGCCGCGCTGCCGGACCTTTCAACGAGTCCATCGGTCTGTTTCGGCAAGTTTGACGGGAATCAAACCATCACGCTCGACGACGGGACACGGTGCCTCGTTGAGGCGTCGCCCCAGCTTATCGATCATGTCGCCATAGTAACCGAAGGTGGCGGCGTTTGGGACAGAGGCCGGCCCGCCGAGTCGGGCATCCGCGGTGACAGCAACAAGGAGTCAACTAGCATGACAGAGCAACCCGCTCGGGACATCCCCGACAAGCGCCAGGATGGTTATCCGGGCATTGAACCGGACAAACTGCTTTCGACGCTGGACGCCATCAACAAGCGCCTGGACGCGCTGGAAAAGGGCAAGCCCGCCGACGATGAGGCAAAAAAGCGTGCCGACGCAAAGCGCCGCCGCCTGGATGCGGAAAATGCCGCCTGGCTGGCCGAAGACCCCGAACAGGCCCGCCTAGACGATGCCGCCGAGGAAAAAGAACGTGGCGATCTGATCTTTGCCGGCGAGCCGGAAGAAGCCGCCGCCGACAAGGCGAGAGAAAACCGGCGGGATCGTGCCGCCAAGCGCCGCGCCGATTCGTTCCGCGATGGCAGAAAGCCCGGCGAAGCGCGCCGCACCGCGGCCGATGCCGAGCGCGAGCGCGGTGAGGAACGCGAGCGTGCCGACGCGCAGGCGCGTTGCGATGCGGTTGCGCAACTATTCGGCGAGCGCAGCCCGCCGCCTATGTCCGGCGAAAATACGACGGCGTATAGAAAAAGGCTGTTGCGCCGATTCCAGTCGCACAGCCCCGCCTTTAAGGACGCCGACCTCGGCGCCATCGCTGACGCAGCGACACTTTCCGGCATGGAAACGGTAATTTACGCCGACGCTGCGAAGGCAAGCGCGACGCCCGACGTGCCCGAAGGCGTGCTGTTCAAGCGCACGAGGGTTGACGCCGACAGCGGCCATCGGGTCACCGAATTTTTCGGCAAAACCACGTTCATTTCCGGCCTGAAGGCCCCGACGATGCGGGTGACTAGGTTCTTCACGCCGCAGTCGGGCCGCGCCGCGTGACGCATGACCGCCGAACGTGAGGTGATAGTTATCACCGGCGGACTGCCGCCGGGCGAGCCGACGCAGGCCACGGTGGCCGGCAAATGATTGGATCGCGGACCGCACGAAACGCTTTCGGTTTTCGAGGCCCGCGGCCAGGGCGCGGCGGCGGCGGCGGGCGAGCCGTTCGCCGTCATCGGCGGGCTGCCGGATTGACGGAACGGCTCAGTCGGTTGCTTCCCGACTTAATTGAGGTCCCGCAAATACCTCACCTTGGACACCACGAACTTGTTGCCTCTTAAGGCGATCTGCACAAGGATTTCGCCGCCCGTCGGGCAGCAAAGTGGATCGTTTGGTCTATAGACATGGTGGACGGCCAATCCGACTCCGAAGTCTACAACGTCTGGTGCCGCTGCGTAGAAGCCTTTGGGAAGAAAGTCGTCGACCCGCTGCTGATGCCAATTGTCTGCCTCTAGTAGCGCCCAGAGCTGCGGTTCTTGTCGGTAAACGTAATAATTTATACTATGACCGCTCGCCCCAGATATGCCCTCGATGACCAGAAAGCGGCCAAGCATTCCGCTTTGGACCCCGATCAAGGTGTAATCGTCCGAAATGTTTTGATATTCTGCGGGAATTATCTGAAAGTCCTTAATGCCGGCCTTGCTGGCAAACAGCACAAACTGTCGCTGGTGGATGGTGGGCTCATCCCACAATTGTATCTGCATCGCGATTTGCATATCGGGACCATCAAATATTTTGAACTCCGTCATCTCGATGTGCTCGACCTTGCAGGGCAGTTTCGACAGGGTTTCCGGGACCCTGTAGATGAAGATGCATTGGGTCGAAATCTGCTCGACGGAGAGCTTTGGGTTGTCGGGGCCAAAAGGGTTAGAGATCACGACGGACGGGGCGGGCACTCGCTGTGTAGGTGCCAGATCAGCGCGTGGCTGAGGGGCATCAGTCTGAGAATCAAGCGGGGCCGCGCGAGACTTCCCGTCTGCCGAAGCCGTAGGTTTCAGGTTGTCCGTCATTGCTGGGATGTTGGCTGCCGGCGTGGCCGGACCATGAACTTGAGAAGCGACTAGCAAGCCACTTAAAATCAGCCAAAGGCTTGGCGAAACGACAAAACCTATGATTGTCAGAACGCCGCCAAGCAACGAGACGGCAATTCCGGACACGCTCAGCCCGGTCAGCCCGCGGAGTAGCCCGATCACGCTACAGAGTGCCGCAAGCGGGACAAATACGCTTCCTAGCGTGAGGATACCGAGCACACCGAATACGCACCCCAATAGACCGGCAAGGATTCCAGGGCGTCCCCGGTGTTGGACTACGATCGTCCGACGGCCTTCCTCCATTGGTGGCTGTCCTTAGTTTTTTACCATCATAGCGATTTCGTTCCAAAGCGCCAGGTCCGCACGTACCAGTGATAAGCCCACCCTTGTGGTAGCGGAGGCGAGTATCCTTGAGGTGTTCCGAAAGGGACGCCCTGCCCCGGGCGGCCACCCGAGGCAGGGCGGCTGGCGTCGGATCGACCCACCCTGAGCCACCCTTGGCTGTCGCGTAGCGGGATCGGCATCACCAAGGACCAGTCGGCGCGCTACCAGCACCTCACGGCGATTCCGGCGGACACGCTAGATGCGGCGATCGAAGCCCACAAGCAGATGCGGCAGCCGATCAGCGCGGCATCGGTGGCCCGGGTCGCGGACACGCTGGGCGACTTGACGCCGGCCGGGCGAGACGAGTTAACGGCCCGGAGCTATAACGTCGGGCTAGTGACGATTTCGAGGCTGGGCGCTACCACTGGATGAAAGTAGGATGAATAATATAGCACCTGAGAGAAAGCGATGAAAAGGTCTGGGCGGGGTAGATTATGGATCGCGCTTGCTAGTCTTGTCGTGCTCGGCGCGGCTTTCCTCCTGGCATACCCTGCACGTCTATGGGTTCTGGTTCCTAGTTGCGTTGATCATCGAACGAGAGAACTGGTTCTGCAAATCCTCCGCGATCAGTTTCACATTTCCGGAGAACTATCGTTGCAGAACATTCGAACGGAATCTGGCGGAATGTTCGCCAAAAAATATGAGTGTGCCGCAGACGTGCAGGGTATAAGCGAACTGCCAAGTGTTCTGGGGTTGCGGTTCAATCAAGTCTACTACACGTCGGAAGTCACCGAAGACACGCATAGGCATTATGTGACCGCAAGAATGGTGCCCACTCGAGAATAGCGAGCGGAGGGCCGTGCCGAGCCGGCCGCGACGTGGGCAGCGGTTGCAGGATACCGCCAGCGTGGGGAGGCGCGCGGCGACGCGGCCGAGCGTGGCGACGTCGACTGCATCACGGGGCCGCCTTGCGAGGCGGCCGCCTCGCGAGAGCGGCTTCGGGCGGCGATTGTATCCCGTCGCTGGTGACCCACGATGGGGGCGGGCTAAAATTTCTCACTGAGTATGAGGCGCGCCAGTCCCGGCGTGGCCTCTAAAGGACCAGCACGGGTTGTCTTCTGGCCACCACCGGCGTGACGGACCGTAATCATGCCGTCCCGGATGCCGTACCAGCCGATGATCGTCCCATCGTCGGCGCGGACTTCGTTCCATTCTAGAGGGGGCTTAGGACGCCTTATCGCCATTGCAGCCATCCTGTCGCACATATGTTGCGTGGACTGGCCGGGGTGTCTGCATGGCCGCCCGCTCCGCGCGGGGCGCCCCCTATCGTGTCCGCGCTCTGTGTCCGCGCTGGGCTGGACGGGTAGCAAGCTGCCCCGTCCTCCGGTGCAGGCTGGCCGGACGATGGCGCCGCAGGCATGGCCGGAAGCGGCCCCGTCCACCCGGTCGATTGTCGGAGATTCCTGTTACCCGCCATGTTACCCGGCACCGGTCTGGCCTGTGGATAACTTCATCTAAGTACTGGCGCGCCCGGAGAGATTCGAACTCCCAGCCCCCAGATCCGTAGTCTAGTGCT
>CAZTPX010000381.1:0-4426 GCA_964615095.1 uncultured Planctomycetaceae bacterium | reverse complement strand
ATCTCCTTGGTGGTGATGCTCTGTTCCTCGACGGCCGAGGCGATCGTCCGCGAGGCTTCGTTCACACGGGTCACGACGTCGGCAATCCGGTTCACAGCATTGATTGCCTGCCCCGAGGAGTTCTGGATGCCTTCCACGCGCTGGCGGATGTCGTTGGTGGCCTCGGCGGTCTGCCGGGCGAGTTCCTTGACCTCGGTGGCCACGACGGCAAAGCCTTTTCCCGCCTCGCCCGCGCGGGCTGCTTCGATGGTGGCGTTCAAGGCCAGGAGCTTGGTCTGCTCGGCAATGTCCTGGATGACCGCGATGACCTGGCCGATACCGTCGGCCGTCTGGCCCAAGTGGCTGATCTCTTGATTCGTACTGACCACGAGTTGGGCGGCCTCGTCGGCAACGCCGGCCGCCTGCTCGGCGCTGCGGGCGACTTCGCCGATGGCGGCCGTCATTTGTTCGACGCTGGTGGCCACCATGTTCACGTTCTGCGACATCTGCGTGGACGTGGCGGCCATGCTTGTCATGCTAGCCGACATTTCTTCGGCGGCGGCCGCCACGGTGCTCGATTGCTGCGTCGTTTGGCCGGCCCCCTGAGTCAGCGTATCGGCAGTCTGCGACAACTGTCCGGCGGCCTGCCCCAGGTCCTTGGAACAGGCCGTGATATCGTGCATCATCGTACCTAAGCGCTCGGTCATCATGTTGGCCGACTGGCGGAGCTCGCCGATCTCATCCTGCGATTCCAAGGGCAGGCGCTGGGTCAGGTCGCCTTCGGCGATCTTGCGGAAGGCCGCTACCGTGGAACGCAGCGGGTTGGTGATCGAGCGGGTCACTACCAGCGAAAACACCAGCCCGCCGAGGAGCAGGAACCCGGTCACTACGGCGCCGCCGATATAGAGCGTGCGGGCGGTTTGGGCGTCGGCCTCGTCCAGCGATTTGACGATCTCGAAGGCCCCGTGAACTTCGCCCTCGTGCCAATCTTCCATCTTCGTGCCGGTTGGATCCTTGCCTTCGAGGTTGCCCCAAAGCTCCTTGGATTGCGAGGGCGAACCGTGGCAAAGCAGGCAGTCCTGGGTCAGGCGAATGGGCCGAAAATAGCGGACGGCGTTGCGCGCGTGGTCGACCTCGTGGTATTCATCGAGGTTGCCCACCGCCAGGGCCTGCAGCGCCCGGGCTTCCAGGGGATCCGGTTCGTTCTTGGGGTTGCGGGCCTGGACCTTGGGCACGCGGAACTCGTAGCCGCCTTCCTTGGACTTGGCCTGGGCCGCCTGCCAGGCCGTGACCACGGGCACGGCCGCCAGCACGCGGTCCATGTGTCCTTCCTTGGCCCATTGCGAAAGCATCTTCTTGTCGAACAGCCCCAGGCTCCACTTTCGGCCCATTTCCTCGCGGACCGATTCCGCGGTCAAGGCGATGGCGCGGGCACGGGAGACGTACTCGTTTTCGGCGGTCTGCCGCGTCTGCCGGTAGCTAAAATAGAAGAGCACGCCCGTCACGAAAACGAGCTGTAGCACGCCGAGCGCAACAATCTTCTGGCGAAGGGTCATTTTCTTGAACATAAGGCGGGGCTTTCGTGTAGGAGGAAAAGGTGGAGAATTGGATCCGAAAGGTTTGTAGGGTGGACTTTAGTCCACATCAACAAAGGCGGGCTAAAGCCTACCGTACGATTCATGTGGCTGGGAGTTCCGCTTAGGACAGGCGAATCAATAAGTGTCGTGTTGTAGGAGTGACTTGCGAAACTTGTTTCTGCGTCAGTCCTTAGTTAGTCTCGCGTCGTTTCGGCTGCGGCGGTGACCGCGGCCACGTCGACGAGCACGAGCAATTCGTTCTCCAGGCGGTAGACGGCCTGGAACATCGTACTGTCGCCGCTGCTCATGTTGGCCGGCGGTGGCAGCAAGTCGGCCGCGACGGCATGGACCACGTCGGCCACGCGATCGACCAGCAGGCCGATCCGTTCGCCGCCCGCCTGAACAATCACGTTGCGGGTTTGCCGCGTACATTCCGTCTTCCCCAGCCCGAGCACGGCACGGAGGTCCAACACGGTCACGACTTCGCCGCGGAGGCTCATCACGCCGCAAACCGACTGCGGCGCGCCCGGCACGGGCGTGACGCTGCAGTAGCGGCTGATTTCTTCCACCTTGCGGATCGGTATTCCCAAGAGCAGGTCGGCCGCGTAGAACGTCGCCAGTTCAATCTCGGCGGCGGTCCCGAAAATAGGCTCTTTCTGAAGGGTGCTGGTCATTTGAAATCTCCTTGGTATTGGTTTCGTTCAAGCCCGCGGCTAGCGCGATGAGGATGCCATCGCCTGCAACTTCGCGGCTACCGCGGCGACGAGCGCCTCGCGGTCGAGTTTGATGTGATATTCGTCTACGCCCGCCTGGCGGGCCCGTTGTTGGTCTTCCTCGCTGGCCAGCGAGCTGACGGCGAAGACGGGCAAGTGCGCCACGGAGGGATGCTGGCGGATGCGGCGAACAAGTTCGAAACCGTCGACATGCGGCATTTCCAGGTCAGTCACGACCATGTCGAAAGTTTGCGCCGGGTCCTGGATCGCGTCCCAGGCGACGGCGCCGTCGGGACAGGCCACGACTCGATAGCCGGCCGCCTCGAACATTTCCGTCATCCGCGAGCGAAAGAAGTCCGAATCCTCGGCCAGGAGGACGGTTTCCGCCTGGGAGTTGTCCGCCCCGGCATGTTCGTTGTGGACGACCCATTCGGGATGGGCCGCCGACGTCATTTCGTAAAGATCCAGCAAGCGTGTCGCCTTGTTCTCGATGACCATGGAGCCCATCACGCCGGACTGGCGGAAGAGCGTGCCATCGATGGCGGCACTGGTCGTGTGGACGTCGACGACCTCGCGGATCAGCAAACCGACCTCGCGGCCCCCGAGCGTGAAAACGACGACGTAAAGCCATTTGGTCTCGGGCATGGGCCGGGCCGCGACAAGCTCTTCGAGTGATAGCAGAGGCAGTGAACCGCCACGGTATTGCAAGACTTTGCTGCCTCCCACGCTGTCGATCTGCAGGGTGCGGATCCGTTCCAACCGGGCCACAAGGTGCATAGGAATGGCAAACTGCTCGGCCGGATCGTTGCGGAACAACAGCAGCGTCTGCACATCGCCCTTGGCGGCCAGCGTGTTTTCAGCGGCCACGTCATGGGCGTCTCCCTCCGGCACCCGCAGTTTACTGAAGGCGGCGATGCCTGCCGGGTCGAGAATCAAGGCCGCTTGGCCGTCGCCGAGGATCGTCGCTCCGGCCAGGAAGGAGCAATTGCGCATGTGGCGGCCCAGCGGCTTGACGACGATCTCCTCGGAATCGTGCAGGCCGTCGACGACCAGGCCAAAGCGCATGTGCCCGGCCTCGGCGACCACGATGTTCTGGGCCCCCGCCGTTGGTTTTCCGCTCTCCGCCGGCTTGAGTCCCAGGATGGCTTCCAACCGCACCAAGGGAAGCAGCGTGCCGCGGAGCCGCAAGACTTCGGCGTTCTTCATGCGCTGGATTTTCGTTGCCGTTTCATCGCGTTTCACACGGACCAGTTCGCAAATACTGGATTGCGGAATGGCGTAGCGATTGCCGCAACTGTGGACGATCAGGCTGGGGATGATCGCCAGCGTCAACGGCAGCTTGACGAACACCGTCGTTCCCGTGCCGATCTCGGTTTCCACCGATACGTTGCCGCCAACCCGTTCGATGTTCGTCTTCACCACGTCCATGCCCACGCCGCGGCCGCTGACGTCGGTGACCTTTTCGGCCGTGGAAAAACCGGGGCGGAAGATCAACGCCAGGGCCTCGCGCTCGTTCATCGCGCGGGCCTGTTCCGGCGCGAGCAAGCCGCGGGCGACGGCCTTCTGCTTGAGCTTGGCCACGTCGATGCCGCCGCCGTCGTCACTGATGGAGATATTGACCTTGCCCGCCTGGTGGAAGGCTCGCAGCACGACGGTGGCCTTGGCCGCTTTTCCGGCGGCATGCCGTTGCTCGGGCATTTCCACGCCGTGGTCGACGGCGTTGCGCACAAGGTGCGTGAGCGGGTCGCCGATGGCCTCGATGATCGATTTGTCGAGTTCCACATCCGCACCTTCGATCTTCAAGTCGCACTGCTTGCCCAACTGAGCGCTAAGGTCGCGGACCACGCGGGGAAAGCGGTTGAACACGGTGCCCACCACCTGCATGCGGGCCTGCATGACCGTCTCGTGCAGATCGGTGGTCACCTGGTCGACGCGGGCCGACACGCCCTCGAGCTTGGTCTGGTCTTTCGAACCCAACGTTTGCAGCAGTTGGTTGCGCGAGAGAACCAGTTCCCCGGCTAGCGTCATCAGTTTATCCAGTACGCCCACGCCCACGCGGATCGTGTCGGCGACGGGGTTTGCCACGTGCGCCGCCGGGACCACCGCCGGGACCACCGCCGGGACCGCCGCCGGGACCGCCGCCGGGACCGCCGCCGG
>CAZTPX010000380.1:0-4451 GCA_964615095.1 uncultured Planctomycetaceae bacterium | reverse complement strand
GCAACTGGCCTACGTGACCGACCCGTTCGCCGAGCGGCTCATCGCCCTGTCGCGAGAAGTAGCGGCGGCCGTGCGGAGCGAACTGGGAATGGCCGCCCAGGGAAATTCGAAATCCTCTTAGGTCGGCCATCTACCGATAGGGCAGTCCTCGTGGGGCAGCCAAGCCTTCTTGTCGATGAAGCAGCGGCAGAGCGAGCACTGCGAGTCGACACGGTACTGGCACGGCTGGCAATGGCTCATGCGGAGATCGTGCAAGGGCGTCTCCACGGTCTTGAAGCCGCTGGCGACGAACCTGGCCATCGAGCCGGCAAAGGCCGCCGCCGCGCCGACCAGACTCCGCGGAGTTGGCGACTGCTCGGCGATACCCGACCGCGAGGCTGGCGAACCGGCCGAATCGTCGTTCGGGTCGCACGCAACGTCGGCTCGCGATCCACCACCATTCGCCGAGTTTTCAAGGTCTGAATTCATCGGTACAATCCAGTTTTCTTGCGATTCCCTGCCCTCAAAACCATTTGCCGCCGTTGCTGTGACCACTTCCAAGATACCGCGCCCACCAAGAAAATACAACTGCCCGACAAGTGGCCCGCGACGGTCAAGTCGGCCGTGCTGCAGGTAGTCAGCGTGGCCCAATACGCCACCGCCTATACACGCCAGGAGCTCAAAGCACGAAATTCGAAGTACGAAATCCGAAACAAACCGGAAATCGGAAATGACGGAAATGCAAGACCGCGTTTGAGACCTTTGAGCTTTTGTTTTGGGTTTGTTTCGGATCTCGGATTTCCTTCGCTACGGGCGCTTTCCGGCCAACCGCAAACCTCGCTATGAGGCGCGCAACCGGTGGCCGCGCGGGTCGCCCTGTGCCCGGCCTTGGGCGCTCGTAAGAGGCAAGCCCGAACCTCGCTTCGAACGCAAGGTAAACTATTTCAAGCGCCGAAGATACCTGCCCGTCGTGACGCTCGTGCCGGCGGCGTGAAGCTGTCTGGCCAACGGTCTTTGCATCGACCGCGCTGCGTCCGCGCGCTGACAGCGCGCCAACAAACTTATCTCTTGTGAATTCTCAGAGAACAACTCGTCGAAGACACCGTTGTGACGAACAAGACTAACCCGTCTCTCTGTCCGCCATTCAATCCACCCCGTTTCGGGCCATTCTCTTGTCCTTCTCAAAGGTTGTCAAGGTCCGCTGGACCAAGACAGCGTGGCTCTGTCCTGTACCGTGCCAGGTTAGTTCGTTCGCTCGCAGCCGCCATCGCCGGAAGCCCGCTGGCGAGGGCGTCGAGGGGCGAAGGAGGATGCCAGGACCAGGACGCCACCGCTCCGATTGCTACCGGCTGGAGCGACTGCTGCCGGGCGGGAATTGCACGCGCTGAAAATCGTCGCCTTCTCACGGCGGACATCAAGGTCCGCTGGACCAGGACACCAGCCACGGCATAATCGGCTCGGCGCTTCTTGTGACCCCGCTCTTGCCCGATTACGGCGAGTTCGCCCCTACCGGCTTGCCAACCGCGGGGGCGTGAATCTAAACTGTTACCTCTCGCCGCCACCAAGCAGCTTGTTTGCCTCAAGGGCGGCTTCCCGCACCCGAGGGCGGGGATCGTTCAGACAACCTTTGACCGCACTATTGAATTTTGGGTTGGCGGCCGCGCCCAAGAACTTCAACGCCGAGATCCTGACGCGTTCAGAATCATTTGTTAGGCATCGAGCAGCTATCGGACAGACGGAACGAGCGTTCGGCCCCATCGCTGCCAATGCATCCAGGGCAGAGCAGACCGGATCCTCGTCCTTTCCGGCTGCATTTATCACCGAGAGAAGCACCACGATGGCCGCTTCGGAATTGCGATCGATGCGCCAGGCCGCCAGCGCGCCAGCTACAACCACCGCCGGGTTTGGATCTCGCATCGAGCATTTCAAAGCAGACAATGTTCCGTCTGCGGCTTTGCCGACAGAACCCAAGGCGGTCGCCGCTGCCTGCCGAACGGCGGCGTCGTGATCCGCCAAGGTCCGCACCAAAGCATCCTGCGCATCCGGCGGCGGGTCGCCAATCTTGCCAATCGCCTCGGCGGCGCACTCTTTGATCCACCAAAACCGCGTGTTGCGCAGTATATGAGTAAGCTTTGGCAATGCTTGCCTGCCGGCAGCTCTCAGATTCCCCAATGAATCGATGCTGGCGCGCACCGCATCATCGTCCTTGTCATCCAGGTACCGAATAAGGATTTCGACCGTCCTTGCCGACGGGGAGCGGAATCCACCGAGTGCAACAATCGCGTACGTGCGCACGATTTGATCATCGTCATGCAGCGCGGCATTTCCCACGACGTCTTCAAGGTCCAGTTTTGGAACCTCTAGCCAGCCAACGCCGTTCACTGCCGCCTTGCGGACCCAGGACGAACGACTAGACAGGTACCGCTTGAGGACGCCCTTGGTCGCTTGTGCGTCCGGTGCTATCCAGGCGAGGCACTCGATAAATGCCGCGCGATGCTCCTCGGGTTCCTTGTCGATTGCGCGCAGCACCTTCGGCGCGAATTCCTTTGACGCAGCGCCGCCGGACTGCAGCACCTCGGCCGCGCGCGCACGTACAGCAGGTCTCTCATCGTCCAGAAGACGCGCGGCGACCGAAAGCCCCCTTCGCCCTGGCCCAATCTCCGCCAAGGCGTGCAGAACAACGTCCGCATGCTCGACGCGGCCCGCTTCCAGCACGCTCGTTAGGGATTCGATTGCAGCATTAGCTGGCTGCCGCGCGAGGCCCCTTACGCCCGCCAACGTAACCATTAGGTCTTTATTGCGCAGGGCCTTCTTCAACCCCTCGGTCGCGTCGGTGCCGCCGATAACCGTCAGGGTGAAGACCGCCTGAAGATGGAGCCTCTTTTCATCCTTCGCACCCGGTCGGCAGTCCAAGACGCTCGTCAACGCCCGCGCAGCCGCTGGACGATTGCTCGCGTCGAAGCACCGTTTCACTTCCGAGATTGCAGCCAACGTGTCCCGACCGGGCGCGCCGGCCGCGCCCGTTCCAGCACTCTCGGCCCACTCTGCCCACTTATCCCATATGAAAAGATGGGCCGCGAAAAGGTCGTCCCGGACCAGTCGTCTTTCAGTGGGGCCAGCGGCGAACGTCGGCAGGGCACATTGGCACATGACCTGGAGCCAGATGAAGCACGCAAACGCACGAGAACAAGCACCAGGGTATGCCCTCAAACCAACAACCACGGCAACATTTGTCATTTTCATTTGACGGATGCGCTCCATTTTGATTCCTAGATTCGCTATGCGTGGTTCAAAGGGGATCCTAAGCTAAGGGTTCTTAAGCCAATTCAGGAACTGCTCCCGGTCTTGTGCTGATAACCTACTCAAAAACCGCTCCTGCCCCCCCGCGTCAAGGCCATTAAAGAACTTGCGCACGTCGTCGGTGTCCCCAGCGGCCTTTGCGAAAATCGCGGCGATGTCCGCTTGCGTGGCACCGGCGGGGATATTTACCGGCCTGCGTCCATGGGCGTCCTCGTTCATTTGCGAGTCGTTCTCCCAGGATGCATTTGACTCTCCAGGCTCCGCACGGTACGTCCCGCCCCCGGACATCGCCAGCAGCATCGCCCAATTTAACGGTAAACGACCATACAAAACATCTTCGGGACTCTCGAATCCGAAGCAACTATAGTTCTCGATCCTAACTTTGCCGATCGGCAAGACAGCGGAAATACCGCCCAAAATTTGCGATATCTCCGATTCAACCTCTTTGCGACTTGGAGCATAGTCCTTCACGCCAGCAGCAGCTTTCCGGGACTTAATTCGGGACTCCGCAAGACTCAGAAACGTCTGCGCACCCCCCAACCCAGAGCTGTTATGCCCGTTCAGAACAATCGTAACGGGGTACTTAAGCCTGCCATTCTGGTAATAACTTGCTGGGAATGACGCCAGGACGTGTTTTAGTCCCGCGACGAACTCCTCGGCAGATTGAGCCACGACGTCAAAGTACCCATTTTTGGTTCCGTCGCAATATTCGTCATCCATAAAAGAGAATTCCTCATTTTTTGGCGTCCAGATTGTACCGACTCGAATTATGATCGCCATGCCCCCATTCACCGTAACCTCCTCCGGCTTCGCCCGTGGAGTTGGTCTCTGCTTAACCGCCTCGGCCATCCCCCTTGCATCCGTCCCATTCGTCGGCGCGTTGCCGCAGTAGCGATAGAGGTTCACGTCCGCTGCCGCCGGGTCCTCAGTCAACCACCGCTGGGTACCTGAATTATACCAGCGCAGACCGTGCAATTGCAAATTGGTCACTGGGTCGGTGTAAGTTCCCCCGTAACCGAAGAAGAAGTTCGTTACGACGCTGCCGGTGGTCGATTGAGCCGTCTGCTGCCCGAACGCGCTGAAGGCGATGTGCTGCTCCAGCGAGCCGTCGTCCTCTACCACGTCCCGAACCGTGTTCTGATTGTTGCCCAACGACCAGAGGGTCGTGGTGC
>CAZTPX010000379.1:0-4508 GCA_964615095.1 uncultured Planctomycetaceae bacterium | reverse complement strand
GTCATTCGTCATTCGTCATTCGTCATTCGTCATTCGTCATTCGTCATTCGTCATTTCCTCTATGGAAACGTCGCTCCACCGCGAGTTGAAGCTGCTCTACGCCGGCCGCAAGGCCCAGTACGAGGTCGCGCTGGCCGGCTATCGGATCGACGCGGTCACGCGCGGGCGTTTGATCGAAATCCAGCACGGCTCGCTGGGGGCAATCCGCGACAAGATTCGCACCCTGCTCGAGTCACACCGTGTGACGATCGTCAAGCCGATCATCGCCGCCAAGGTACTGGTGAAAACGGCCGTCAAAGGCGGCGAGGCGCTCGCCCGGCGGCTCAGTCCCAGGCGCGGCCGCCTCTTGGACCTTTTCGATGAAATGGTCCATTTCACCAGTGTCTTTCCGCACCGCGGCCTGACACTGGAAGTGCTGCTGGTCGATATCGAAGAATGGCGCTACCCCGGCCATGGCCGTCGGCGGCGGTGGCGGGAAAACGACCACGAAGTCGAGGACCAACGGCTGGTGGCGATTCGCGGAAAGCATCGCTTGCGGACGGCGGCCGACCTGGTCCGCCTGATCCGCTGCCCCTTGCCATCGCCTTTTCATACGGCCCACCTGGCCGAATCGCTGGGCGTGCGACGCTGGTCGGCGCAGCGGATTGTCTACTGTCTTCAGCGGATGGGCTCCCTCCGTCTGGTGGGGAAAGCGGGCAATGCGCGGCTGTATCAGTTCGCCGAAGGCACCATAATGAGCGACACGACAAGGCCCACTACAGCCAGGGCGCCGGCATAGAGGGCGGGGTCACGGGCGGGGTCACACCTTAAATCTCAACTGTCAAGAAAGTTGAAATTCAAGGTGTGACCCTGACGCTGTCAATTCAATCATGATTGACCTTCTCCACTTTCCAGTCGTGCCCCTGCTTCCTCCCTGGCATTTCCGCACCGAAGTTCTTCCATTTCGTTTCTAATAACTCTGGTCATATTCATACGATGTGATCCAAAGCGGATCAAACATAACAAACCGATAAGCTCGGCGCAAAGTCTGGCAGCTATTTCCGCAACATCAGCGTTCGGAAGATTCACGAATCCGAAAACTACACGAAGCATGATCAGCGAGTGGACAAGGCAACCCGACGGCAAGGAGGTATGTGCAAAGGATCGAAAACCAGATCAGTTCTGGGCTTTGACTCATCGGTGTTCGCCGATAGTCTTGTTGACCAACGGTAGGCACGGCGGTCGCCGAAGGCGATTCGGCGCAGCCGAACCTTGTCGCCGTGCGTTGTTGGCCGCTGGTTGGGCTTGCCATTGTCACTCCACCATCTCGGCGTCTGGAATCGGTTCCCTATTTCGACGGAACGCATTCCGAACGTCTGCTCTGCGCAAATACAGAAACATAACGACCGTCAAGCTGAATCGAAGCGGTATTCTCAGAAGCTCTTGCATCGGGTCCTTATTGACAGGCACAGAGATGACCTCAAACGCGCCCGCCAAAAAGTAGACCATAAGCAGAGCATCGCCTAGCACCGCGGTGCCGAGTAGGATCAACAGCAGAATACGTACAGGATTGAAGCGATAAAAGATCCCGGCAGCCAAAGAGGCGCATATCGGTGCCAATATGATCCCGAACAATCGCCCAACGTCCGAACCGACCCCAATGAGAAGAATCACCAGGACGGTTGCCAGCGCGTAAACGCATGCCACAACGTCAATGCCCCACAACCGCGGTCGCTCAGCCATCAATTCATCTCCCTTGGCTAACGGGTGGGCTGGCCGCCACCGTACTCTCCGACGCCAGCCAGGCCCAATTTAATTCTCATTCTATCAGGGTTCGGCCGTCGGGACCACCGACAAGGCGTCCGCGCAGCGGCACTGCGGGAACGCTCCTGCTGGCCGCGATTAGTTTACTTAGCCTTGTAGCCGAGCTTCTTGGCCTGGGCGAAATCCTCTTCCGCTTTGGCCTTGTCGGGCTCGCCCTTTTTCACGTAAGCCAAGCCCCGGCCGCAATACGCGTCGGCATTCGTCGGGTCGAGCCGGATGGCTTCGGCAAAAGCAGGGATGGCAGCGTCGTAGTCCTTCTTGTCCAGACACGATTTTCCCTTCGCGTAGGCATCCTTCGCTACATCAGCGCTTGTAGCGAGATTCGGCAGCATTAAGATTGCGACCAGCGCCACGGTCCAACATTTGTTCATGGCTTTTCCCCCATCTTCGATGAATTTCCCCGCACGGCCAGCGGGAGGCGCAGCCGTCGCCGCAGCTTTGATTATTCAACGGTCTGAACTGCCAGTCATTCTATCATTTTCCAAAGGCCCGCACTACCAGGCGGCGACCCGCTCTGCGGCTGCGGGTTGTTGGCAGCGATTCGGAAGCCTTTTCTTAGCGGCTATTGAGTAGCCCCGCCATTTTCCGACGTGTCACAACCGTCGTTTGGTGACTCGCGATGGATCGGGACTAGCAATCTGTCGTAGACCCATTGTCCCCCGATGAGAAAATAGAGGCCAACGATCAGCTCCGCCACGGGATACGCAAAATAGCTCCAATACCTCGTTACCGCATAGTCCAGGTCATGCTTATTCGCTGCGGCTAGTAAAAAAACGATCTTGTCTGCCGCGGAAATGAATGCCCATGCCGTGAAATAGACGCCCAGGAACCGCAATAACAAAGCCGCAATCCCTTCTTCGCTCCGGCAAGCATTGGACTGATTTCGCAGCGGCGGCAGGGTCGATTTGGTCGGCTCCTGTTCGTCGATCATATCGCATGGTCCTTGTTGGATGTGCTCTTCCGGGTGAAAATCGGGGTCTTCAATCCCGTCACGGGACGTGCCGCAGAACCAGCAAGCGTCGAAGTTGTCCTCGATGGGCCTCGCGCATTTCAAGCATTTCCACATTGCCCGCTCCTACCAGTGCCAACGGCTGGCACGGTCGTCGCCGCCCGTACCATCGTCATTCGGGTTGAATCATGAATCAGTTTACCATACTCCCACGGCCCGCAGTGCCAAGCGGCGACTCGCTCTGCGACCGTGCCTTGTTGGCGGATTCGGCTTTTCGTCGAATTACGTAAACATTCGGTAACGCGCTCTGCAACTCTTCGATCCCCGCGTCTGTTATCGACGAGCCCGTGACATCCAGAGCCGCGAGCGTTTGAATCGACTTCAGATGGACAATCGAACGATCAGTCACCCTCGGGGACTTGATCACAAGATCCAAGTCGTTTCCAGCGGGCCACTTTCCAGCGGGAAGGTTGTTCAGGCACCACAATTCGGCTACTCGCGCATCCGACAGTTTGCAGTTCGCCGGAAACTCGACGATGTAGTGGCAACACCGATGAAACGCAATGGGCTGCGACAGAATCAGAGGCTCAAGCGACAGCAAGGGACCAAACGCTGCCTCGGCATCTTGGACCCGCTGGCGGTCGATATACCACATTGAGCCGAAGAACGCGGCGATTGGAGCAGCCCTAACCACAAACAGCACAACGACGATGATGGCTATGGAGCTTTTGCGCATATATTCCTCAGCGACGCCAACGGTCCCCGCAGCCGTCGCCGCACCCTGGCAGCAGGACACGGCTGGGACTGCCAAATATTTTACCATCTTGCCAGGGCCTGCACCACCAAGCGGCGACCCGCTCTGCGGCTGCGGGTTGTTGGCATCGGCCGGTCTGTTCATCTGCAATAAGAGTAAGCTGGTGTTGACTGTGACGAGCGCGAGGAGGCGAATGGTGTGGCCGTGCTACGTTATGCGCCGTCAATCTAATAATGAATGTCGTTTGCGTTCTTCGATAAGAGCACGTTCAAACCGTTTGCGCAATTTGCGACGGTTAAGCCGTTTAGCGCAATCCCTTCCCTTCTTGAAGAGATTAAATGAAGTTGAACATCCACTGTCGAGCAATTGCACCCCGCTTTTGAACGCTTTGTCAGCCAGCGCCTCATGTGCGGACGCGGCGATGGAAATATCGAACGCCAATTCAACCGTAGAGCGTGCGAGTCCTACCGAATAGTTGTCGGGCAAAGCTGGCCAGTCGAGAACGACTGCTAGGGCAGCCCATGCATCATCAATCGCGCCGATTGCAAGATACAGCTCTCCAAGGCGAAGTTGATCGCACATTCGCTCCCATTCGTGGGGTGGCTGAAGCTGAATCATGGCTTTCGCCGCGACGATGGCCTCAGCGTATTGCCCGAGAAGCGGACGGTAGTAGCGGAGTTCGCGGAGCGTTTCGCGAGTTACTGGCTGCAATGCTTGCCAGGCGTCGAGGCGGGTGCGGCCCTCTTCAATTCGACCGGAGTCAAGGGCGTTCTGAACTATATTACCGGCATCGAACAAGTCCATGCGTTTGTCCCTCGTAAACTTCGATCCGCCAACGGGAAGGCTGGCCGACGCCGTATTCTCCGAAGCCAGCCAAGCCCGAACTTCGTTCCATTCTATCAAGGTCTGCAGCCCGGAACCACCAGCAAGGCGGCCGCGCAGCGGCCCTGCGGCCTAGCCCGTGTTGGCATCCTATCTTGTCCTGGGTAGGTTGGCCTAGAT
>CAZTPX010000378.1:0-4524 GCA_964615095.1 uncultured Planctomycetaceae bacterium | reverse complement strand
ACCTGAGAAAGGCGATACAAATGGCACCTGCGCCGCTTCACGCGGGCGTCGGCTCTAAGACGGTGCCGATGCGGTTCACCAGGACCGGGCCGGGCACGGTCACGCCGTTGATCTCGGCCGTTTTTATCCAGTCGATCGCCGTGTACTGGACGCGAACTAACGAGAGGCCGCTCTTGCAGAGGAAATACCGTTTCCGCCGCGGTCGGGATTCGACGGCAAACGGCCCCCGGCTAGCTCCCGTAGTTTTTCGAGGGCCGCCGCATCGGATGGATAGCGGCAACAGAGGCCGCACCGCTCGACCTCGGCTCCTTCCGGCAGGCGGCCGTTTTCCAGATGGGCCAGGATGCCTGGTGTACCGGAACAGAAGAAGCCCGGTTTCTCACATTCACAACCGTACTCGTTGTCCGGGCCTGAATCATCGGACTCGTCCGCTTCGGGCTCCAGCAGGCTCGCAATGCCGTATTGATCGTGGGCCTGATCTGCGATTTCATCCAACAAAACGAGGACGCCCTGTAAAAGCTCTTCGTCCTTGGGGGATTCCGCGCGATACGGGTCGCCGCGAAACACCGTGTCGAAAATTTTGAGCAGTAACCGCCGCTGATTGGCCAAAAGCGGCCCATCGATTCGCAATGCGTAGGCGTGATTCTCATCATTCCTTGTCATGCTCTTGCCCCCTGCCCGACAGTTCGTTGAGAATCTTCTCGGTCTCTTCAGCGCCGCAGTGTTCGATCAGATAGACGATTTGATCGCCAACACCCGCATTATTGATGGATGTCGCAGCGGCAGAAGCCGCCTCATGGACCGCTTCATCGAGTTGCTCGGGCTCGATCCCCATCTCTGCGGCCTTGCCGATCAGCCGACGGTCGTATTGCAGGCCGCGGGCGAACGCCATGCGTTGCTCCTCGACAAAGTCGTGAGAGCTGTTCCAGCAGATGCTGTCTGCCGTGACGAACACTGCCCCGCCACCAAACTCGCCAAGGCGCGGCTTCGAGCAGGTCGTCGCATAGGTTAGCGACCAGCATTGATCCGGGCGGAACTTCTTGAGGAACTTCTGCACGAGATGGGCCACGCGGCCCGGATCGCCGCCTTCTTCGGCGTGGAACCATGCCTGCCGGTCTTTACCGGCACCCTGGAATTCCACGCCAAATCCGGGCATGTCGGCATCGTCGTCCAGGTCTTCAAAATCGCGCAGGAACCGTAGCCCACAGTAGTCGGGTTCGTCGCATTCCGGTGCGTCGTCTTCGCGAAACTCCGTCCCGTTGACGACGACGATCGGCTCAAGTTGCTGTTGGAGCCAGGCAGCTTGCTTCTTGGTGAGGGGACCAAGAGTTTCCGAAAATTCCAGGTAATTGTTGGCCACGTTTATGTTTTCTCCTGAAAAGGGGTTTCAACCGTCCACGATCTCAAACCGCGGCAAGGGCGGGAGTTTGGGAGGAAGGACGAGGATCAGCTTGTGGAGGAGTTTCTCCCACGCCGTAAGACGCTGCGTTGCCGACCGCTTCCGATTGGCTGACAGCTTTGCCATGCGAGTTGCGATTGCCTCGACTTCGGACGCGAACACCATGGGCGCCCCTTCGGGCGAGGTTATGGCATAAACGTCGCGATTGCGTTTGCCTTTCAGGTCGGGACGGAATTCGACAAGTTCGGGCATGTGTTCATACTTGCCTTCTGATCGCCGCCGGAACGGGAGGTTATGTTCCCGCAGCCATCCTTCCAACTCTTCAAACTCGCCCCACGCTGCTTCAACATCCGCAAAATGCAACAGACCGTCTTCGTCTCGGGCAGCCAGAATGTCCGCCTCGGCGGATGATGCCAAGCAATTATTGTCCCAATCCAAACGCAGATCGGAGATGGGAAACTCTTCCAAAAGACTGCGGCGAAGCGTGCCCCCGATCCAGATTTCTGCCGCCATTCGGTCAGCCATGATTCTCTTCCTCCGCTTCTTCCTGTGGTTCCGGAACGCTGTAGATGCCCGTGATGATCGGTGGCTCGTCTCGCCACCGAATCGCGGCCACGGCCTTCACGACCGCCTGGTCGATCTGGTCGTCGGGCGTGTTGGCGGGGATATGAACAAAGTCGGTATCCCACGTACCGCTATCGCCACTGCCGCCCGGCCAGAGCCGATAGTATTCAATCTGACGCGTTTTCTTTGGCATTTTCGATCTCCGCTTGTTGGGAATGAAATCCACCGTCAGCGTCGGGCGGATTGACGGTGGTGTACGGGTTGTCCGAGAACATCAGCGCCAAGGGTACGAACTCGTAGCTTCCGTCGGCCGGGTGGTTGACGGCGCAGATGACGGTCGCCGGCTCTCCTGTAATCGCATGCTGGCACTCCATAAGTGCGGCGTCCCCGGCCCGCACTGCCCGGCAGAGCGTGTCGAAATTCTGTCTGTGACCTGCAAGCAGGGCCATGTTTTCGCCTCCTCACGTTAAGTGTTAACCAAGTAGTCACGATCCTTGAGCGTAATTCTCCGGCTCGTGATCGATCTTGCCGCATTGAAATGGCAGTTGAGACCAGCGGTATAAGCAGGGGCGAGGGCGGCCGCCGGCCACCCCCGCCCCCACCGCATACTTTCCCAGTTGTGATCAGCGGATGCTGCCGTCAATTACTCGACGGGCTTCCCCGCAAAACCTTCCGCCCGAGTTTGGCTGGCCCGCTGGCCCGGTACTGGTAGATGCCCGGCACATCGGCCGAGAGGCAGCGGCCGTTGGCCCATTGCCGCAGTTTGTCGTTCTCTTCGGCGCCGGAGACGCTTACGGGAATGACGTACTTCGCCGCCTCGACCAGCGGCAGGCCGAGCAAGGCCGCGTTCTCACAGCATTGGCGAATCTCGGCGCCCGTCCAGTAGTGGTCCTGGGGGCGGGGCTGCTGCGGATCGAGCCCGAACATCTGCAAATAGATGGGCCATATCTTGGCCCGTTGCCGCTCGTCCGGATAATCGAAGAAAAACGTGGCATTGAACCGGCCGGCGCGAGTGAATTGCGGCGGCAGGCCCTGAAACGAATTGCACGAGCCGATGAAGAACACATCGCGGGTATCTCGGGCCAGCCAGGTCTGGAGCGTGCCCAGCACCCCCGCCGTCACCCCGCCATCGGTCCGGCCGGACGACTCGCCCCCGGCCAGGGCGTCGCGGATCTCGTCCACATAGAGAATCCCGCCGATGGCGTCCGCCACGCGCAGGGCATGGCGGAGGTTCTGCTCGGTTTGGCCGAGTAGGCTGCCGTACAGGCCGCGGGGATCGAGAATCAGGGTGGGACGGCCCGTTTCATTGCCCAGTGCGCAAGCAAACTTCGTTTTTCCGCTTCCTGGGACCCCCAGCAGAATTGCGCCCCGCGGCTTGACGTTGGCCGGGCGGTCCGGCCGCAGCGCCCGCAAACAGAAGTCCTTGATGCCGTCCAACCCGCCCAGGTCGGTGAAACGATCGCCACCCCGGTGGAGCGTCAACACGCCGCTCTTCTTGAGCGTCTGGGATTTGAGTTCCCAGATGGCGGATGGCTCGATCCGGCGATTCCGGATCAATGACAGGCTGAACGCGCCTTCCGCTTCATAACGCGTGAGTCCGGCCGCTGCGTCGAGCACCCGCCCCAGATCGTCGCCATCAGGCAATTCGCCTTCTTCGGTAGCGATCCCGCGGGCAATCGCCTCAAGCTGATCACGGCCCGGCAGGTCGTGCTCCAGTACGACAAAGAGTTTCTCAAGCTCGACCGGCAGGTTCACGATGGGAGAGAGGACCAAGATGAAGCAGCGATTTTGCTTCCCTGCTGTGACCTGCTGTGCCAACGCCTGGACAATCTCGGCCGACTGTAAGAGACGGTGAAAGTTGACCAGTACAAGCAGGGCCGAACTGTCATCCATAGCCAGAGCATTGACCGAACGGATGGCAGCCAACGGATCGGGGCTGCCGTTCTGGGCAGCCTGTCCATTGGTGGCGCCGGGGATCTGCAACCCCTTTTCGATATCCCATATGCAAAGTCGCCAGTTCTCGTGGCGGCACATCTGGGTAATCTCGGCAAGGGCATCCTGGTGTTCATGCGACTGAATCCAAAGTCCCGTGAAGGCGGCCGAGATGTACTCGACCAGTCGCTGTGAAAGCGTCATGGTATCTTATCCTTGAATCGGTGGGAGGAAATCTGGATGAAAAATGCAATAGTGATGGGCGCGTCGATCAGGACTGTTGCTGCTGATGTTCCTCGACGGCCTGCGCCTGATGGAACTCGGCGGTAAGATGTTCCGTAAGCCGTTGGCCCAGGGCTTGTTCGATGAACTGGCTGGCCTCTCGGCACGACGAACCCGTGAAGCCACGGGTTTGCACAGAGGTTTCCCCCTTGGCGCTGACGATGATCTCGATTGTCTTCATTATGCAGCGCCTCCTGCAACCTGGATGGTCAACTTGATCGAACCATCGGCCATCGTCTGTTCGGTGCAAAGAGCGCCTCGCTGGCGACTCTCAATCTTGACCTTCTCGGCCGCGTAGATTTGGAGAAAGTGGTCCAGATGCTTCTGGTCTCCCCAACGCCCGCCGA
>CAZTPX010000377.1:0-4525 GCA_964615095.1 uncultured Planctomycetaceae bacterium | reverse complement strand
GCGGCACCGTCTGCCACAACCTAGCCCCAATCCCACAACGTGCCCCGCCAGGCCCGCCGCCGTTCTTTGGCTTCTCCACGACCCATGGCCCCTTCTTTGGCCGCCTAATTGCCAACAGCCCTGGCCTGGACGTATACTGGCACTAGACCACCAACGCCGCTGGGCGGCATCGTCGACCAGAAGCCCCATGACCACGCCCAAACCGCAATCCGCTGAACGCACGAAGTTCCAATTCACGCTGCGGACGCTGCTCTTGCTGTTCGTGGTGCTGGGGTCGTCGCTGGCCGTGTTTGGCGGCTGGGGCATTGCGGTCTTGCGGACGGGGTCAGGCTTACGCTTTGTACTATACGGCTTGCAATTCGGCGTGCTTGATGGCGAATGAGGTCGGCGAATGGGGTCATGGTGTCTTGGTCCAGCGGCGAATGGCGCGAATGTGGCGCGAATGGGGTCAGGCTTACGTTTTGTGCTTTGCCGGACGGGGTCAGGCTTACGCTTTGTGCTATACGGCTTGCAATTCGGCGTGCTTGATGGCGAATGAGGTCGGCGAATGGGGTCATGGTGTCTTGGTCCAGCGGCGAATGGCGCGAATGTGGCGCGAATGGGGTCAGGCTTACGTTTTGTGCTTTGCAAAGCACAGTACAAAACGTAAGCCTGACCCCGGACTCAGACCCTCGTATTTGTTTTCGTTTTCTGGTGCAATTTGCTATGATTATGAGAATGGGATACTTGTATTCACTGTTGTTTGTACTTTTGTTCTCCGTAGGTGCTAGCTCTAGAACGGCAGTCGCCGGGGCCGCGCGCGATGCAGGGCGGGCAAGCGGCAAGATCGAGAGCCGTACAGAGGATCTTGACATTGAATCGGACGCATCGCCAACTGCCGGTATCGTGAGGATTGACGGCACCCGTTCCGAGAATGTTCCGCTTCGGGAGGTCGCCGGATCGATCAACGTTACGACTGTTGACCTTCGAAACGTGAGCCTTCGTGACGCCGATCTGAGACGCGTCCGGGGGATGAAACGTTTGCAAACTCTTCTTCTCGGCCAGGATGACCTACACGCATGTTTCAGGAACACCGTAATCTCGGATGTGGGCCTTGGCTATTTGACTGACGCCAAGGACCTGAAAATGCTCGACCTTTCGGGAACCGTGCTATCGGAGAAGGCGCTCGGCGTGCTTAAACGCCTCCAATCGATTGAAACCCTCGACCTTAGCAACACCCACCTCACCGATCGCGGTCTGGAGTACCTCCGACGCATGCCACGGTTGAGTACCCTCCGCCTGAATGGTACGGACATCACGAGCGGCGGATTGGCTACGCTAGAGAACTTCGTTCAGCTGCGCAGTTTAGACCTAGGGAAGACATTAATCGGCGACGAGGCCATGGATCATATCGGAAAGATTGCACAACTTGAGACGCTTGCCCTGGGCGACATGTCCGTGCGCGAATCCAGCTTAAGAAAACTCGTACCACTGCGCCACCTTCGCTCATTGGATCTCTCCGATACCAGCTTTAACGGTGAGCAAGTGGCGGTTTTCGCTGAGCTTGATGAACTTCGTGAGTTGTGTCTGGGCCACACGAGTGGGCTCGAGAACGTGGTGCGGCAACTGAATCAGCTTCCAAAGCTCAAGAAACTTCGAGTTGTTAGGGCGGAGCTGGACGATGATGTAATCGCGTCCCTGAAGGAGCTTTCGGAACATCGTGACGTCCAGATCGAGCTAGACATGGGAGGTTCTTATCTCAAAGACGTCTCGGACGTCGGCCTAGCGCAGCTTGCCGGGTTGCGAAATGCAACCATTCGGCACATGGAGCTTTCGGGTAAGCGGGTTACCGACAAGGTCAAGAAGCTTCTCCCTGGCTTGCGGCCCAAGGAGCTCCGATTGACCGGCGCGATAACCAGTGATGGGCTCATGAGCATTGGCGGTATTGCAACACTGGAGGAACTAGACCTTAAGTCAAACACGGCAATTAGCGACACCGGTCTAGCGCATCTGAGCGGCCTCGCAGGTTTACGTTTTTTGGACCTTTCCGACACAAGAATCACGGATCGTGGATTGCCCCACCTCAAGCATCTTTCGAACCTTCGTTCGCTGAACCTCGCTGGAACTGGAGTTTCCGGTCTGGGGTTGGTCAATCTCAAGGAATTGCCCCGGCTGGAAGCGCTTTACCTAGGAGCGTGCAAATGCGGGGGGCCTGGCCTCGCGGCTGTTGCGAGCTTTCCAAGTCTAAGGGTTCTGAGTCTTTCCAGTACAAATTTGACAGACGATGATCTGGCGTGTCTGAAGAATTCGCCGAAGATTGCTGCGCTCTATCTTGCGCGGACGCAAATTAGCGACGCCGGTCTGGTGCATCTATGCACTCTGCGGGAGTTGAAGGTTCTTTCGCTTTTCGGCACGAGGATCGACGGCAAGGGCCTTGCGCAATTGAGCGTCCTTCCCAAGCTGACTGGGCTCGAACTGGTCAATACTCGCGTTGGAGACGACGGCGCGAAATACATTGCCTCATTATTGCACCTCGAACAATTGAGGCTTGGAGGAGACGTAGGCGACGCGGGCCTTGAACACCTGGTCGGTCTGCCTAGGCTTCGCTGCTTGCAAACTTACGGGCGCGGTATTACTGATGCGGGGGTCAAACATCTTAAGCAAATCCGGCGATTAACGTATCTTGAGGTGGGGGCAAGTAGGATTACGCCCGTCGGGGAGGCGGAACTGCACGCGGCGTTACCGAGTTGCGAGATCGTGCGCGGGACGCCATGTCCGATTCTTCAATTTCCATAAAGCGAGAATTCCGGAGACGAGAATTCGGGGACGGAATTCCAGATACATAACTTAATTATTGCGAACGAATTCCGTAAGCGTCCCGCCGAATGCGCCTTGTGGGGCATGGTTAGCCGTAAGCGTCCCGCCGAATGCGCCTTGTGGGGCATGGTAACCTGACGTGCGTGGGCCGACGAAGGTTCGGCCTGATGGACATCAGGAGCCCAGATATGAAAGAGCAGATGCGACGGGGTGATCCCCGGAGGCAACGTTATTGGGAAGAGTTGGTGCGGGGGTGGCAAGAGAGCGGTCAGTCGGTGCGTGACTTTTGCGGTGCCGAGGGTCTGCGGGAATCCGCATTCCACTATTGGCGGAGGAGACTGGAAGGCCGTAAACGATCCTCGGGATCGACCGGCCAACGGCCATCGAAGGCGTCCCGGCAGTCATCTTCCGCGTGTTGTGGAAGCCCCTCTTTTCTGCCCGTGCGTGTGTTGGAGTCGACCGTCGTGAATCCCGCCCCGGCAGAAGCGGTCGGAAGCGTAGAGATCATCTTGGAGCGTGGCCGCAGACTGCGAGTGGCGGCAGGCTTCGACCGGCAAGTGTTGGCCGACGTGCTGGCCGTGTTGGAGGTGCGGTCGTGCTGAGCCTGTCGGAGTTGGTGCGGATCTACGTGTGTCTGACGCCCACCGACATGCGAAAGAGTTTCGATTCTTTAGCGGCCGTGGTGCGAGAGGGATTGGGCTATGATCCGCTCTCGGGCCACCTGTTCGTGTTTCGCAGTCGCCGCGGCGATCGGGTCAAGTTGTTGTGGTGGGACCGCGATGGACTGACATTGTATTACCGCCGACTGGAGAAAGGGACCTTTCGCTTTCCCCCGACCAGTGATCCCGAGGCGCGTAGTATCGAGATCTCGTCTCAAGAGTTGTCGTTGGTATTGTGGGGCATCGACCCGGCCAGCGTGAAGCGGCAGCCGCGTTACCAACGCACGGCGTAAGCCGCGGAAAAAAATTCGCGGAGCGAGTGAACCATCGATGACGATGTTGCGTAGCAAGAGGCATGAGCACGGATGCCATGCCTCTTCCCGATCCCGCCCTGCTGCCCGACGACCCGGCAGTCCTGAAGCAACTGGTGGTGCAGTTGCTCGCTGAGTTGCAGCAGGCCCATGCCCGTCTGGAGCGACAAGAACACCACATGCACTTGCTGCTGAAGAGGATCTACGGCAGTACGAGCGAGAAGTTCGATCCGCAGCAGGGCATGTTGTTCGATGCTCAGTCGACCGAAGCGGAAGCCACCCCGAGCACGCCCGCGTCGCCGCCTGCGGCAGATGCTTCGCCGATTTCGTCGCCCGCTTCCAAGAACCGCGACCGGCACGGTCGCGGGCGGATTCCCGACAACATTGAACGAAAGGAAGTCACCCACGATCTTTCGGAGGCCGAAAAAGTTGCCATGGGCGGCCCGGAGAACCTGGTGGAACTGCCGGCGGAAACCAGCGAGCAACTTGACTGGCGGCCTTCGACGTTGTTCGTGGTGGTCCATGTCCGCAAGAAATACGTGCGCAAAGAGCAACTGCCGGAAAGCGGTTTGACGCTTGCGGAGCAGAACGTGGCAGTGGCGAGGAAGCCGGCGGAAGTGATTCCCGGCGGTTTGGCGGGGCCGGGACTGATGGCCCAGGTCATCGTCTGCAAAGGCGCCGACCACCTTCCCTTGCACCGACTGGGCGGACGGGGTCAGGCTTACGCTTTGTACTATACGGCTTGCAATTCGGCGTGCT
>CAZTPX010000376.1:0-4537 GCA_964615095.1 uncultured Planctomycetaceae bacterium | reverse complement strand
CCGCCGCAGCAGTGGGCCTTGACCGGGTAGTCGACCACCTCGGCCCCCAGCCACTTCAAGAGGTCGTCCATCTGCATCGGGTACTCGGTGTTGTCGCAGCCCTTGATCGGCCGCACGACCTGACAGCCGTAATAGGGGGCCACACGCAGCCCAGTCAACGGCCGCACGACCTTGTCGCGCACGGCGCGCTCGCCGATGTCGTCGTGGATCACGTCGAGCATGTGGCGGACCACCACCCGACCAGGGTCGTAGTGCAGACCGCCGGCGGCCAGGCACTGGTTGATCTTGGCCCCCATCTCCGGGAAGTCGGCCATCAGCCGGTCGGTCTTCTTCAGGTTCAAGTAGCAGGCCGCGCAGGGGGCCACAAGCTGCTTGATCTGCGGATCGACCAGGGCCAGGTTCCGGGCCACCACCGCGCAGGCCGTCAATTCGTCCTGGCTGAAGTATTCCGTCGCCCCGCAGCAGTTCCAGTCGTCGAGCTCCTGCAACTTGATGTCCAGCAGGTCGGCCACTGCCCGCACCGAATGGTCATAGGCGGCGGCATTGATTTCCAACGAACATCCGGGGTAGTAGGCGTATCGCATGGTGGGATGGCAAATGGTTCGGGGTTTGGGGGCGGGGAAGTACTTAGTACTTAGTTTTGGGTTCTAAGCTCTAAGTTCTTTCTTCTCCGCTCAACTCTTTCGCTTTGCGAATAATCGCTTGCAACTGTCCAATATTCTTGATCTTGGTTGGGGTTAGAGCCATGCGGCCGCGCTTGAACATGGCGAAGCCCATGGGGCCCATCTTCATGGCCTGCAAGGGCCGATTCAACAGGTGATAACTGGTGGCCAAGCCCATCTCGAAGCTCCGCCCGTACTTGTCGACAAAGTCCGTAAAGGCCTTGGCCAGGGCCGGGGCGTCGGTATCGTGATACAGCCGCTGGGCGATCGACATCCGCTTGAGCGAGTACATGATGTCGGTGATGGGCACTTCCTGGGGACAGCGGGTCGTGCAGAAATAACAGGAGACGCAGATCCACATGGTGTTGGCCGCCAGCACCCGTTCGCGCTCGCCGGCATTGATCATGGCGAAGATCGTGCGCGGCGTGTAATCCATGTCGGGGCCGCTGGGGCACGAGCCGCCGCAACTGCCGCATTGCAAACAGTGCAACAGTCGCTCGCCGCCGGGGGTGGCTTCGATTACCTGTGCGAGAAAGGAATCCTTTTTTCGGACAGTGTGGGTCGTCATCGGTATGCTCCGCCGCGAGGAAGTTCGGCTTTACGATCGGTCTGAAACGGGTTCGCTCCTTCCCTCAGCAACCAGCGTTCCAAGGTCCACCGCAGATCAGAAGATTCGTTGTAAACAATTAGTCTGCATTGACTTAAACTGTTTTATCCAATTCGCGCCTCGTCGTTCCGCGGGGGTCTGTTCACGGAATTTCGTCGCGCTCTCTCGCGGAATTCCGCTGAATATCACTATAGCAATCGTCTTTATCAACAATAACACGACGCATAAGCGAGGAAGCCTTGCTTGCCGTTTCGCCCCATTGGCGGGTCTTCGTTCATCTTTCGCCGAGGCTATCTGTGAAGTCTCGTCAACATGTCCCCTCTCTCTCCAGGGTACCCGCTTGCGGGTCGCGGGTCGTGGAAAGGGGAGACTTCCCGGATTGCCTCTAAGAAGATAGAGTAGACTTGAGTATCCCACTCAGGCTCTCGTCAACATGTATCTAGGCTTCATTCTCATCGTCGCTCTCTCCCTGCTTACGCAGGTGGCTGCCGCTGTCTGGGCACTGCGGTTGATGGGGATCACGCGCAGCAATAAAGCCTGGATGCTGGTGGCCGCGGCCATGCTGGCAATGGCCATCCGCCGCGCGGCCGTTTTGGCCGGCGTCCTGGCCTATCCCGCCCTCCTCGACTCCATGGACTACTGGAGCGAGGCCATCGGCCTGCTCAGCGCGGTCGTGTTGTTGGTCGGTTTTGCTGCGATCGGTCCCCTCTTCCGCACGATCCAGCGGGCCAAGGAAGATCTGCAACGGGTCCGCGATCAACTGGAAAGAGAAGTTCGCGAACAAACGGCCGATCTGCGGCGCGCCAACGAGGAGTTGCAAGCCGAGTTCGTACAGAGGGCCAAGGTCGAGGAGGCCCTCCGCGATGAACAGCGGCATTTGCTCCATGTGCTCGAGATCTGCGAGCGCGACCAGCGGCTGCTGGCCTACGAGATCCACGATGGCTTCGTGCAACCGGCCACGGCGGCCCTGATGAATCTACACGCCAGTCTCTCGGCCTATTCCTCCGACCCGGAATTGGCGTTGGCCAACGTGGTCCGCGGCGTGCAATTGCTGCAGGAGAGCATCGCTGAAGTGCGCTGGCTGATCAGCGGCATGCGGCCCATCGTCCTGGAAGACATGGGGCTCGTGGCCGCCGTGGATAAACTGGTGGAAGACACGGAGGGCCGCATGGGAGTAGCCATCGCCTGGACGCATCAAGTCACCTTCGGCCGGCTGGCCCCGCCGCTGGAAATGTCGGTCTTCCGCATCATCCAAGAGGCCCTCCGCAACGCCGTCCGCCACAGCCGTGCCGAGCGTATCGAAGTCTCTTTGTCCCAGGCCGACAAGACCATCGTCGTTCGCGTCAAGGATTGGGGCTGCGGCTTCGACATGTCGGTGCAGAAACCGGGCCATTTCGGCTTGGAGAGCCTGCGCGAACGCGCCCGGCTTTTCGGCGGCGCCGCGCGGATCGAAAGCGCGCCGGGAGTGGGCACCTGCGTCACCGCGGAGTTCCCGCTCATCGAGAAAGAGGCTAGATGACCTTGCGCGATTCTCGGACTACGTCGACCACTCCTGTAGGGAGCGCCCTCCGTGGCGTTCCGGAAGCGTTCGAACGCTACGGAGGGCGTTCCCTACAGTAAATCTCCCTGAATCACACAAGGTCATTCAGAACATGAATCCGCATCGCCCGCCGGCGGTGAACATCACCGAATTGGGCTGATTCCACTGGGCCGACGATCCCCAAACGAGCGGCGAGGGCGACCAGGACATCACTTCGACGCGGGCCGCCGCAAAGAAATGCGAGCCGCGTAAGCCAATTTCCGTGTTGGCCATGATGCCCGGCTGGGGCCACAAGGGGTTCGTGTCCACCGTCGAGAGTTGGTACGTCAACGCTGTCGCGCCCACCCGCGATTCCGAATATACTTCCAGGTTGCTCCCCCAGGGCAGATGCGTTTCCAGCCCCAGATACGGATAGAAGGTCCACCAGGTTTCCTGGATACTGGGCACCATGTTGCCCTGGGCATCGGTCCCGTCGGGGAACCCGCGAATCCAGAACCGCGTGCCGAAGCCTACCAAGAACGCCGCCCGACCTTCCCAGGCGGCGGGCGCCAGCACCAGTTCATACTCGCCGCGCAGGCCCAAGTAGTCGGTGTTGTTGGACAGGGGTATGTATTCAATCGGAGACGAAGAAGTGGCCTGATACATGTCGTAGCCCTGGTAATTCACTTGCCCGCCGAACAGCTCGGCACGGAAGCGTTCCACGCCGAACTGCCGCGTATAGCCCAAGGTATACAAGGCCCCCGCCTCGTTGACGAAGTCCGTCCCGCCGCTACGTTCGTTCCAATGAAAATACTCGGCCCGTGTGTACCAGCAGGCCTGTGATGGTGGTCCGATCGCGGCCGCAGGAGCAGGCGTGGGGACGGCCACGGAATAGGTCGGCGGCTGCACGACGCTCGGCGGAGGATTCCATGCGCCGGGCGTGCCGATGACGACTGGGGCATTGCTGGGACTGGCCGGGTTGCTGGCTGGCCACGTGCTCGCACCCGCCGGCGCGACGGAGTTGGGCGCTCCAGGCAGCAGGGGCGTGGGGACCGCGCCTTCCGGTGGCGGCCCCGACGGGTTGCCAAGCGACGGATTGTTCACGCCCGCCGGATAGATCGGCGGCGCGCCGGCCGCCCGCAGGACGGAAGGGGCCAGCTCGTAGTGATCGACACCATCGCCCACAGCCGGACGTGCGGCCAAGAGGATAGTCAATCCCAGGAGAATGCGCATGGACAGTGCCATAGATATACCTCGCGCGAAAAGACGAGAACCGCCGCGATTCTTGTGATGAGACTGGTTGCGGTGGCGAATCGTAAACGACAGCAGGGTGCAGGTCAAGGGGAAATACGCGTCGATTTGCCCGTTAGGGTCGTCCCTCTCACCATCCCTTGACCTTCTCAACCTTCCAGCCGGCATTGCCGCTATTCCTCTTTTTTCGTGGCGGGAGACCCGCCGCCTGGCTTGGCCGCGAATACCTGAAGGGTCTCGATTCGATGCCGTTCGACATCGGTGTGGAACTTGATCGTGACCCTGTCTCCCTTCTTCAGGGCCTTCAGCCTGGCCACCATGTTCCCGGGAGGCCAGTTGATCGCATAGCCATCCAGCGGCCCGTTCTTGGGTTTCACGGCAACCCAGAAGTCGTTACTGAACAGGACCTCGCCGGTCACCGTCCCCTTCAGCGGCTTCTTGGTGGCCAACTGCATTGTGAGCACCTTGTTGCCGTCATCGCCCTTGACATAGGTGAAT
>CAZTPX010000375.1:0-4592 GCA_964615095.1 uncultured Planctomycetaceae bacterium | reverse complement strand
CATCAAACTAGCCAATGTCAATTTGTACAAGTAATTTTGACGCACACGCTAAACTACGAAGCTCGCTTACCGCCGTCGTGCTCCTGTTGTGCCTGATCCGGATGCCGTTTGCTGGCATGAGGAGTTCATCGTCCACGTTGAAGATAAAGCAGGCAAGAAACGAAGCATCCGCCTCCGTGTATCGTCGTACCTGGTCGGATTACTCGGGCATTCGGTTGTGGAATGCGGGAAAGCTGAAGCATCCTTGCCCAACATGCCGCACCCGCAAAGCGGGTCGTCGCCTGATAGTGCAGGCCGTGGGAAAACGGTAAACTGATTGGCAGAATCAAAATGGTGAAATTGGAGGCCGCGACGACGGGTGCGGCCTCCGTTGGCCAACTGGGTGTAGCGACTCCCATGTTTGATGTTTGACTATACTCATCGCTGTGATCGATGCAGCCAGATAGCTCGCGTGGTGTTCGCGAGGTTCCTGTGCTACCGTCTGGATGACGGCACAGAGATTACGTGGACCGACCAGCCGGTTTGGTGTCTTGATTGTAGATGTGTCAGCGCGGCCGAGGCACTGCCGGAGGCCGCGTGGCTCGCCGAGATGCTCCAGCGTGTCGAGGAACGTGGCATTGATAATGACGATAGGGAGGGCGCTAAGTTCCTTGGCCGAGATGCGAGCACCATCCATTCAGAAGAGGTTCAACAGTGGCGTGTCAAGCTGCGGTGGCGCATTGCAAGGAGATCCCCGCCCAGATGCCTCAAATGTGGGTCTTTGACCTTCCAGCCATTATCCCTTGCTCAAGACGGTTCTTTTGAACATCCTGGGTGTGCCGGCCGGTTCCACACTGTACTGTGTGCCCACGCATGTCAAGGAAAGCGTCAAGTATTGACGTCGGAAGGGCTGCCTTGGAGCGAGGATGACCGTCTGTCGGAAGACTGGTTATGCAAATTCGCGCATCTTCCATTTGAAAGTGAGCGTAACCATTGATAACATGCCCAACAAGGCACCCCCGCTGGGCCGCCTACGGCGGACGCTTCGCGTCGGATGTGCCTGCCGTTGGCGGAGTCGAGGAACTACAAACATGTTGATGGCCGCAGGATCAGACACGCCCTTCGTAGTTTCGTACCTTGCCATTCCGTTGGTTGCCGTCCTGGTATTGCTACCGTTCCTGCGTGGGCGACCGGAACGGCTCCGTGCCAGTCTGCTATATGGTGCATTGGGCCTCTTCGCGGCCACTGTGGGAATGGAGGTTGCAACAGTTCACACAGGGCCGCATGACTGGTTTGCCAAATACGGTGAGGGCTGCTGGCCTGTTTCCATTATGTGCGGGGCCGCTATTGGGGCAATAATTGGCGCATGGCTTCGGAGGTAGTTCGGACTCCGCCAACACCGTCTGGCCGCAGAGCCGCTGGGCGGCCGCCTTGACGGTGGTGTAGGCTCGTAAACCTTGGTAGAATGAGCCAGAGTTTTGGCCTGGCTGGCGTCGGAGAATACGGCGTCGGCCAGGCGACCCGTTGGCGGCGATGAAAAACGAGGAGAACCCAATGAACCAAACCGTGTTTTCGAAGCTCGCCTTGGCCTTGGCGCTTGCCGCATTTACCTCGGGATGTTCGGCAAACACGGCCACGGAGAAGGATCAGCACGCCAAAGCTGCCGACAATCCGCCGCTTGTGGTGGATCTGTCGCGCACAAAAGCGACCGATGCGGAATTGCAGCATGTCCAAGGGCTGTCGACGGCCGAACGGCTAGACCTGGATTTTAGCGAGGTGACTGACCAAGGACTGGAGTACCTGAAAGGATCGACAAATCTACGCAGGTTGAACCTGTATAACACCCAGGTGACCGATGTGGGGTTGAAGTACCTCAAAGGGCTGACCAACCTCGAAAAGCTGCACCTGTCCGAGACTCGGGTAACCGACGCAGGTTTAGAACATCTCAAAGGGCTGAGTAAACTTCAAGTGCTGGACCTGCCTGATAATATTACCGATGCTGGACTTGAGCACATAAAGGGGTTGACACAACTACAGGAGCTATCCTTAGGGTACAGTCAGGTGACCGATGCGGGCTTGGAACACCTTCAAAGGCTGACTAACCTCCAAACGCTGTACTTGAGAAGAACTCAGGTGACGGATGCAGGGTTGAAGCACCTCAGAGGATTGATTAAACTCCAAAAGCTGTATCTGGATCAGACTGAAGTGACGGATGCAGGGTTAGAGCACCTCAAAGGGCTGACTGAACTGCAATCCCTTGACCTGTCGCTAACTCAGGTGACCCGCGCGGGCGTAAACAAGTTCCAGCAGGCGTTGCCACACTGCAAGATAGAACCATCGCCGCCAACACCGCCCGCCCGCTGAGGCCCTGCGGGCACGCCTTGGACGTGGTGCAGGCTGCCTTGGTGTAGTAGAATTGATGGCGGCTCGACGCTGATCGCTTCGGTCGGGGCGGCGTCCGGTGGGCGTTCCGTTGGCCGGGCCAGAGAAGGTGCATTATGAAGCGATTGCTTTGCTTGGTCTGTGCGAGCCTAACCCTACCTTCTTCGCTGTCGGCACAGGAAGCCAAGGAGCCGAGCGGCACAAAGCAAATCACCAATTCCATAGGCATGAAACTGACTCTCGTCCCTTCGGGCGAGTTCAAGATGGGCAGCGGCGAGTCGGCAGAGGCCGCGGAGGCGTTCTTCACCAAGACCTATCGCGTACATTTTCTGGACGCATACGACGTAAAGTGCGAGCACCCGCAGCACCGCGTACGGATCACGCGACCGTTCTACCTGGGCACGTACCACGTCACTCGAGGCCAGTTCCGGCAGTTCGTCGCCGACACGCGATACAAGACGGACGCGGAGAAGGGCAAGAGGCCTGGGGCGCGCGGCTGGAACCCCGACACGGAGGCGTTGGGCTTCGACGAAATGTACTCCTGGCAGGGCGCGGGTTTCGAGCAGACCGACGAGCACCCCGTGGTTTGTGTGAGCTGGAACGATGCAGTAGCCTTCTGCAAGTGGCTCGGCAGAAACGAGGGCAAGACCTACCGATTGCCCAGGGAGGCCGAGTGGGAATACGCCTGCCGTGCCGGGACGACAACCCGCTACTCCAGCGGCGACGATCCCGAGACGCTGGCGAAGGTCGGCAACGTCGCGGACGCAGCTGCCAAGGCGCAGTTCCCTGGCTGGGCATGGACGATCAAGGCCAATGATGGCTACGTGTTCACGGCCCCAGTGGGAAAGTTCGAGCCCAATGCCTTCGGCCTCTACGACATGCACGGAAATGCGTTGCAGTGGTGCGCGGATTGGTACGGGCTGTACAACGCGACGTCTCCCACCAACGATCCAACCGGCCCAGATTTCGGCGATGGCCGCGTCCTTCGTGGCGGTTCCTGGCTTGATGGGCCGGGGTCCTGTCGTTCCACCAGTCGCGGCTGGGGTGCGCCGGACAATCGGGACAGCATCACGGGTTTCCGCGTTGCCAGGACTCAGTAATGGTATGGCACGAGATATGGTAGAATCCAAAAGTACGGTCGAAGGCCAACCCGGCGTACCTGCTGTGCCGCTTCGCGGACGCTGCGCGTCAGGCACGCCTCCCGTTGGCCGAGCAGGAGAAGGCACATCATGAAACGTTTATTGTGGCTGGTTTGTGTGAGCTTGGCAGTACCGTCCTTTCTGTCCGCCCAGGAACCCAATGATGCGGGCAGTAAGATGACAAGCCCGCCAAAGGAACTCACGGTGGACCTTGGCAAAGGCGTCAAGCTGGAGATGGTCTTGATCCCTGCCGGTGAGTTCCTGATGGGCTCGCCTGATTCGGACAAGGACGGCGCTTACTGGGAGAAGCCGCAGCACCGAGTTCGGATCACCAAGCCCTTCTACCTGGGCAAGTATCTGGTTACGCAGGAGCAGTGGGAAGCGGTAATGGACAACAACCCGAGCCAGTTCAAGGGTCCGAAGAACCCGGTGGAAATCGTCAGTTGGGGGGGCTGCCAGCAGTTCCTCGGCAAGCTCAACGCGAAATCCGCCGCCGGGGTAGGAAAGTTCCAGTTGCCGACCGAGGCGCAGTGGGAATACGCCTGCCGGGCGGGGAGCAAGACGAAGTACTGCTTTGGGGATGATGCGTCGAAGTTGGGCGAATATGCGTGGTATGGGCAGAACTCGGGCAAGAAGACGCATCCTGTGGGCGAAAAGAAGCCGAACGCCTGGGGGCTGTACGACATGCACGGGAACGTATGGGAGTGGTGTCAGGATAGGTGGAAGGACGGGTATTACAAGGAGTCACCAGTGGACGATCCAGCGGGTGCTGCCACCGGCTCTTACCGCGTGTTTCGCGGCGGTACCTGGTTCCGTCCGGCGGAGGGCTGCCGGTCGGCGGGCCGCGACTGCAGATTGTCTTGGCCCGGGGACTGCATCCTGGGCTTTCGTGTCTCCCGAGTTCTGGCGGACAAGTAGAGCGAGTGGAGCCGGTGCATAGGCGATGGCGATTCTTTGACGGTTACGAAAGTTAGCGGCCAACACTGCACGGCGGCAAAGTTCCCTTCGGGAATCGGCTGCGCCGACCGCCATGCTCACCGTTGGCAGAGTGGGTAGGCGCGGGAGAGCAAAGCGTATGCGGTGGGTCGCGTA
>CAZTPX010000374.1:0-4619 GCA_964615095.1 uncultured Planctomycetaceae bacterium | reverse complement strand
GACTGCAATCCAGCCGACAAGAATTCGTTGGGTCGTCTTCAAAACGATTCTCCTTTTACTTGATGAGCCGTGCGGCAAGTTGGGCTACCGCTCGCGAAACCACTCTTCTGACATTCAGCGTTAGCGACCTCTTGGGCATGCCCCGGCCCGTTCACATTCCTGTGGCGAGAGGTCTTCAGCGACGAGCTTTTTTGAAAAGTTTGTGCGAATGTAAATGAAGAGGGCGGTTAAATACCGCAAAGTGGCTTTGTCGGTCAAGGGCAATTGCGCGAATTCTATAGAAAAAAACTTGCGGTGGCGGCCTTTTTCGGAAACTACTCCCGCGTTGGCGCACCGCCGCCCCCCTGAAACGACGAGCGATCGGCAGGATTTGCCGATCGCTCTGTGAATCTCTGCAATGGACTCTCAGCCAGACGCGGGAAACGCCGGCTTCCGCATCTCCTGGAGTCTGTTCCGAAAGGCCGGGGACCGGTGTTGGCGTCCCGGCTTTAGCCGGCTAAAGCCGGGACTCCAACACCTTTCGGAACAGGTTCTTAGAAGATGACCTGGAACCGCGTGTACAACGCGTCCTCTTCGTTGAGCGTCTTGGTCATGCTGCCGATCCTTATGGAGTTGGCAAAGTTGGCATGTTCCCAGTTCAGTTGCGCGCGGACCCACTTGTTCATGTACCAGTTGATGCCCGTGGTCGTCTCGAAGCAGGCCGGGCTGGATTGATTGGTCGTGCTCTTGGCGCTGGCCAATCCCGAGGTGAACGCCGACTGGCCGACTTCCATGCGATCGACCCGCAGGAGCACTTCCCAGGCCCCGGGCGAGGCTACCGGCGCGGAAGGATCGAAGGGCAGGTACGGTTCGATCTGCTGGCTGTACTCGTGCCGCTGCTCGCCCGTCAGGAGATAGCTGACCATAGCGTAATAGCCATTGTACGACACGTCCACGAGGGCCGCCTTCGACGACGAAGTTTGAAACAACTGGTCTTGCTGATAGTACTGCGCGGCAAAGCCCAACGAGCTGTAGAAGTAACTTACTTCCGGGCTGATGCGGTCGCGAAGGCCGTTGGCTGCCACGGCGGCCGTCCCGCCGGTAACCGGCGTGGTGGTCGGATTGAAGGCGAACCAGGTCACCGTGCTCGGCGTAGTGATGGTGGGAGGCGTCGACGAGCTGGTGCTGAGCGGCTCGTTCTCGACGCCCACGCCACCCGAGATGCCGAACGACAGCAGGCGAAAGACTCCCTGCCCATCCCTATCGAAGAAGGGACGGAAGACGAGGCGGCCGTTGAAGTCTTTGTGGTCGTTGTTGTCGAACGTGCTGTCGTTGGAGTCGCCGTTGGAAACGGCCACCGCGTAATCGAAACGGCCGCAGAACAGCTTGTCCCCATGGATCATAACGCCCTCGTCGCGCTGCGGCGTGAGTTGGTCCATCATCGAGCGTTCCATGAACGGCACGTATCGGTCCTGGATCAGCTCTTCGTAACTGAGCGGCTGTTTGAACTTGCCCGCTTCGAGCTGAAACTGGTCCCAGTAGTGGATATTGAGATACGCGTCGGTGATCGACTTGGCGACCGTGGTTCCGGCGAAATCGGGCAACAAGCGGAACTCGTAGTAGTTGGCCATCGTGGCCTCGATACCGAGTCGTGCGCGGCGGATGAGGAACTCGTCGGGACTGCCCGTAGTCGGACTGCCCGCCACGGCGGAATTAGCCGTTGTCGAGGCATCGACGTGATCGAGGTAGGTACGGCAATCGGCCTGGATCTGGCCCGTGATGCGCAACTGGCAGGACCTGTCCGGCGATTGCAGGAAGAAACCCTCGTTCCAGCCGACAAAATTACCGCCGGCAGGATCTCCTGTGCCGCCACCCGGCGCATCGGACACGACAGAGTTGGCATTGGCTGTCGGCGCCGCCGAGGATGCAGCAGAACCGCTTGGACCGCCCGACTGCATGGAGACCGGCGCGACGGTCGCCGAATTCGCATTACGGCTGTCTTTCATCTGCTGGACAACCGTCTCCAACTCCTGAACCCGTTGTTGGAGATCTGCCACGGAAGCCGTGTTCGTATCTTGAGCACAAACGGCCCGCGTCTTGTAGAGGGCGAGTCCCAGTAGGAATCCGACCCCGATTACGGCAGCGAGGTGTCTGGAAGTAATGCGGCGCATGGTTCTCCTCCTTGAGATCCAGAATGGTCCGAAGGCTGGAATTCATTCTTGATCGTTCCGCGTAACAATCGTGCTACGTAGCCTTTCCGGAACGCAAAGATCCTTCCTTGGATGCGGCATAAAAGGCATCGCTTGTAGAACTGTCGGAATTGCGGCAAGCGAAATCGCAGCGCGAATGGGCAAATACGCTAAAGACCTAACCTGCCCACCCGCGCTAACGATTCCTCCGGAATAGCTTGCGCGACCGACAGGAATTCAGGTTCGCTACCGCCGTCTTCCCTCACGGCCAACCGGGAAAAATCACGGTTGGCCGTTGCAGATCCAACGTCCTTTGCACCGGAACTCCGTCGGTGTGGCTTGTTCAAGTTTGCCGACGATAACGTTTATACTGGAGCTTTGGAGTGCGGTAGCTTGCTACCGCTTTTCATTCGTTGTAAAAATCTTCCAGACTCTGCGTAACGCACGGCGGAACCGCTAGGAAGGTCGGGTTTGCCGTGGATGCAGCGGGCGGCGGGGGCGGGCTGTTCTCGACCGGCGGGCTGGGCATGACCGCATTGTCGATCGGCCGCGCCGCGTAGTACGCCCTGATCTGGTAGAAGTCGCGGGCTTGCGTCAGAAATTGCTCATTCTGCAGCAACTGCCACTGGTTGTTCTGAATCTGCGGCGCGGCACGCAATTGGTCCGGCTTTCGATTGAGCATCACCGTCAAGTGCTTATCCGACGGATTGACGCTTATCTGTAGCGCCTGATAGGGCACGACGAGCATTGCGCGGTTCGCGATGCCCGGAATTCCCGCGTCGAGAACCACGAAGGTCGCCTGCCCCGTCTTAACGTCAAAAACGACATCCTTGATCTGGCCCATTTTCTGGTTCTGGGAATCGAGAACCGTGCTGCCCGTGAGCGCCGAGTTCTGAATCATCCCTGTTGCGCCTTGGGTGACCGGTTGGCCCGGACCCACGCTAGGCTCCGCGGAGATCACCCATTGACACCCCCACACTAGTACTCCAACACACACACCTAAACGACCTGCACAAAGCAAATTCATGATCTGTCCTTTCTAAATTGTTAGATAATCGTTTCCAAACCGTTAAATAATTGTTAGGGCCATGCGAGGACGAGGCAAGGATTTTTCTTCTTTTGAGTGGAATATTCGCCCCCACCCGCCTATTATTGACTGCTTGACTTGGTTTTTTTGTCCTGCCGGACATGTGGTTGCCAGACTTTGAAAAAATGAACCTAATCCTCTTTGCCCTGCGACGGCCCATGACCGTGATGATTGCGCTGGTGGCGATCGCCTTGGGTTGCGCCTTGGCTATCCGGCAAATGCCGGTCGATATCTTCCCCACGCTTAATTTGCCAGTGATTTACGTCTGCCAGCCTTACGGCGGCATGGATCCGGCGCAGATGGAAGGCTACCTGGCCAACTACTACGAGTATCACTTCCTGTACATCACGGGCATTCACCATGTCGAGTCGAAGAACATCCAGGGTCTCTCCCTGATGAAGCTGTACTTTCACCCGGGCACGAACATGGCCCAGGCTATGGCGGAAACGGTGAGTTACGTCAATCGCGCCCGGGCCTTCATGCCGCCGAACACGGTGTCGCCCTTCGTGATGCGATTCGACACGGGCAGCGTGCCGGTCGGGTACCTCGTCCTTTCCAGCGAGAGCCGCAGTATCGGCGAGATCCAGGACCTAGCCTTGTTTCGCGTGCGGCCCATGTTTGCCAGCCTGCCAGGCGTCTCCGCGCCGCCTCCTTTTGGCGGCAACCAGCGTACGGTGGTCGTCACCGTCGATCCGCAGCGTCTGCGGGCCTACGACATGACGCCGGACGATGTGGTGACGGCCCTGGCCCAGAGCAACACGATCAGCCCCTCGGGAAACCTCCCGCTGGACGGCAAATACCCCTTCGTTCCGATCAACTCGGTGGTCCGCGACGTCCACGACCTGGAGAGCATTCCCCTGCGAACCGGGCCGGCGGCCCCCGTCTACATTCAGAACGTGGGATATGTCCAAGACAGTTCTGACGCTCCCACGGGCTATGCCTTGGCCGACGGTCGGCGGGCGGTCTACATTCTTGTGACCAAGCGCGCGGATGCCTCGACCATGAGCGTGGTCAACGCGGTGAAGTCGGCGATTCCCGACATGCAGGCCGTCCTGCCGCCGGACATTCACGTGCGTTATGAGTTCGACCAGTTGCCCTACGTGACCCGCGCGATTTGGGGTGTTGTCGGCGAAGGCGTACTGGGGGCCGTGCTGGTGGGGCTGATGATCCTCTTGTTCCTGCGCGACTGGCGAAGTGCGATCGTCGTGCTCTTGAATATCCCCCTGGCGCTGATGTCGGCCCTGGTTGCGCTCTGGCTCAGTGGACAGACACTCAACATCATGACGCTGGGCGGACTGGCACTGGCCATCGGCATTCTCGTGGACGAGGCGACCGTGGAGATCGAGAACATCCACACGCAGATG
>CAZTPX010000373.1:0-4656 GCA_964615095.1 uncultured Planctomycetaceae bacterium | reverse complement strand
TGGGTCAACACCTCGTGATTGTTCTCGAGCTTGACCTTGAACATGGCATTGGGCAATGTCTCTGTGACCACTGCCATAACCTCAATCGCGTCTTCCTTCGACAAACTGTATCCCGCCTCCGGCCCGCATTTGCGCAACCGGCCTGTTATCCCGAGCGTGCTACTCGGTTAAGACTCTCGCTCCGGTAGCGGTCACCGCTACCGTGTGCTCAAAATGAGCGCTCATGCTTCCATCCGTGGCAACCGCCGTCCAGCCGTCCTCGAGCACAACCACATCCGGCTTGCCGGCATTGACCATGGGCTCAATGGCGATGACCATGCCCGCGCGCAGCTTCATGCCGCGGCCCGGCTCGCCAAAGTTCGGCACCTGCGGATCCTCGTGCATGTGGGTGCCGATGCCGTGACCCACAAAATCCCGCACCACCGAGAACCCCTCGGCTTCAACCACCCCTTGCACCGCGGCGCCTACGTCGCCCAGGGTCGCCCCTGGCCGCACCACCGCGATTCCCGCGTGCAAAGACGCTTCAGTCACCGCCAGCAGCCGCGCCGCGTCCGGATCGACCTTGCCCACCGGCACGGTAATGGCTGCGTCGCCGCAATAGCCTTCCACAAAGGCCCCAAAGTCGAGGGAAACAATGTCCCCTTCCTTGAGAACCCGCTTGGGCGACGGAATGCCGTGCACCACCTCGCTGTTGACCGAAGCGCAGAGCACACACGGATATCCGCCGTACCCCTTGAAAGCGGCCTTGACGCCCAACTCGGCGAGCCGGCTCGCGGCGATCTTCTCCAGATCCATCGTCGTGACGCCCGGCTTTACCTGGCCGCGCAACAGCTCGAGCACCTCGCGGACCACGCGGCCCGCCCGGCGCATCTTTTCGATTTCCTGAGACGACTTCAGTACAACTGCCACAAATCCAGCTTTCAGTGGACAGTGGACAGTGATCAGTGGTCAGTCGCGATGCCGATCCGGGCATTTACTGTTCACTGTTCGCTGTTCACTGGCTTCTCTCACGCACAAACCCGCCGTCCGGCTGCCTACTTGCGCAACCGCTCGACAGCGGCAACAATTCCGGCCGCGATTTCAGCAATCGGCCGGTCTCCATCCACTTCCGCAAAACGTCCCAAAGCCCGGTAGTGATCGACCACCGGCGCGGTCAGAGCCTCGTAAGCGCGCATGCGCTCAGCAAAGATCTTCTCCGTGTCGTCGGCTCGCTGGACCAGCGCCGTACCGTCCACATCGCAAACACCATCCTGTTGGGGCGGGTTTCCGTAGACGTTGTAGATACGCTGGCAGACAGGACAATTCCTGCGCCCCGTGATGCGGCGCAATAACTGATTATAGTCCACCTGGATGCTGACGGCAATCACCGGCAAAGTCTGCGCAGCGGAGGCCAGGCGGCCGTCCAGCCAGCCCGCCTGCGGCAGGGTGCGCGGAAAACCGTCCAGGATGTATCCGTTGGCGGTGTCGGGCTCTTGCAGACGCACCGCGACCATCTCGTTGACCAGCGAATCGGGAACCAGCTCGCCGCGTCCCATGATCTCTTTGGCTACCCGGCCCAGTTGCGTACCCTGGGCCACATTGGCGCGCAGCAGGTCGCCGGTGGAGATCTGGGGAATCGCCCACAGCTTCACCAACTCCTTGGCCTGGGTTCCCTTGCCCACGCCCGGCGCGCCCAACAAAAGAATCGGGCCGGGGACGGTCTTTGAGACCGCCTCCCGGCCGCTTTCCACAGCAACAGTAGATGAAGACATTACCAGGTTTTCCTTCCGCGAATGCGACCGGAGCGCGGGGAAAAGCCGTCATAGTGTCTCATGATCAGCTGCGATTCGATCTGGTTGACCGTATCCATGGCCACACCCACCACAATGAGCAGGGAGGTGCCGCCAAAGTAGAAGTTGACCCCCAAACCGTGTGTCGCCCATGTAGGCAGGCTTTCAAAGACCCTGCCGATGAGCCAAAGCTTGTCAAACCGGATGCCGGAAATCAGGAAGGTGGGCACCAGCGAGATGACAATCAGATAAAGCGCGCCTACCAGCGTGATGCGGGTGAGGATGTCATTGATGAAGTCCGAAGTGCGCTTGCCGGGCCGGATGCCGGGAATGAACGATCCGGATTTGCGGAAGTTGTCGGCAATGTCGTCGGGCTTCATGATGATGGACACGTAGAAGTAGGCGAAGAAGATGATGCCCAGAACGTAGAGCGTCTCATACCAGGGATAGCCGGGCTGGAGAGCCGCAATGATGGGCTGGAGGAAGTGGTTGTTCTGCACCCACTCCACCTGGCTGAAGAGCATGGGCGCCGAGAGGATGGAGCTGGCGAAGATGACCGGCATGACGCCGCCGGAGTTCACCTTGAGGGGCAAGTGGCTGGACTGGCCGCCCATCATGCGGCGGCCGACGATGCGGCGCGCGCTCTGGATGGGAATGCGCCGTTCGCTGCGCTCGACGAAAACGATGAAGGCCACCACGGCGACCATGCCCACAACCAGCAGGGCGACGGCGATGATGGTGAAGGAGCCCCAGGCGTTGGTCTGGACCTTCTGGTAGAGTTCGGCCACGCCGCGCGGCAGGCCGGCGACGATGCCGGCAAAGATGAGCAGGCTCATGCCGTTGCCGATGCCGCGGTCGGTGATCTGCTCGCCGAGCCACATGATGAAGGCCGTGCCGGTGGTGAGCGTGAGCACCGTCATCAGGCTGAAGCCGATGCCCGGATTGAGCACCAGGCCCTGCTTGGTGAGGATGGCCGCGATGCCGATGGACTGGAGCGCGCCCAGGATGACCGTCATGTAACGGGTCCACTGGGTAATCTTGCGCCGGCCCAGCTCGCCTTCTTTCTGAATGCGCGCCAGGGGCTCATAGACCACGGTGAGGAGCTGAAAGATGATCGAAGCCGTGATGTAGGGCATGATGCCCAGGGCGAAGACCGTCATGCGGCGCAGGTTGCCGCCGCCGAAGAGATCCATCAGGCCCAGGGCCGAACCGCTCTGCTGGTTGAAGAGCAGTTCCAACTGATGACCGTTCACCCCAGGGGTGGGAATATGGGAGCCCAGCCGGTAGACGGCCAGAATTGCCAACATGAACAGCACCCGCTTGCGCAGGTCAGGAATCCGGAAGATATTAAGAAACTTCTCAAGCATGTTTGGTTATCCGCTTCATTCAGGGCCTTTGCCGACCCTCGAATCTGTGCCACTGACCATCTTACCCGCCAACGGCCCGGCGTGTCCTGCTGGACCTGCTGGATTCCCTGGGCTTCCGTTGTGCGGACCGGGACCCGTTTGCCGGGTCCCAGTCACGCATTGGAAAGCTGGGAAACGAACCAAAGCTGCCTAGGCCGCTGCCGGAGCAACTTCGCCGCCAACCACCACGGCCTTGCCGCCGGCCTTTTCGATCTTCTCGACGGCCGACTTGGAAAACTTGTGCGCGTGAATGGTGAGGGCCGAGGTGAGTTCGCCGGAGCCGAGAATCTTGATGAGAGCCTTCTTGCTCGAGGACAGGCCGAGCTTCTTGTAGTCGTCCAGGCCGATCTCAGCAATCTTCTGGCCCTCGATCGTCTCGGCGATCCGGTCCAGGTTCACAACCGTGTATTCGGTGCGGAAGATGTTGGTGAAGCCGCGCTTGGGCAGCCGGCGGTGAAGCGGCATCTGGCCACCCTCGAAGCCGCGCATCAGGCTGAAGCCGGAGCGCGAACCCTGGCCCTTGTGGCCGCGGGTCGAGGTCTTGCCCATGCCGGATCCCATGCCCCGGCCCACGCGCTTGCGCCCGGTGTTGGCTTTCTTGGGCGCGCGCAAATTCGATAGATTCTTTGCCATGATTTCCTCGCTGTAGCGCCGGCGGAGGTTGAATCCTCTGCCGACTCGCGTTGTAGAAGCAGTGGTCAGTGGACAGTGATCAGTGGTCGGTAAAGACCCGGGTCTTGCGACTGTTCACTGTGCACTGCACACTGCTCACTAGTTTTCCAGAATCCGAACCAGGTGCGGAATGGCCTTGACCATGCCACGGACGGACTCGTTATCCACGCGCTCGACGATCTGGTTGAGGCGCGTGAAGCCCAGCCCCTTGACCACCAGCCTGTGCTTGGTGGGGGTGGAGTTCTTCGAGCGGTAATACTGAATGCGAATCATCTTGGTCTCAGCCATGGCTTAGAGCTCCTCTACGGACTTGCCGCGCGCCGCCGCCACTTCGGCCCGGTCGCGCAACTGCACCAGCGCGTTGAACGTGGCCTTGACGACGTTATGCGGATTGGGCGAGCCCAGGCTCTTGGTGAGCACGTTCTGCACCCCGACCGAAGTCATGACCGCGCGCACCGCGCCGCCGGCGATGACGCCGGTGCCCTCGGGGGCGGGCTTGAGCAACACCTGGCCGGAGCCGAAATGGCCCAGCACCAGGTGAGGAATCGTGGTTTCGGTCAGGTTGATCCGGACCAGGTTCTTCTTGGCCGCTTCAATTCCCTTGCGAATGGCCTGGGGAACCTCCTTGGCCTTGCCCGAACCGTGACCCACCACGCCTGCGGCGGGGTCGCCCACCACGACCAGCGCGGCAAACGACATGTTCTTGCCGCCCTTCACCACCTTGGTCACACGATTGATGGCCACCACCTGGTCTTTCAGGTTGTACTGGTTGGCATCGAGTTTCTTCTTCAAGATCGTCATTGCTCTCT
>CAZTPX010000372.1:0-4700 GCA_964615095.1 uncultured Planctomycetaceae bacterium | reverse complement strand
AGCAATGACGATCTTGAAGAAGAAACTCGATGCCAACCAGTACAACCTGAAAGACCAGGTGGTGGCCATCAATCGTGTGACCAAGGTGGTGAAGGGCGGCAAGAACATGTCGTTTGCCGCGCTGGTCGTGGTGGGCGACCCCGCCGCAGGCGTGGTGGGTCACGGTTCGGGCAAGGCCAAGGAGGTTCCCCAGGCCATTCGCAAGGGAATTGAAGCGGCCAAGAAGAACCTGGTCCGGATCAACCTGACCGAAACCACGATTCCTCACCTGGTGCTGGGCCATTTCGGCTCCGGCCAGGTGTTGCTCAAGCCCGCCCCCGAGGGCACCGGCGTCATCGCCGGCGGCGCGGTGCGCGCGGTCATGACTTCGGTCGGGGTGCAGAACGTGCTCACCAAGAGCCTGGGCTCGCCCAATCCGCATAACGTCGTCAAGGCCACGTTCAACGCGCTGGTGCAGTTGCGCGACCGGGCCGAAGTGGCGGCGGCGCGCGGCAAGTCCGTAGAGGAGCTCTAAGCCATGGCTGAGACCAAGATGATTCGCATTCAGTATTACCGCTCGAAGAACTCCACCCCCACCAAGCACAGGCTGGTGGTCAAGGGGCTGGGCTTCACGCGCCTCAACCAGATCGTCGAGCGCGTGGATAACGAGTCCGTCCGTGGCATGGTCAAGGCCATTCCGCACCTGGTTCGGATTCTGGAAAACTAGTGAGCAGTGTGCAGTGCACAGTGAACAGTCGCAAGACCCGGGTCTTTACCGACCACTGATCACTGTCCACTGACCACTGCTTCTACAACGCGAGTCGGCAGAGGATTCAACCTCCGCCGGCGCTACAGCGAGGAAATCATGGCAAAGAATCTATCGAATTTGCGCGCGCCCAAGAAAGCCAACACCGGGCGCAAGCGCGTGGGCCGGGGCATGGGATCCGGCATGGGCAAGACCTCGACCCGCGGCCACAAGGGCCAGGGTTCGCGCTCCGGCTTCAGCCTGATGCGCGGCTTCGAGGGTGGCCAGATGCCGCTTCACCGCCGGCTGCCCAAGCGCGGCTTCACCAACATCTTCCGCACCGAATACACGGTTGTGAACCTGGACCGGATCGCCGAGACGATCGAGGGCCAGAAGATTGCTGAGATCGGCCTGGACGACTACAAGAAGCTCGGCCTGTCCTCGAGCAAGAAGGCTCTCATCAAGATTCTCGGCTCCGGCGAACTCACCTCGGCCCTCACCATTCACGCGCACAAGTTTTCCAAGTCGGCCGTCGAGAAGATCGAAAAGGCCGGCGGCAAGGCCGTGGTGGTTGGCGGCGAAGTTGCTCCGGCAGCGGCCTAGGCAGCTTTGGTTCGTTTCCCAGCTTTCCAATGCGTGACTGGGACCCGGCAAACGGGTCCCGGTCCGCACAACGGAAGCCCAGGGAATCCAGCAGGTCCAGCAGGACACGCCGGGCCGTTGGCGGGTAAGATGGTCAGTGGCACAGATTCGAGGGTCGGCAAAGGCCCTGAATGAAGCGGATAACCAAACATGCTTGAGAAGTTTCTTAATATCTTCCGGATTCCTGACCTGCGCAAGCGGGTGCTGTTCATGTTGGCAATTCTGGCCGTCTACCGGCTGGGCTCCCATATTCCCACCCCTGGGGTGAACGGTCATCAGTTGGAACTGCTCTTCAACCAGCAGAGCGGTTCGGCCCTGGGCCTGATGGATCTCTTCGGCGGCGGCAACCTGCGCCGCATGACGGTCTTCGCCCTGGGCATCATGCCCTACATCACGGCTTCGATCATCTTTCAGCTCCTCACCGTGGTCTATGAGCCCCTGGCGCGCATTCAGAAAGAAGGCGAGCTGGGCCGGCGCAAGATTACCCAGTGGACCCGTTACATGACGGTCATCCTGGGCGCGCTCCAGTCCATCGGCATCGCGGCCATCCTCACCAAGCAGGGCCTGGTGCTCAATCCGGGCATCGGCTTCAGCCTGATGACGGTGCTCACGCTCACCACCGGCACGGCCTTCATCATGTGGCTCGGCGAGCAGATCACCGACCGCGGCATCGGCAACGGCATGAGCCTGCTCATCTTTGCCGGCATCGTCGCCGGCCTGCCGCGCGGCGTGGCCGAACTCTACCAGAAGGTCCAGACCAACGCCTGGGGCTCCTTCACCATCATCGCCGTCGCCCTGCTGGTTGTGGGCATGGTCGCCGTGGTGGCCTTCATCGTTTTCGTCGAGCGCAGCGAACGGCGCATTCCCATCCAGAGCGCGCGCCGCATCGTCGGCCGCCGCATGATGGGCGGCCAGTCCAGCCACTTGCCCCTCAAGGTGAACTCCGGCGGCGTCATGCCGGTCATCTTCGCCAGCTCCATCCTCTCGGCGCCCATGCTCTTCAGCCAGGTGGAGTGGGTGCAGAACAACCACTTCCTCCAGCCCATCATTGCGGCTCTCCAGCCCGGCTATCCCTGGTATGAGACGCTCTACGTTCTGGGCATCATCTTCTTCGCCTACTTCTACGTGTCCATCATCATGAAGCCCGACGACATTGCCGACAACTTCCGCAAATCCGGATCGTTCATTCCCGGCATCCGGCCCGGCAAGCGCACTTCGGACTTCATCAATGACATCCTCACCCGCATCACGCTGGTAGGCGCGCTTTATCTGATTGTCATCTCGCTGGTGCCCACCTTCCTGATTTCCGGCATCCGGTTTGACAAGCTTTGGCTCATCGGCAGGGTCTTTGAAAGCCTGCCTACATGGGCGACACACGGTTTGGGGGTCAACTTCTACTTTGGCGGCACCTCCCTGCTCATTGTGGTGGGTGTGGCCATGGATACGGTCAACCAGATCGAATCGCAGCTGATCATGAGACACTATGACGGCTTTTCCCCGCGCTCCGGTCGCATTCGCGGAAGGAAAACCTGGTAATGTCTTCATCTACTGTTGCTGTGGAAAGCGGCCGGGAGGCGGTCTCAAAGACCGTCCCCGGCCCGATTCTTTTGTTGGGCGCGCCGGGCGTGGGCAAGGGAACCCAGGCCAAGGAGTTGGTGAAGCTGTGGGCGATTCCCCAGATCTCCACCGGCGACCTGCTGCGCGCCAATGTGGCCCAGGGTACGCAACTGGGCCGGGTAGCCAAAGAGATCATGGGACGCGGCGAGCTGGTTCCCGATTCGCTGGTCAACGAGATGGTCGCGGTGCGTCTGCAAGAGCCCGACACCGCCAACGGATACATCCTGGACGGTTTTCCGCGCACCCTGCCGCAGGCGGGCTGGCTGGACGGCCGCCTGGCCTCCGCTGCGCAGACTTTGCCGGTGATTGCCGTCAGCATCCAGGTGGACTATAATCAGTTATTGCGCCGCATCACGGGGCGCAGGAATTGTCCTGTCTGCCAGCGTATCTACAACGTCTACGGAAACCCGCCCCAACAGGATGGTGTTTGCGATGTGGACGGTACGGCGCTGGTCCAGCGAGCCGACGACACGGAGAAGATCTTTGCTGAGCGCATGCGCGCTTACGAGGCTCTGACCGCGCCGGTGGTCGATCACTACCGGGCTTTGGGACGTTTTGCGGAAGTGGATGGAGACCGGCCGATTGCTGAAATCGCGGCCGGAATTGTTGCCGCTGTCGAGCGGTTGCGCAAGTAGGCAGCCGGACGGCGGGTTTGTGCGTGAGAGAAGCCAGTGAACAGCGAACAGTGAACAGTAAATGCCCGGATCGGCATCGCGACTGACCACTGATCACTGTCCACTGTCCACTGAAAGCTGGATTTGTGGCAGTTGTACTGAAGTCGTCTCAGGAAATCGAAAAGATGCGCCGGGCGGGCCGCGTGGTCCGCGAGGTGCTCGAGCTGTTGCGCGGCCAGGTAAAGCCGGGCGTCACGACGATGGATCTGGAGAAGATCGCCGCGAGCCGGCTCGCCGAGTTGGGCGTCAAGGCCGCTTTCAAGGGGTACGGCGGATATCCGTGTGTGCTCTGCGCTTCGGTCAACAGCGAGGTGGTGCACGGCATTCCGTCGCCCAAGCGGGTTCTCAAGGAAGGGGACATTGTTTCCCTCGACTTTGGGGCCTTTGTGGAAGGCTATTGCGGCGACGCAGCCATTACCGTGCCGGTGGGCAAGGTCGATCCGGACGCGGCGCGGCTGCTGGCGGTGACTGAAGCGTCTTTGCACGCGGGAATCGCGGTGGTGCGGCCAGGGGCGACCCTGGGCGACGTAGGCGCCGCGGTGCAAGGGGTGGTTGAAGCCGAGGGGTTCTCGGTGGTGCGGGATTTTGTGGGTCACGGCATCGGCACCCACATGCACGAGGATCCGCAGGTGCCGAACTTTGGCGAGCCGGGCCGCGGCATGAAGCTGCGCGCGGGCATGGTCATCGCCATTGAGCCCATGGTCAATGCCGGCAAGCCGGATGTGGTTGTGCTCGAGGACGGCTGGACGGCGGTTGCCACGGATGGAAGCATGAGCGCTCATTTTGAGCACACGGTAGCGGTGACCGCTACCGGAGCGAGAGTCTTAACCGAGTAGCACGCTCGGGATAACAGGCCGGTTGCGCAAATGCGGGCCGGAGGCGGGATACAGTTTGTCGAAGGAAGACGCGATTGAGGTTATGGCAGTGGTCACAGAGACATTGCCCAATGCCATGTTCAAGGTCAAGCTCGAGAACAATCACGAGGTGTTGACCCATGTCTCGGGAAGGATGCGCAAGAACTTCATCCGCATTCTGCCCGGCGA
>CAZTPX010000371.1:0-4739 GCA_964615095.1 uncultured Planctomycetaceae bacterium | reverse complement strand
TGGCGGCCACGAACCGCGACCTGGCTGCGATGGTCGCCGACGGCTGCTTCCGCAGCGACCTCTTATACCGCCTGAACGTGTTCCCGCTCGTGCTGCCGCCCCTGCGCGAGCGCTCTGACGACATCCCGCCGCTGGTCCGCCATTTTACCCAGCGGTTCGCCCGGCGGATGGGCCGGCGGATCGAGACGATCCCGTCCGCGGTCATGGAGGCCCTGGTTCGCTACCCCTGGCCGGGCAACATCCGGGAGCTGCAAAACGTCATCGAACGCGCGGTCATCCTCTCCCCTGGCTCGTCGCTCCAGGTCCCTCTGGGGGATCTGGCGATCAGGGCGCAGAGGCCAGAAGCCGAAGGTCAGGGGTCAGACGTCGAAGGTGAGGGTGCAGAAGTCGGATGTGAGAAGCCAGCGGTCGAAGATGGGCCGCTGACCTCTGACCTCTGACCTCCTTCCTCCGACCTCCAGGCTCACGCTGGCCGACGCCGATGCGCTGGGCGAAGGGATGAAGAAGCTGCTGAAGAAGTGACGGATGGCAGCAAGGCAAGTTGAAGGAAAAAGTCAGAGCCCTTCGCCCCGCTTGAAATACGACATGAGAGAATTGACTTCTAAGGGGGTGCTGGTAGACTGACATTGCTGCCCGCAGGGCAGAAGCGGATGACGACTGTTGGCATATTTGGGCCTGAAGACGGTAAAACATGAACGTGGAGCCAACCCTCTTGGAACGAATCGCGGCGGGCGACCCATCGGCCGTCGAGGGGTGCCTAGAGAAGTACCGTGGGCTGGTCTGGTCGATGGCTCGGCGGTTCGCCGGCAACTATGCCGATGCCGAGGACGCCGTGCAAGAGATTTTTGTCGAGCTGTGGCGGCACGCGAGGCGGTTCGACGCGGCGATGTCCGCTGAGAGCACGTTCGTCACCACGGTCGCGAGGCGGCGACTCATCGACCGGCATCGCCGGCGGGCGCGGCAGCCTAAAGTAACTCCGTTGGTCGCCGAACCGGCTGCTTCAGCGGTGTCGGAGACGGATCACGTGGAAACACGTGACGAGGCCCAACGTGCGCGCGGGCTACTCGAACAACTCCGGCCGGAACAGCGGCAAGTGTTGGAGTTGTCGTTCGATCAGGGGATGTCACAGCAGGAGATCGCAGAGGCTACCCGTTTGCCGCTGGGAACGGTCAAAACCCACGCGCGCCGTGGTCTGATGCGGCTCCGCAAGTTGCTCGAAACGGATCCCACCAATGCGGCCTCCGGCGAAGACTCAGGCTTATCACATCAGGGAACGAAGTCATGACACAACCAGAACAAGTGCTCGCCAAAATTCTGAAGAGCGGCGCTCGGGCATTGGCCGGCTTTGCCGCAGGTGAAATGCCGCTGGACACAGAAGCGGCTCAAGCCGCCGTCGTCGCACAGTTTGACGGCTGGCAAAACGTCTTGACTGCCCGGCTTGAGGAACTGGCCATTGCGGTCTCGACGGGCCGGCCGGAGTTCTTTGTCGAGCAGGTCCATTGGACCCAAGCGGCGCTGGCTGCCCAGGGCATTCCCCCTGAGACGCTACGGGCGAAGCTTGAGGCGCTGCGCCACGTCTTGGTTGAGCAGATCCCGGCCGAACTGGCGTCAATGGTGACTGCTTGCATCGACCGTGCCCTGGCCGAGTTTGACGGCGAGCCGGCAGGGTTAAAACCGCGACTCACGGCCGAGACCCCCGCGGAGCGGTTGGCCACGACGTATTTGTTGGCGATCCTCGAAGGCGATCGCCGCAAAGCGATCGGTCTGATCCTCAAAGCGGCCGAGGAGGGGCACAGCGTATCCGACCTGTATTTGAAGGTTCTCCAACCGTCGCAGGAGGAACTGGGCCGGATGTGGCTTCTGGGCGAGATCAATGTCGCGGAGGAGCATTTCGCTACGACGACAACCCGCCTGGTCATGGCCCAGCTTCACGCGCGAGAAGTGTGCGGGCAATCCAACGGCAAGACGCTGGTTGCCGCGGCAGTTGCCGGCAATCAGCATGACTTGGGCATCCAAGTAGTGGCCGATTTCTTCGAGACGGACGGCTGGCGAGTAATCCAACTCGGTTCCAATGTACCGGCCGACGACCTCGCCCAGGCCGTCGAGTTCTACAACGCCGATCTCGTCGTGCTTTCCGTCTCGCTCGCCACGCAGTTGACAGCGCTGGAGGAGACCATTGCCGTCGTGCGGACGAACCAACGGGGCACGGCCGTCAAGATCCTGGTCGGCGGTTGCGGGATGATGGGCGCCGCAGAACTGGCTAGGTCCAAGGGAGCTGACGATTACGCGTCGAACGCCGTAGAAGCAGTGACACGAGGCAATGCGCTCGTCGGACTGCCTGAGAGAATAGGGTAGAGGGGGCCATCCTTCGTAAGATTCGTTCCCAAGCGGCCCGCATACTTGCCAAGCCTGCGGGCACGCCTGAGAAACGCCTCTTCAGTGTGCCGCGAATGGCATGGCTGCATGACGATTGCTGCCTTGCGTTGTCGCAGCGATCCCTGCCAACGCGATCCCCGCCAATCCAACTAATGAGTAAACGAGTCGGCTGAGTCCTGACGCCGGTCCGAACAGAGCCACCACAAGGTCGAACTGGAACAGGCCCACCAACCCCCAGTTCACGGCCCCAATGACTACCAGAACCAGAGCAAACCAGTAAGCAATTTTCATCGTAAAGTCTCCTTTCAAGAGAACGAGTGATCTTGCGAACGAATCCTTTCACGAACCAAATCCTTCCAGACATTATTCGTCGGGCGACAACCGGGGGTTTCAACCACTTTCCGATTCTCGTCGCCCATCTCTGATTTCAGTCAGTCGGCCTTCGCCCCCTTTACGGGTATCTGAACCTCGAAGAAATTCCTGTCTCGCGGCACGAACGGGCTGTTGTAGCCCATGATCCGCATAGGACCGACCGATACGTAATCCGCCCTCTTTTGATCCAGCCAGGCCACCAACTTGGTGCGGGCCTCGCCAATCGTGGACGTCGTCCTCGATCCGCGGCAACCGATGCTGACCACCGTCATCACCGGTACGTCGCTGACCTCGACACTGCCCTGTTTGCCACGAGAGCCCTGGTCGGACCTCTCGTACAGGAACGACATGGAGCGTTCCTTGTTTCGTGCGTCACGAGGGTCGCCGTAATCCATCTCGACCGGGGCTGTCATGGTCACGTTGTTCTGCTTTATGTGCTGGAAAAGGGTCCAGAACTCGGCCGGTCCCGAAGCCGAAGCCTTGCGGTAGGCCGGATAATGCTTGATTTCGATCTGGCCAACCGGCGTGTAGGCCGGAAACCCTTTGGGCATCTCGGCCTCCTTGATCGGTTGAAACTCTTCCGCCGATGCCCGATGGCTCATGGCAGTTCGAACGGTCAGTACGCCAAGTCCTGCGAGCGCCGAGAGGGACATGGTGGCAAAGGCACGAAATGAGAAACACATGAGTTCACTCTCCATTAAACAGTTTGGAACCGGGCTTTTCTGCTCCCTGAAACTATTCGCAGGGCAGATCTGACTGGATTCACGTAAAAGAGAAACAACCACCTGGAAAACCGGCAGACCTGTCTTGCTTGATATTCTGGCGTGCGGTAAGAGACAGAAGGGAGGGGCAGCATAAGCCCCCTGTCAAGACCGTGCCAGTCACTTGGGAAAGATCACCGCTTTCCTGACGTGGAGCCAGGAAGGGATGAGCGGTAGGGAGTGTACGAGGTAGTAGGCCGTATGAACCCCGGACAAGGCCATACGGAGCGATTCGGGGTCCATTACATCGCCCTGGACTACCTCGGTCGTTCCGGCCACGCGTGACCGCAATCGTTCCGGCTGGCGGCACACGCAGCGCAGGCGAAGGCCGCGTCGTTCAAGCAACGGCAGCAGACGGCCACCGATGTAGCCGGTGCCGCCCGTCAGAAGGATGACGGACTGTTCGTATGCCATGCTTAATTGATGGTTCCCTCGGTTCGTCGGTCGTGACTTTCAACGTATGTCATGGGACCACCTGGTAGTCTCTGTGGAGTAACGTTGGACATAGTCCGTAATCCGGACCTTGCGTACCGTGTTCTCGGAACTCATGTAGCGGACGGTGCCAAAGATCGGCCGTTCTGGCCCCCACGGGCGATCATAGCGGCCGAGAATCCAGAAGATGCCGGAATACGAGTTCGGGTCCTGCCCATCCAGTGCATAGCGGTTATTCAGTTCGACCATGATGGCGAGGGCTTCCTGTGAGCTGGCTGACCACTCCAGGATCTTTTTGCCCCAGAGCATCCGCAAGTAGTTGTGGATCTGCCCTTCGGTGATTAGTTGTCTCTGAACGGCGTTCCATAGTCGATCGTGGGTCCCTGCCGATGCAAACTCATCTAACGTGTAGATGTAGGCACGCTTGTCCGCCGCGTGTTTTGCCAGCGTTGCCCTGGCCCATGAGGGTAGCGACTGGTAATCATCATAATCCGACCGGCATGCACAACAGTTGAAACTCAATTCGCGCCAGATGATCAGTTGATCCAAGAACGCCTCCGCCGACTCGCTCATTCCCCACCATCCTTCGCGCGAGCCCGTAGCCTTTTCAGCCAACCTTCCTGGCGACCAGCCAAGCTGTCGCACTAGATCGTAAAAGACCTCGTGTACGGAGATATGGCCAAAATGCAGATACGGCGCTACCCCACTGGTTGCTTCGGAGTCAGGTTGGTTACGATCTTCACCGTATGGCTCATCCGAATAAATCTGCAACACAGCAACGATAGAACAGACCTCGCA
>CAZTPX010000370.1:0-4754 GCA_964615095.1 uncultured Planctomycetaceae bacterium | reverse complement strand
ACCATCAAACTAGCCAATGTCAATTTGTACAAGTAATTTTGACGCACACGCTAAAGCCGGGACTCCAACAGCTTTCGGAATAGACTCTACGAGGCCCGCAACGCCTGGGCCAGGTCGGCCAGCAAATCGTCCGTATTCTCGATGCCGCAGGCCAGACGGATCATGTTGTCGGGAATGCCCAACGCCCGCCGCTGCTCGGGTGTGAACTCGTAGTAGCTCAAGATCAGCGGCTGCTCGACCAACGATTCGACGCCGCCCAGGCTGGCGGCGATCTGCGGCAGGCGCAGGGCATCGACCACGCGGGCCGTCTGCTGCCAATCGGCGTCTTTCACGGTGAAGGTGACCACGCCGCCGCAGCCGCGCATGGTCCGCCGCGCGATTTCGTAGTTCGGATGTCCCGGCAGCCCGGGGTAATAGACCCGTTCGACACGGGGATGAGCGGCGAGATATTCGGCCACGGCCTGGCCGGTGGCGTTGTGCCGCTGCATGCGCAGCTCGAAGGTCTTCATGCCGCGCAGCAGCAGGTATTCGGCGTGCGGGGCGCTAATCATGCCGGCGTAGCCGCGGAATTTCCGCAGCGGTTCGATCTTTTCCTGCGACGCGGCGACGGAGCCAGCCAGCAGGTCGTTGTGCCCGGCCAGGTACTTGGTGCAGGAGTGCAGCACGTAATCGATGCCAAAGGCGATCGGGCGGACGTTGTAGGGCGAGGCCATAGTGGCGTCGACGGCTGTCTCGATGCCATGCTTGCGGCCCAGGGTGGCAAGCCGTTCCAGGTCGATGACGCTCAAGTGAGGATTCGTGGGCGATTCGCAGAACACCATCCGCGTGGCGGGCGAAAGGGCCGCTTCCAGCGCAGCGAAATCGCCGGTCGGCACGAAGCGCGCGACAATGCCGAAGCGGCTCAACTCGTTCTCGCAGAACTCGCGGGTCCGCTGGTAGAGTTCGTCGAACAGCACCAGTTCGTCGCCGGCGCTGAGCTTTGCCAGCAGCAGTCCCGAGACGGCCGCCATACCGGACGCGTAAAGGACAGCCGCTTCGGCCCCTTCGAGAGCGGCCAGCTTGCGTTCGACCGTCTTACCGGTGGGGTTGCCATAGCGGGCGTATTCCTCGCGGGGTTGCTTCTGCGTGATGAAATCGATCAGGGCCTGGGTATCGGCAAAGGCGTAGGTCGAGGCGCAGAAGATCGGGTCGACGACGGCCCCGCGGGGTTTGGTTTCCTGGTCCTCGCCGGCATGGACGGCCAGGGTGGACCACTGCGAATTGGGGCCCGTGCGGGGTTTTGGCGTTTGGGGGGATGTCATTGTTTGCTGTGCTGGTCGAAACCAGCCATGAATTAAAGTTGTCGGATGTCGCGATCGCCGGGAATCACCCGTAGTATTTCCACTTGGCCATTGCATTCCCGATGAAAGATCAGATACCGTCCAACCATGATTACTCGAACCCCTAGGCCCAGATGTGGTTGTTCGTCACCGAGGGACGGATTCTCGGCAACCAACAGGCATTTCGCCTCGATCTTTTCCATCCAGGCTAACGCGGCGCCTGGCTTGTCTTTAGAAATATAGTGGAGAATGCCAACTAGGTCCTTGTACGCGGCAGACGTGTAAACCGGTTTATTCATTGCTGCCGCGCCGACTCGTCCGCTGCGGTGGCCAGCGTTCGCAAATGTCGGAAAACCGTGTCGTGGTCGATGACCTCGCCGCGGTCGGCCTGATCGATTCCAACCTGAATCTGCTGCCTTAGACCTTCGCGAGAAATGAGCATGTCAACGCTTTCGCGGATCGCTTCGCCGACAGAGCCAAATCGTCCCGCAGCTACGAGACCTGCAAGAAAAGCCTGCTGATCAGACGGTAATTCAATATTCACGAAATCGTCCTCCCTGTTCGGTGGGCGTTCTCATTAAGCTGCTCGACTTCGAGGATCTCCTCTTCGGACTCATTGCGCAGCGCGTCGATCTCGGCGTCGATTTGTTCCTTGGTTCTGGCCGTTATACCGCGTTTCTTTCGTTCCGCCCAAATTTCCTTCAATACCTTGCGCGTGTCTTCACGCTCCGAGCGAGGGACGGCTTGTACCGTAACGTTCACAGGTCCGGGGGGCAAACCGAGCTTCTCGTCTACCGCCAATACCTCGTCCTGACTGATCCAGCCGTGATCCGTTACTTGTTCGGTGTCCATTATCGTTCTCCTGCGATTTCTCGATTCTTGCTAATGTCTATTGTACTCGCCCTCTTCTTTCGGAATCATTCCAGCAGGATGAAGTGCTTCTCGCAGACCCCACCGAGCTTGTCTCGGTCGGTGAATAAGGTTGGATGGCTAAGAAAATGCCTTGCCAGCACTTGTCGTCCGCCGCCTCGCAGCCTGGGCCGCCCGAGGCGGCCCAGCGAGGCGGCGGACGAAGGTTGGGCATGGGGCTCGTTTAGCCGTTCAACCTCCTTCACCAACCGAGACAAGCTCGGTGGGGTCGTTGTTTCATTCCGCTGAAATGTCACCTCTTTCGGAGCTGCAAACCGAAAATAATCAGCCCGCGCGTTATTTTCGGCCCTCGTCGATCAAAGTTTTCACATTCAGTCCACGCAGCCGATTGCGACTGGCAAGTTGCCGCATGGCGACGATCGCCGCTTGTCGTTGTTCTTCGGAAGAGCCGGGCCTAAAGGGCACCAACCGAGCGACTGGAGCACCCTGTCGAGTTATCGTAATCCGTTCTCCTGCGGCAACACGTTCCAGAAGTTCGGAAAAGTCCGTCTTTGCATCATCAGCGGCGACAAAATGCCCATCGCTTACTTCCACGTCATAACCTCCGAACCAGACCGGTTTTAGACCAGTGTAGGCCGATTTCGCAAAGAGTCAATCGCAGGGGCCTTACCAGGCGGTCTTTGTTTCTGGTAAAATAGGCAATATAGCCGCCTAAACACTCACATTATCCCCTAAATCGATCTTTTCCCGCTGGCCAATTTTGGTGACAATGCGCGACACATGTATCCAGGAGGGAAAAAAATCATGTCGCGCGAATCCAGGGATGAAAAAAGGTCGCACGAGTCCGACGACGACCGTCTGAATGAGTCGGCCGACCAGAACGAGCAAGAGCAGGCGGAGTCGCAGGACGAGCCGGAAGACTCGGAGCGGTTGCACAGGCATGACCGCGAGCATGGCAGCGACCGCCATCATCACTCCGACGTCGAGTCTCACGGGGAGCACGAGCACCACCGCCGCCACGAGTCGAGCGATGACGAGCAGCGCTCGTCCTCCGACGAGGAAACACATCATCATCGCGCCGCCGATCGTCCTGCCGCGGGCACGCCCCATTCCGCGCACGTTCGCTCCCAGGACGAAACCGATGAGCGAGACGGCGAGCACGTCAAGGACCATTCCAAATTCGCGTCTTATGACGACGATGACGACGACGATAACGGTGGCGGCGACAGCAAATCGTCTCGCCGCGCCCCGGATTATTCGCAGCAGCCGCGGGCCGAACGGTCGTATCGCGCCGAGCCGGCGCATCGCCCCTACGGCGGCCTGCGCACCGGCGGGCCGCGCGAAGCGACAGGGCAGGGGCCTGTTGTCCAACAGACGGCAGCACCGCGGCGGGCTAGCGACGCCGCACCCTATGCGGACACCAGCACCGCATCGCTGGCTGACCCTATTCCAAGCTTAACTGGCGGACACCTGCACCCGTATGAAAACCACCGCGCCGTGCTGATCGGTATATCGACGGCCCTGGTGGCGGCGATCGCCGTGATCGTGGCCCTAATGATCAATCTCTCCACGCACAAAGACCTGATCCAGTCGGCCCAGAAGGAGCGCAAGCAGTACGAAGATCGCTGGACATCGGCCCAGAGCCTCGCGGAGCAACACGCCCGTCGTGCCCAGTTGGCCTCCGATCAGGCCGCGCAAAACCAACGCCTGGCCCAGACCCAACAGCAGGCCTACCTGGCCGCGCAGGACCAACTTCGCCTTCAGCAGGCGACCCAACAGCAGACACAAGAAGAGACGCAGCGGCGAACGTACGTCACGCAGGTCCGCCTGGCCAAGCAGGCCTGGGACCGCGGCGACACCAACGAAGTCTTGCGGCTGTTGCAGCCCTACCAGGCCGATCCCAACCTGCAGAAGCTGTGTACGTTCGCCTGGTATTATCTCTGGCGAGCCGCCCATAACAGCGGCAGCAACACCCTCCGCGGCCACTCGGACGTCGTGCGGCAGGCCGCGGTCACACCCGACGGCACACAGATCATCACCTTCGGCGACGACGGCCAGTTGATCGTCTGGGACGCCGTCGTGGGGCGGAAATTGGCGGCCGTGGCCCTCGAGCGGAACGTGCCGCCGCGGAGTTCTGGCGTGATCGTCGAGGACGAGTTGGCCCGCCATGCCAGCGGGCTGGCGATTGCCAACAACGGCGCGTGGGCGGCCGCCTACGGCCGTGACCTGTACGTCGGCGCAAACGTCCGTCAGCCCGACGCCGTGCGGCCGGTCAACGATCATCAATCCCCGATCATCTCTCTGGCGATCAGTCCCGACGGCCGGCGTTTGGCGAGCGGCGATTACTCGGGTGAGATCATTATCCGCGATGCCAGCGACGGCCGTGTGCTGCGGCGTTTTCATAATCCGCGTCCCCAATCGCTGGTACTCTCGAACGATGGCGGACTGGTGTTCGCCGGGATGCACGACGGCGGATTGTTCGTCTGGGACACGAACAAGGGCAGCCTGCTGGGAACGCGGGCCTTCGGCGACGGCATCAACTCGATGGCCCTCAGCCCCGACGGC
>CAZTPX010000369.1:0-4777 GCA_964615095.1 uncultured Planctomycetaceae bacterium | reverse complement strand
AAGGAGAACGTGCCGCAACTCTGGCGGATCCAGGCCGATGAACGCAAGCAGGTCGAGGCGGTCGAGGCCGGCGACATCATCGGCATCATCGGCCTGCGGCACTCCGTCACCGGCGACACGCTCTGCGATCCCCACGAGCCGATCGTGCTGGAATCGATCAAGTTCCCGGAGACGGTCATCTCCATGGCCATCGAGCCTGAAAGCTCGACGGAGCGGAAGAAGCTGGCCGACGTGCTGGAAATGATGAAGCGGCAGGACCCGACCTTCCGTGCCCGCGAAGACGAGAACACCGGCCAGACCTTAATTAGCGGCATGGGCGAATTGCACTTGGAAGTCATCCAGCACCGCCTGCTCCGCGATTTCAAGCTCAACGTCCGCGTCCACAAGCCGCGGGTCAGCTATCGCGAGTCGATTCAGAAGGCCGTCGAGGTGACCGGCGAGTGTCATCGCACGATGGCCGGCCAGTCGCATTTTGCCCGGTTGACGATCCGCATGGAGCCCAACCCGGCCATTCCCGCGCCGATTGCCGTTCCCACGCCCGAAGTGGCCGCCGCGCTGCTGCCGGAGTATCTCACCGCGGCGATGGAGGTTCTGGCGGAGCTGGGCGCCGGGGGTGGCATGCTCGGTTTTCCGCTGATGCACGTGAAGATGACCGTCCTGGGCGGCCAGACGCACGAGACGGAATCCAGCGAATTGGCCTTTCGCCTGGCCGCCGCCGACGCCTTCAACAAGGGCTTGCGCGAGGCGGGCATCGTGCTCTTGGAACCGATCATGAAGATCGAGGTCACGGTGCCCGACGAGAACCTGGGCGATATTGTCAGCGACCTGCAGCAGCGACGGGCGATGATCACGCACACGCAGAACCGCGGCAACGGCACGGTGATCGAGGCCCGCGCGCCCCTGGCGAGTCTGTTCGGCTATTCCAACGCCATGCGCGGCTTGAGCCAGGGCCGCGCCACCTGCACGATGGAGCCGGCCAGCTACGGCCCCGCACCGCAAGACGTGCTGGATAGTTTTATGGGGTGAGGCGTAGTCCGCGCCTTTGGAGTGCAGTGGCTTGACACCGTTTTTCAGAACAGCCCGTTAGCAGCTAAAATGTCACATTAGTGTTTCCGGAAATCGCGTATTGCATCCGATACGAAGGTGAACTGAGGCAGTCCGGCAGGGTGATAAAGCGAGAAGATGGCAAGAACTTCCTGCCACTCGGTACCTTTGCATTCAATTGCGAACCAAAGGGCGTTTGGCTGCCCGATCAATCCGTCGATCCCGTCTTGTACGATGGCGGTCGCGGGCCGGTATCGCTGTCCGAGGAATTACGTACCGTATTTAGCTCAGGCGGTTTCCCATTCTGGGCGCACATGTTCCGCAGGCGGGCGTTTGTATCTCCCTTGGGTTTCAGCCCGAAATATCCCGAGCTGCGCGAGGCATTGCGGAAGGATTTGGTCGAGATCGAAAATTGGTGGCGTCTCTGTCGTTGCCTAACCTGCAACTGATGCGGTGAGGCGCTAGAGATAAAGGAACTCGATACGTCGCTGGACGTCCAATCGCCGTAACCGCTTGCCGGGAAGCCGCTTGTGGCAGTCACGCCCGCTTGGGACCGATGCGCCGCAAAAATAAACGTTCCCGCCTCTTGACAGTATTCCATATTTATTGATAATTACGGGTGATGAGCGATAAGGTCGGTTTTTGCCCCTTGACGCCGCGCCGAAAAGGGACTGCTGAAGAACGGCGACTGGGCACAAGACGTAGTACTGAGTACTCGGTACTCAGTACTCGGTACTCAGTACGGAGCACTAGCCGTCGCGATAGGAGGAGACTTTTTCAGCAGTCAGGAAGAGCAGGGAGAGAATTGCAAGATGTTAAACACAAAACACGGAAACTTGCCCGTTCTTGCCCTCCCTCTGTCGCTTAAACGCATCTCACCCGAAAAATTAAACTCACATGTTTTCTCGGCATTTCTTCAATAATGATAAATAGAACTACCACCATTACAGTGAAATAGATTTAGGCTATCAGCGGTGGAAAACGCCTATGAAATCGCAGAAAATCTCGTTTTGGGCCAGTTCGGGCAAAAACCACCCATCAGATTGGTATCGCAACCTTGGTGTGACCCGCCCCTTCAAGCCCCCTTGGTAATCTAGCCGATATGTAGAGGCTATTGCATCCGCGGCCAAAATCGCTCTTTGGGAACCAAGATTTTTCTTTCGAGGGCCGTTGACGGCGATTTTCCGAATCTGTATGATTGATGGTTTCCGCTCGTGGCAGCGGGTGTTGCCTGCGAGCGACGGATGCGTTGTGCGTTGCTGATTGACAAGTTGGGAATCGACTCGCCGGAGGTTATCCTTGGCCGGACATACTACCGAAATTATCCGGATCCGCATGGAAGCGTATGACCACGCAATCCTGGATCAAAGCGCAATGGAAATCGTCGATACGGCGAAACGAACTGGGTCCGTGGTTCATGGGCCGATTCCCTTGCCGACGCGTATCGAGCGTTATACCGTCTTGTCGAGCCCGCACATCGACAAGAAGGCCCGCCAGCAATTCGAGATCCGCACCCATAAGCGGCTGATCGACATCATGCAGGCCACGGCCAAGACGATCGAGTCGCTCAATAAGCTCAGCTTGCCGGCCGGTGTCGATATCAAGATCAAGGCCACAAGCCGAAAATAGAGAGATTTTTCCAGGGAAGCCGCTCGGCGTGGTTTCCTGGCAATAAACCATATTCAGGCACGTTATGCAACGGAAGCTCTATGGGTAAACCGGCGCATGCCGGATCCTCCCAAAAAGCGACGTGAATAAGGGCTAGTACGATGGCAGTAGGACTACTCGGCCGCAAGGTCGGGATGACGCAAGTTTTTGACCCCGCTGGCGGACACGTAATTCCAGTTACGGTGATCCAGGCGGGTCCGTGCCATGTCCTCCAGGTGAAGACGGCCGACCGCGACGGTTACGAAGCGGTCCAACTCGGATTCCTGGACAAGCCCCGTCGCCTGGCCAGCCGCAGCCAACGCGGCCACGTCGCCCGTCTCGATAGCAAACGTCAGAAACAGCGTGCCGCCACTGGCGTTCAGCCGGTGGCCAAGCCCGACACCGAACCCAAGCGGTTCATTCGCGAATTCCGCACGGCCATCGAGGGCCTGCAGGTCGGCCAGGAACTCAAGGTCGACGTCTTCGCCAACGTCAAGGCAGTTGACGTTTCCGGCATCACCAAGGGCCGCGGCACCACGGGCGCCATGAAACGGCACAATTTCGCCGGCCAGCGGGCCACGCACGGCGTGAAGAAAGTACACCGTCACGTCGGTTCCATCGGCATGAACACCGACCCGCACCACGTTTTCAAAGGCCACCGCATGGCCGGCCATTACGGCGTGGAAAACGTCACCGCCCGCAACCTCCTGGTGGCCCGCTTGGATTCGGAAAACAACCTGATCCTGGTGCGCGGCGCGATTCCGGGACCGAACGGCGGTTATGTGGTCATCCGTCAGAGCAACAAGGTAGGCCCGGGAACGAAGAAGTAGACAACGTATGCGGCACACTCCGTGTGCCGATCGTACGCGGCACACGGAGTGTGCCGCATACAGAAGGAAGAAGATATGGCAACACTGGCAATACATGATCGGACCGGCGCTGAGGTCGGGAAATACGAGATCGATCCCGCCCAGATCGCCCCGCGGATCAGCAAGCAATTGATCCACGATGCCGTGGTGATGTATCAGAACAATCTCCGCCTGGGCACGGTGCGGACGAAGAACCGTAGCGACGTGACCGGCACGACCAAGAAGATGTACCGGCAGAAGGGCACGGGCAACGCCCGCGCAGGATCGCGCCGCAGCGGTATCCGCCGGGGCGGCGGACACATCCACGCCCTGCGGCCCCGCGACTGGTCGTACCGCCTGACGAAGAAGGCCTTGCAGTTGGCCACCCGCATGGCGCTGGCCGCGCGGATTGCCGACAACGAAGTGACCCTTGTCGATCAGCTTGCCTTCGCGCAGCCGAAGACCCGCGAGGTCGCCGCGATCCTCAAGGCCCTGAAGCTCAATCATACCAGCGTGCTGGTGGCCCTGCCGGGTTACGACACGAACGTCTACTTGAGCGTCCGCAACCTGGCCGACGTGGCCGTGTTGCCGGTCAGCGAGTTGAATGCCTTGAACGTCTTGCGGCCCCGCCGCTTGTTGATGACCACGTCCGCATTGGACGCCATTCGCGACAAGTCGGCCGATAAGAAGGCGGTTAATGGAAAGGTGCCCGAGGAGCAAGTTGCCGCGGCGGCTGAGAAGCCGGCCGGCAGCGGCGAGGCGGGCTGAGAGAGAACATGGGACGGCGGCCGTCGTAGGCTGGCCTGACTGAGGCTTACTGAATACTGTGTACTGAGTACTGACATGGCAGCCGAAATCGAACGACACAATTTGGGCCTGGCGCCGCACCAGATCATCATCCGGCCGCTGGTGACCGAGAAAGGCATGCACAAGGCGGAGCGCAACAACGCCTATGCCTTCGAGGTCAATCGGTTGGCCGGCAAGGACGACATCCGCCGCGCGGTGGAAGAGTTGTTCGACGTGAAGGTGACGGCGATCCGCACGCAGAACCGCAAGGGCAAGCCCCGTCGCACGAAGATGCGTTTGAGCGTTACCAAGGCATGGAAGAAGGCCATCGTCACTTTGGACAAGGAAGATCGGATCAGCTTCTTCTAAACGACAGCAACCGAGACTATTATGGGCATTCGACGTTACAATCCGACTTCTCCCGGGCGCCGCGGGGCGACCGTGAGCGATTT
>CAZTPX010000368.1:0-4795 GCA_964615095.1 uncultured Planctomycetaceae bacterium | reverse complement strand
CTGCCGGTGCGTCGTGCAGCATCGAGCCGATCCGCACGCGGTCGTCCTTCCACGCCGAGAGCGTAATCGGGGTTTCCATATTACCGGAACTCTTGGGCAGGAGTTCCTCCTCGTAGAGGCCCTGTTTGACCCAGATCGTGTCGCCGGCCTGGGCCTTGTCCACGGCCGCCTGGATCGTCTGGAAGGGCAGCGCCTCGGTGCCGGGGTTCTTGTCGGCGGCCTTGGGGTCGCTGCGGGCGACGAAAATCTGCGCCGCCAACGCGCCCGACGCGGCAAGTGTCGCCAGCACAGCCGTACCGACACGGATCGCGCGAAAAGAGAAATGCTTGGCAATAGTTTTCACGGATTAGCTCCTCTGACAGGTGGCGGAATGGTGTCCGTCTCCGCCGACAAAGCGGCCGGGGAACAGAAGCCCGCGGCCGCGACCGCAGCAACCAGGCCAACGTGGGACAAGGGGCGCGATCGTTTCATGAAAGTCCTTTCTGGATGGCGACCGCCCTATTTCTTGCCGATGCAGTACAGCGACTGGCCGTCGCGGACGTAAATACGGCCGGCCGAAACCGCCAGCGACGCCCCAGCGCCGAAGTCGTAGCCTCCCAGGTGGCCGCCGCCGATGACCTCGAACTTTGGCCCCGCCTTGACTACGTAGCCCTTCGCGGAGCCGACGAAGTAGATGCGGCCGTCCGCCGTGGCGACCGGGCTGGCCAACGCGGAGATGTCTTTGAGGGTATGGGCGTAGACCTTTTTCCCGGTGAAGAGACTGCGGCAGGTGAGCTCGCTTGCCTCGTCGAGCCTGTACACGTACTCGCCGTCGGAAACCGCCGAACTCCATTGGCCGTCAATCTCGGGTATCTTCCATTTCACGTGCGTCTTGGTTACGTCGCCTTTACCGGTCGGGTCGATCGCCATCGCCGACCGGTCCTCCCCCAGGTCGGTATAGATCAAGCCGGCGCTGTACAGCGGCGACGAGGCGAACCCTTGGGCCGAGGTACACCACCAGATGGGCTCGCCGTCCGCGGGATTCAATGCCTGAAGGACTTTCGCGGCCAGGATCAGCAACTGTGGCTGGCCTTGGACCTCGATCAGCAGGGGAGTCGTATTGCAGGGACCGGTGTTGTCCTTGTCCCGCTGTTTTTCCCATTTCACCTTTCCGGTAATCTTGTCCCAAGCATGCAGCGTCCCGCCGCCCTTCTGCTCGACCATCTCGATCACCGTGTCCTTGTAGAGGACCATGCTGGAAGCAATGCAAGGATTGAGGCGTGGCTTCTTCAACCCCTCGCCCGACAGCAGTTCGTTCCGCCACAGCAGCCTGCCATCAAAATCGACGGCGGCGGCCACTGCCGAGCCGAACGAGCAGTAGACGGCTTTCCCGTCGGTGGCCGGCGTGGGCGCCGCGAAGGAGCCCATGTAGGCCTGGACCTTCCCTGGGGCGATGCGGGTCTTCCAGAGGAGTTTGCCGTCGCTTGCGCGGCAGCAGGCGAAGTAATGGTCGGGCATTTCTTTCTTCTTTTCCTGTTCGGGGCTCTGCCCGAGTGTCGTGGTGACGAAGACGCGGTCGCCCCAGACAATGGGCGACGAATGGCCCCCAGCGCCAAGCGGGGTCTTCCAGAGGAGGCCTTCGCCGGTCTTGCCGTCCCATTTCAAGATCAGGTTCTTCTCAACGGTCGTGCCGCAACCCGTCGGGCCGCGCCACCCCGGCCAGTCGCCCGCTCGCGCCGCGGCGGGCGGCGCGGCCCAGCAGGCCAGCAAGGCGGACAGCAGGAACCAGCGTTTCATCAGTTCTTTCCTTTTCTCGTCTTGGCAGGAGGGCTTGCGGCCGAACCGGACGGGACGGTTATTGGCGTTATACTTTGCGCGGCCGAACGTGATACTAACCCGAAGCGTAAGCGAGGAAGGTAAGCCGTTTCCTCGCTTGCGCTTCGGGTTAGTGTAAAGCGTATCACTCCTAGCCGCGTAAAGTATAGCACGTCCCAAACCCACGGTAACCGTTCCCCTCCGGCGCACGCCGAAGAGTCGAACGGTACGGCTGCGATTCTGCCGCGCCCCCGCGGAAAAGTAAAGCCCAATGAGCAAAGGCAATGGGTCCAATGCCAATGCGGGGTCAGACTTTAACTGCTAACTGGCTGGATCGCACGACTCAGCTTGGCCACGGTTTGGGAACAGGCGTACTGGCCTTGGCGAATGCGCCGTCGAATGTTGCTCACAGCGGCCGAACTAATCGCCCCGTAATGCTCGCCGATGGCGCGCTGTGTCAAGCCCGTCAGCCGGCAGGCAAGTTCGACCGCCACAAATTAGGTCCAATGCGGGGTCAGACTTTAACTGCTAACTGGCTGGATCGCACGACTCAGCTTGGCCACGGTTTGGGAACAGGCGTACTGGCCTTGGCGAATGCGCCGTCGAATGTTGCTCACAGCGGCCGAACTAATCGCCCCGTAATGCTCGCCGATGGCGCGCTGTGTCAAGCCCGTCAGCCGGCAGGCAAGTTCGACCGCCACAAATTTGGCCATCCCGCCACACGCCTCGCAGCTCGCCAAATCCGCCGGCGTGACGCCGAAGTGCGCGGCGACCCGCTCGTCAATTCGTTCCAGGCCTACGGTTGTTCGCGGCAGGTCAATGTCCTGATCTCGCGCGCTCCCCTGATGCCGCATTGCCAGACGTTGCTCGGTTTCTTCCACAAAGCCGCTCCCGCCGATTGCGTACCGACTTGCCGCCAGCGCCTCGAGGATGGGAGAGTCGTCCTCCAATACGCAGGCATGTACGTACGAGCGATACTGCCGCCGAGCCTCCGCCGGCGTTCGTCCATAGTCCGAAAGCAAATCATAGCAGACAAATTCCAGACGCTTCGTGTCATCGACATAGCCCGGATAACTGCTCCAGGGATACGCCTCCAAACGGCGCACACGCGCTGCACGCTCCAGTTGGCGACAGGCGGCAATCTTGATCGGATTGAGGTGGATATAGCGGGTCAACATCCGCAGGTAGGTCTCATCCTCAACTAACTTGGCCTTGAAGCGACCTTGAAATTGGTGCCCCGGTCGGCGGTGCTTGTAGCGCGCATACAGCGCGTAGGAGGTGTTCAGCCGTTGCATGAAGCGGGAGAGATTGGCCCGCGGCGTGCGCAGCAACAAATGGAAATGGTTGTCCATAATGGCCAGCGCATAGAGAATAACGGCCGCCGAATGGACTCCATCGGCAAGTTGCCCCAGAAAGCGTTGGCGGTCCTCATCAGTCCAAAAAATCTGTTGCCGACCGTTGCCACGGCTAGTGACATGATAGAGCGCATCAGGGAAGTCGATTCGCGGTGGGCGTGCCATAATTCGTCCACTATACCATGCTCAGCACCCTGGGAACAGACACCGCCACCGCGCTCATTGGCGCCGCTGGTTAGCAGTTAAAGTCTGACCCCATCACCTGCGCTTCTACTAGGAATTCGTGCAAAGGCCGATGGCGAGTGGTCAAGGTATTTGGAACTGATGCGGCGCACGGCCGCCACCTCGCCCCGCGACGCGACCGTGGGCAGAAAGCAATTCGTTAGTAGGATATGGGGTGCCGAGTTCTTCATTGCACGCGACGAATTGCTCAGCACGCGATAGCTGTAACGGCGTGTGGTATGCTATCCTGGAGAATCAATTCAGCTTTGACAATTTACAGAAGATAAGTGCGTTCGCGCGAAGTCGGCGCGCGGAAGCGGCGCGGTCGATGCGCAGAGCGTGGGCCGCGCTGCTTCACGCCCCCCGAACGGGGTCACGCCCCCCGAACGGGGTCACGCCCCCCGAACGGGGTCACCGAGCGGGGTCAGGCTTACGTTTTGTACTTTACCAAGCAAAGTACAAAACGTAAGCCTGACCCTGCGGCCGCTGCGGCCGATTGCAAAGGCCCGTGAAGGCGAAGCCAACCGTCCGCAGGCGGGCAGATCAGCGTTTAATCTCGCAATTCGGCAATGCCTGCTGGAGTTTCTTTACGCCCGCGTCGGTGGCCTTGGTGCCATTGAGGTGGAGCAGGCGGAGGTGGCTCAAGCCTGTTAAGTATTCCAGTCCGGCGTCGCTTACTTGAGTGTCGTCAATCACTAGCTCCTCCAGTTTCGTCATTCGAGCTAGGTATGCCAGCCCTTTATCCGTGATCTGTGTTCCGTAGAGCCACAACGATTCCAGTTGAGTCAACGCGGCAAGCCTTGCCAACCCGGCATCTGTGATCTGGGTATCATCAAGCCACAACGCCTCAAGCTGAACCGAGTCAACAATGCTCATCATCCCTTCATCGGTAATCCGGGTGCCGCGAAGTGACAAAGTTCGGAGTCGATGTAGTCCAGGGCAATACCCCAACCCTGCGTCCGTAATCTGGGAGTGGTCGAGGATCAACGACTGAAGACGTGGAAATGCTGGCAATAGATCGATCTTAGCATCGGTTTCAATCGAGACTTCAATCACATCATTAAAGAAATCCGTTCCAAGCAGCGTTTGTAGCCAAACGGAGCCTCTCGGTTCCGATCCCGGCGGACTGCATTGATAGTCATAAGTTGTCCAATCTCCCCATCGGGCGTCCTTCGCAAGGGCCGCAACAGCATCCTTCTGTCCCCTCGCCGCCTTCATCTCCACTGCCAGCCAACTGCACGGGATAGCGACGGCGACCGTCAGCAGAAAGAGTGACCGGATCGAGAACTGGAACCGCCAGCGGAAAACCAGTGCCACGATGAACCAGCCGAGCATGACCAGCATCGCCACGCCGACTACCGCCACGGCGATCAGCACGGTCCAGCCCTTCTTCTCGTTGAACCAGAACCACGTATACCGCTCCG
>CAZTPX010000367.1:0-4804 GCA_964615095.1 uncultured Planctomycetaceae bacterium | reverse complement strand
CCGACCACCTGGGTCACGCGATCGTCCTTGAAATAGGTGTTTTCCGGCGTGAACGTGGCCGCGGGATCGATGCGCGACAAAAAGGCGTTAACGGGCTGCTTTGGACTGGAATCGAGGTAAACGTGCGCCGGTTGTCCGACTTTGACTTTCCCGATGCGCCCTTCCGGCACGAAGCCGCGCAAGTAGACCTTGCTAAGATCCAGGAGACTGATGATGGCGGTTCCCGCGGTAATCACTTCCCCGGGCTCCGCAGCCCGCGTGATGACGGTGCCGTCGAAGGGGGCGCGGACGATCAGGTCCTGGCGATTTGCCCGCGCTTCGGCAAGCTGGAACCGCGCCTGCTTGGTATTCGCCATGGCGCTCGAGATTTCGGCCTGCTGCTGCGCGATCTGCCGTCTCACCATGCCGACTTGCGCTTCGCGAATTCCGGGATTCGTCAGAGTGGCCCGAGCCGTCGTCAGCGAGCCCTGCGACGCTTCCACGCGGCGCCTGGAGGCGGCAACCGCGGCGGCCTGCTGCCCGGCGGTGGACACGGCTTGCTTCCCCTGGCGCTCGGAGACAGCTCCGGTCTTCGCGAGAGCCGTGTACGCCGTCTGGTCGAACAGCGCAATCTGATAGGCGGCTTGTTGTTGCTCCACGTCGGCCTCCGCGGCGGCCAGATCCGCCTCGGCCTGGCGCACTCGTCCTTGTGCATCGACGCCCGCCTGTTCGGTTTGCAATTGATTCTGCCGCAACTGCTCTTCGAGGAAGGCGATCTGAATGCGCGCGGCGGCCGCTTTCGCCTCCTCTCCCGCGAGCACCGCTTGGGCTTGCACCTCGCGGTCCCGAATTTGCTGGTCATCCAGAACCGCGATGGCGTCGCCGGCCTTGACCAAGTCGCCTTCCCGCACGCGAACCTCAAGAAGGCGCCCGGTGGTTTTAGCCGCCACCGCCGAGTCGTCTCCTTCGATCCGGCCGCTGAGGACAACGATGCTGTCCGGAGTAGCTGGCGTCGCGAAGAACATTTTCCAAACGAAGTATGCAGCCCCTGCGACGACGACGAGCAGAAGAATCGCTACCGCGATTTTCTTGCCAGTGATTTTCTTGGCGGCGGGCGGGGGAGTCGGCGGATCAGCCGGCTTATGCGGCGCTCCCGGCTGGCTGGCTGGGGGGGGGGACTCACCTGCCGGTTGCTGGGGCGCCGCTGGCTGGGCAGGACTGGGCGGCGCCTTGGGTCCGCCGTTTGTGGGAGCGACGATGGGCGCGTCTAGTTTTTCAGTCATAGCTACCCTAGTTTCCGATCGGTTGGGGAGTGCGAATCGATCCGGTCCGATTTGCGAATTTTCGCCGGAATCTCCACTGGGCCTCGGCGAGCTTGTCACTCCATATGGCAATTCGCCGGCCTAATTCGAATCCTGGCCCGATCGTGGCCAGACGAGTGGAGTGAGGCACGTAGAATAACGATTATGTCTGCACAGTGGGGCGGGGCAATCTTGCCCGGGTTCCCGCTGAGGGCGCCTTTCAGGCGGCTCTTCGGGGCTTGCAGATGAGTGTTCGCAATCAGGAAGAGCCGGTTTAAATCCGGCTTGCAGCCACGATTGGCTGTCTCACTTGCGTTCGCGAAAATCTTCGGGAATACGGACGCAGACTACTAGCCCGAGTCCCGGGCTCGGCAATCGTAGGTTGCGACGAAGCGGCAAAATCAGCATCGCATCGTGCATATCCTGCATCCCAGGTGCGGTGCGCGATCCGGTGCGCGGTGGTCCTCCGAGGCCCGTTGCGGCTCTCATCACGCCGACGACTTGCGCGGCGGTCCAAAGGTGGCGCCGCAGACGTTGCGCGCCCTGCGCCGCATACAACCCGGCGCGCGCGTAATCGTGTCCGGCGGCTACGACAAAAGGGAAGCCACCCGCCGGCCGAGCGCATTGGTCGGCGATCCGGACCGACCCGCCTCCATGTCCCGTAACCCATTTGCCGGTTAGAATAGAACGTGATAAGCACGTGGCGGCGAGCGCGGGAACCTGGAATGCCGGCTTCAAGCCGCTCAAGACCAGATCATCGACGGAGCTACCGTGAAGCTCACAGACCTGCGCGGGATTCTTCAATACGTTCCGCAATTCCGCGAGAAGACGTTCATTATCGCCGTGGATGCAGGCGTTGTTGTAGACGAGAACTTCGCGAATATTCTCCTCGATATCGCCCTGTTGCGTTCGTTGAACATCCGAGTAGTAGTCGTGCACGGCGCAGCCGAACAGATTGAGGCCCTCGCCGAGCGGCAGCATGCCCAGACCTCCAATCTCGATGGCACTGGCGTGACCGATGCTACAACATTGCAGCTCGCCGTTGACGCCGCGAACCGTATCACGCACGAGATTCTGAGCGGGCTTTCGGCCAACGACCTCGGCGCGGCGACCACAAATGCCGTAATTACAGTCCCGCTGGGGATCATTCATGGCGTCGATCACCAGTTCACGGGGAGGGTAGAACGGATTGACACGGAGCTCCTCGGACCCTTGCTGAACCAGGGCATTGTTCCGGTCGTTTCGCCCATCGGCTTTAGTGCCGAGGGTAAGGCATACCGGGTCAACTCCGATAGCGTCGCTGTCGCGGTGGCAGTAGCCTTGAACGCGGCAAAGCTGATCTTTATTACTTCGCAGGACGGTCTGCAGTACAGCGGCCAGCTCGTTCGCCACATGGTGGTGACGGACTTGCAGAAACTTCTCCAGTCCGGAGGCGGCGGATTTTCGCCGGAAATGGTCTCCAAAGCTAGCCATGCGGCCGCTGCGTGCGCCGCAGGCGTGCCTCGCGCCCACATCGTCGACGGGCGCGAGGACGAAGCGCTGCTCGCGGAAGTCTTCTCCAACGAGGGGATCGGCACGCTGATTTACGCCAACGAATACGAACAGATCCGCCCGGCCAGAAAAAAGGATATCCGGGCAATCCAGCAGTTGACCAAGAAGGCCGTGGAAGCCGAGGAACTCATCCGCAGAACGCGCTCCGAGATCGAAACGAATCTGTCAGACTACTACATCTTCGAAATCGACAAGAACCCGGTCGCGTGCGTAGCGCTACACGTCTACGCCGAGCAACAAAAGGGCGAACTGGCCAGCCTTTATGTCGATCCCTCGCACGAACACCAGGGCATCGGTCGAAAGCTGATGCGTTTTGTTGAAGACAAAGCCCGCGAAAGTGGTCTCTCGGCATTGATCGCGCTATCGACCCAGGCGTTTACTTACTTCGAGTTGAAGGGTGGGTTTGTGGAAGGCGCTCCCGATGACCTTCCGCCCGCGCGCCGCGAGAAGTACGACCAAAGCCGCCGGAACTCCAGGGTTCTTGTCAAGAAGCTGAGTATCCCCGGCTTGGCAAAACGGGACACTCTCACCTCGTGACGGTTTGGCGCCGACTCGCATACTGGCCCTGAGGACAGCGTTCGCGGACCGAACGCCAGGAACCACCTGCACTGCCCTGGGACGCTCGGCCAACGACCAGAAGCCGACTTCTGGCTCGCGTTGCGGACGATTTGAGCGCCTCGGCCAACTTCCGCATGGGCGTCTTCCGACCGGAGCCGGCGTCCCTGATTGCTCCAATCATTGATGGCGACTGTCATGGCCCAGGCACACATGGCCCAGGCACAAACAAATTCCCGGCTCGGGGCCGTCCGCCGGCAGGCATAAGCCTTCGGAAGGGAGATTGTCGCAAGAGGCAACGATCTGTGCCTAATTTCACTGTTACGGTGCTGTAAGAATTCCAACCTCTGCGAAACTGAGAGCTGGTCCTAGCCTTGGAATGGCTCGCATGTGCATTCCTCGCGGACATACGGGGGAAGAGCAAATGGCGAACGCACGAACTTGGTCAGCACACGCGGGTTCCGCCTTGCATGCGGCCGGAATCAGCTTGATGTCTATCGTCCTTTGGAACGGCACGGCCGGGGAAATCTTCGCGGATCCAACAGAAAAGGCACGCGACGCGAAACCGGCCGAGGCGACCCTCCTGGCCCTGCCCTTGAGCTTCGAGGCCAATCAGGGCCAAACGGACGGCCAGGTAAGGTTTCTATCTCGCGGCGATGGCTACTCATTGTTTCTGACATCGTACGAAGCTGTCTTCACGCTGCGGCCGACAGTTGGTGCCCAAGCTCCGCCGTCGGTTTTCCGTATGGAACTGCGGGGAGCCAATCGTGACGCCCAGGTTACCGGCGTCGATAAGTTGGCAGGTGTAGCCAACTACTACGTTGGCAACGACCCGAAGAAGTGGCGCAGCGGAATCACTACCTACGGCAAAGTGAAGTACCAGGGCATCTACCCGGGCATCGATGCTGTGTTTTACGGCAATCAGCGCCAATTGGAGTACGATTTCGTTGTCGCGCCCGGCGCCGACCCCAAGCAAATCTCGCTCGGTTTGACCGGTGCCAAGCCGAGTCTCGGCGCCGACGGCAACGTCGTTCTGAAGCTGGCGGACGGCGATCTGGCTTTGAAGAAGCCGGTGGTTTATCAGAACGTCGCCGGTGAAAAGAAAAGTGTCGAGGCCAGCTATACCATCGCCGGCGACAAAGTTCGTTTCCACCTGGGCAAATACGACCACGGCCAAACGCTGGTGATCGATCCCGTGTTTACGTATCTGACGTATTTGGGCGGTTCGAGCGTGGACTACATCGGTGGCATCACGGGCGTGGGCCAATACACCAGTCCCACCCACGCGCTGGCCATTGACCCGGCCGGCGACGTCTACGTTACAGGAGAAACGCTTTCAAACGATTTTCCTGTGGTCAATGCCTATCAAGCCACCAGAAACGAGTCCGGAGGCGCTTACACGGCCTTTGTGAGTGCAC
>CAZTPX010000366.1:0-4841 GCA_964615095.1 uncultured Planctomycetaceae bacterium | reverse complement strand
TAGAAATCACGATAGTTTCAACCACCTAATCATCGCTCAACCGGACAGTAGTGATCTCGGATCCCAAATCGAATGGGGATGAGTCCTTCGGATCGCCAGCGAGAACTGGAACCAGCGGCGTCGTGGCGGAGCAATGACCGGATCAGGTTCGTTCTTGCCGGCTTCCCGATCACTGGTCATACTGGAAATCACGTTCAGAATCCCTTAACAGAGGAATTTCGGACAGAAAAATGCCCGTGAGTACACGGGGACAAGAAATAGGAAACGAAGAACTGAGGAGGTGATGATGAGTTCATTTTCCTTTCCCCCATTTTCCTTTCTCCCCTCTTCCATTTTTCTGTCATTCATTTTTCTGTAAAGGGTCTTTATCGTTACTTAGCTCACAGTCCACTCCGTCCCGCCCGGCCGGTCTTCCAAAACGATACCGATTTCGGTAAGCCGCTTGCGAATCTGGTCGGCGGTGGCAAAGTCCTTCTTCTTGCGGGCTTCGGCCCGCAGCTCGATCAAGAGGCCCATCAGTTTGCCGACCAGTTCGTTACCGCCGCCGGTTTGCTTCTCCGCAGGCGGTTGGCGGAACAGGCCCATCACGCCGCCTAGCTCGCGGAAGACGGTCACGCCGCGGCGGAGCGATGCGAGTTTGGCCGGCGTTTGCGCGTCCTTCTTTTCCAGTTTCTCGTCGTCGATGTATTTGTTCAAGCGGCGCAGCAATTCGAACACGTCGCCCATCGCCCCGCCGGTGTTGAAGTCGTCGTCCATGGCGTCGAGGAAGCGGTTGCGATGATGGACCACGTCCTTGAGCAAGGGATCGTCGCCCGGCTCGAAATCGCCTTGTCCCCGGCGCAGGGGCGGGACAATCGCATAAAAACTCTCGCCCGTTACGCGCTCGTAACGTTTGAAGAAGCGGTAGAAGTTCTCCAGCGCGGCTTCGGTCTCGCGCAGGCGGGCTTCGCTGTATTCGACCGGCCGGCGGTAGTGCGTGGCCAGGAGGAAGAAGCGGATCGTCTCGGCGGAGAATTGCTGCAGCAAATCGCGGAACGGCAACGAACCCTTGGATTTGCTGACCTTATTGGCAATCTGCGCGTCGATATCCACGGCCGCCGCGCGGGTCGCCCGGCCGCCCACCTTGCCGACTTCATCGGCGGCTTGCAAAAGGCCGTTGTGCAGCCAGTACTTGGCCATGGGCTTGCCGTGGGCGCACTCGCTTTGGGCCACTTCGTTCTCGTGGTGGGGGAAAATAAGGTCCAGCCCCCCGCCGTGGATGTCGAAGGTCTTGCCCAACAAGCGGCGACTCATGGCCGAACACTCGATGTGCCAACCCGGCCGGCCCGCTCCCCAGGGGCTGGGCCACGAAGGCTCGCCCGGCTTGGCCGTCTTCCATAAGGCAAAATCGGCGGCGTTGTGTTTTCGCTCGGCCATGCTGCCGCCTTCGCCCTGCATTTCTTCCGTGCTGCGGTTGCTCAGCTTGCCGTAATCGTGGTCCTGGGTCACGTCGAAGTAGACGTCGCCTTCCGACTCGTAGGCGAAACCTTTGGCGATCAGCGTCTTGGCAAGATCGATGATCTCGTCGATGTTCTCGGTGCAGCGGGGGAAATGGTCGATCGTGTCGACGCCCAGGGCCTCGATGTTTCGCATGTAATCGGCGGTCATCTCTTCGGCCAACGCGGCCATCGAGATCCCCCGCTGGTTCGACTCGTTGATGAGCTTGTCGTCCACGTCGGTGATATTCACCACGAACGTGACGTCGTAGCCCGAGTAGGTCAGGTAGCGCTTGATGGCGTCGAAAATCACCGGGCCGACCATGTGCCCGATGTGGCTGGGTTTATAGACGGTCGGACCGCACAGGTACATTCCAACCTTGCCGGGCTGGACCGTTTCAAGGGGTTCTTTCGATCGCGATAGCGTGCTATAGAGGCGAATCATGGGCAAAACAAGAGTACAAAAGGGTTCTGGACAATAGTACTTAGTACTCAGTACTAAGTTCAAACACTGACAACTATCTCTTCTCCAACAGGGCTACACACTCAGCCGAGATGGCTTCTTCCAGCCCGATAGGCCCCAGGCCTTCGCCGGTCTTGCCCTTGAGCCCGATCCGCTCGGGTTCGATCTGCAAGATATCGGCGATCCGCTCGCGAACCGTCTGGCGATAGGGGAGGAGCTTGGGCCGCTGGGCAAAAACGATGCAATCGATGTTGATGATCCGAAACCCGATTGCCGCGATCGCGTCCCGAGCGGCGACGAGCATTTCGGCAGAGTCGCGACCGCGGTTGATTGGATCGGTATCGGGAAACATCTGGCCAATGTCGCCCAGCGCGGCCGCCCCCAACAAGGCATCCGTCAGGGCGTGCAGCAACACATCGGCATCGCTATGGCCCACCAGTTGCCGGTCGTGAGGAATATCGACCCCCCCTAATCGAACGGGCCCGCCAAGGCATAGGCGGTGGGTGTCGTGGCCAATTCCAATCCGTAGTCCGTCCGTAGCTTTCCTCCTATCCATCGTCGGGCTACAGGAACTGGGAGAGGCAAAAGATTGATTATAACAACCTCCTACACGGCCCAGATTCTTCGGCAGCCGTTAGATGGCGCGAATTATAGGCGAAAACCGCGAAGGGGGGAAGTTCAGTGCAAAGCGGCTTCTCTGAACGCCGCCCCCCATTCGCATGGATTTTCTGGCGATTGAACCGCGCCACGAATAACGCTATAATAATATCTTGCCATTGGGGAGGGCGATCGGCTTGGGCACGGAAGTCTCGCGTTGGCTTCTTTGAATCTTTTCCCAGAACGGTGAGATTGGTCCCCGGGTAATCGGGGCAAACCGGAAAGGGCGGGTTCGTAGAAATTATTTCAATAACGTGTTGGGCGTGCTGGTTCTGGGACGTTCTCGGGGTTATTGAAATAAGTTCTGAGTCGATTAGGTGATTTCTGTGACACGTTCTTCCGATCCTGGTTATCGCATTCTGGCGGCTCGAAGCCTGCGGAAACAGATCAAGCAACTTACCGAGCACTTGGGTGGCATCCGCTTGGGCCAAGACATCGAGGCGATTCACCACGCCCGCGTTGCCTCGCGGCGGCTGTGTGCTGCCTTGGACATGTTTGACGTTTGCTGGAAGCGGAAGCAGGTCAAGGAGTGGAAGAAGCAGATTCGCCAATTGGCCCGAAGTCTGGGGGAAGCCCGGGACCACGACGTGCTGATCGAATTCCTCGTCTCGAGTCTGGCCACGGTTGCCGATCGTATCCTCGTGCCGGGGATCGCTTGTCTGTTGAATCACGTCGAGCGCCAGCGACTCTGGCTTCAGCCGCGGGTGCTCAAGGCCATCGATCAATTCGAGGTCCACGGTACGATGAAGGCGATGCAGGATGCCTGCCGTTCGTTCTTGGAAGACGCGGGAGATAAGCCGCTGACTGCGGGCAAACATGCCCACAATCAAGCGGGAAAGAGCGTTCGCAAGGGGTTCAAGCAGTTGGTTGAGGAAGCGGCGGGGCTTGCCGACCCGGAGAAGTACGAGCGGCATCACGCCATGCGCATAGCCGCCAAGCGACTGCGTTACACGCTGGAGCTTGCCCGGCCGGTTTATGCCAGCAATTTGGTCGAGATCGGCGATACGGTCAAGAAGCTGCAGACGCTTCTGGGCGAAATCCACGATTGCGACGTGTGGATCGAGAATTTCGCGGAGTTCGCGCAAAAGGAATCGTGCGAGATCCAACTCTATTTCGGCAGCCCGCAGCGGTTCGAGCGTTTGCGGCCGGGACTGGACTACCTGCGGCAGGAACGACAAGACCGGCGGGGCCGGGCTTTCCACGAGTTGGTGACCTACTGGCAGGAACTGGAAGATCGAGGGACGTGGGACAACTTGGCGACGATCTTGGAATGGAACCGCGCCGGGGTGAAATCCGGGGATTCCAGTCCGGCGGAAGTTGCCACGCAGATGTGAGCTCCGTAGTGTGGACTTCAGTCCGCCTGCACTGGGGCGGACTGAAGTCCACCCGACGAATTGCCCCCGCCCCTTTTCCCCGCTTGCGCTGTCCTATACACTTGAACGCATGGCGACCGATACCAGCGTTTTTGATAGTAGCGACAGCGTTCGCTCGGCTGTTCCGCTGAAATATGCCCAATATGTCACCTTCCAGGAACCCCTCGCCCTGGAAGAGGGGGGGGGGCTGCCCATCGTGCGGGTGGCCTACGAGACCTACGGCACCCTGAATCCAGCCGGTGACAACGCCGTCTTGATTTGTCACGCCCTGTCGGGCGATTCGCATGTCGCCCGGCATAATGCCGATGATACGCCCGGCTGGTGGGATCTCGTCGTCGGCTCGGGCAAATCGATCGATACCGACCGCTATTTTGTCATCTGCCCCAACCTCTTGGGTGGATGTCGTGGCACAACGGGGCCCAACTGCGTCAATCCGGAAACCGGAAGGCCCTACGGGGCCGATTTCCCCAGGATCACCGTCTATGACATGGTCAAGGTCCAGAAATTGCTGGTCGAGCATCTGGGCGTCCGCCGCCTGCGGGCCGTGGTAGGCGGCTCGCTGGGCGGGCAACTGGCCCTGACCTGGGCCACGCAATTGCCGGCGATGGTGGCTGGCACGATGGCCTTGGCCACTGCGCCGCGATTGACCAGCCAGGCCATGGCCTTCGACATCGTCGGACGCAACGCTATTCTCCGCGATCCGGCCTACCAAGACGGCCAGTACTACGGCAACGGGCCGGGGCCGACGGTCGGATTGTCGATCGCCCGCATGCTGGGCCACATTACGTATCTTTCGCGAGAGGCGATGATCGAGAAGTTCGACGCTCATCGCTTGCAGCCCCGGCAGGTGCAGACGCAGTTCGAGACCCGCTT
>CAZTPX010000365.1:0-4859 GCA_964615095.1 uncultured Planctomycetaceae bacterium | reverse complement strand
GTTCGCGACCAGGTTTGGACCGACGACATGGTTGACAACCGATCCACGCAGCAGCCCTGCAGCGATAACCTGGGAACTCATGACTATTTGCAGACGAGGCCCCGATCGAACATACTGGCAGGCTGGATCGTGAAATCGACCACCGGCGTAACCCGTCACCGAAGGAGAATCGTACTGATGAGAGCCAGAGTCCTTGAGAAGGAACCCTCCCGCCCCTGGCGGCGAAGATGGTCGCGATTGGACCGCTTTGTTTCGCAGACCAGGGCCGTGTTCGTTGTCGCACGGATTTGCCTGAGCATTGGCCTGGTCCTGTCAGGCTCGATGTTGCCAGCCGTAGCCACCGAAGTAATCAAAGTGCCGATCGCGTCTGGTCCTTGCGAGCCCACCTGGAAATCGCTTGGCGATCATTTTCGGCAGCCCAAGTGGTGGCGTGAGGCAAAAATCGGCATGTGGCTTCACTGGGGACCGCAGTCGGTCGGCGAAGACGGCGATTGGTACGCTAAGTGGATCTACATGCCGAAACACGCCTGGGGCGGCTACACCCGCGTCTATCCGCATCACCTCGAACGCATCGGCCATCCGAGCGAGACCGGCTATAAGGATATGTTACTACGGTGGAAAGCCGAGAAGTGGGATCCGGACAAGCTGATGGCACTCTACAAGCGTGCTGGAGCACGGTACGTGATCGCCCAGGGAATGCACCACGACAACGTCGATCTGTGGAACTCCAGGTACCAGCCATGGAACTCGGTAAAGCTTGGTCCCCATCGCGACATCGTGGCCGGCTGGAAGAAGGCGGCCGACCGCGAAGGCATCCGCTTCGGTATCGCCTTTCATGGTGATTATTCGCTCTGGTGGTATCAGCCGGCATTTCTGGCTGACCTGGAAGGTCCTCGCAAAGGGTTTCCCTACGACGGTGCTCAAAACTACGAAGGCAAGGAGACCTGGTGGAAGAATATGGGGCTCGATCTCAAGGACCTCTACGGCATTGACCTCCGCGATGACGTTGCCTTTCCGCCCGGTTTCAACGGCGATCCCAATGAGTTTCGCATGCGGGATCCGTTGTCGCACGGCATCCCCAACGGCGATTTGCCCAAGCACCGCGACTTTGCCGTCTGGTATGCCACGAAATGGACTCGCCGCGTGATCGACGCCATCGACCAATTCTCGCCCGACTTCATCTACTTCGACGGCGGCGGCAGCTATCCTTTCTGTGGTCATGGCACCGGCCGAGGTCTGCGAGCCGACGCTACGCCACGGGTCATTGCCCACCTTTACAACAAGAGCATCGCGAGGAATGGGGGCCGCCTGGAAGCAATGGCCTTCACCAAGGGAAACGAAGATGCTCGTGCGGTTGCCGTGAATTGCGAATCGCACGTGCCCGCCGACATCAAGCGAGACTGCACCTGGCAGACCGAAAACGGCCTTGGTGAATGGTTCTATCTCAAGGGCACATTCTACGACAGCGGAATGGTGATCCATCAGATGCTCGAAGCGATCTCCCGCGACGGTAACTACGCCATCAACATTCCCCTTACCCCGGCAGGCGAACTCGATCCCGGCGGCCTGAAGACCCTGCAAGACATGGGCGACTGGATGGACATCAACAGCGAAGGCATCCATGGTTCCAGTGCCTGGGATGTTTGGGGCGAGGGCAAGGTCGTCATGGCGGGCGGTAATCTCAACGAAGGCCACGCCAGGACGCTCTACACTGCCCACGACATTCGTTTCACGACGAAGAACGGTGCCGTCTACGCCTGGCTGATGGCATGGCCGACCAATGGCAAGGCCACCATTCGCTCGCTGGCTGAAGGGGCCGGCAAGATCGAAGAAGTCACGTTGCTGGGGTCTCCTGCGAAGCTCGACTGGCAGCAGACCGAAGATGGGGTGGTCGTCCACCTGCCGCCACAACGGCCCTGCCAATTTGCCTTCAGCCTGAAGGTTGTGGGAGCCGGCCTCAAGGCCGTGTCGCCCAAGACCCGGGCTGTCAAACCAGCGGTAGACGGTTCCCTTACTCTCGATCCTGAGGCCGCCGAAGTGCATGGCGGTGTCCGGGCCGAATCTCGTGGCGGCCCGATGAACCTTGGTTACTGGGGTAGCGGCAGCGATTTCGTTGAATGGACGGTGAACTTCACCGCGTCCGGTGAGTTCCAGGTTTCCTCGCAGGCGGCATCGCCCTCTTCCGGAACCATCCTTCGGCTCGAAGCCGACCGGACAAGCCTGCAAGCTAACGTACCCAACACTGGCTCGCACGACAACTACCGGACAATCGAGTTCGGTGTGCTCCGCATCAAGACACCCGGAATCCAGACGATTCGCATCCGCCCCGCCGATCCCCAAACGTGGAAACCAGCTAACCTTCGTGCTGTTGAGCTTCGACCGTTACCCGCCCACACGATCGACAAGACTTAGCGTCGCCACCCGAAGGTCCGAATCGTGGCGGGGAGTCGTCCATGCGACTGGAAAGTCGCAGGCGTCCATGTTAGCATGGCGACGAATCATGTCGCTCAGAACGTAATCGAAAAAGGGAAAAGGGAAATGAAACAGATCGTCCGACCTCTATTTATTGTCCTGCCGGTTCTCCTCTTGTCAATCAGCGTCCATGCCGGTTTCTGCCAAGAGACCAAACCCGCTGCGACAAAGACCTTCATCAACTATTTTCTGCCGATGCCGATCAACGGTTCTCTTTCCAAGGATGCCTGGGGAGCAGCCGAGGTGGGTGCCCGTGACCAGAAGAACGGTCTGGAGGACGCGACCATGACCCGCTGGAGCTATTGGGATGGGCAAATCATCAAGGCCCCCGATGGCAAGTACCATCTGTTCGCCAGCCGCTGGGATCAGGCCAAGGGGCACAGCGAATGGGGGAACTCGCGGGCCGTGCATGCGGTCAGCGACAAGCTCACCGGGCCTTACATCGATAAGGGGCTTTGTTGGCCAAACGACCAAGGCGGTAAAGGCCACAACGTGACGGCACTGGTGCTGCCGGATGGCCGTTATGCGGTCGTCATCAGCGAGACCCGGCCAGGCACCGTCTTTGTCTCCAAATCCTTGGGCGGCCCGTGGGAACAGTTGGGAACAATCAAAGGTGAAGGGCTTCAGGCATCCAACATCAGCATCATGGTGCGGCCGGATGGCGACTATATGATCGTGCCCCGTTCGGGGCAGGTCTTCATCAGCAAGGCCGCTGACGGCATCCTGGGGCCGTACAAGTTGATGGGGCCGTCCGTCTTCCCCAAGGGTATTCCCGATCTGGAGGACCCAGCCATCTTCTATTCCGGCGGCCTCTACCACATCGTCGTCAATTCCTGGAGCACTCGGAAGGCATACCACCTCACGTCCAAAGACGGCAAGAGTCATTGGGTCAACCGCGGCCTTGCCTATGATCCGACCAGGGATTTCATCCGCTACACCGATGGCACGGTAAATCATTGGCACAAGCTGGAACGTCCCGGGGTGCTCATCGAAAACGGCCATGTGACCGCCATGACGTTTGCCGTGCTCGATACGCCAAAGGAGACGCAGCACGGTAATAACGGACATGGCAGCAAGATTATCGTCATTCCTTTCGATGGTGCCGCTTTGGACCACGATCTGCAAAACGCTGCCGGCACGCGTTCCAATTCGCTGGAGAAATGGAGATGAAGGGAACAACTACGGGAATCACCGTTAGCCGAACTGACCCCGTGAATGGGAACCACACCATGAACCTCAAACTTGCGGCGTCAGCGTTGCTTCTCGGGATTTTTATGTCCCTGAATCTCCAGGCACAGCCCGTAAAAGAGCACGGCAAGCTGTCGGTCCAGGGGACCCACTTAACCGATGAGCACGGGAAGGCGACTGTGCTGAACGGAGTCAGTTACGGTTGGCACAACTGGTGGCCCCGGTTCTACAACAAAGATTGCGTGAAATGGCTGGCCAGCGACTGGAAGTGCTCAGTCGTAAGGGCGGCCCTGGGAGTCGAGCCCAAAGGCGGCTACATCGATAAACCCGACTGGTCGAAGGAAAAGCTCGAAGCCGTGATTCAGGGGGCGATCGAGAACGACGTTTACGTCATCATCGACTGGCACAGCCACAGCATCAAACTGGCCGACGCCAAGCGGTTCTTCGCGGAAATGGCCCGAAAGCACGGTAGGACCCCGAATGTCATCTACGAACTATTCAATGAGCCGGTGAACGACTCGTGGCCCAGGGTCAAAGAATACTCCATCGAACTGATCAAGACCATCCGTGCGATTGATCCGGATAATGTCATCCTGGTGGGCAGCCCTCATTGGGATCAGGATATTCATCTGGTAGCCGACGATCCGATTCGGGGCTTCAGCAACATCATGTACACCTGCCACTTCTACGCCGCAACGCACGGCAAGTTCCTGCGTGACCGATGTGATTATGCCATCAAGAAGGGAATCCCGATCTTCATCACCGAATCCGCGGCCATGCAGGCATCCGGCAATGGCCCTCTCAATCTCCGCGAGTGGCAGAAGTGGATCGACTGGTGCGGCACTAACAAGGTCAGCCTCATAACCTGGTCGATCGCCGACAAAGACGAGACCTGCTCGATGCTGAAACCCAGTGCTGCCGACGAAGGACACTGGAAAAATGCAGACCTCAAGGACTCGGGCATCAAGACCCGGGAACTGCTGCGGAAACTATCGAACAATCCTACCACCCACGAGAACGCCAAATGAGACTCACTTATAGAGTGCCCGCATCTGTTGCAGTCATCCCGGTAATGGCCATCTTGATCCTTGCTGGACCGGCGTGGGCCGGGCATGCCAAGAAAGGCCCCATTAAAGTCTTCATTCTCGCCGGCCAGTCGAACATGGAAGGACAAGGCGTGGTGTCGATGAACGACCCGC
>CAZTPX010000364.1:0-4864 GCA_964615095.1 uncultured Planctomycetaceae bacterium | reverse complement strand
CGTCATCAAACGACGATGAACAAGGCAACTTGGGGGATTGCTATTTGATCGCCGCCCTGGGCGCGATCGCTGACAGTTCCCCAGCCGCCATCGAGAACATGATTATTTCCAACGGGGTTGAGAACGGCATCGCCAGCTACACTGTAAGGTTCTACTATCAGAACAACGGGACGGGGCCGTACATTGCGGATTACGTCACTGTCAATGGTCTCTTGCCGGCCTGGCAAAACGGGGGCCTGGTATACGACCGGCCCGGCTCCGACGGGTCCTACTGGTTGCCCATTGTCGAAAAGGCCTATGCCCAGTGGAACGAAACCGGGCACGAGGGACGGGACGGAAGTAATACCTACGCGGCTCTCACCTCTGGCTACATGAATCTGGTGGACCAACAGGTTCTGGGCGTTGCCGCGACGACGTATTCTCCCGTGGCCAGCGACCTGGCGACCAAGCAGGCCGTGATCGCCGCGATTCAAAGCGGCGAGGCGGTGACGGCGGCGATTTTCCTCAGCGGCGATCCCACGTTTTTCTCGCAGTTAGGGTTGGTTAGCTGCCACGCATACGAGATCGCTAGCTACGACGCCGACCCCAACAGCCCCACCTACGACACGTTCCAGTTGGAGAATCCCTGGGGCTGGCACGAGCCATTGCCCCTCACCTGGAGCCAGTTGAGTCAGTATGGTTGGATCGCGGTGGCCAACACGTCATCGACAACAGCCACCAGTTCCGTGTCGGCCGGGGCGACCGCGGCGACGGACGCAGAGGCTCGTGCGGCGGCGTTTTCCTCGCTTGGCGATCGGCAGCACGTGCCCGATGCCGCACTATTGGCTTGCTGGGCCAGCAACGAGAACCGCCCTAGCGACGGCCCGGCGCCGGACCCGCGAATCCTCGCCTTGGACTTGGTCCTTACCATGTGGGGCCGATAAGTGTTTTCCAGGAAGAAGGCAAGACGTGAATAAAACTACGGTTCTGATCGTTGAAGACGACCGCATGATTGCGATGGATATTGTGCATAAGCTAGAGCGACTGGGCTACGAGGTCGCGGGAACCGCTGCAAGTGGCGAGGATGCGATTGCCATGGCCGCTCGCACACGCCCGCAGGTCGTGTTGATGGACATCGTCCTGGAAGGGCCCATGGATGGCATCGAGGCCGCAGACGCGATCCGTCGCCAGCAAGACGTGCCGGTGATCCACATGACCACCCACTCCAACCCGGCCAGGTTGGCCCCGGCCGAGCCCAGCGGGCTGCCGGGCTACCTGCGCAAGCCTTTTGAAGAACGCAACCTAACCATCCAGATCGAGTTGGCGCTGCACAATCAGCGGGCCGATCGCCAACTTCGCCAACAGCGCGAGTGGTTGCGCGTCATCCTCATGAGCATCGGCGATGCGGTGATTGTCACCGACGCGGGCGGCGGCATCGCCCTCATCAATCGGGCGGCCGAGTCGCTGACGGGTTGGAAGGCCGAGGTGGTGGTGGGTCGACCGATCCAGGGCGTGTTTCACATGGTTCAGGAAAAGACCGGTCAGGCCGTGGCCGATCCGGTCGCCCGTGTGCTCCACGAAAGGCGGACCCTGGCTTTGGCGAACCACGCCATGCTAGCGACCCGGGATGGCCGATGGGTGCCTATCGAGGGCAGCGCGGCACCGGTCTTCGATGAAACCGGCCATCTGATTGGAACTGGGTTGGTGTTCCAAGATGTGACCGGAAAACGCCGCGCGGAGGAATCGCTACGCGAGATGGAACGCCGTCTTCTGCATGCCCAGAAGTTGGGAAGCCTGGGCATCCTGGCCGGCGGCATCGCCCACGATTTCAACAATATCCTGGCTGGGATCGTGGGCTATGCCGACCTGGCAAGACTGCGCTTGCCGCCCTCACATCCAGCCCGCGAGGACATTGACGTGATCAAGGAAGCCGCCCAGCGGGCGGCGAACCTGACCCAACAGATGCTGGTCTACTACGGCAAGGGCAAGTTCGTCGTCGAGACGGTGAACCTGTCGCGGGTCGTGGAAGACAGCAAGAAGCTGCTGGCCATGTCCGTGTCGAAGAAAGCCACGTTGACCTACCGCCTTGCCGCGGACGTGCCGGCCATTGATGCCGACGCGGGGCAGATCGGCCAGGTTCTCATGAACCTCGTAATCAATGCCTCGGAAGCCCTGGGCGAGCCAGGCGGGGCAATTGCCGTTTCCACCAGCGCGGTCCGTTGCCCAGCCAAGCCGGCCACGGGCACGTTCCGCGACACGGACCCCCCGCCAGGCCATTGCGCCTGCCTGGAGGTCGCCGACACCGGCCGCGGCATGGACGAGCAGACGTTAGCACGGATTTTCGACCCGTTCTTTACCACGAAGTCCACAGACCGCGGATTGGGTTTGGCCGTGGTCCACGGCATCGTGCAGGCCCACCAGGGGACAATCGAAGTTTCCAGCCTGCCCGGCAAGGGAACGATCTTCCGCATCTTCTTCCCGGCCAGCAGCGATGTTACATCACCGGGCCCTACGACTTCGACGGCCTAAAGCCGTTGATCGTCCATCGCCCGCCCCACAACGCCGAGCCTTGAATGCGGTCCTTGCCATGGCGGGCCGATAAGGATTTTCAGGAAAGCGATAGATGCTTATGAACTCGCCCCCCCGTGACAACGATTGAACGGAGCATGTCAACCGCCCTTCTTCCGTTGAGGCGTAGTTGTAATGCGGCTCGCCGACAACCGGCTCCGCTGACGTAGTTTTGTTGCAGGCTTGACGCCAAGTTGTCAGGACGTCTGCCATCGCTCGAAATGTACCCGAGATGCGTCATATTGGCATTTCAATCCGTTGTGGTCGGTCGGATGCCCAACGGTCGTCAACGAAAAAGGAATGACAGTTGGCGGGAGGTCAAGAATATTGCGGATGTGCTGGACTCGGCCTTCAATCGGATAAACGCCAAACCACATGGCGCCCAGTCCCATGGCTTGGGCCTTGATCAGGATATTCTCGGTTGCGGCGGCGCAGTCTTGAACCCAAAATCCCGGGTACTTTTGAAGCGTTGGGTCGCCACAGACAAGGATGACCACCGGCGCCTGCACAACGATGTGTGCCGTGGGATGAGTTTCAACAATTTGCGCTCGCGTAGCCAAGTTTTCCACCACCACGAAATGCCAGGGACGTTCATCCCCTTCCGAATGGGCGGCCATTGCTGCTTGCAACAACGCCTGAATGGATTTCTTGCTGATGGTCTGATTGGAATACCGACGGACATGGAGTCTCGTGCCAACAACGTCCATAAACCTGCTCACCTTTTCTCTGCGACATCCCCGAACACGCGGACGGGCGTCGCAGTCCCAGGATTCGTCTCGATCTGAATAGTCGCTTCCACGTAGCCTGTTTCCTGCGGAACAACGAATGCCACAGGAAGAACGTGCAGGGGCTTCGCCTCGCCCGCGTCGGGCGTGGCGATGTCAAACCCACGAGCCTTGCAGACCGTAGGCCGTCGCGCCCGAAGGAGCCGCCGGAAGGCTGCCAGCCGGCACCGATAATGCCTGGTTCGTTCGCGCACAACCAGCCGAGTACGCGGGAACGTAATAGTCTTTATCCCCCCGCGGAACCACCTGGCTTCACTCACCGAACTGAAATTGAACAGAATCAGGGCCGCGCCAATCGACCGGATGTCTCTCATAACATGAACTCCCAAGGTTCGAGGACGAAGATTTGGCAACTTCCGGGCATGACTTTCCAGGAGTTCTATAATGTACGCGCCATTTGTCCTGAGACACTCGGCGTTCAGTCTTCTCGGCGATGCAGCCCCCCGTGAACAAGTGAGACCACATATTTGTGGGGGGTGATGTGCAGAGATTGGTTTTTCTGGCTTCAAATGCCCGAGACACCAAGTAGCAATACCCGTTCCACTTTCGACATGGGTGATTACAATCGAAATCACCGAAAGCCCGTGCGACCGCACGCCTGGCGTTGCATCATATTGAAAGTTCGTCGCTCAATTTGATAGAATGGTGGCTGGTTGGCACCAAAACACAATTGAGTATTTAAGGGCCGGCAACCATGAAAGCCGAAGAACTGCGATTGGACGAACTAGTCCGTTTTGGCGACGGGCTAGTAGACCTCCATGGCCGACGACTTCTCATCCTCGACATCGCCTCATTTGGGCAGTTTTGCCGTGATTTGATCGAGATGGTGGGCCAGGACGACGCCCGCAGGATCATGACGCGATGGGGCTACTTCTGGGGCAACATTGGTGCGGCGACCATGCAGCGACTGTTCCAATGGGACAACTTGAGTGAATGGGTCAGAGCCGCTTTTCAGCTTCATCGGCTCGTCGGTGCCGGTACGACGACGGTGGTATCCTATGAATTGGATGCAGAAGCGGGCCGTTTTTCCATGGAGGTCTCTTGTCACGACTCCGTCGAAGCGGATAACTCCCTGGCAGAAATCGGGACATCGGATCGGCCCCGTTGCTGGATTCTTATGGGATATTTCAGTGGCTACGCTACCTACTGCCTTGGAAAGAGTGTGTACTTCGTGGAACGAGAGTGCCGTGGGAAGGGCGATGAACAGTGTCTGGCGATAGGCATGGATGTCGACTCCTGGGGCCAAGAAATCGCGGGCGATCTGTCCTTCTTCCATGCAACCGACATCCAGGGCAAGATTCAAGCCCTGAGCGATCAGTTGCGCGAGAAGGAATTGGAGCTCCAGCGGCAACAAAGCCAAGTCGAATCTTCGGGCCGCATGAGAATCGCGTCCGTGGAAGTACGCAGCCGCGAGTTTCAGAGAGTGATCCAGTTGGCCGATCGAGTGGCCAAGTTTGATTCGTCGGTGCTGATCACGGGCGAGACAGGCGTGGGCAAGGAGGTGGTTGCACGTTACATCCACAGCCAGTCGC
>CAZTPX010000363.1:0-4886 GCA_964615095.1 uncultured Planctomycetaceae bacterium | reverse complement strand
GGGCTGAGGGTCAAGGAATTGAAGGCCGAGATGACCGTCGAGACGGCGATCGTCAGGGCGAACTGCCGGAAGAACTGGCCCGTGATGCCGGTGATGAACGCGCAGGGCACGAAGACCGCGCTCAAGACCAGGCCCACGGCGATCACCGGGCCGGAGACCAGGCGCATGGCCTTCAGCGCGGCCTCCCGCGGGGGCAGGCCGTCGTCGATCTGACGCTGCACGGCCTCGACCACCACGATCGCGTCGTCGACCACGATGCCGATCGCCAGCACCAGGCCGAAGAGCGTGAGGTTGTTGAGGCTGAAACCCATGGCCAGCATCACGGCGAAGGTGCCGATGATGGCCACCGGCACGGCGATCAGGGGGATGACCGCCGAGCGCCAGTTTTGCAGGAACAAGAGCACCACGAAGGCCACCAGGAGCACGGCGTCGAACAGCGTCTTGTAGACTTCGTTGATCGATTCGTTGATGAAGGGCGTGGTGTCGTAGACGATCTTGTAGTCCACGCCCTGGGTGAAATGCGTCTTGAGTTCCTCCATCTTGTCGCGGACCAGGCCGGCGGTCTTGAGCGCGTTGGAGCCGGGCAACTGGTACACCGAGAGCGCCACGGACGGGCGGCCGTTGAGCGTGCAGGCCTGATCGTAGGCCTGGGCGCCGAGTTGGATGTGGGCCACGTCGCGCATGCGGACCAGGCGGCCCTGGTTGTCGTACTTGAGGATCATGTCCTCAAACTGCTCGGGGTCGACCAGGCGGCCCAGAGTGGTCATGGTGTACTGGAAATCCTGCCCCTTGGGCACCGGCGGCTGCCCGATCTGGCCGGCGGCCACCTGGGTGTTCTGCTGCTGCACGGCCAGGACCACGTCGGCGGCGGAGAGGCCGCGGTAGGCCATCTCCTGCGGGTTGAGCCAGATCCGCATGCTGTAGTCGCGCTCGCCCAGGTAGGTGACGTCGCCTACCCCGGGCAATCGCGAGAGCTCGTCGCGGATCTGGATGGTGGCGTAGTTGCTGAGGTACAGGTTGTCGCGGATGCCGTCGGGATGGCCGGGTTCCGGCGGCGAGAAGAGGTTCACGATCATCAACACGTTGGGCGACTTCTTCTTGACCGTCACCCCCTTGCGGTTGACCAGGTCGGGGAGGATCGGCAGCGCCATGGCCACGCGGTTCTGCACCAGCACCTGGGCCATGTTCAGATCGACTCCCAATTTGAAGGTCACCGTCAACGTGTAGGTACCGTCGTTGGTACATTGCGAGGACATGTAGAGCATGCCTTCCACGCCGTTCACTTGCTGCTCGATAGGCGCGGCGACGGTGTCGGCCACGACCTGGGAAGTAGCGCCGGGGTAACAGGCGGAGACCTCCACGGTGGGCGGCGTGATCTCCGGATACTGGGCCACGGGCAGCACCCAGACGGCGATGCCGCCGCCCAGCGTGATGATGATCGACAACACGGAAGCGAAGATCGGCCGATGGATGAAGAAGCGGGAGAACATGGGGCGGTGATTAGGGTTCAGTGCTCAGTACTCAGTACTCAGTACCTGGTGGTTAAGGTGCGTTTCTAGTGTCTTGAATTCGTCTGCGCGCTGGCGAGATACGTCCGTGGCTCCCGGTTTCGTAGTTGTTTCTTATCACGTCATGCCGGATCTGCGCATCCTCGTTCCCGTCTGAACTACTGCGTACTGTGTACTGAGTACTGCAAACGGGTCTGCATTCGTCGTCTCTCCTCTGCGCGTCGTCTTTACGAACCTCCATTGTCGCCGTCATTCCCCTCAATTTCATCCATCGGTTCCGCGGGCATGTGCCGCTCGCCCGGACTTCGCATCGCTTCCGTCGTAAGCCTGATCAGCACCCAGAGCCATCCGAAGGTCAAGAGGAAAATGGCGATGTCGCCGGCAATCCGCATCCGCCGCGAGCGGAAGACGGGCGTGTTGCCCAGCCAATCGATGACGTAGAAGAAGACCGGTGTGAGGAAGATGCCGAACACAGTCACGCCCAGCATGCCGCTGAAGACGGCCGTACCCAGGGTCCGCCGCATCTCGGCCCCGGCGCCGTGGGCGATCAGCAGCGGCAGCGAGCCGAGGATGAACGCCAGCGAGGTCATAACGATCGGCCGCAGCCGCAGGTGGCAAGCCGCCAGGGTCGCCTCGCGCCGCGGCGTGCCTTCTTCCCGCTGGTGCTTGGCGAATTCCACGATCAGAATGGCGTTCTTGCTGGCCAGGCCCACCAGTACCACGAAGCCGATCTGCGTGAAAATGTTGATGTCCGCCGGGCCGCCGCCTGACAGCGATTTGGGCATGAGCATGGGGAAGGCGGATACACCGACGATCGCGCTCAACAGGCACATGGGGACCACGAGAATCACCGCCAAGGGCAGCGACCAGCTCTCGTACTGCGCGGCCAGCACGAGGAAGACCATCAAGACCGAGATGGCGAAGATGGCCATGGCCGTGCTGCCCGCCTGGACCTCGAAGAAGGCCATCTCGGTCCACTCGTAGGTCATGCCTTTGGGCAGTTCCTTCTTGGCCAGGTCGGCCATCAGGTCGATGCCCTGCCGGGAGCTGATTCCCAGGGCCGTGCTGCCATTGATGGAGGCCGCCACGTGGGTGTTGTAGCGGCTGATGAGCAAGGGGCCGTTGACGTCCTTGGTCGTAGCCATGGTCCCCACGGGCACCATGCCGCCGGTCGTGTTGCGGACCTTGAGTTGGCCGACCGTCTCCTTGCGCGTACGGAAGGGCGCGTCGGCCTGGACGATCACCTGCCAGGTGCGGCCGTAGAGGTTGAAGTCGTTGACGTACAGCGATCCCAAGTAGACCTGCAGGGTGTCGAAGAGGTCGCCCAGCGGCACGCCCATCGTCATGCACTGCTTGCGGTTCACGTCCACGTAGATCTGCGGCGCGTTGGCGCGGAACACGCTCGACAAGCCGATCAATTGCGGACGGCCGTTCGCTCCCAGAAGTTCGTTGCCCTTTTTCACGAGGTTCGCGGTCTGTTGCTGCAGCATTTTCAAGCCCACGTCGCCGCGGTCTTCCACCACGAACTTGAACCCGCCCGTGCGGCCGATGCCGCGGATGGGCGGCGCCCCCACCACAACCACCGTGGCCTCGGGCACTGCGCGGCTGAGCGTTTGCCGCAGCCGGCCGGCGATCGCGTCGGCCGACATATCGGCCGTCTGCCGCTCCTCGAAATCGTCGAGCATCACGAACATCGAGCTGAAGTTCGAGCCGTTGACGCTCAACAGGAACGATTGGCCGTTGTACTCCACGAGAGTCTTGACGCCCCGCACGGTCTTGCAAATCCCCTCGACCCGATTGGTAAGAGCCACGGTCCGCTCGGTTGAGGCGGCGTCGGGCAGTTGGAAGGCCACTAACAGGTATCCCATGTCTTGCGTGGGGACGAAGCCCTTGGGCGTGTGCGAGTAGCTCCAGGCGGTCAGGCCCAGCAATCCGCAGTAGACCGCCAGCACCAGCGCGCTGGTGCGGAGCAAGATCCCCACGCCGCGGAGATAGACGTTGGTGGCCCGGGCGAAGGCCTCGTTGAAGAGGCGGAAGGCCCGGCCCAGCAAGAAGTTCAGCGGCAAGCCGGCGAACCAGCCGGCGACGGCGCCCGCCAGGGCAAGGGAGAGAGGGAGAAAGGGAGAAAAGGAGAAAGGGAGAGCGGCCAGTGGCGGGCCACCGAGAGCCCACGCCGCCCAGCCGCCCAGCACGGCGTAAGCCAGGCGAGGCAGGACCTCGCCGGTACCCTTCTCGCGCGGACGCAAGAGCAGGGCCGCCAGCGCAGGACTGAGCGTCAGCGAATTGAAGGCCGAGATCACCGTCGAGGCGGCGATGGTCAAGGCGAACTGCCGGAAAAACTGGCCCGTGATGCCACGGATGAACGCGCAAGGCACGAAGACCGCGCTCAGCACCAGACCCACGGCGATCACCGGGCCCGATACCTGGCTCATGGCCTTGAGCGTGGCGTCCCGCGGGGCCATGCCGTTCTCGATGTGGTGCTCCACCGCCTCGACCACCACGATCGCGTCGTCGACCACGATGCCGATCGCCAGCACCAGGCCGAAGAGCGTGAGGTTGTTAAGGCTGAACCCCATCACGTACATCACGGCGAAGGTGCCGATGATGGCCACCGGCACGGCGATCAAGGGGATGATCGCCGAGCGCCAGTTCTGCAGGAATAACAACACCACCAGCGCCACCAGGATGATCGCGTCGCGGAGGGCCTTCTCCACTTCGTCGATGCACTGCCGCGTATAGGGCGTGGTGTCGTAGCGGATCACATAGTCCAAATCGTCGGGAAAGCCCTTCTTCAACTCCTCCATCTTGGCGCGAATGGCGTCGGCCACCTCCAGGGCGTTGGCGTCGGGCAACTGGAAGATGATCAGGCCCGCCGATCCCATGTTGTTGCAGCGGCAGCTCAGGTCTTCGTTCTTGGGTCCTAGGACCACGCGGCCCACGTCGCGAATGCGGACGATGCGGCCGTCAGGCGTGGCACGGAGGATGATGTCGGCGAACTGCGCCGGATTTTTCAGCCGGCCGAGGGTGGTCAAGGGGATCTGCACCTCCTGCCCCCGCGGCACCGGTTGCCCGCCGATCTGGCCGCAGGCCACTTCCGCGTTCTGCTCGCGCAGCGCGGCCACCACATCGTCGGCCGTAAGGTTCATCGCGGCGAGCTTGTCCGGGTTGACCCAGATCCGCATGCTGTAGTCGCGCTGTCCGGCGATGAAAATGTCGCTGGTGCCCGGCAGGCGAAGCAGCTCGTCGCGGATGTACATCAGCGCGTAGTTGCTCAGGTAGAGCTGGTCGTAGCGGCCGCCGGGCGAGACGACGTTGACGCACATGAGGATGTCGGGCACCCGCTTCCGCGTCGTCACGCCGGTCTGCTTGATGACGTCC
>CAZTPX010000362.1:0-4949 GCA_964615095.1 uncultured Planctomycetaceae bacterium | reverse complement strand
CGCTGGTGGATGCGGTCTTCCATCACCAGCAGCTTGGCCCGTTCGGTCTCCATCATGCGGCTCACGGGAATACCCGTCCAGGCGCTCACCACTTCGGCGATCTCCTCGGGCCCGACCTCGCGGCGCAAGAGCCGACGCCCGCTCACGGCCGGCTGGGGCTTGTCGGTCGACTCGAGTTGCTCCGAGAGACGCTTGCGCTGCATGTCGAGTTCGTAGAGCTTCTGATAATCGGCCTCGTTGACCGGCATGCCCGCCGACTGCTTCTCCTTGATGGCGGCGGCAAGCTGGTTGAACTGCAATTGGACTTCGTCGAGCTTGCTGCGGATCTCGTGAACGTCGCCCAAGCCGCTCTTTTCCAACTCCCACTGTTTGCGCAGATCGGCCAGGCGGCGGCGGAGATCCAACATCTCCTCCTGGATCTCTTGGCGGCGTTCCTTGGCGTGCTGCTCGGTCTCTTCGGCCAGTTGCCGATCGGCCAATTCGAGCTGCACCAAGCGCCGCTGCACCTCGTCAATCTCCTGCGGCACGCTCTGCAACTCCATCGACAGGCGGCTGGCGGCCTCATCCATCAGGTCGATGGCCTTGTCGGGCAGGAAGCGGTCGGCAATATAACGCTGCGAAAGGTTTGCCGCGGCCACCAGGGCCGAGTCCTTGATCTTCACGCCGCGGTGATGGGCCTCGTAGCGCGGCTTCAGCCCCCGCAGGATGGCGATCGTATCCTCGACGTTCGGCTCATTGACGGTCACCGGCTGGAAGCGCCGCTCCAGGGCAGCGTCCTTTTCCACGTACTTGCGATACTCGTCCAAGGTCGTGGCCCCGATGCAACGAAGTTCGCCGCGGGCCAGGGCCGGCTTGAGCAGGTTCGCGGCATCGCTGCCGCCTTCCGCGCGGCCCGCGCCGACAACCGTGTGCAACTCGTCGATAAAGAGCACAACGTTGCCGGCAGTCGTGACTTCCTTCAACACGGCCTTCAAGCGTTCCTCGAACTCGCCGCGGAACTTCGTGCCGGCCACCAGCGCCCCCATATCCAAGGCCACCACGCGGCGATTCTTGAGCGTCTCGGGCACGTCGCCGTCCACGATCCGCAGGGCCAGCCCCTCGACGATGGCCGTCTTGCCCACGCCCGGCTCGCCAATCAAGACGGGATTGTTCTTGGTACGGCGGGAAAGAACCTGGATCACGCGGCGGATTTCCTGGTCGCGGCCGATCACCGGATCAAGCTTTCCTTGTCTGGCCCGCTCGATGAGGTCGATGCCGTAACGCTCCAGGGCCTGAAACTTGGCCTCGGGATTCTGGTCAATGACCCGTTGGCTGCCGCGAATGGCCTGCATGGCCTGTAGAAGCTCTTTATCCGTCAGGGCGTTTAGCTTGAGGATGTTTTTCGCTTTCGAATCGATCTTGGTCAGGGCCAGCAGGAGATGCTCGGTGGAGACGAATTCATCCTTCATGCCGTCGGCCTCGCGCTGTGCGGCCTCCAGCACGCGGGCCAACTCGTTGCTGGGCTGCGGCGGGGAGCCGCCGCTGACCTTGGGCAACCGCTGCAACTCGGAACGCACGATGCCTTCGAGCTGCCCCCGATTCGCGCCGATTTTCTCCAGTAACGGGGCCACGACACCGTCGTTCTCTTCCAGCAGGGCCTGGAGCAGGTGCAGCGGTTCGATTTGCGAGTGGCCCTGGTCGGTTGCCAACGATTGTGCGTTGGCCACCGCCTCTTGGCCCTTGATCGTGAGTTTCTCGAAATGGAATGGCATATTCTGGTCCCCTTTTCCACGCCTCGATAAGCCTGATTCTAGCCCAACCTGGATACCGCCACAAGTATCAAGTATTGTGGGTGTGGTTCAATTCGAGAGCCGCAAAGGTAACACCTGTAGGGAACCGCCTCTGTGCCATTCCTCCCCGTTCCCAACGGCATCGACCCGCAAGCCGGTGCCCGCCGTTCCATCGTTTTTGCCAACCGTCCCGCGATTGTGTATAATAAGCACGAGAAAAGCAGAGGGGGGTACTAATCTATGTATCGTGGGGGAAAGTGCAAACCATGAGCTTTCTAATTCTGATGACAGTCGGTCTGGCGGGGCTGATGCTCATGGCCTTGCCGGGTATGCACAGGCACCCGCATGTGGGCACAGCGCCGCGCAGCGCCCCTCCCGTGCCGAGCGGATTGCGATTGGGACACGCAGCGCGTGGACACGTTGCGAGTGCGGCCAACGCGCATGCCGGGCACACTGGGGCGAGGCCCGGCACAAGCGGGTCTAATACGGCACACGCAACCTCTGCCGTCGCCAAAGCCAAAGCCGATACCCAGAGCAGCCAGAACGCCGACGGCTTCCGGGCGATCCGCCTGATCCCTTCACCGCGGGCCATTTTCAGCGTGATGGCGATGTTCGGCGCCTTTGCCTATGCGCTTGTCGCCGGGCTGCAACTTGGACCCGTGCCGGCCGGTCTTCTCGCGCTGCTGCCCGCCTGCGGGATCGAGTATTTCGCCGTGCGTCCGCTCTGGAACCTGATGTTCCGCTTTCAAGGGCAGCCGTGCAGTTCGATCGGCACGTTGATCATGTGCGAGGCCAAGGCGGTCACGCCGTTTCGCAACGGCCGCGGCCTGGTGTCGCTGGAGCATGACGGGCGCATCGTGCAGTTCAGCGCCCGTCTGGTCGAATCCCAGGCGGACATGCCGGTCCACGTAGGAGATAGCCTTGTGGTCGAGGAAGTGAACATCGCCGCCGAGCGCGTCGTTGTCAGTGTGCGTTAGAATTAGTCTGCTTTAACAACCATCGTATTGAGGAGCTTGTCATGTATCTGGTTTACATTGGTGTCGCGCTGTTGGCCGTCTTCGCCCTACTTCCCATCATCGTCAATGCCTTCCTGCGCGACGTGGAGGCGGGCGAGATCCGCCTGGTAAGCTGGATGGGCGGCAAACTGGCGATCTACCGCGGTCCCTGCAAATCGACCTTGATCCCCATGCTGACCGTCAGCAAGGTCATCCCCGCGCAGGCGATCAACATCGACATCGAAATCACGGACCAAACGGCAGACGTAGATACGAGCGGCCGGTCCGCGCCTGTGAAAGTGACCGTCAAGGCCTCGGCGATCGTCAGTGTCGGCGAGACCGACGGCATGGTCAATACGGCGGCCAACAAGTTCTTCTCCAAGCCTAGCGCCCAGCAGCTTTCCACCTTGACCGACGTCCTCTCCTCGGCCGGTCGGCGAGCCATCAATCTGCTCAAGCACGATCAACTCTTCAACGCCCGCAGCGGGGCCGCGGCAGCCAGCGCGGCAGCTAACGCAGAGACGCCGGCACGAGCGGCCCTGGTGGCCCGCGGCGAGGACGACGAACTGGCGGTGATCATCAAGGAGGCCTGCTCCCGCGAGCTTCTGGACCTGGGCCTGTCGTTCAACAGCTTGAACATCAAGGCCGTGCTGAGCGAAGTGGCCGAGGCCCGGCGGCGCGAATCGGCGGCCCGCGCCAAGGCCAGCGCCGACGTGGTGCAGGCCCAAGAGGCGCAGCGAGCGCGAATCGCGCAACTGGAGGCCCAGCAGAAGGTCAACGATCAGGAAAAGAACCTGAACATGCAGATCGCCTCCAACGGCGCGTCGATCGCGAAGGCCGAAGCGGAGAAACAGGCCGCCGTGCGGCAGCAGCGCGAGGCGGAACTGGCGGCCAGCCAGATCACCCAGGCCCAGGCCGATGCCCAGCAGAACATCATTCAACAGGAGGCCGAGGGCAAGGCCCAGGCCGCACGCATCCGGGCAATTGCCGAAGCGGAGGCCGACGCCATTCGCATGAAGGCCGAGGCGCTGATGGCCTCGGGTCAGGCGTATCTCGATTTGCGCAGGCTGGAGATGGCGCCGGCCCTGACCAAGGAGATTGCGGCGGCGCTGGCCAACGGCCAGTTCGTCAACTTTGGGACATCCGGCCGCGGCGGGCACAGTGCGGCCGCCACCGGATCGGACGACGTGATGCGCGTAGTGCAGACGCTCCTGGCGGCGCAGGTGATTACCGGCGGGAACGGTTTCGCTAGCCCTGGCACGCCGCGATCTGAACCGACAGTCGACGACAATGGAATCACCGAGATCACGGATATCGTGCCGGTTGCCGCGCCGCCCCTGCAAGCGACTCGGCAGACGACGCCGGCCCGCAAGGGCTGACGCAGCCGGTGCATGCATACTGCCGATGGGGGATTTTTGCCCGAACTTGCCCGAAATCAATTTTCTTTCGTTTTTCGGCCATTTTATACCACCACAACTGCAAATCGCTTTCATCATCGGAGTGGACTCGCTCTTTATTTCACTGGCAAAAACGCGGAGAAAACATATATCTCCACTTCTTCGGATGGAACGTATATGAAATGAAGATGGAGGGCAAGAGTGGGCAAGATTGCTTGCCCGCTGGCCCCATGCATCATCTGTCCGCGGGATCTGTGACATTCGCAAAGCGTTGCCTCCGAACCAAGAATTCGATTTTGCAGTCCACTGCGCGCGGTCCAATGCTCGCGCGGGTTTTCAGTCGCCTCACGATTCGTCTTTCAGAAATCACTGGCGTGTACATGCAAACGTGGAATGCGATCCCGCGTGATTGTGCGGTTCGGAGAGGAGCACTGCGCTGCGAGCAAAGCGCAATGCTCCAACCAGCGCGGCGGACGAGGCCGCGCCTTCCTTGCGCGACGCGCCTTGGCGGCGCGTCGCAAAACCGAATTACCAAAGAACAACGAACCGTAAGTATCTATATTTATCCATTACTATGGATTAGTGTCAAGGGGAGCGAACGGCGTTTTCCTCGTCCGCGGCGCCGCCCGGCCCCGCGCGATCGCCCTAACTGATTTCCCGGCAAGGGGTTACGTCCCCTCTGGGCCACGGCTTATTCCCCGCTGCATGCGGCGTGAAGCTCTTGAATGTCCCGGTCGCCCACGCGGACGCGGACCTCGCGGGCCGTGGTGTTGGTCGGCAAGGCAAAG
>CAZTPX010000361.1:0-4954 GCA_964615095.1 uncultured Planctomycetaceae bacterium | reverse complement strand
ACGGCCCCAGCGACCATCGACTACACCGTCACTGACGGCACCGCCGTGCAGGGGAACGATTATCTCGTCCCGCCGCAGGATACGCTCACCTTCCAGCCCGGCCAGACGGTGCCCGACACGCTGCCCGTCTTTACCATCGCCGACCCCAACGCCACGGCGAACAAGACGTTCACGGTGACGCTCTCCAACCCCACGGGCGACCTGACGATCGGTGCCGGCCAGGTCGTGGGTACGATCTACGAGCCCGCCGTGGCCGCCCAATGGCAGTCCGGCGGCGATCCCAACGCCCCGTGGCACTCCCAAGGCACTACCGCTTCCCAGGCCTCGCCCGGCGACGGCGGCGCTGGCGATTCGCTGGCTGAGCAACAACAGACGCAGTCCTCGCCCACCGTGACCATCACCGGTCCCGGTGCGGTGAACGAGGGCACGAGTGCCTTGTTCGGCGTTGAACTCAACCAGACGGTCACCTCGAACGTCACGGTGTTCTACCATACCCAGAACGGCACGGCCTCTGCCGGATTGGAGTACACCTCCGTTGCGAGTTGGGCAGTGATTCCCGCCTACAGCATGGGTACCACGTTCAAGGTGCCTACCTTGGACAACGTCTACGAGGAAAATAGCGATTACTTCACCGTCGACCTGACCAGCGCCACAGGCGGCGTGACGGTGGGCGCGCCCCCATCGGCCAGCGCGTCGCTCGTACCCTGGGGCCCGGCGCCTTCCGCAAGTGTCAGTTTCCCCGCAGGGTCGGTCAGCGCGGGCAATGTCGCCAGCTTCCAGGTCACGCTCAGCCAGCCCTGCAACGCGCCCGAATCGATCTCGTTCCAGACGCATGATGGCACGGCCATAGCCGGCTTCGACTACGATGCCAGCTCCGGCTGGGCCACGATTTCCGCCTTCCAATCGACGGCCTGTATCCCTGTGGAGACCCTGAATGAGGGCATCTATGAGGCCAATTCGCCGTCCTTCACGCTCGGCCTGCTGAGCGCCAGCGGCAACATCAGCGTGCCCGCGGCCGCCTCGGCCACGGCCCACATCGAGAATACGACCCCGCCCCCTGCGGTGAGCATCGTCGGCCCCTCAGGTACCATAAGCGCGGGGAATGGCAATTGCGCCAGCTTCCAGGTGACGCTCAGCCGGCTTTCGGATTCCCCCACAGAGGTATCTTTCCAAACGGCGAACGGCACGGCGACCGCGCCGGCCAACTATACCGCCACCTCCGGCACGGTCACGGTCCCGGCCTTCAGTTGGACGGCCCTTATCCCCGTGACCACTAACGACGATGGCGTGTACGAGACCGGCGCGGAATATTTTACGCTCAGTATCAGCAAGCCCTCCGGGGCATCGCTCGGCATGCCCACCACGGCCGTCGCCGACGTCCAGAACACCGACCCCATGCCCTCAGTGACCGTCAGTGGCCCGGCCTCGCCGGTCAACGAGGGCGATCAGGCCAACTTCCAGATCGCGCTCTCCGGCGCTTCCAGCCTGCCGGTCACCGTCTTCTACCAGACCCTCAACGCGACAGCGTCGGCCGGATTCAATTTCACTTCCGTCAATAATTCCGTGGTGATTCAATCGGGAAACCTGACGGCCTCGGCCCCGGTGCCAACGCTGGATGGCATTTATGAGCCCGACGATCCGAGCTTCGGGCTCGAGGCGACGGGCGTCAGCGGCGGCGGGGCCAGCCTGGGCGCGGGGATTTCGGCCACGGCCACGATCGAGGACGTCGATTCGATGCCGACCGTAAACATCAGCGGTCCGTCGTCGGTGGTGGCCGACGGCAGCCCCGCCAGCTTCCAGGTGACGATCAGCGAACCGTCCGATCTCCCCCTGACCGTCGATTTCCGAACCCAGGACGGCACGGCGTACGAGAATGAAAACTATGTACCCAACCAGGCGGGCGCGGTCACGATCGCGGCCTTGAGCACGACGGCGCCGCTCACCGTGTCGACCATCTACGATCCGATTTTCGACGAGCCGCAGGAGTCGTTCGCGGTTTGCTTGGACGGCGGCGCTACGCTCGCCGAGGGCGTCCAGGAGGAAAATGAAGACTACTCCCTGTCCGGGCTCCTGAGCATGGCTGGCACGACCTGCGCGCCCTCCGCCAACGCGGTGATCCAAGGCCCGGCGCTGTCCAGCAGCAACTACTGCGCCAACTGCTCCTGCCAGGACACGACCAACGTCGCCGGCACGCTGGAGACCAACAAGCCGACGGGGCTTGACGCAAGCGATTACAGCGCTTCGGCCGCTTACGGCGCGTGCGGCAGCGTCGGCCAGCTCGCAACGCTGGCCACCAACGGCAGCCTGGGCGACATGACCTCCCAAAACGGGCAGCGCAAGGTGTTTAACGACCCGCTGCAGACCTTCACGCCCACCAATCCGGCCACCGAAGGCTCGCTGGTGGAGACCGGCACGCCGCAAAGCGACGAGCAGTTCGTGGAGACCGACCTGGACGGTACGCAGTGGATCTTCGCCGGCAACGGCGTGACGGGCTACGCGCCGGGCACGTTGATGGAGATGATCCCGCCGGGCGGCAGCGGCACGGTGACCTACACCTACGGCACGAACTGGTGGAGTTCCACTACGCAGACCAGCGACACCACGCAGACCAGCGACGGCACGGAGCAGGTGGCCAGCTACACGCTCAGCCCCGCCGGCAGGGTCACCAGCGAGTCGGTCCAGAACGTCGACATCGTCACTCAGGCCGTAACGCAGGTCAGCAGCGCCTCGCTCACCTACTATACGGCCGGGCAGAGCGGGGGCAACGCCGGCGACCTGGAGTTGATGCAAACCTTCGACCAGTACGGTGATGAGACCGGGGCCACCTATTACCGCTATTACGAGGGCCCCTGGTCGAACTCGAACCTGGGCGTGAACGACGAATTGAAGCTTTCGATCAGCGACGCGGCCTTGCAGCGGATGATGTCGGCCAACAGCATTGGCAACTACGCCCAGTTGGAGTCGGAGCCGGACACCGTCCTGACCGACGCGGACATCGCCGCCTACGCCGACGACTACTACAAGTACCTCTCCAACGGGCTGGTGCAGGAGATCGACGCCTCCGGCGCGGGCTGCAGCACCTGCGGCGGCGCGGGTAAGTCGACCTACGCCTACGCCTTCAACGGCAGCGCCGACGAGCCGAACCAGTGGAGCAGCGAGACGGTCGAGAGCCGCGCCGACAAGAGCGTCGTCGTCACCTTCGACAACCAGCAGGGCCAAACCATTCTGCAAGACACCTGGAATGGACTGTCCGGCAGCGCCTCGCAGCACTCGATCATCTACAACGATTATGACGACAACGGCAATTTGATCCTCAGCGCCCAGCCATCGGCGATCAACACCGGCGGATCGGGATACCCCGATTCTCTGGGCTACACCGAGTACGGCTACAACTCCTCGTACGCCACCCTTGACGTGAACCTGAATCCGGCCTCGGGCCTGATCGACGTATACACCTACTATCCCACGACCACGGCCAGCGTGACCAGCCCCGGCGGCGTGGCCGGCTGGGCCTACCAGACGGCGGTGGCCCAGGGTGGAACACAGGCGGAAACGGCCATCGGCACTCCGGGCGGCCCCGTCTTGCAGACCAGCACCGATTACATCGCCGGATCCAATACGGTCAACGGCGTGACGCCCTACTTCACCAGCCAGACCAATCAATATCCGACCGCCGGGCTGGGGCAGGTCGTCGAGGCAACCCTCCAACCGGCAACCAATTTTCACTTTAGCGGCACGTGGACCGCCTATAGCAATCCCGCCGGCCCCTACGATCAAGACAGCTTAGAAGCTGCGGCAAGCGGCCAGGCCACGGCCACGTGGACCCTCGGCAGTCTCACCCCCGGCAAACAATACGAAGTCCTCGTCACCTGGGCGGCCGACCCGCAGAACGGGGCTACCGATGCGCCCTTCAGCGTCTACGACGGCTCGAGCAACAACTTGCTGCTCGAACAGTCGCTTGACCAGACCCAGGGCCCGGCTTCGGGCGGTGTCTGGGAAAGCCTGGGCGTGTTCACGGCCACCAGCAGTTCGGTTTACGTCCAGCTCACCAATAATGCCGCTGGCGGCTGCGTGGTGGCCGACGCGGTCCAGGTGGTTGAAGTCCGCCCGACCAGCTACACCTATACCTTTAACAACGCGGCCATCGCCAGCATGACGACGACACTGCCCGTGGTCGGAAGCTCGGAAAACGGCACGGGCGCGGCCGCCCAGACCACCGACGTCTACAACTCCTACGGGCAACTCGTGTGGTCCATGGACGGCAACGGTGCCATCAGCTACACCCAATACGACCCGGCCAGCGGCGCGGTGATCGAGCAGATCCAGGACGTGAACCTTAACCCGAGCTTCCAGGGCAACAGCGACGACCGTCAGTTCCAGACCGACCTGGGGTTGATCGCGGGCCTGAACTGGACCACGCCCGCCAACGGCGTCGCGAACCTGATCACCAGCTACCAGGTGGATTCGGAAGGCCGGACCACCGAGGAAATCGACCCCGACAACGACGTGACCTACACCGTCTACGACGACGCCGACCATGAGGTCCGCGTCTATCCGGGCTGGTATTACAATGCGGATTCCCGCGTCTATGAGACCACCGGCCCGGTCGAGGTCTACCGCGAGGACTGGGCGAACAGCTACACGGAATCGCTGACGTATTCCTTCACCGACGGCTGGTCGCCCAACTCCGCCTACGTCACCGACGATGCCCCCAATGGCACCGAGTTGTTGACCAACTCCAACGTCGTCATCCGGTCGCTGAGCCGTTCCCTCCTCGACCAGACCGGCCAGGTGATCTCGACGCTGGACTACTACAGCCTCAGTGGCGTCACGTATTCGGCGAGCAGCCCCCTGGGCAGCTCGACGGCCAACTACCAGGAAATCGACTACACGTACGACTCCATGGGCCGCGCGGAATCGACGATCGATCCGGCCGGCACGATCGGCTTCACGG
>CAZTPX010000360.1:0-5032 GCA_964615095.1 uncultured Planctomycetaceae bacterium | reverse complement strand
CAGTACTCAGTACTCAGTACTCAGTACTCAGTACTCAGTACTCAGTACTCAGTACAGGCTCCGAAGTTTTCGTCTGCATGGCTGCCCGCACGACGTCGAGCACGCGCGACTGGGCAGCCTCCAACGGCCCGTCGAGCGTCGCGCCGGCGGCCCGCTTATGGCCGCCGCCGCGGAAAATCTCGGCCAGCTTGCTGCAATCGACATCCGATCGACTGCGCAGGCTGAGCTTGAACTGGCCGCTGGACTGCTCGACCAAGATCACGGCCACTTCGGTGCCGCCCACGGTGAGCGTCATGTTAATGATGTCTTCCGTGTCGCAGGGCAAGGCCCCCGTAACCGCGAAATCGGACCGCTCGATCCAGGTATGGATCAGCCGCCCACCCAATTCCGCGCGGGTCCGGGCCAGCGTGCGGCCGATAAGCTGCAAGCGGGGCAGGCTGTCATGTTCATAAAGATGCTTGTATAGCAGATCGGGTCTCGCGCCGGCGTCGATCAACCGGGCTGCCATCCGCAATGTGCCTGCCGAGGTCGAGGCGAAGCGGAACCAGCCGGTATCGGTGGCCAAGGCGGCAAAAGCCGGTTCGGCAATCTCCGGCGTCAGCGGAACGCCCAAGGCGTCGGCCGCTTCGACGACCAGTCGGCCGGTGGCCTCGGCACTGGTATTTTTGAAGAACTCTGCCCCCAGGTCGTCGGCGCTGACATGGTGGTCCAACACCAACTTGATCGCCTGGCTCTGCCGGATCACGTCGGCCATCTTGCCGAGTTGGATCCAGGCGCTGGTGTCCAGGACCATGATCACTTCACGATCGTCAAGCTGTTCCGGGCGGATGTCTTTGCCGAGCTGCTTTACCTTGTTCTCGGTGTTGAGGAAGGTCAGCGTCGGCGGAACGGCGAAATCGTTGACCAACAATACGTCCTTGCCGAGCTTTTCCAGGATGCCCGCCATCGCCAACTCGCTACCCAGGGCATCGCAGTCGGGCCGCACGTGGCAGATCAAGAGGAAGCGCTGGTGCGCGCGGACTATTTCAGCAAATCGAGGCCAGGCAATCGGTGAAGTCATGAATTGTTCCCTGTGATCCACCGCGTTTGCTGTACGTCCAAGGCCATCTGCTCGGTAAGCTCTACGGCGGAATCAAACCGTTTAATGTCGCGTAAACGCGTCAAAAAGTCAATCTCAATCGGCCGGCCGTAGATGTCGCCGCCGTAATCCAGCAGGAAGGCTTCCACCTTCTGCTCCGACTCGTCAAACGTCGGGTTGCCGCCCAGGCTCATCGCCGTGGCGTAGGACTTGCCGTCGATCCAGGCCCTGCCCGCGTAGATCCCCTCGCCCGGCAGCAGGACGTCGATCGCGCCGACGTTGGCGGTGGGGTAGCCGAGCTTGTTTCCGCGGCCTTGGCCATGGATCACCGTGCCCCGAATCCGGTAAGGACGGGTGAGCAGGTGGGCGGCCTCCGCGACAGCGCCCGCCGAAATCAACGTCCGCACGCGCGAACTGGATACCACCTGGCCGTCGATCTGGGCCGGCTCAACCACTTCCAGGGGAATGCCGGCCTGCCGGCAGAACTGGCCGAGGACCTTGATGTTGCCCCCGCGGTCGTGACCGAAGAAAAAGTTCTGGCCTTCGACCATTCCCCGAGCACGGAATTGGCCCAACACGATGCGCTCGAAGAACTCCGCCGGGCTGAGCGCCAAGAGGGAAGGATCGGTGGGATAGGCGACCACGGCATCGACTCCCAGTTCCTGCAACAAGCGAGCTTTGTACTCGGTCCAACTTAGCGGTGTGGGGGCCTGCTGCGGGCGCAGGAGCCGGGCCGGATGGGGATCGAAGGTGAGGACCACCGCGCAGACGCCCTGTTGGCGGGCCATGCGCAGCAAGCACTCGAGAATACGGGCGTGGCCCCCGTGTACGCCGTCGAAATTTCCTATCGAGACCACGCCGCCGCGAAATCGCTCCGGCAGGTCGTCCAAGTGGCGGTAGAGGGCCAACATCGGTCTAGTTCTACCTCACTCGCCCGGATCGCGGACCACAGGCTCCATCACCTTGGTATTGCGATCGATAGCCAGCACGATCGTTCGCTGCTCGGCCCCGTCGCTGCTATTGGCCACCACCGGCAACACGTGACGGCGATCGGGGAGGCTGAAACGGACGGCAAAGCTGCCATCGGGCCGCAACCGCACCGGTTCGCCGCGGAGCGTCACGCGGGCATCCGGATGGGTAACCCCGTGGACGATCAGTTCGGTATCGATCTGGAAGCGGAAGTTCTGTTTCGAGCCACCCGCTCCCGGACCGAACTGCGTCAACGACGATTCGCCCATAGTGCGGTGCATGTGTTCCTCGAAGACGTCTTTCAGGTCGCCGTTGCCCTCCTGCTCGTTGGAACCGGTGGTCATGGCGTAAACCCGATCGCACTCCTTAGCCACTGCCGCCCAGTTGCGGTCGAAGTTGTCGGACGAGCCGGGCGGGGGCGTGCTCACCACGTTGCTGCGGGCGAGACTGAAAAAACGGTTGCCGGGCGCCAGGTAGCCGATTTCCAACTGATAGCTCTTGGGCGGATTCTGCACGTCGACGTACCAGTTGCTCACGCCGCCATGGATCTCGATGTCGCGCACGGTCTGCCGCGCGGCACTGGTTGTGCCGTTGCGACTCACTTCGTGCAACCGCAGCACCGGTCGAGCGGCATGCCAATGCTGGCCCATAGCCATCTCGGCCCTCTGAATGCTCCGCCGGCTCAATTCCCAGTAAACGTGCAGCCAATACGGATCGCGAACCATTACGACCAAGCGGTCCCTGGTGCCGTTCCGCTCCTCTTGCACGGTGTGGAACGCCAGATCTTTGGCTTCGGCCAGACGGGCTTTGATCTGCTGCAAACGGCGCTCGGCATTGGCGGTACGCGGCTTCGGCCCCTTCTCAAGCAATTCCTTTTTTTCCCGCAAGATCTGTTTTTCGGCGGGGAGCAGAGCTACGGCGTTGCCGTTGCGGGCAGTGGACGATTTCGGCTTTTCCAATACGGCGGCAGCGCCGTTCTTCGCCTGCGCGGCGTTGGCTTGGCCGTTGACCGCTCCAACCTTTGCGGGCACCACGGCGGAGCCGTTCTTGCAGTGGCCATTGGTTGTCGCGGACTTTACGGACGTCGAACCGTTCTTGGCATGGCCATTCTTGCTGAGAACAGCGGCTGGGCGATGAACGCCATTGCGTTTCGCAGAAGCCGTCCTGGCCTGCCGCAAGAGGGCATAAACCAACTGGTCCTTCCGCATCTCGTGCCAGCCATGCACTTTGTGTTTCCTGGCCATTTCTGCCAGTTCTTTAACCGTTCGCGTCTTGAGATCTGCTGCGCTACTCACGGGCTACCTCCGTTGTTCGGCTCATTCGCGATCCACCATCGCAGGCGGTCGACGAACCGGTAGGCGTCTCGGGGTTCCATCTTCCCGAGTCGCGATTCGCTCTAGCTCCTCTCGCTCCTTGCCGGCACTCCGCGCCGCACTTCTGAAGGACACGTCCCAGGCGGGGACCCGGCCTTGGTCTATCGCATCAGCTCTCTTCCCTTGCTCATGCGAATCTAGCCAAGTCCAGGCCGGTGACGGTGGTTTCGAACCCAGGCATGTTGTTCATAATCATGCCTGTATTCTAGTTTCCACCGTGTGGCGGGCCCCCAATTCGTCGCTCTGCAACGGTTGGGTTACGATGGAAACTCCTTATCTAAGAATTATACTCAGATATCCAAGGTTACGCAATCAGTGGGACGAAGGCGAAGTACTGAATTTGACGGAAATACATGACGTAACTGTTTTCAGGCGAGTCAGTTACGATTTTGACGATTTTTCAGTTTGGTTTGGGAAATGTTCGTTTCCAACTAATTGGATGGGTGTGTCAATTCCGACTACTTCCCCGCAAGCTCATGCCTTCCTTTGCCAGATTAGATAACCGCTATATACTCAAAGCGGCTCGAAAGGAAACTCCATGGCACGACAAGCGTCGGATGATCGTTCACCCATGGTCATTGCCATGGAATGGTCCGCACGATTGACAACGATCGGATTGGAAATGGCACTACCGCCCGCCGGCGGGTATTGGCTTGATGGTCGCATCGGCACCTTGCCGCTTTTTGTTGTCGTGGGGGGAATCCTGGGCTTGGTCGTAGGAATGTTTCATCTCATGCAAATTGCACGACAAGACGGCAAGCAGACGCCTCGGTAGGATAGGTTTTCATAAAAAGGTGTCAGGGTGCGTCGGCGAAAGCCGGAGAAAGGTAGCGAATGAAAGAGTCGTACGAGGTAAGACCTAGCCAGTCGCCTTGGCCTCGAGTGATGCGTTTTGTCAGGCAACCGGCGGGACGAAGCGTTCACAGAGGTACAGCCGGGCCGTGTATTGAGCTCCGAAAACATCCTTTTGTGGTGGCCGACCTTGTCCTGACAAGGGGAAGGCAATAGTCATGTCGAACGTCAACGGCAAGCCCGGCATGATCCCCACGGAGTCTGAGACCACGCGCACGGTTGGAAACTTTTCTCACGGAAGCCGAGAGACCCCGGCGACATCCGCTTCTCCCATGGAAGCGGATCGGTCGGAGAAGGCGCGAAGCCACACGTCCGACGCGCACGTCACCGGGGAGTCAGACAGTTCCATAGTACCGGAGAAACAGGCGAACAAGGGCAGCGTGCCGCTGCCTGCGGAGTCGGCGGAGGGAAGGGGACTGACCAAGGAGAACACCGGGCAATCGCTACTGGACCGGACTCAATGCCGGAACGCGGACGGGACACCGTTCGTACCCAGGTCGCGCGGGTTGCTGGGTGTACGTGAAGCGGCACGCAAGGATAAGAAGTTGAGGTTCACCAGCTTGCTGCACCACATCACGCCGGAACTCCTGCGGGCAAGCTTCTTCGAACTGAAGAAGCAAGCGGCGCCGGGCGTCGATGGCGAGACGTGACGTGACTACGCGATCGACTTCGAACGGCGGATCGACGATCTCGACGGACGAATCCACCGCGGAGCATACCGGGCCAAGCCTTCCAAGCGGACCTACATCCCCAAGCCTGA
>CAZTPX010000359.1:0-5093 GCA_964615095.1 uncultured Planctomycetaceae bacterium | reverse complement strand
TGATCACCACCCCCGCGGACGGTTCCGGTCCCTGGACATTCACCAATCTGGAGCAAAGCACGCTCACCGCTTCGGCACGCACCTACCAGGTCTACGTCCACTTCTCCACCACCCCCGACAGCGGCTGGCAAGGGGACTATTGGGTCTCCGACCCAAATGCCAAGTTGAGCACGACCACCTTCACGCCGTCGATCGGCGGATGGTATCTGTTGGGCACGGTGACGCTGCCGGCCAACGATTCAACCACCGTCAGGTTGAACGACAGCGGCTCCGGTTCCGACGAGGTCTGCCTGGGCTACGGCGACCAGTCGCTCTATTACCCGGATGGCACGCCCGGCGCGGGGCAGCTTGAAACATATACGGATCGCGACGGCCGGGCCACGACCTACCAGTATAACTTCGTGGGCCAGGAAACCGGCGAAAACTGGTCGAACGCCGCAGGCACGACCACCGAGACGGAAAGCTTCATCTACAACCCCGCCGGGCTATTGCAATCGGCCACCGATCAGGTGACCGGGGCCGAGCCGGCCACGGACAGCTACGTCTACGACCTGGCCGGAGAAGTGCTCAGCGACAGCCAGTCAGTGCCGGGCCTCACGCCCGCGGTCATCTTGAGCGAGGGCTACACGGCCGGCAATCGTACGACGCTCTCGGCGAATTTCGGCGGCAGCGTCGATTCCACGACGGGCGTCGTCAGCGACGGCACGAACGACTTCGTCAACACCTACACCTACGGGGGCGTGATGGGGCAGATGAGCCAGGTCACGCAGCAGTCGCCGACGGTTGGCGACACCTTGGCCGCGAAGACCGCCACCTTCCAGTACGACTGGCAGGACGAGTTGACCTACGTGGACCGCTACCAGAATTCCGACGCCACGGCGAACCTCGTCGCGCAGGCCACGTACCAATATGACAACGATGGGAACATGACGTCGCTGGTTTATGCACGGAGCGGGAACACCGCCACGTTGCCCAGCTACTCGTGGACCTATGACGCCCAGAACAACATGGCCAGCGCCACCAACAGCGACGGCACGGTGAGTTACACCAGCGACTCGACCGGGCAGTTGCGCGGCGCAAGTGGCGGCGCGCCCGGCACGGAATCCTATTCTTACGACGCCAACGGCAACCGGCAAACGGTAACCAACAGCAACACGCAGGGCAACCCGGTGACTTACCTCACCGGGGCGAACAACGAACTGCTTTGCGACGGCACGTACAACTATCAATACGACGCTGATGGAAATTGTATTGCCCGCTGGCAGTCGCAAAACGGCTTCGACGGCACGCCGCAGTCGGGAGACACGAGCATCACGGTCTACACCTGGGACAACCGCAACCGGCTCACGTCGGTGACCGCCTACGGCAGCTACTTGGATTACGAGAACGGCACCAACGCGAGCCAGACGGTGACGTACGTTTACGATGCCTTCAACCGCTGGGTGGGCGAGACGATCATGGCCAACGGCACCACGACGCAGACGCGGTACGTGTACGATGGCAGCCAGATCATCATGCAGTTCGACAATCTCCCCTCGCCCGCCTCGGGAGAGGGCCAGGGTGAGGGCTTGCCCTTGGGCGCGTCGAATCTTTCGAACCGTTACCTTTGGGGACCAGCGGTGGACCAGCTCTTGGCTGACGAGCAACTTCTCCCCTCCACCTCCGGGGGAGGGGCCGGGGGTGAGGGCTACAATCTCAGTCAGCCGGGCAACATCGTTTGGACCCTGGGCGACAACGAGAACACCATCCGCGACCTGGCGACGTATGACCCGACCGCCAACGGCAACGCCGGCGAGACCACGATCGTGAACCACCGGGTGTTTTCCGCTTACGGGCAGCTTTTGAGCCAGACGAACCCGAGCACGCTCAGCCCCGCGACGGTGGACTGCCTCTTCGCCTACACGGGCGAGGCATTGGACACGGCAACCAGTTTGCAGAACAACGACAACCGGTGGTATAATGCCATCACCGGGCGCTGGCTGAGCCAGGACCCGAGCGGCCTCGGCCCGGATACGAATCCCTACCGGTACTGCGGCAACGGACCGACAATCGCAACGGACCCATTTGGCACGACGAGTGCGGTAATAATTCAAGAGGCGTTTCAGCCGCAAAGTGGTTGGGACCGTTTTTGGGGGAACCCGCCCATATCAACTGGGCATGGAGTAGCCGGGTTGTGGGAAACCGGTTCTGGCCAAAACACCCTGCTTGCCAACATCGGGACTGCACAGATACAGCCTTCAATTGGGGTAGGCCCCACGGTTTATGGCGACATTACGCTCTATCCGGAATATGGCGGGGGAACGCTAACGCGGCAGGAGGCCAGGGCAGCCGGAATACTGTCGAAGATTCCCGCGAACGCACGTGGTGCAGGGGAGAGCAAGGCCGACTATATAAAAAGGCTTATCGCCGCCGCGAGGAAATGCCCAAACCCCAGGATCACGAAGGTCTACAGCCAGCCGACACATGGTGAAGCTTGGACGCCGCCGGTGAACCCATTCGGCGTAGCCGTTGTGACTTACAGTCGCACGGTGTATACTCTAGTTAATGGAAAGATTGTCTCAGAGACGCCCCAATCTCAGAATGTAACAGGCGTTACTAACGGCAACATCGTTAGTTTCTCTCCTCCTCCAGGTTGGGGAGGGGAGACGGATTCCGAGGTTGAAACAAACCCGCACGGGCCAGAGCCAGAACCCGTGCAGCCGAGATAAACGTCGGGTACCGATAGACGTTCCGACGTACACGGCACCACTAGAATGGAACTGCGAAGCAGCTAAATCCGCAATGGGTCCACTCTTGGCGCTGATTTGGGAGATGAACAGCCAACGCGAAAGAAGATTGGTGCAGGCCAAGACGCTCGCGTACAAGGGGAACTGGGTTCGGCCGTCTGAGTGATGACCACGAAAATCCCCTTGCTCCCCGGCCGGTAACCGACACTTGGTGGTATCAAGCCGACAGTATCACAAAGCTAACACGGAAAAAGGACTTCCATTTGGAGTAGAAGCTATGACCACATTGAATTGTTGGGCGACGGTCTTGATCGCAGTCTTGTCCCTACCCAACGTTGCGGCAAGCGCCGATCCGGTGGCGGAAGCCTACCAGAAGGGCGTTTCGTCTCTTGACAAACTGGACTATGACGCTGCTATCACCGCGTTTACCGAAGCCATTGGCCTTAACCCGAAATTTGGCGATGCGTATTGTAATCGGGGCGCTGCCTACAATAAGAAGGGCGAATACGGCAAGGCGATTGCCGACTTCAACGAAGCCATCCGCTTGAACCCAAAACGCGCCGATGCGCATATCGACCGTGGCACTGCCTTCTGGCACAAGGGCAAGCTTGACAACTCGATTACCGACTTCACCGAGGCGATTCGGCTCGATCCGAAGGACGCTAGAGCCTATTACAACCGGGGCGGCGCCTACGAAAAGAAGGGCGACCACGACAAGGCTATCGTCGACTTCACGGAGGCCATCCGCCAAAAACCCGATTTCGCCGATACCTATTATGCGCGTGGAGTCGCGTACCGACACAAGGGCGAGTACGACAAGTCGATTGCCGACTACAGCGAGGCCATCCGGATCAGTCCGCAATACGCGATCGCCTATCGTAGCCGTGGCGTCGCCTACGGGGCCAAGCGCGAATACGACAAGGAGATTGCCGACTGCACCAAGGCCCTCCGACTCGACTCGAAGGACGCCGAAACCTATTACACCCGTGGCCTCGCCTACCGGCACAAGGGCGAGTACGACAAGGAGATTGCCGACTACAGCGAGGCCATCCGGATCAGTCCGAAATTCGCGCACGCCTACTGTAACCGGGGCGTCGCCTACGAGGAGAAGGGGGAATACAGCAAGTCGATTGTCGACTGCACCGAGGCCCTCCGGCTAAATCCAAACGATGCTGTAGCATATAACGGCCGTGGCTTGGCCTACGGGGAGAAGGGGGAACTTGACAAGGCGATTGCCGACTACAGCGAGGCCATACGGCTCGACCCGAAATACGCCATTGCGTATAACAACCGGGGCAAAGCCTACGACGGCAAACACGAATACGACAAGTCGATTGCCGACTGCACCGAGGCCCTCCGGCTCGACCCGAAACACACCGCTGCTTATAACAACCGTGGCATCGCATACGAGCGGAAGGGCGAATATGACAAGGCGATCGCGGACTACAGTGAGGCCATACGACTCGACGCGAAATACGCGCGTGCGTATAACAACCGGGGCTTGGCTTACGCGCACAAGGGCGAATACGACAAGGCGATTACCGACTGCACTGAGGCCATACGGCTCGACGCGAAGTATGCGCGTGCGTATAACAACCGGGGCTTGGCTTATGCGCACAAGGGCGAATACGACAAGGCGATTACCGACTGCACTGAGGCCATCCGGCTCAACCCGAAATACGGCGGCGCTTATCAAATGCGTGGCCAGGCGTATGCGAAGAAAGGCGACAAAGTCAAAGCGGAAGAAGATTTCGTCCAGGCCAAGAAGCTGGGGTACACCGAGAAGTAAGGCGGAGCGGCAAGCCAGATTTGTCAGGCGGTTTAGGGGGAAGAAAAGGTGCCACCCGCCAGGGAAGAAAAGGTGCCACCCACGAAATCTAGGTAAGGAAGGCAAAAAGGAGCCGGATGGTGGTCAGGGAAACTGAGGCAGTTGGCGTGCAAGCGAGTGTGAATATTGTTACGGCGAGTAACCCGCTGCCGTCTTCTGCTGCCGCTCCCGCGCAGAGCATGGGAGCCACGAACCCGCCCGCGCTTCCGCGGGTGACAACGCAGGCGGTGAATCTCTTTCAGTCCGTCGCGGCCTTTGTGGGCGATGGCTTCGCGTTGGTGGATGACGCGGAGTATCGCCGCCGGCTGACCGTCTGCCATGCCTGCGACCGCCGCACGGGCAGACGTTGCACCGAGTGCGGCTGCTGGATCGGCGTCAAGGCCCGCGGGAGGGCGTTTGAGTGCCCGTTGGGACGCTGGAAGTAACGACAAAACCGAATCTGAACGCTGAATGAAATCCTTGAAAGAGGGGAAATCTTGATGTGCGACGCGGAAACGAGCGAGGATATCGCTACGGTGAATCTCAATACCGCGGTCGGC
>CAZTPX010000358.1:0-5124 GCA_964615095.1 uncultured Planctomycetaceae bacterium | reverse complement strand
TCCGGCTTCCGCTGGGCGATGTTCTTTATGGGCGAGTATTGCGCCATGTTCCTGCTGGCCCTGCTGGGCGCAATCCTCTTCTGTGGTGGCTGGAACGGGCCGGTGCCCATCGCCACATGGCTGATACACGGCGCGACATTGCTGGGCGCGCCGGCAGACAGCCTATGGCTCGTCTTCATCGGCAACTTCCTGGGCATGTGCAACCTGATCGTCAAGGGCGTCCTGGGCGTGATCTTCATGATGTGGCTCCGCTGGACGCTCCCTCGACTCCGCATCGACCAGGTGATGACCACCTGCTTGAAATACTGCGTGCCCTTGGCCTCGATCATGCTGGTGGGCACCATGGCCTCGATCTTCATCCTCCGCGGCGGGCGGTTACCGCACGCCGTTGAAGCGGAGAAGACGCCGCCGAAACAGGACCGGCAGACTGAAAGAGATGGGCGGGGCGGATCCGATTTCAATTCTCGGGAAGGAGCTTGCTAACCATGTCGGCCATCCATTGGGACAGCTTCTTCTTCCTCTTCTTCGCGCTCGTGACGTGTGCCTTCGCCGTGGCCGTGGTCGTTTCCAACAACATCGTGCGCATGGCCTCCTACTTGGTGGCCTCGCTCTGCGGCGTGGCGGGGTTGTTCTTCCTGGCCGGCGCTCAGTTCCTGGGGGCGATGCAACTCATGCTCTATGTGGGCGGCACCGTGGTCCTGCTGATCTTCGGCGTCATGCTTACGGCCCGCGGACCGTTTGTTTCGATGAAGACCAGCGGCGGGCAATGGATCCTGGCCCTCTTGGCCGGCGGCTCGTTGCTGGCTGTGTTGTTGCAGACCGTGGGCCAGGTCCAGCCGATCGAGAAACCAACGCAGGCCGCAATTGATGCCGCCGCGACCAATCCCACGACAACCCAGTTGGGTGCCGGCCTGGTCGGCGTCCGCACCGATAAGGTCGGGCAATCGTCGGATGACAAGAAGCCGGTCGGATACCTCCTGCCGTTTGAGATCATCTCCGTCCATCTCTTGGTCGTGCTCGTGGGGGCTGCCTTCCTGGCGCGGGCCAAACGCCGGGTTGGGAGCGGGGACGTGGAGGCGGGGTTGAAGAATAATGAGGGATGAAGGATTTGATATCTGAAATCTGAAATCGGGCTTTGCCGCTTCGCAATACATTACCAATCGCTATGGACTTGCTCACACAATCTGTCGGACTGTCGCACTACTTGATCGTCGGGGCGATCCTCTTCGTCTGCGGCGTGCTCTGCATGACGATCAAGCGGAACGCGGTCGGCGTGCTGATGGGGATCGAACTAGTGCTCAACGGCGCAAACCTGAACTTTGTGGCCTTCAGCAGTCCGCAATTGGAAGGTAGTACCCGCGGCTTGGGGCTCGATGGCCAATTCATCGCCATCTTTGTCATCGTGTTGGCTGCCGCCGAGGCCGCCGTCGCCCTGGCCATCGCCTTGTGTTTCTACCACAACCATGCCACGATCGACGTCGACCGTGGAAATCAGTTGAACGGATAAATGGATCTCAACGCCTTACTTCCGACGCTGCTTCCGAGACTCCTGGCCACGGCCTGGCTTCTGCCCTTGGCCTCGTTCGCGCTGATCATCTTCTTCGGAAGACGCATGGGACACGGCGGGAAAGCCGCGGGGTACGTGGCCACGGGAGCGATCGTCAGCGGGTTTGTGCTTTCCCTCGCGGCCCTGCTTTGCTGGCTGAACGTCCATCCGCTTGCGGTCTCGGGCGCGCCCGAACCGGTTTCGCCGGACGCCGTCTGCGGCAGGTGGTACACGCTCGGCGAGTTCGGCTCGCTTTCGCTGATCATCGGCTACTACATCGACTCGCTGACCATCGCCATGTTCTGCATGGTCACGCTCATCGCCTCCTGCATCCATGTCTACTCGCTGGGCTACATGCACGAAGAACTGCACGAGGTGACCGATCCGCTGGCCCGCTTGGAAAACGGCGAGCCCCTGCGGCGCCGCGGCCGGTTCTACCGTTTCTTCCAGTTCCTCTCGCTCTTCTGCTTCAGCATGTTGGGGCTGGTGATCGCCGGCAACCTGGCAATGGTCTTCGCCTTCTGGGAACTGGTCGGCATTTGCTCGTACCTGCTGATCGGCTTCTACATCGAGCGGAAGAGCGCCTCCAACGCGGCGAATAAGGCGTTCATCGTCAATCGTGTAGGCGACTTCGGCATGATCATCGGCCTGATGGCGATCTTCGCCGGCATGGGGACCTTCAATTTTGGCGACGTCGATGGACACGACGGTATCTTCAGTCAGGTGCGGCCGGCGGATGTGATTGAGCTTCAGGCGGGCAAGCTGGAAGGCGAAACTCAGGAGGTCGCGCCCTTCGAGCACGCTCCGCGGGTGCCCAATGGCATGGTGCTCATGGGTGCAAGGCAGAAAGTCGCCCTGACCGTTGAACACGCGCAACTTTCTGGCGACCCGACGGCCGGCGCGGCGGCCGTGCGGTCCAAAATCAAGGAGTGGCGCAAGCAAGGCTACGGCTACTGGCTCTTGGTCATCGCCGGACTGGGCATCTTCTGCGGTTGCGTGGGCAAGAGCGCCCAATTCCCGCTGCACGTCTGGCTGCCTGACGCTATGGAAGGCCCTACGCCGGTCAGCGCCTTGATCCACGCCGCCACGATGGTCGCCGCGGGTGTCTACCTTGTGGGCCGTTGTTTTCCGATCTTTACGCCCGAGGTCCTGCTGGTCATCGCCATCGTGGGCACGATTACGCTTTTTATCGCCGCTACGATTGCCATCACCGCTACGGACATCAAACGCGTGTTGGCCTACTCGACCGTGAGCCAATTGGGCTACATGATGCTGGCCCTGGGCCTGGGCGGCTGGCTGGCCGGCATGTTCCACCTCTTCACGCACGCCTTCTTCAAGTCGCTGTTGTTCCTCTGTTCCGGCTCGGTCATCCATGCCACGTGTACGAACGAGATGCCGGCCATGGGCGGCCTGCGGAAGAAGATGCCCTGGACCGCCGGTACGATGCTGATCGGTTGCCTGGCGATCGCCGGGGCGGGCGTTCCGCTGGTCGTGGGGCTGAGCGGCTACTACTCCAAGGACGGCATTCTGGCCCAGGCCATGTCGTTCAAGCAAGCGAATCCGCAGTATGCGTACTTTTTCTGGATCGCCACGGCGGGGGCCGCGATCACGGCGTTTTACATGTTCCGGCTCTGGTACATGACCTTCGCCGGCAAGCCCCGCGATGAGCATATCTATCACCACGCCCACGAGTCGCCCTGGGTGATGGTCGGGCCGCTGGTAGTGCTTGCCTTCTTTGCCGTGGTGGCCGGCTGGACACTCACGCCCCTGGGCAACTTCGGCCTGACGCCGTTGTTGGAGCAGTCTCGGCCGCTGGGTACCGAACAGGGGGCCTCGGCCGGCTGGTCGTCGCCGATCGTCACGCATCCCGCGGAGCATGAATCGCACGATGCCAGCATCCACATTCCCACCACGCTCTGGGCCTTCGGCTCGGCACTGGCCGGTTTCCTGTTGGCGACCGTATTCTACGGCTGGCGGAAACTCGATCCTAACGACGTGCGCAAGCAGTTCGCCCTCATCCATCGATTCCTCGTGCACAAGTGGTGGTTCGACGAACTTTATGCCCTGCTCTTCGTCCGGCCCACCTTGCGGATCTCCGGCTGGGTGGCCGCTTTGGACAAGCAGGGCATCGATCGCTTGGTCGACGGGCTGGCGTGGCTTGCCGGCCTGGCGGCCCGGCTGGACGAACTGATCGATCGCATTTTTATCGACGGCGTCGTAAACGGACTTGCCCACGTGACCTATGCAGCCGGCATCCGGCTGCGTGCCCTGCAAAGCGGCAACCTGCGGCAATACATCATGTGGATCGCCGTCGGAACGGTTGCACTTTTCCTCTTGATCAGCTTTTACTGGAACTGGGCCTTGGCCGGGACCTGACCCGTAGCCGCACTAAAGACCTGACATGATAACCAAACTGATTGAAGCCTTGTCCAACCCCACCGTGCTGATGAGCCTGATCATCTTTCTGCCCACGGTGGCGGCTTTCGTGCTCCTCTTCTTCCCCAAGGGACAGGATGAGACGATGAAGCAATTCTCGTTCATCACGACGATCATCGTCTTCGCGCTTACGGTGTGGATCGCGCTGCCCGCATCCGAGCCCAAGCCCAAAGCCGACGCGCTGGGTTTTTCGCTCTTGACGGGCCAGATGCAATATGAGTTTGAGCATGATTGGATTCCCGCGTTCGACATCAAATACCATCTCGGGCTGGACGGCATCAGCCTGCCGCTGGTCGTGCTCACGTCGTTCCTGAGCGTGCTGGCCATGTGGGCCAGTTGGCCGATCGTGAAACACGTCCGCGCCTATTGCATCCTCTTCCTGCTGCTGGAAACGGGCATGCTGGGCGTCTTCATGTCGCTGGACTTTTTCCTCTTTTACGTCTTCTGGGAAGTGATGCTCCTGCCGATGTACTTTCTCATCGGCGTCTGGGGCGGACCGCGGCGGGAGTACGCGGCTATCAAGTTCTTCCTCTTCACGTTGGTGGGCAGCGTGCTCATGCTGATCGCCCTGCTGATGCTCTACTACGCCAGTGTGCCCGAGCCTGGCGCGAGCGGGCAACATACCTTCAACATCATCCATTGGGCACGCCTGGCACAGATGGCCAACTCGCCATTCGCGCAGACGCTGTTTCTGGGCCGTTCGGTGGGCTGGTGGGCATTCTTGCTGTTCTTCGTGGGCTTCGTGATCAAGCTGCCCGCCGTGCCGGTGCATACCTGGCTACCCGACGCGCACGTCGAGGCCCCCACGCCCATTTCCATGATCCTCGCCGGGGTGCTGCTGAAGATGGGCGGCTACGGCGTGCTCCGTATTTGCTATCCCATCTTGCCCTCGGCGCTAGACAGCCATCTGACCTGGATGGTCGCCATCGTCGGCGTGGTGAGCATGGTCTACGGGGCCTTTGCCGCCCTGGCCCAAAAAGACTTCAAACGGCTAGTGGCCTACAGTTCCGTAAGCCACATGGGCTACGTGCTCTTGGGCATCGGCGTTTGTAGCGCGACGGCCGGCAACCTGTACGATCCGGCCGCTTGGCGGATGGGCGTCAGCGGCGCCATGTTCCAGATGATCGCCCACGGCATCAGCT
>CAZTPX010000357.1:0-5128 GCA_964615095.1 uncultured Planctomycetaceae bacterium | reverse complement strand
CCGGCCAGGTCGATCAATCGGTTTGGATTACGCAGGCACCGGGGGCGAGCGATGGACAGGTGCTTTGCCAGGTGGCCGTCCAAGGCGCGGCGGGGAAAGCCGTAGCGGAGAATGCGCAGGTGACTAAGCCGGTCAACTTTGGCGGCCTTATAATAACTCACGACAAAGGCACGCCGAGCGAGACCGTTTCCGCAAACCCTGCTGACAAGACCGACGTGCGTGTCGGGTGTACCTACTCCTTCACAAACAAAACCAATAAGCCTTGGCTTATAGAATGGGTAAACGATGGCGGAAAAATCCCGGGATCCTTCAGCGTGAAATGGGGTGCAGCCATTTCCGGCGGCACAGGCGGCACAGGCGGAACTGACGCGTCGAAAGCGTCGGAAGCGCCTGCTCTGGGCGTCACTATCACCTGGACCGAGGCATTCATCCTCGACTGGTTTACCGATCCGGATAAGAAAAATAAAGCGCACGCTGACACCCGTCACTACGCGAGCCAGTTGTGGCCGGCATCCTATTGTCAGACACATTATGGTTTTAAGTTCTCTTATGAGGACGGGAAGCTCCTTGCAACGTTCGCCGATGGCAGCTACAGGGTTGTCACAAGCTGGACCTTCGACATGCAGGCCAGATACAAGCTATGCGTGGCCACTCCTATCAAACGCCTTGTAGTTACCCAGAACCCGATCGGCGTTTCGTCACTAAAAGACAGTACCTGGACGGTCAAGCCCTCGCAGGACACCGAGAGTGGCGGTGATAAAAGTTCTTCCGAATCGCTCTTCGTCCGTATGTTGTGCCCTGACCGGGGGTGCAGGCGTGCAAACGGAGAATGACGATTCCTTCGTTAGGACGAAATGGCACACTGCAGTGTTTTGCTACTGTACCGACACCTGGAAGGCATCTTGGACGAAGGGCGCGTCCACGACCCTCGTATACACGACGACGAACTACTCGAACAAATGAACGTTGCCGATGAGTCACGATCAAGATAGATCACCTGATAGCCGCAACATTTCCTGGCGCCGAGCGATGTTCCAGTTCTCGGTGCGCTCGCTTCTGTTCTTGATGTTCCTTGTCGCGCTGGCGGGAAGCTATCTCGCCTGGAAGAGGAGCATCTTCGAGACACAGGCGTCAGCCGCAAAACGGATTCGCGAGATGGGAGGGCGGGTGGTGTTCGAGCCTCGCGACCCCGAGATGTTTAGCGGTCTGATCCGGACGGAAGTCTACTGCAACGTAAAGGACGTGACAATCTCGAACAGCCCCCTCCCATGCGAGGCAATCGACCGCCTGGCGGAGCTCGTCACCGCACGGGACATCTCACTCAGGGGGGCCGGGGTTAGCGACGCGGATCTGAAGCGAATCAGCGGCTTGAGGGGTGTAACCTGCGTGGACCTTGGCAAGACGGGCATATCGGACGAGGCACTGAAATGCCTGACAACACTTGTAAACCTTGAATACCTCAATCTGGACAACACGATGATCTCAGACGACGGAATTCGGCATCTCTGCCGGATGAGAAGATTGAGGTTCTTATCGCTCAGGGACACCCGGATTACGGACGCCGCCGTCGAGACGATTGGGAATCTACGATTACTGGAGGATCTTGATCTCTCCGACACGCCCGTTTCCGACGCCAGCGTGCCTCAACTAGCGAGGCTGAAGAGACTCACAGATTTGAAGGTGCAACGCTCCCGGATCACGCCGAGCGGCCAAGCCGAGTTGCAACGACTTTGTCCAGAACTTCGTATCGGCGTAGACGATCCGCGTGAAGCTGATGATCCTTGATCAAATGGAGCCGTGAGAGAACCGTCAAGGCCGCCTAACGATTGCACCTGCAAAGCTGGCAATACGCCGATCACTCCTAACGTAACGAAGTCAGAATTCCAATCGCATGAAACCTCCGACGCGAAGACTCTTCCGCCACCTGCTCAAACCGGCGATCGCCGTAGCGCTTCTGATCGTGGCCCCGTCGGTCTACGTCCTCTGGACCCGCGCGAGGTTCGAGGACCAGTATAAGGCCATCGAGGAGATCGAAGACTTGGGGGGAACGGCGAGATTGGTGCCGAGGACTGCGGACCCGATGTGCTGGTTCGTTCGCGCGGAGGTCTACGGTGACGTTTGGTGCATGACGGTTGCGAACTCGAACGAGGAAATCACGCCTGACGTCATGGACCGGGTTTGCCGGGTTCACACGGTGCAAGAGCTCGCGATCCTCGGTTCGGTTTATGCCGAGGGCCAGATTGCCAGGCTTGGCAAGTTGCAGCACCTTCAGCGCGTAAGCCTTTGCGGGACGAACGTCTCGGACGAGGATCTGGCGCACCTGACCGGGCTTCAGTCGCTTCGTGTGCTCTCCCTGGACGATACGGCGATTACAGACAAGGGGCTGCGACATATCGCGCGCATGAGCAACCTAAGATACCTTAAGTTATCAAACACACGGGTGACTGACTCGGGCTTGCCGACGTTAGGGAAGCTCGCGCGGCTTCATGACTTAGATCTGAGCGCTACGTGCGCACCCGGGCCGGGTCGCGCCGCGCTGCAAAAAATGCTTCCGAACCTGACAATTAACATTAGTAGGACACAACCGTGACGGACGCCGGCCTGCCACTTTTCGGACGACTTTAAGATCGTTCGCAAGATCAACTTGCGGCAGACAGCCACAACCGCGCAGGCCCGATCTGCACTCCAACAGATGCTTCTCAGAACAACGATCGAGTGACGCGAGCAGCGCCCAGAGCCAGCCCATCGCTATGTCGAGCACACCCATGTTCTCCGTTATCTTTCCTGTCGGCGAAGACCTGAAGCACTTGCAACGGACGATTCAATCGGTCCGCATTCAGACGCGCACCGACTGGGAGCTTTTGGCCGTCGATTTCGCATCGAAGGACGGTCGCAACGAGTGTTTGCAGGGATGGGCTCGGCGTGACCCGCGGATCCGCGTGGGGTGCATCGTTGGAAACCGCTGTCCGGCAGCGGCCCGTAACGCGCCGCTCAAACGCGCACGCGGGGAGTTCATCGCCTATCTCGATCCCGGCGACGAGTATTATCCGCACTACCTAGCCGAAGTGGCCGCGGCCGGGCGGGAAAACGATGTGTTGCTGTTTGGCTTCGACATTACCTACGAGACGGCGCCCGCCGCAGATCGGCCCGCCGAATGGAACCCCGGAGCGCTGATCGGCCGCCTGTTTGCCGAGAACATTGTGCCGCCAATGGGTGTCGCGCATCGCCGCTCTATCGTGGAGAGTGTGGGCGGGTTCAACGAACTGCTCTGGTGTGGCGAGGACTGGGATTTGTGGAAGCGGCTAAGCCGAGCGGGCCTGCGATTCGCTCTATCGCCAAAGAAATGCGGACGCCACCGCGCGGAGACCGATACCGTCAACCACGGGCGCTCTCCAACGCCATTTCAGTTGGCAACCCTGGCCGCCAACTGGCACGCCGGCCGACCGATCTTCACTAATGGGAACGGGGCCGTGGGTGTTACGGATTTGAAGTCAGAGCAAAGCCCTCACCCTAACCCTCTCCCAAAGGGAGAGGGGAGAAGGAAGATCGTCTTCGTCAGCCCGCACTGCCTGGTCGATCCGACCTGCGGCGCGGCGGTTGCCACGGCGCAAGGACTGCGGTTCCTGCAAACGCTGGGGTTCCAATGCAAGGCGTTTTGCGGCGCACGACTTGACGTCTCGGAAAACATCGAGACCATGCTGCGACGACACGAGGTAGCTTACCGCCACAGCACGATTCCGTTGGGCAACGCGCAGGGTCCGGTGTTGCTCGCATCGTTGGGCGGGTTTGCCCCGCGCGGCGGCTCCGATTCGCTGGAGGTGACGATTTTTCCGAACGAGGCCCAGCAACAAGCCGACTTCCTTTGTGCCTGTGACGCTTTCCTGGAGGCGGAGCGTCCCGACGCCGTACTGACCTATGGCGGCGACCCGCTGGCCAAGGCGCTGATCCGCCTGGCGAAAATCCGCGACCTGCCATTGGTCTTCTGGTTGCACAATTTCAGCTATTACTACCCGCAGACATTCGTTCCCGCGGATTACGTGATCGTGCCTTCGCAGTTCAACCGCAGGTACTATTGGGAGACCATCGGGCTGGCCGCGCAGGTTCTGCCACTGGTGGTGGACTGGACGCGGGTGGAAGTGGTGCGAAGCACGATGAGGCTCGCGCAGCCGATTCCTGTAGGGAACGCCGTGGCACCCGTGCAGCGGGTCGATGGCGTTCCGCCTGACCCGGAACGCCACGGAGGGCGTTCCCTACAGGCTGTGCCAAGCACGGTGGGAGAGGGGGCATTGAGCTACGTGACCTTGGTAAATCCAGATCCGATCAAGGGGCTTTTTGTTTTCGCGCGGATTGCCGCGCAGCTTGCCTTTCGCCGGCCGGACATTCCCCTGCTGGTAATGACCGGCCGAAGTCGGGCGGGTTGGCAGCAGAAGACGGGAATCGACCTTTCAAAGTTGCCAAACGTAACCATACGGCCCAGCGTGGCCAACCCGCGCGAGTTCTACGCGGCGACCAGGCTGGTCTTGATGCCGTCGCTGTGTTACGAGTCGTTCGGGCTGGTGGCGGCAGAGGCGATGATCAACGGTATTCCAGTCCTGGCCAGCAACCGTGGGGCTTTGCCGGAGACGATCGGCGACGCGGGCTTTCTCTTCGACATCCCCGCCCGCTATACGCCCGATACCCGCGAAGTTCCAATGGCAGAGGAAGTGGAGCCTTGGGTGGAGACAATCATTCGCCTGTGGGACGACGCGGCGGAGTACGAGCGTTGGAGCCGTGCCGCCCGCGAGCGCGCCCGGCAATGGCATCCCGATCGCCTGGCCCCGATCTATCGCGAGTTCTTCAGCCAAGTCACCCATCAGCCCGGCCCGCCGCTGGTGCCGCGGGAGCGCGGCGCCCAAACGCTGTGACCAATCAATTACTGTCGTGAAGCCGACATTTGTTGATCCACCGGCGCTAGCCGCTAATCTGTACCGCGTTGCAAGAAAGGCGCGGCCTTCTCGAAAGGAATAGGGACCGAGGGACACATGCCGCATATGGCCTCCTGCTCGGCCGCCAGGAAGCGGTCCAACTCCTCGTCCGGACGGGGTCAGGCTTACGCTTTGTACTATACGGCTTGCAATTCGGCGTGCTT
>CAZTPX010000356.1:0-5176 GCA_964615095.1 uncultured Planctomycetaceae bacterium | reverse complement strand
CCGTCCTTGACGAGGATGAAAAGGCTGGGGCCGTGGCGGCGGTTGCCTCGGCGAGATGCAGTTCTGGGTTGCAGACGCTGCTGAAGTTCGATGGTCAGCAGACCGAATCCGTCACGGCTGGGCTCGTTGACGCGTGTCCTGCGGCTTGGTATTATCGCGAAGTACCTGGAAAGACCCCTTAAAACTAGGCGTTGCCACTCATGTGAGCAAGTACGGCCCCTGTCATCGAACTGGCACACCAGGTGGTCCCGGATGCCCGGTCGCAAGTTTGCCGATCACGCTGAAGGCCGCCGGTGGTTCGCTCTTGCCGGCAAACTTACTGGACACAGGCCCGGCATCTTCAGAACTTGAATTGCTGCGTACCGTCGCAAAGGGCCTCGGTATTAACTGGGGCAAGGATGATCTTGGTTGGTGGGCTATTTTGCCAAGCCCGCCGCCATCAGCGGAGTGATCGATATGGACCGTCCTGATTTCATCGATGCGATCGAGGATGCCGATAGGCGAGCGGTTGAGGCAGAGCTAAGGCATGAGATAAAGGCAGGCCATCCCTTGTTTGGGTTGCCGATCACAGCTATCGGACACTTGCCTGGCCAAGACGACGTTGTTCTGCAAATCAACGATGGTTCCGGCCGCGTGGCTCAAGTTCACGTGACGTGGGCCGGGAAAAGAGAAAGGCCGCCGTGGCCCAGCACCGCCATCTTCAGCAGCTTGGCCGAATTGGTGAAGTCCGTGAACGCCGAATACGGCGAACAGGACGGCAGCACACAAGATTGTGCTTTGCCTCTGCGAAAGATGAACATGGCCCCGCCAAATCCTTACGAGAGCCCGGCCGACCAGCCAGAACCACTCCCACCAAGCCATCGTCCGTCACAATGGAAGGAGGGGTTTCGAGCGATACTAACCACCGTTGGCGGCCTCCTGCTGCTGTCTCTGGCCGCCTACGAGTGGCTCGTTGAGGGCATCCTTTGGGCTTGGCTGATTGGTGGCGGAATTGGCTTGACGCTCGTAGGCGGAATGCTGCTTCTCTGGTGGTTCGATGACATGCGGTAGGACACGGCGTGCCGCTCGCCATCAAGGCCATGACCGCCCACAGGGCCTGCTGAAGCCCGTGACCGCCTTGCCTTGCCAACGCACTTTGTTCGCGGTACCATCCGGATGCCTGAAATCGCCTGCCTGCAACGCTAACCGGCCCATGCCCGCAAGGGTCGCCCATGAAACTCGGCCTGCTGCCCGATATCCACGAGCGTAACGACGATCTCCGCGTGGCCTTGGACACTTTCCGCTTGGAACACGTCGATCAAGTGGTCGTGCTTGGCGACGTGTTCGAAATGGGCGATCGCATTGACGAATCCTGTTGTCTACTGCGAGAGGCCGTGCGATCGGCGTCTGGGGAAATCACGAGTTCGGGCTTTGCCACAATGCTGAAAGCAACGTCGGCCGGCGTTACTCAGAGGTCGTGGTTGATTTCATGGCAAGCCTTCAGGCACGCCTGGAGATCGACGGCTGCCTATTCACGCACGTTGAGCCTTGGCTCGATCCCTACGACATCGTCGATCTGTGGAATTTCGACGGCTGGCCCAACACGGCAGAGCGGTTAGCAAAGAGCTTTGCAGCGGCGAACAACCGCGTGATGATCATGGGCCACATTCACCGATATTTCGCTGCTACGCCGGCGGGCGTGGTTGAATGGCAGGGTAAACAGGCGATTCGACTTGATAGGCAGACCCGATACTTGATCGGATTAGCTGCCGTGTGCGACGGAAAGTTCGCTGTCTTCGATACCGTGGCAAACCAGTTGACGCCGTTGAGCAGTCGCTAGCCATCGGGCGTAACAGCAACGCAAGCCACTCACAATTTCATCTTATTATCAAAATCAGTCTATCTTCAACAACACGCCGCCCGGTCTCGTTCCTGCCGCCGCGAGTCCTGCCGCCAGCACCAAGCAGGCAACGCCGAGCAGATTTTGTAATTAAGATGAAAATTGTCGCTGGAAGCGGCGTTGCGGTATGCGTGCCGGCCATGGCCTTGGCTATCGCTTCGAACGAAAGCGTGCCGTACTGCCGCCCAAGACCCCGCCGCTTAGCACGGCGGTCCCATAAATCACTACCCAGAACTGCCCAGACGCATGGAAAAGTTGTGGGAATGCAGCAATCAGGAGCAAGCTGCCGACGACCGCGAGAAGAAAGAACTGGACTGCACCCAAGGCTCCCTGCATAAAGCCCCGCCGCGTCCCCGCAACGATTCTCCCAGCAACGCCCCCAATCAGCACAATCGTCGCGAGGATCGCGGAAAAAGCCCAATGCATGCGAACGCCAATCGCACATAGGACCGCCACGAAAGCGGTGAACAGCAGTAGCGACCGGAGGCTGAATTGATACCAGGGAAGTTCGGGTCTGGGCGTGGTCATGGGCCAAATGCAGGTAATGTCGATGCGGTCATTAGCTTCAAGTCTCGATTTTGGATCGTTCACCATCAAGCCATTCGTAGACGCCGCCCGCCAGCACCGCGATCACAAGTGCCCCCAGCCAGATCGGTTTCCACACGCCAAACGAAACAAAGCAAAGCCACAGATAGCCGCACAGTACGATTAGGAGCAACCGAACAGCGTAGATGAAGACCTCTGCCTTGGCCCTTACGAGCGTTATTCCCAGCGGAACGCCGATCAAAACGACAAATGAATAGAGCCAACCAGCAGAGACCCCTATCGAACACAGGATCGCCACGAGTAGAGTCAGCAGGAAAAGCGACCGTAGACTGAACTGATACCAGGGAAGTTCGGGTTCGGGCGTGTCCATGATCTACGCAGTATAGCAAGGATTCTGCTGGTGCGGCACCGTCCGCCGCAATCTAGCCCCGAGCCAAAGACGTGCCCCGCCAGCACCGCCGTCGTTCTCTGGCTTCTCCACGTTGCCCAGCCACTTCATTACCCGCCTAATTGCCAACTGCCTCGGCCTGAGCTTATACTGGCGGAAGACCGCCAACGCCGCCTGGCGGCATCGTCGAGCAGAAGCCCCATGACCACGCCGGAAACCCAACCTGCCGCACCGGAGCCTGAACGCCCGAGGTTCCAATTCACGCTGCGGACGCTGCTCTTGCTGTTCGTGGTGCTGGGGTCGTCGCTGGGCGTGTACGGGGCATGGGGGATCGTGGTCTTCGGTTTGGTTGTGGGGCTGACAGTTTGCATGAATCACCTTGAATCCTTGTGGGCACAGATCGGCCTTGCTGGGATCATGATGGCCCTGATGCAACTGCACCGGCTTCTCCCGCTACCGGACATGCTATCGAACGGGCCACGGATCAGTTTCAACTGGCCCAACATCGCCGCCCTGCTCGTGTGGCTGCTCTCGGTCGGCACGCTGCTGATCGGGGCGGTGCGGGGCAGGAAAGCCCTGTCAGTTCCGACGCCGTCATCGTAGCCCTGAGCATGTAGGCATGCGAGCCCGTTTCCTGGCTTCTCCGCCAAATACCCCGGCAGGGGCATCGAAGGGCATTGCAGAAGCCCGACATGCGTGTTTGACGGGATGATTGCCAGAAGGCTGGGTGGGGCCGTATACTACGGCAAGCGGCGAAGAACTCGGTGTCCAGCAGGAAACCGCTGGGGCAAGCCGGACTTTTTGAAGGAAGAGGACAATGCAGAAATGGTGGTTAAGGCCATTGGCCTTCTCGGGAGCGTGGCTCGCTGTCGTGGTCGTAGTATCTATCCTTGGGCTCTGGTATATCCTGGGCGACAACAACGCGGCTGGTAACCTTACACAAGGCCAACGGTGCGAGAAGCTCGGATCGGTCAGCGGTGGCCTTCTGGTCCTTGGCTTATTGTTGATATGGGGCCCTGCGTTCCAACGAAGTCGACAACACCAGCAGGCTCTCGGCAATCCCACGAAGAAGATTCGGAAGGTGATCTTCGGTATACTTGCCGTGATTTGGCTTCTGCTCTTGGGTGGAGGTATCTGGGCGTACTCGAACGGCTACTACCATGCCCTGAGAGGCGGCATGGTCCAAAACCAAGATGTGGACAAGGCCATCTTCTTCTACAAGATCGCTTACGAGAAGAATCCGGACGCGTTCATGCTCGCCCACGATATCGCGTGCTGCTATGCCCTCAAGGGCGACAACGACGCCTGCTTCCACTGGCTTCGGCTCGCCCTGAAGTCCAGTTATGCCGACTATGCAAAGGAGCACGCGAAAACGGAACGTGACTTTGCATCGGTGCGGCAAACACCGGAATTTCGGTCGCTGATTTATGGTGCGTCGAAATAACCGGTAGGCAATAGCCAGCCACTTGATCCAGGCAACATCGCTATCGCGGCGTGATTATGGCCGCCAGTACCGCCGCCGTCCAGTCGTCCCATGGCTTCTTCGCCGAATAGCCCGGAAGGGGCATCGAAGGGCCTTGCAGGGCCTCAGAATAGTGGGCTGGTGGAATGATTGCCAGGGACGTGGGCGGGGCGTATACTGGGGTAAGTCGTGAGACCGCGAAGTCCAATAAGAAGCTGTAGGCAGATTAAGGCTCATGCGATCCCGTTGGCCCAGAGGTCTGCAAATTCACCCTGCTAACAATCCCTTGTTGGCACTCCCAGAGAGCCACCCGGCGAAATTGACAATAATTGCTCATGCCGAGTGTCGTCGAGACTGCGTCGGGCACGAAATTGAATGGCCTGGGCGTGAAACATTTGAGCAAGAGTGGCAGTCTTGTCTGATTGGCCGCAGATTCTCGTTCTCCTCCTACGCATATTGCTTTCTTTCTTTCGATCTGATTCTTAAAGAATGGATCTCGCGACCACCGCACGTAACCGACGACGAGAGATGGCTAGTTGCAGCAATCCCGCTTCAGGACGCTCTGCTTGGCGAATGTGAAGTGGCTGCGAAGGAACAATCAAACGACCTTGTGCTCAATCGCTTGCCCCAGATTCGACGATTCAACGGACTTCGCCTGGAATCGATAGCCCGCCGCTTGGAGGATGATGGTTTGGAAATGCTGGAACCGCCGGTTAATCGCAACCCTCTGGAACTGCTCGGGCTGCACTATCCTGGCGGGTAGGACAACACCTGCCAGCAAGCCCCAGCCCACGAGCCCCCAGCCGCCGATGCCGGCCAGGCCGCGGCCGCCGCTTGGCAGCGTGCCTTGCGGGGCGTAGACTGGCTTCTAAAAGGATCAGATTATGGCCACACGCTGCCC
>CAZTPX010000355.1:0-5195 GCA_964615095.1 uncultured Planctomycetaceae bacterium | reverse complement strand
CTTACTCCGTGCTCGGCGAATACATCCGCGGGCAAATCGCGGCCTCCAGGCTGTTGGAAGGGTTCGCAATCGACGTCGCTGCGCTCTTTGCCGCGGCGGAGAACATTCCGGAGTGAACAGTTCCGCGAACCCTCCAGGGCTTCCGCGACTTGCCGGCCTGACCCCATATCCGGCGGGGGGCTTGCCTAGTGTCGGGGTCAGGTCGCCGTTCACCAGTTTGTCGCGTAAAGTGGTGAATGCCGGCCTGACACCGACATGGACATGCCGCTACTGCTTTTCCATGCGGCTCTTTCATTCGCGACTCCTTGCCGGCTTTGACCGGCGCTTTCCCTGACCCCGCCGCCCTTAGGACTATGGGCGTTTTTTCCGATCAAGCAATTCGCGAAGCCGCGCCACGTCTTCGTCACTCAGGCCGGCCAGTCGCTCCTCCAGCGGCAGCCCGCGCAATCGCTCCTCCGGCGGCAGCCCGCGCAGCCGCCGCTCGGTGGGAAGCTCCTCCAACATCCTGGTAACGAGCTCCTCGTCGAACTGTTCGAGAGTCTCCAAAAGTGCTTGTTGCATGGCAAAATCCTCCTCGTCGCGAAACTGTTGAACCTGCTGCACCATGTAGTGGTAGTGCGCCAGGGCCCTGTGGCCCTTGCGGGCCAACTTATCTATTATACTCCGCCGATCATGCAGGAAAGCGCGGCTTACCAACGACAGGATCGGCTCCCCCTGCTCCGCCATGACGTCGGTTTCCACCAGCCAGGCGGCAAACGGAAGGCCGTCTACCCGGAAAACCCCATGCTCGTGCGGGCTCACCTGGAAGCCCAGGGCTTGGATCTCGTCGCGCAGCGGCCCGTTGACCGCGGGCAGGATTACGACCAGCGACACCTCTTCATGGGGGACGAGTTCCGGTTCCTTGGTGTGCCACAAATAAGAGCAGGCGACCAGATGCGCGAAATCACCGCGCTGCATGACGTCGGTCGGCCCCTTCAATTCAACCAGCGTGAACCGATTCAGGAGCCGCGCCAGGGCCGCAAGGTCCTGCAGCGCGGCCTCCGGAATCTTCCCCCCTTCGCGGCGGACCAGGAGGATGTCCACGCGTAGCGGCGGCTTGCCAAGGGACACCTCGGCCTCAACGCGAAACGCGGGATCCAGCGCAAAGCGGAGCATCGCTACCAAGAGGGGATGCCACTCCGTGCGCGTCTTGCCCGGTCGATCGGTCTGCGCAAGAGGGTTGGTCTGTTGAATCTCGGTCATGGGCAAAGTGTATCAAAACTCCGCGCGAGGGGTCAGAGGACCCGCCGCGGCCCTGGGCATGGCGGCCGGAGATTCGGCTGTTTGCCGTTTTCATTGGGCCGCATGCGGCGTTCCCTCGGCCGAATGCAACTCGCGTACGGCCGATGCGCAACGGCAAACAGCCGAATGAACGCCGCCAACAGCCCGCCACGGCGTCCTGCGCCACGGCGTCAGGCCGGAACTTCACACTCTACGTTGCAAAGTGTGAAGTTCCGGCCTGACCCTGACGCCCGCTCCGCCGTGCCGCGACGCTCTTCCACCCGATACGCGCGGATCGCCTCCGGCTGGTTCTGCTTCCAGACGTCCGGCAGCAGCCGGTTGTAATGGGTGCAGCCCGCCAGCAACTGGTCTAAGCTGCACGTCCTTGAGATAGAGCCCGACGTCCAGATCGTGTGGCCACCGGGCGCGTAGGACGCTCGCTGGGGCGCAGAGAGAAGCTCGGGCGGGGTTTTTGCCAGCCGGGGAGCAGAGGGCTTCAGGGGGGCGCGTGGGGCGCTCAGGGGCAACGGTGCGTCGGCCTCGCGTGGCGGAAATGGCCTACGAAAAGAACCGCGACTGGAGAAGCGAGCCGCAGGTCTACCGGTGATGCCGTGGCCACATCTCTGGCCGCACGCGCCTCAGCGCCACAACGTGCTTCCGAGCGCACGTCGTGAGCGGCAGGCTATTTCTCGGCCTGCTCGCCGATCTGGGTCACAAGGAACTGCGCGATGCCGCGGCGGTCGTCACGCAGCTTGATCCGGACGTAGATCGTCTTCGAGCCGGGGTCTTTCAGGAGGTCACCGTCCAATCCATTGGGAATCTCATCGCCGGCCTCCCATTTTTTTTCCGCCTCGTTGTACTTGCCCATGACGTACTTCGTGTCCGCGGTCACCAGGCCAGTTTGCAGTCCGAACTTGTTGATCACCTTGCCGCTGTCGTCCCGCTCGATCCGGATGAAGGCGATCGTGCCGCGGCCGTTGGTGCGGAGACCCTTGGTCTTGTAGATGGCGTCAAACTCCCGTGCCTGTGGGGCCGCTTTCTCCTCGGTTTTGGTGACGAGAATCCGCTTGATCGTGGTCTTGTCGTCTGCCAAGGTGATCCGCACCCGCAGTACCTTGCCCTTGTCCGTAAAGAGCTCAGCCCCAACGCCGTCCTCGATCGCCTCGCCCGGCGTCCATTGCTTGCGCTTCTCATTGAACTTTCCCATGGCAACCTTTGTCTGGCGGGTCACCGTGCCTTCTTTGATGAACGTATGGACGATTTGGCCTTTGGAATCGAGCGTAACGCGGCCGTAGAAGAACTTCTCCGGCGAGTTTGCCTGCGTGGTGAACCCTCGCGTCCCATCGTTGATCACCGCGTCAAACTCGTCCGCCCGGGTGCTTCCGGCGACAAACAGCAGCATGGTACCGAAGAACATCGACTTGCAGAGCATGACAGGTCCTCCTGAATTGAAAGCTGACATTTCCCATTTGTAGGGAGCCTGGAACTACGATTCATTCTAGCACGTCACGGACGCGTCAACCACGCTAGGCCGACTGAGTAACCCGAAAGCATGGCCATGTGGCCTCTACGCGCGACCCTTCCCCGGCTTGCCCCTGACGCGCACGCGGAGGAGGGCTGGAAAGGTCCGCGTATAGGGCAGCGCGAAGGCAAACCGGCGAGCGCGGCCGAGATTGCGTGTGTGGCGGCATTCCCGCAGAATAGCGCGGGCCAACACTGCTGGGCATTTGCGTGCATGGCATTCAAACCCACGGATTGCAAACCAAATCAGAAGCCGTATACTAGCGGGGATGGCCGACCCCAAACCAAAAACTATGGAGGTAGTTATGTCTGGGAACACGTTGCGAGTAGCCTCTATTGTCATATCAGCGTTGCTGTTTTTTGCTGCCTTCGTTTTCGGACTCAAAGCTACCGAAGGAGCCTGTGTGGCGGCTGCTGGGCCGATAACAGGTGGTTTTTTGGCGGCTGGCTCGCTGGCGTTAATTGCGGCGGCGCTGACCAAGCCTGATAAGTGACCAGTCGCCTGGGCCACGATTGGCTCTCCGCACCTTCCTGCCCAACATCGATATGCGCGGCCAAGCATCCCCTGCCCAAGCCGCGCCCAGGATCGACAGGGCTGGCCTGGCCGGCGATAAAGGGCCGAGGTCTTGGGCAGCGCGTAGGGCAACGGGAAGTGCGTAAGGCGAAGGGAATCGCGTAGGGCGACGCCCCGTTCTGCCACCCGTCCACTGCCAACGGTTGGCACTCGATCTTCACTCCGCCATCGAGCGCCATGCTTTTGGCCCTCGACCGCCATGTCGAACTGAGCTACTCGCGGCCGACCTCAATTCCGGACATTTTGTCGGTCTTCCCCTGCCTTTCGTGACGCTGGCGCCGATCTGCTTGGCCGCGAGAAGAACGGGGTCGTTGTTTACAATTGTAAACAGATGGTCACGAAGCGGGCTGCCATGACACCGACGCGTTCCTGGCGATCTCAGATTCTGGCCTTGCGCTCCCGCCCGAACCACCCGATGATGACGGTAACGACGACGCTGGTCGTCGCGCACTTCTACCCAATGGCCCCCACAATGACTGATCGGCGATCTTTACGGGAACGATCGTCATATCGTGTGCCGCTTGCCGAAGGGCCGAAATGGCAATGAGCGGACGGCTTGATCCGGCCATCCATCGCAATCTTGCCTTCCTTGCTTCAGGCAACCCAGCTTCGCCAGCACCGCCTATGGGCTTCTTCGCCGAATAGCCCGATAGGGGCATCGAAGGGCCTCGCGGGGCCTGCGGATGCGGGTTTGGCGGGATGGTTGCCAGAGGCGTGGACATCGCAGTATACTATCGAAAGCGGCGAGAACAAGAGGGTCAGTAGAAAGTCGTTGGCTTCGCCACCTGTGGCGGACATGCGGCGTCGAAAACGACTATCGATCGGTACGTCGAACACGCTTACGAAAGGGAGAACGACCATGCGATTCAGTACGTTGGCAGTCCTGTTCCTGCTATGCCCTTCCTCGACCATGGGAGACGGCCCACCCACGCCGCCGAGTAGCAAGCAGGCGGAAATGATGGGCCGAGTTGAGTGGGTCATGATGCACGGCGGCAGGGACATCACCGCGAGAAAGTCGATCGAATGGGGAGATGTCCAGGCAGACAAGGATGGAAACTGCTCGATCCGCTACAAGTTCTATGCAACCATCTGGGATCGGGATGTCTTCATTATGAACAAGGTGTTCACCTTCGATGCGAAGGGCAACCCGATCGGCATGAAGGACGTGGATGGACCTCCGAAGAAGAAAGTGACGAAGGCGGCAGACACCAGCACCAAGCAGGGGATGATCGAACTCGTCGAAGACTTCTTCCGCAACAACTTCCGTGACATCACGTCGCGTGAGACGATCGACTGGGGCGAGGTTACGAAGACGGAGAACGGCAACTCTTCCATTCGGTACAAGTACCATGCCACGATTTGGAACAAGGACACCAAGATCATGAACCAGGTCTTTACCTTCGATGCCAAGGGCCAATTCGTCTCCGTCAAGGACGTGGATGGGTTCCCAAAGAAAGAAGGCGAGAAACCCGCGGACACCAGCACCAAGCAGGGGATGATCGAACTCGTCGAAGACTTCTTCCGCAACAACTTCCGTGACATCACCTCGCGTGAGACGATCGACTGGAGCGACGTTACGAAGGCGGAGAACGGCAACTCTTCCATTCGGTACAAGTTCCGAGCCACAATCTGGAACAAGGATACGAAGACCATGAATAAGGTCTTCACCTTCGATGCGAAGGGTAAATTCGTCTCCGTCAAGGACGTGGGCAAGTAAGACGGCTTGTCCGCACGAGCCCCAGCCGCAGGTGCCGGCCAGGCCGTAGCTGCCAGTTGCCAGCGTGTCTTGCGGGGCGTAGACTGGCTTCTAAAAGGATCAGATTATGGCCACACGCTGCCC
>CAZTPX010000354.1:0-5216 GCA_964615095.1 uncultured Planctomycetaceae bacterium | reverse complement strand
CGTTCAGTGAACGGTCGTCCCTCGGGGTCGGCATGGAATTCGTTTCAGTAGTTGCGGCGTCAACGCTATCGCAAGCGGCCTGCGCCGTCCGAGCACGTTGACCGGCAATTTCAAGAGCATTGTCAGTGCTCTCGGACTGTGCAGTTACGTCATGTAGCTGCATGGTTTTTGTTGTGGCCATTTGTTGGCCTCCCTTCAAAGAGGGTCCACCCGCAGCCCCGCGTCTCTGCCACTCAACACCTTCACCAAATTTTCAAACAACAACCCCGGATCGCACCAGACGAGGCGGACCTCAGAAACCAGTGCGATCCGGTGCGGCTTACACCGCGGCCTGGAGCAACTCCTGGCCCTCGGGCACTTCGGAGGATGCTGTTCCGCGTTGGTGCATGACGTGGGCAAGCCCGGCTTTTCAATGGCCAGGGTTGCTTTCGTCGTCTGGCGGCCATGGTTCGCTGGGCTGACCGTTTGGAACAGACAGGTACTCCATCTCGTTGTTCGCCAAGTCGTAGACAAGGCGGTCCCACCACAGCTTAGGCATTGTCCATCGCCCATGCTCGCACGTGATCTCGTCCGTTCCATAGCACTTGCGGAACTCCTCTGGCGTCCCCCATGTGCTGAGCCACTCATGTACGGTGTAGATCGAGATGATTTCAATTCCCGCCGATTCGCCAATTCCCGGAAATTCGCGAACCAGCATTGGCTTCAATTCATTCAACAATGCAGCGGCATCCGTACCGGGAGGGGCGTGGTCAATCCGACTAATGAGGTCGGCCGGTACATTGCCGCCCTGCGGATCGAAGCCAATTTGCGGAAGCACTTGGAGCCGCAGCCACAGCAAGGCATCCGTTGCCGTTGGATAGGGATTGGGCCAATAGCCCGCGCTGAGGCACGCGGACATCGGCGAAAACGTCCACGTTACGACCCAGCCCTCAGGATTGAGAGCACCTGGCTCGAAATTCACATCGTGCGAGAACGTGCCATCCGAGTCATTTTCCTGCCACCAGTCTGGTGAATACTTTGGCGGCGGATCGAACTGCCAGCAGGTCGCCAGGTTGTTTGACTCGGACGTTACATGCGACGAATTGGCGGATGCCTCTGCGGCTTCGGGTGGGCTGACCACCATCTTGTTTTCACTCTTGTCAGTCACCATTGAAAAACTCCTTTTTGAATGTTTAGCTGGATAGTTAAACGGCCGTGGCCTCGACGTGAATCGCGGCCACGGGTAGGATGTGCTAACTGTTCTGCGACTGGATGAAATCGTTCATCCGGTTCCACAACTCTTGAGGCATGTGCCATCGGCCATTCCGTCGCGAAACCTTGCAGTGCCCGGAAATAGCACGGAAAGCAGTGTCACCCTTGCGTTCGGCCATTTCGGCGATGATGTTCAGAACATCGTGGATCGGCATGATACGGAGAATCTCCGTCTTGTAGAACTCACGGGAGTAAGCGACCGCAATCTGGCCGAGGTACTGATCCCAGCTTGCAACCCGGGGAAGTGCCTCGATGATGTCGACCAGCTTGTTGATTCCCCGGCAATTGAAGTTGTTCGACTCCCGCCATGCGAGTTCGGTGGCGAGGATGTCGTGGCGAAGCCACAAGAGAACGTCAGCGGCGGTCGGAAAGACCGTGCTGACATCGCGTTGCTGTGTCCCAAACTCCTTGATGCCGAGCATGGTGGCTACGACCCAGGCATGCTCATTCGCGATGTCAGGTCCACGCAACTCGGATGGACCGGTAAAGGACGTGTTATCCTTGTTCGCGGACCACCACTCCGCAGTGAATTTCGGTGGCTGATTGGATGTAGACATTGATTTGTCCTTTTGGGAAAGTCGTTTCGGAAGAAAGCCCGTGGCCGCGACAACCGCCGCCACCGGCACAACCCCATCAGCCCCATTTGGGGCCAACGGGGTTTGCGATCCCCACCGGTCCCATTTGGGGCCGATGGGGAACGTGATACAGTCTTATGGGTGGTGCCACGGGGCACTTAGGGCTCGATCAGCGGTTGCCCATCCGGCCCCCAGGGACCAGCGAACTCCTCAGGATCGTGGTCGGGCTCACGGTCGTCGTCGTAATCCACGTCGTCGTCCGGCCCGCCGACGAGCTGGCCCCAGCCGAGTTGCTGGAGCCGCTGCTGACCAGGGCTGACCCTTGCAGCAGCTTCCTCCGCTTCGTCGCCTTGCTCCTCGGCCATTTTGCTGGCGAGGACGGGTTCAAGGGCGTCGGCAAGGTCCACACAGCGTTGCAGCACCTTGGCGACGTCGCCCGCGGTCATCTCGTCCACGGCCTTGTGCAAGCCGTCGACCTCGATCCGCTGGATCCCGCCGGCCTTGCGGACGAGAGCCTTGAAGCGGAAACCGGGATCGGCCAGATCCTGGTTCTTTTCGAGGGCGATCTTCCAGTGCCGCACAAGCTCCGGCGCCATGCGGCTCTGGGGCCACATCTTCGCGGCCGGCATGGACGAGTCGGCATCCTGGGCCTTGAGGGCGGCAACTTCGGCGGCGATCTGAGCTTTGGTCGCCGCCACATACTGCGTCAGGTGAGCCATCAGGTCATCCCGACGCTCGTGCTTGCTAGCAGCGGTCAGCAGAGATGCGGCATTGGTTGCGGTGACACAGTGCGAGCGAACGAGTTCCATCATCTCTTCATCGCCCGCCAGCAGCAAATCGCGTTCGACCGTCGACTCACTGATGCCGAGCAACTTGGCGATCGACGCCATCGGCATCCCGAGTTCAAACAGCCGCTTGGCTGCCTTCACCCGGCCTTCATAGGCCAGCGGTTGGCGGTGAATGTTGGCCGAAAGTCCTGTCGCGACCGTGACCAGTTCGCTCGTCTCGGCAGCCAAGACGTTGGCCGGCAGCAACATGCCTGCTGTGTACCCCACGACCTTCTTTTCGATCAGTTGCTTGATCGAAAAGTAGCGCCGGTGGCCGTCAACCAACAGGTAGGTTCCGTTGCCGAGATCGCGGAGCAAGATGGGCACATGAATGCCGCCATACTCCATGATCTCTTCCCGCAAAGGCTGGAGGGCCTTCTCGGAGAAGGGAGTGCTGCCGCTGCCCTCGCGGAACGCGTAGTCCTCTTCCCTGGCGATGATCTTGTCGTAACGCACCTGCTGGAGGGTCTTTTTCGACCCCGGCAACACAAACACCTCGGCAGACTGTTTCTGCTGATCGGCGGTTTGCGGCTTTGGCGCCGCGGCCTTGGGCGAAACCGTCGCCCCACTCGGGATCTTGTTGGTTGCCATAGTGGCATCCTCCTAATGAAACTCTGAAATTGGGGTTGGCCTACTACAATTCAGCCATTCCCGACTGTCCCGCTTGGTCATGGCGACCGTGCGGGACGCGATGGTCTTCGTAAAGACCACCGCGTCTCGAAAGGTCTACCGCTCCAAAGCGAGCAGTCGGTCAATATCCCTATCGCGTCCGGTTCCTTTCCATCAGGGTAAGCAGTTGTTCGCGTGAGTACATGATTCGTTTTCCGATCTTCGTCCCCTCGATCTCGCCGCGGAGCCGACAATCTCGAAGGACGTGGGGACGCACGCCGATCAACGCCGCCGCCTCGGGTTCCGTGTAAGCGAGGCGACCGCCGAGCTTCACTGCGTTCGTTTCGCGTTGTGCGAGCACCTTGGTCACGATCGTCGTGATCAACGGTTCCAGGTCGTTGTCGTCAAATTGCATCTTCATCAGACGTGTCCTTTGCTTGCTTCACATAGCTATGCGATAGCCGCGACCCCGATGGCACACGAAATCTCAAAAGTCTTCGGAGCCATTCGCCGTCCCAATGCGATCGTCGTGATCAACGGTTCCAGGCCGTTGTTGTCAAATTCCATCTTCATCAGGCGGCTCCCTTGTTCCTTCAAATAGCTATGCGATAGCCGCGACCCCGATGGCACCCGAAATCTGAAAAGTGTGTGGAAGCCGTTCTCCTTCTCAACGCGACGCTGCTCTGCGAAGTCGCGGCCCGGAGAAGACAGAAAGAACCGGTGCCCTGGAGAAGCGAGCCGTGGCCATGCTCTATTTGTTGGATGACAAATACGCCAATAGGGTTGTTTGGTGCTTGGCGAGTTGCCCGTAGGCTCTGATGAAGCCGAGACGTTGGCCGGCATCTCAAGCCGGGCATCGGGCACAATAAATCCGTGAGTGTCCGAACTGGACACTTTGGCAACAGGCCTGAATGACCTACCGGAATCGCTGAGAAATTACGCGGCGAGAAGATTAGTAGGGCCGATTAGAATAGGTCGCATCGCGTGGGACCGGCTGCCGCTAACACTCCATAAACACTCCATAGCCCAGCGATTTTGCCCGATTTTGGCCGACGCAGGAAACGCAAAAAGCCGCGATTTCACGGGGAAAACGCAGCTTTACGTAGCGGAGAGTAGTGGTGGGGCTAGACTGAGAATCCGATGTCCTGGGCCACTAGACGAAGGGGGCAAGTGGCTTCTAAAGTCTTATTCCATAATGGTTTAGGATGAACCATAAACCTCTATTCCATTGTCCAAACTGGCCTACTGAGGGTGAAAGTGAGGGTAAATTGAGAGAAAATGGCCCGATTCTCGCGGCGTTCTCCCCTCTCGGCATTCTCGGTACTCTCATTTCCTGAGCCTCTAATCGTCGATCCTGAGCGCTGGAGCGATTTCAGGGTTATTCTATATCACCTCGTCCCCCCTCGCAAGCCAAGCCTGCTCGATTTTTTACGGTTAGGTCACGTTTTTGATATTGTCTGGCGGCGCGCCCAAAAAGTACCCACACGCCTTGCTGAACTTGCAATCTCGGCAAGATTTAGCACCCTCGCTATTTGTGGATGCGATCGCGTTTTGAGTTTGGGCAATTCGGCCAATTTTGACGTATCGGTTTCCGCTCGATTTTTCCGGGGGGGTACTTGCACCACTTATCCATGGCACGTAAATTAACGGATGTTGCATTGTCACCAATTTGAGGGATCTCGAAAATGGCCGACTTTGGAATATCACGGAACGCCCCCTGCCCGTGCGGGAGTGGCAAGAAGTACAAGAAATGCTGCCTTCAACGGCGCGAGTCTACTGTGAGGCAGAAAATCCCGGCCCTTGCGGGCGCGGTTTCTGACATCCCCACGCGCCCCGCCCAATACTCGCGTTCTTCCGCCACACGGACGCCCGTTTCTCAAAATCGTGCAGTGCTCCCAGCATGTTGGCGGCGGCCGGACATTGGACCACTTCGCCGGCCGGGGAGGCATCTGGC
>CAZTPX010000353.1:0-5258 GCA_964615095.1 uncultured Planctomycetaceae bacterium | reverse complement strand
GTTGTCTCAAGACTTAGCCGTCCTGTGCACACACACTTCGGAATTCAGGATAAAGCTAGTGGCAAACAGGGTCGCCCCCAAGCCACCTGTTTTCTCCCAGTTCTTTACAGGAGAACCCGGAGTGCCCCAGCGCCAGAAGGGCTGCCGTGGTCCGCTGGAGCCGCAGATCTGGGGCTCCGATCTCACCCGCCCAAGACTGACAGCGGCCAAGGGAAGAAAAGGTCCAAGGGAAAGAAACCGCAGGTTGCGTTCCCTTGGGCTGCGGTCTAAGAGCTAAATGCCCAGCTACAAAAACAACTTACCACTGGCACTTCTCAAAGAGGCTGCCCTCACCGTCTGACTGACCCCTCAGCCTCCTCCACGATCGCCAGATCCCACGGCCCGAGCGTCACCGTTTGCGTTTCGGTGATAGTCCTCCCCGTCAACAGGTCCGTGCCGGCGGCGTTGGCATACGGGAACTGCTGCGGCGTGCCCGAGTAATTAAGGTAATAGTGAATGCGCTTATCGCCGTTGCCCATTCCGTGTTTCACCCGCACGTCCTTGGGCAACTGCTGGTCCGGCCCTGTTAAACCCGCCAACCGCAACACGTCGAGCACCAACTTGCGCTGGAGCGTGTCGGAAAGAACCGTGCCCTCGAAGGTGACGGTCCCCGTTCCGAAGTTGTTGCGCGTGATTGCAGGATAGCGGCTGAAGAAGGGGTGATCGTAATACGCCACCGCCTTGGCGGTATCCGGCACGATCATTTCGACCCAGGCCGAGACCTGGTTTTCGTTACCCGCCTGAAACGGGTCACCCTTCAACGGCAAAGGCTGGGCAAGATTCGAAAACTCCTGGTAGTGGAATCCGGCCGCCTCGCGTAACGGCCCCGGCGCCATCACGCTGCGCACCGTGTCGTATTCGTCGGTGAAGCCACTCTTGAAGGTCAGCACTAGGTGGCCGCCGCCGCGCGCGTACTCGGCCAGCCGCTTCAGGACAGCGTCCGACGCCACATAAAGCGGTGGCACGAAGATTACCTTGTAGCGCTCCAAGTCCGGAGCTTCCGGGGTCACGAAATCCACGCCCACGTTCAGCCGGTACAGCGTCGCGTAGAACTGATTCAGGATGCTCATGTAGTCGGTGTGGTCGGAGAACGGCATGAGGCGAATGCCGTGATAGGAATCGCGCGAATACAGAATCGCCGCCTGGTTGCTCTTGTGCAGGTTGACCAGCTTCGGCCCGATCTTTTGCAGTTCGTGCGCCACCCTGGAAAACTCCTCGTACACGCGGTTCGGTTCCAGGTCGTGTGAGAGCAGGCCTTTCCAGTATGTCTCCTGCCCGTAATGCAGCGAATGCCAGTGCCAGTACTCTACCATGTTGGCGCCGTCGGCGAGGTGGCTGTAGACGTTCAGACGCAGTTGGCCGTCATAGGGCGGGAATTGATTCTCGGAATTCCAGCCGATCGTCTGTGCATTGGTTTCCGTCACCAGGAAATTCGCCCCTTTCAGCGACCGCGCCAGGTCGTCGCTGCGCGTGGCGCTCAGCCCGTCCAGCGCGTCCTGCACGGGATAGTACGGGTTGGTGGCGACAATGTCCAGGTGCTTCGCGATGGCCCACTGGTCGGTGTCGGTGTGAACTCCGCCGCTGAAATCTTGCGTGACGAACTGATCGGGTCGCTTGTATTCATTCACGATCTTCGCTTGCCAGGCGAGAAAGTCGGTCACTCGCGTCGCCTGGAACCGCTCCCATTCCAGCTTGTAGCCCGGATTAACGATCCCGTCCCGCGACGGAAAGTCCTCCCACCGGTCCACGAGTTGCCCCCAGTAGACGAGCCCCCAGATTTTATTCAGTTCCTCGACTGAGCCGAATTTCTTCTTCAGATATTCCAAGAAATTCGCCTGGACCAGCGGACCGGCGGAGTTGTAATAACTGGTTTCGTTATCAATCTGGTAACCTATGATGGCCGGATGATCCCTGAAATGCGCCAGGATTTGCCGGATCACGCGCTCGCAATAATAGCGATACGTTGGATCGGTGATATCCATGTTCTGGCGCAGGCCGTAGGTCGCCTTGTGGCCGTCCAGATAGGTCGCCAGGATCTCCGGGTGTTCGTGGTAAAGCCACGGTGGAATCGAGTAGGTCGGCGTGCCCAGGATTGCTTTGATGCCGGCCTGGCGCAAGCGGTCCAGAATGCGCTCCATCCAGGCAAACTCGAAATGCCCGTCCGTCGGCTCCCAACTCGTCCACGTGGACTCGCCCAGCCGGACCACGGTAAGGCCGGCTTTCTGCATGAGATCGACATCCCGATCCAGACGGTCGTAGGGCATGTACTCGTGGTAGTAAGCCGCGCCGTACAGGACGGTGTCCATCTTCGGCGGCTGAGCCAGCGCCGGAACAACACCGAATAGCATTAAGGTGGCGGCGATACGCATATCCAAGACTGTACTTGCTGGCGCCCTCGAATTCAATGCGTTGCATCCCAACTTCCGGGCAGCCGTCCCGCACCGACGTGAAGACCTCGGTAAAGGTGCCATCGGCGTTTCCGTGATACGGGAGGTTGTGCTCGAACGGCGGTCCGCGAGGGCGCAATTCACCGCCAGGCCCAGGTTACCAGCAGTAGGGATTGGCGCCCGGTTTGGGTGTCTCCTCGACGCTGAATTTGGTTGGGCACGTGATGGGCAATCCAGATCGTTAAGAGGCTTTTCTATGAATCGACGGCAATTCCTGACAACTCTTTCCTCGGCACCGGCGATTCCATCGCTAGCGGCCGCTATTTCTCGTCCTCATCCCTGGCGGCTTCGGTCTTTGGAGTCGCTCCCCGGCCGCGTGGCTGATATCTGGCGCAGTCCGGGCCGTTTCACCAAAAATCCTGACATCGTTCGTCTTGCCTCCGGGCGGCTGCTGCCGGTTTATTGTGACGTCGATGGCCATTGAAGTGAAGAGATCAGCAAGATCACGCTTCTTGAAAGCAACGATGCCGGGAAAAGCTGGGGTAATCCACGGATTATCGCCCAGGCGGATCGGCGGAAGGGCGAGGAACGCTGGGTCACGCCACGTCTCAGCGTGTTGAAGGATGGCAGGCTCCTGGTGATCTGCGACCATGACGATTACTCGCACTGTCACGAGGACCAGCCGCCGGGAATCTGGCGGTGGAAGAGTGGTGATGAGGGCAAGAATTGGAGCGAGGCCCGGCTAACCGGCGTTCCGGGTATCGAGCCCGATCGCATCGTGGAAGTCGCGGACGGAACGCTTTTCATGGGCTCTCAAATGACCTTCCGATCGAATCGGAAAATCGCCGAATTTGTCTTGCGATCTACGGACGGAGGCCGGTCCTGGAGCGGCCTGAGCATGATCGCGCAGGACAGAATTCACCATCACTGCGAAGGGGCCATTGTTGTGCTGCGCGGCGGCGAACTCGCCTGCATCGATCGCGAGAACAATCACAACGGCTATCCGTCCTATGTAAGCTTCTCGGGCGATAACGGCCGGACCTGGAGCACGCCCCAGCCGCTGCCGTTCGCCGGAGACCGGCCTTACGCAAAGCAACTCCGCGACGGCCGGGTACTGGTGACTTATAGAAATCAGAAAGGCAACCGCGGCACACACGCCTGGCTCGGCGATCTTCACCGTGACATCGGTTATCAACCCGGTGGCACGCATTACGACGACGATCTGGTACTTGCGGGCGGATGTCTACGGCTTGTGGCGAAACCGGGCGCGGTGACCCGCTACACCCTTCTGCCGCCCGAGAGTTCCTGGAGCGACGTCGTTTTCGAAGCGGAGTTGCAGGTGCAAGGCCCGGCAGACCAGGCGGCAGCGGCCGCCGAAATTAGCCGGGTGGGACAGCGGCTGGACTTTACCAGCAACGGCATCTGGATCAACGGCGGAAGCTATTCGATGACCGATCGCCGCTATCTGATCGACATGACGCGACGGCGGACGGTTCGCCTGGAGGTGATCGCCAATCGCGTGGTTCTCTCCGTGGATGGCAAGCCCGCACTGAATGCAGTGATTTTCGACGAGGCTCCTCTTCGTGAAACCTGGTTTGGGGGAATCTCGGACTCGGGCGGTGAGAGCACCTGGTTCCGGGTTAGATATTCTGTCAAGAACATGACCGAGCCGAATTTCGAATGGCGATGGGCCGCCGCTTCGGGTGCCTATCCGGATCAGTATCAAATCGATCGCGTTCTGGAGGTACGAGGCAATCCGCCGCGACCTGGGAGCGATTATCCGCCGGACAACGGCTACTCTTCGTGGCTCGAGCGCGAAGACGGCAGCGTCTACATGGTCGACTACACGAACCAGGGCGATCCGAAGCCGACCAGTCACCTTTACAAAGCCGAACTGTCGCCGGCGGATTTTGCCTGAAGAGCGAACGATGCGCAGACCGGCCTTGCGAAGGCTTTCGGTGCTGATCCCCGCCTTGGGCGCCTGCCATCGCAGGCCAGAATACGATGGAAAACGGATTGAACTCGACGCTGCCGGAAACTGCGGCGCCTCGACGATCGGCGTTCTATGCCGCTTCGGATCGAGGCAGGTCACGTGAGCGCTGCCTGGATCAGCCCGTCGGAATCCGGAAACTCCGGGCGTGCTCCCGACTCCAATGTGTAGTGAGGCGCCGGACCCGCTCCGCCAGTTCATCGAACTCGCGCAGGCCGGCGGTACGCTAGTGCAGTGGATCGGAAACAGGAGGCGATTTGAATATTCGCAAACACGCTACCACAGCTCTTTTGACAATTGGAGTTCTCGTCGCGCTCCCCGCCAGCTTACAGGCCGACAATCTGGCTTATATGCTCGGAACAGCGGCGCTGGGGGTGGAGAATCCGCTCGGGACCGTCGACCTCAACACGGGCGCGTTTACTCTGATCGGCAATATGGGATCCGGGGGATATGACGGCTTGGCTGTTGCCAACGGTGTTCTGTACACGGAACAGAACGGACTGCTCTATTCGGTAAACACGACCAACGCAAATCTCACCCTCATCGGAGGCCTGAACGGCAACAATCTCGACACTTTCGGCTCAACCACCGCTGGACTGTACGGCGTGGCCGGTACGGGTCCTTCTCAGGTGGCTACTCTATTTTCGATAAATCCCCAGACGGGCGCCGTCACGGCGATTGGGCCGATAGGCGCCAGCGTCATACCCAACGGTCAAGGCTACTATTCGAGGCTTTCCGTCGGTTCCAGCACGCTGTACATGGAATTCCAAAGCAATCTTTACACCATCAACACGACAACCGGCGCGGCCACGCAGGTGGGAACTACCGACAGTAACGGCTAT
>CAZTPX010000352.1:0-5265 GCA_964615095.1 uncultured Planctomycetaceae bacterium | reverse complement strand
GTGAACTCAAATTGGCTGGGTTCGCCGAGCAACGGTGTGACGAATTGGCAGGTTGGCGATTTCAACTACGATGGCACGGTCAACAGCAAGGATTTTGCCTTAGTCAACGGCAACTGGCTCAGTTCCAGCATGCCGCTGGTAGCCGGGGCTGAGGGCCTGTCGGCGATGGCAGCCGCCGGGAGCTCGCTTAGCGGCGGGGGCGCGGAGGCGGTTCCCGAGCCGGGAACATTGGCTCTTCTTGCCGCCGGCCTGGCAGTGCTGGGCGTGGCGGCAGTCCGCCGTCGCGCGAGCCGCGCTGGCTGATCGAGTCGCCTGAGGACCGTCAGCCAGGACCGGCAGACCTGGTCGCGTAGCGCGGCGCTGAATTGGTCGCGTAGCGACCGCTGATGGTAGCCGTGGGTTTTAACCCACAGACAGCGAACACGCTCAAGGATATTGCGTCGCCTAGCGACGACCGAGATTTCAGCCGTCGCTACGCGACGAAGGGGAGAACTACGCCGAACCGCTGTCCGTGGGTTGAAACCCACGGCTACCATAACAACGTTGCTACGCGACGGGCGCGGCGCCGCCAACTTCGCGCTGCCAGGCAGACAATCGCACCCGCCGCGAGCATTGCCAAGGTACCCGGTTCAGGGACGGCCGTCGCTGCCGCGCCGGCGACGGCGGGCTCGACCGGCGACATTGTCAGCACCGAGGGATCATAGTCCAGCGTGCCGCCCGCCCCGACTGTGAGCGTCGAGTCGGCCGGAAGCGATCCACTGCCCGTGAGATACAAAGTTCCTGTCTCGACGGTCGTGCCGCCGTTGTAGGAATTGTCGCCGGAGAGAATCAGCGTTCCGCTGCCGCTCAGGACGAGGCTGCCGCTGCCGCTCAAGGCCCCGCTGAAGGTCATGCTCGCTGCCGGATCGAGCATCGAGACATCGAGCGCGCAGTCCAATTGGGCATTGGCGGCAATCGTATGCTGGCCGCTGACGACCTCCAGGTATGCGGCGCCCTCGGGAATAGCGCCTCCGCCTGCTTTCGCGGCGCTCGGCAAGAATTCCAACGTGCTGTCCCCCGATCCGGCCGTCAGCGTGTACGAATTGCTGCTGTTGGCGAAGACCAGGGTGTTGACGTAGGTCGTTGCCCCCGCCCCGGGTAGGACCACCGTGCCGGACCCTTGAGCGCCCAACATGGCGATGCAGCCCGCCAGCGGGCTGTTGTTGTAGTTCGGCACGCTGCTGCTCCAACTGCCGATGTCGCTCCAGTTGTTCGTGCCGGAGACGCTCCAGGCGGTCGCGCTGGTGAAGGAAAGGGTAACGGTATCTAGTCCATTGGGGAAGTTCGGGTTAAAGTAGTATTGGCTCTGGGAGAAGCCGGCCGTGAAGCCCAGCGGGGCCGTGATCACAAACTTGCTCAAATTCAGCGAGGTCTGTCCGGAAGCGAGTTGCGCGTCAGTGATTATGGTATACCCCGTGGTCGTGGAGGGAAGCGGGGTGCCGGTTATCACTAACGCGGCCGTGCCGGAAAGGCTCAAAGATGAATTGGCGCCTGGAACCTGGCCGAAATCCAACGAGTCGCTGTCGCCGACGCCGTCGATCTTCAGCGTCCAAGTGGGCGAGTTGGCCCCTTGATTGAGCTTCAGGCCGCTTTGGAAGGTCATCGTCCCCATGCTGTTGGCGCTGCCGGCCATGAGGTCGCCGCCGTAATTCATCGTCACCGGCTGCAAGATGGTCCCGGTTCCCATTAGGGTGCCGCCGCTGACACTGAGCAGGCCGTTTCCCTGCCCAAGCGCCAAGCCGGTCGGATCGTTGACCAGCAGCGTTCCCGCCTCCAGGTTGAGGCCGTTGAAATTGTTGTTGATATTGGTGAACACCAACGTGCCGGCCCCTGTTTTTGCGAGGGCGTTAACGTTTGCACTCGACGCGCCGACCAGCCCGGCCTCGGTCAAGGTGCCGGAGGCGACCGCGAGCGCCGGGTAACCGCTGCCGACAACAAGGGGGCGGGTCGATGTGCCGGGGCCGACCTGCAGCGTGCCGTTGTTGATGGTGACGCTGCCCCCGGACGCGCCCAGGCAACCGTCGCCGGCCGCCGCCAAGGTCCCGCCATTGATGACGGTCCCGCCGCTATAGGTGTTGGCCCCCGTCAGCCACAACGTGCCGCCGTCGGTCTTGGTCAGCGTGCCGCCGCCGCTCACGACTCCGGCAACTGTCATTGCCTGACCCGCGACGACGTCGATGCCCGCATTGCCCGAGAGCGCGATCGCCCGAGAGCTATTGAGCGTTAACCCCGAGGTAGCCTGCAAGACGCCGCCCGTGAGCGCGACACTTCCGCCGCTGGCCCCCAGGTTCCCATCGGCGGCAACGCTCAGCGTGCCGCTGACCGTGGTGCCGCCGCTATAGGTGTTGGCCGAATTGCTCAGCGTCAAGAGGCCGCCGCTGGGAACGTTCAAGGCGATCTGGCCCGCGCCGTCCTGGATGGCCGCCGCATAGCCGGCCGTGCCGCCCGAGTAGGCGGGGCTCAAGGTCGAGGTCGTGGAAGAGCTGTTCGTCACCGTGCCCGCACTCGAGCCGCTGCCGGAAATACTCGGCAACGTCGGGCTATAGCCGTTGAGGTCCAGCGTGGCCCCCGCGGCGATCGCCAAGGCCGACGCGCTACTCACGGCCGTGGCCGCTTGAAGCTGCAAGGTCCCGGCCGCAACGTTAGTCCCGCCGCCGTACGAATTGCCCGCGTTGCTGATGGCCAACGTGCCCAAGCCGGCCTTGGTCAAACCACCCGAGCCGCTGATCACGCCGCTGAGCTTGAAGACACCGCTGTCGGCCTGGATGGTGTTCGCCCCCGAGCCGCTCAAGACGATGCTGCGGATGAAGGTCCCCGGGTTGCTGAAATCGACTGTGGCGTTGCTGATCGACAGTGTGCCGCTGGCCCCCAGGCTCCCGGGCCCGGCCGCGACGAGCGTGCCGCCGAGGATCTGCGTGTTCCCGTTGTAACTGTTGTTGGTGTTGCTCAGCCAGAGGGCTCCCGGGCCGGTCTTAATCAACGAACTCGTACCGGAGATGGAACCAGAAATGGTGAGGCCCGCGCTGCCGTTGCCCTCGGCGTCGACGGTCAGCGACCCGCTCAAGGCCAGGGGAACGGCAATCGTATGCAGCCCGGCATCGATCGTGATGGTTGCCGTTTTGCTCAGGCTCAAGAGGCCCGTCGTGCCGGGCGTGGCCTGGAGCGTGTAGGAATTGGCACAGTTGAACTCGAGCGAGCCGACACTCTGAGTACCGCTGATGTTCACCGTGCCTCCCGTGCCGACGCCCAGGTTGCCATACTGGTTGCCGAAGGTCGCCGTATCGGCGGAAAGCGGTACGCGATGGGTTGACGTGCCGGACGAAAGAGACCAGTTGGTGCTGGTGCTCCAAAGTCCGCCGGACGCGCCGATCCAATCGTTCTCGCCTGGCAGGCTGTAAAGTATCGTCACTGCCAAATTGTCGCTGTCGCCAATAGCATCGGTGATATAAACAGTGCCAATCGGGTTACCCGTCCCACCGCTCTGGGCAGCGTTGCCGAAAGCGGCAGCCGTCAGGCCTGGCGTCAGTGCCGCCAAGAGGTACGTACCCGTGGGCAGGGCCGAGCCGCGGTTGCTTTTCGTGTTCGGGTCAACGGGCGCGTTCCAGTCCAACTCGCTGCCGGTGGGATTATCGTTGCCCGACGTGTAACTCCAATAGTTGGACAAGTCGGTGGTCCCCGAAGGAAGAGGGTAATAACCCACCGGCGTGTTGCCCGTATCTTGATCCACTAGCGGCGCACCGTTTGGATCCCCGACGTTGCCCGCAAAATAAACCGACAAGGTCTGCAGCCAGGGGTTCGTACTGGTGCCGGTGGTGCCGGTGCCGGTGCCCGTGTAGTTGTTGACCCACGTCAAGTACCCGGTGGAGGGATCGTAATCGATCTGAGCGTCAGACCATCCGGGACTCTGATTCACTTGTGCGATGGCTCGCCCCGCGGCGAACACCGAAATGATAATCGCCGCGCACACCGCGCCGCTGCGGCACACCACCCGCCGTCGACGAATTCGCCCAACGGCAATTGAATCTCTATTCATCTTCTTCCACCGCTCCCAAAAACTGATCGTAGCCATCTATAACTAAAAACGGTTCGACCGGCAGCGCGTCCCTGCGCCCCGGCCACCGCGTAACTTCTCGACTGGTTGGTCGAATCCCTTCAACCTTGTCTCGAACCGTTAGGGTCCGACGTTAATCTTCGCTCGCCGCCAAGCGGCGACGATTTACACGGCGCTCTTGCGGAGGCGACGCCCGAAGAAGCCCGCCAACCCGATGATCGAAGCACCGAACATTCCGACCAGGGCGGTCGGCTCGGGAACAGCGGCATTTTCGATGTTCACGGTTAGGTAGTCGGGGTTGCCACTAGCATCGTAGATCAGGACAGCGCCGCTCGTATCACCCACTCCACCCTGGGCAGAGTTGCCGAAAGCGGCAGCCGTCAGGCCGGTCGGCAGTTGCGCCAAGAGGTACGTGTTCGCGGGCAGGGCCGCGCCGTGGTTGGCTTTCGTGTTCGGGTCGACAGGCGCGGCCCAGTCAATCTCGCTGCCGGTGGTATCGTTGCCCGACGAGTACGACCAATTGTTGGACAAGTCGGTCGTCCCCGAAGGAATAGGGTAATAACCCAGCGGCGTGTAGCCCGTAAATGGATCCACGCCCGGCGCTCCGTTTACAGCCCCGACGTTGCCCGCCATAAAAACCGCGAAGGTTTGCAGAAAGGGGTTCGTACTGGTGCCGGCGGTGCCGTTGGCGGTGCCCGTGTAGTTGTCGACCCAAGTCAAGTAACCCGTCGAGGCATCATAGTTGACCTCGGAGTTAGACCACCCCGGCGTTGAATTCGCTCCAAGGGCCTGGCTGGAAACCGCCAGGACCGCAACGACAGCGAAGACAGCGAAAACTTTGAAAATTCGCATCTAAAAAATCTCCTTGTGATATTTCAACAAAACATAAACAAAACACAGGTGCTACTTCGCAAGCGTGCGGCCGGCTCCCGCAAGCCGGCATAGGTTAGTCGTCTGGCTTGTTCAGCCAGTAATATTGCGTGCGCGGCGGCGTAGTGCCGCGCCTAGCGTCATGATTAGGCCCGCTGCCAGCAAAGCCAACGTTCCCGGCTCGGGAACCGCCTCCGCGCCACCGGCGATCGAGGACGGGCTCGGACCGAAAGCCACCAGCGGCATGCTGGAACTGAGCCAGTTGCCGTTGACTAAGGCAAGATCCTTGCTGTTGACGGTGCCAT
>CAZTPX010000351.1:0-5368 GCA_964615095.1 uncultured Planctomycetaceae bacterium | reverse complement strand
GAACTTGTCTAAGAACCGATAGCCTGCCCCTGCGCTCAGCGCGAACGCCAGGTCTACGAGGTGCCACGGCTTGGTGCCGGAGCCTCGCCTGCCGCCCTGGCCTGCCGCGACGATCGACTATCAACCGTGGACAGTCGCCGAACGGCCGTTGCCTGTGGCCCGCACCCTCTCGGGGCTTGTTGGGCACGCGCTGGCGGCCATTCGGGCCTTGGAGGGCTTCTGGGCGGTCTTCGGGGCGCTGCGGGCGCTGGAGTCGCTTGTACGCACTGTAGGGGGCTCTGGATGGGAATCTGCTCTTGGTGGCCGGCAGAGTGAGGCAGGTGTCTGCTGGTGCTGCCACGCGGGCCGTCGAGAGTGGTAAGATGGACTTTGGCGACTCCGCCGGATCGTTGCGTCTCGGCTGGGGCGCCGGTATATTGGGTGGTAGCGTGCCCGTGTAAACAGAGCCATCTGAAAATGTACGAGGTAGCCATGTTGAAGAAGTTTGATTCCTATCGCACACCAGCGGCGCTCATCGCTGCTGCGGCACTGGCCGTGGGAGTGCTCGGATCGACAGGCATGAGGAACCTTGTTGTCGCAAGCGGCGGTGCCGCTACGGAGACGGGGCCGGGTGAGCAGCAGGCCCCCGCCAAGAAGTTTGCTCCGCCGCCGGCAGATGAGCAGAAGCGGTTGCTCGCCCAGATCGACGAGGCGTACAACCCTGGCGAGGCCAAGGACCCAGCGGCCAAGGCAGCCTTGGCCCGCAAACTGCTGGAGGACGGTCGTAAGAACGAGACCAACCGGGCCGCACAGTTCGCACTGCTGCGCCGCGCTGGGGAGATCGCGCGTGACGCGGGCGAGGCGGACTTGATGCTGGAAGCGGTGGATGCGATTGCCGCCGCGGGGTTCGATATCCGACCCTTTGCAGTGAAGGCACGACTGCTGAAACAGCTTGTGGGCCAAAGTACCTTGGGCGATGCTTCTCAGATTTCCACCGTCAGCGCGTGCTGCGTGAAGTTCGCAGAAGAGGCTGCCGCCAGCGGCGCGATCGACGACGCGTCCGACGTGCTCGACGCGGCCAAAGAATCCCTGCCCAAGTCGATCACGCGGGCGCGAACAGCCCAACGCGTGGCAAAGGCGGCTTGGGCCCGCGCACGGACCCCCGCGGACAAAGCCACGCAGGAAAAAAAGGCTGCGGAGGCGCAGGCGGAACTGGACGCGATCAAATCTGCACAATCGATGCTGGCCGAATGCGCCAAGGGCCTGCAACAGGCCCGACACGAGCACGAGGCCATGCTGGCGGCCCAGGAACGGCTCAAGACCGATCCCGACGACGCAGACGCCTGCCTAGCGGTCGGTCGTTGGGATTGCTTCCAACAGGGCGATTGGGACGAGGGCCTGAAGCTCTTGGCCAAGTGCAACGACGCTACATTGAAGTCACTGGCCGCTGAGGAACTGGCGTCAAAACCTTCCAAGGCAGAGGACAAGGTCGCCCGAGGCGATGCGTGGTGGAACTTGGCCGAGAAGGCCACGGGCAGGGCCAAAGCCGCCATGCGGCAGCATGCAAGTCATTGGTATCAGGATGCCCTACCGGACCTGCCGCCGGGCCTGGAAAAACTGACTGTGGAAAAACGTCTTGCGAAAGCGACCCTGGAGCCGCTGCCGGAGCCAACTGCCCGGTTCACAAGCCTCCGTCCGCCGCTGGCCGTCGCACCTTTCAACGAAAAGACCGCCAAGCAACACCAATCGCGATTGGCTAAGTACCTTCATGTGACTGTGGTTCAAACTAACTCAATCGGCATGAAACTGGTATTGATCCCGCCGGGCGAGTTCCAGATGGGGTCGCCCAAGGAACTGATCGAAGAGGAGTCCCGGCTGCACGGCGGCGACGCTTGGTACCGAGACCATCTACCGGGCGAGGGGCCGCAACACCGGGTGCGGATTACCAGACCGTATTGGTTGGGCGCGACGGACGTGACGCAGGAAGAGTACCAGCGCGTGATGGGCAGCAATCCGAGCAAGTTCCAAGGGGACCCGCAAAGGCCCGTGGAGCAAGTGTCGTGGGACGACGCCGTGGAATTCTGTCGCAAGCTGTCGGCGTTGCCTGGGGAAAAGGCTGCCAAACGACGCTACGGGTTGCCGACGGAGGCCCAGTGGGAGCACGCTTGTCGTGCGGGAACGACGACCCGCTGGTATGCGGGCAACGACGAGGCGGGATTGGGTGATGTGGCGTGGTTCGCTTCAAACGTAGGTGGTCAGACGCACCGTGTGGGGCAGAAACACGCCAATGCCTGGGGGCTATACGACATGCACGGAAACGTGTGGGAGTGGTGCCAAGATTGGTATGACAAGGAGTACTATGCGAAGTCGCCTGTGGATGATCCTGGCGGTCCTCCAACGGGCTCGCACCGTGTGTTCCGGGGCGGGGGCTGGAACGTCGTCGCCGGGGGCTGCCGTTCGGCGTACCGCGACCACTTCGTGCCTGGGTTCCGCTACTTCAACCTGGGCTTCCGTGCCTCCCTAGTACCGGCGGACAAGTAACATGAGCGAACGGAGCCGGTGCGCCGCCCGAGCGAAGGTCCGAAGCGCAGCCGGACCGAAGCTGGGCAAGCACAGGCGGAGTGAGCGAACGGGCAAGACAATGTGCTCCTGGGGTCCAGGGGGGGGCCGCAATCGCCTCCCAAGCCACCCGCAGCACTTCCGGGCTGGACTTGGGGGTGGGGTCGCTGGGGCAGCAGGGGCAGGATGGAGTGGGGCGGTGGGTAGGCAGGCCGTGGGGCACAGGGCACGGTTCGACTATAAGATTTGGATAGTGGCCAGATGGTAGGAGCTTGCGTCCAGACGAAGGCGACCTCAGCCAGTAGGCGAGGGTTGGCAATGTCTTCCTGCTCCGCACCGCGTAGGTCAGCAGCGGGCCGACCGACGCAAGTCACACGGCCAGGGCGGCGATGTTGGGCCAGTTCAAATGCCGCAGCAGTGGTCGGCCGCTGAGAATGCGAACCACATCCGGTCCACAGCCGCTAATCTGCAAGACTTTCCGGATCCCATGGAGCAGAGGCCCACTCCGTACATCACCCCGGACCTGTGCTTCCAGTTCCACTACTTCGCCATCCGCAAGTTCCACTTCGTGAGGGCGGTGCCGCCTCTACCCAGCCACCATCTTGTAAAGCGCGAAAACGCAAAGCCCCGCGCCGGCGACGATGCGAAAGAGGGCGAGAAATTTCGCCATGCCGCCGCGGATTTCGTTGCCGTAGCGGTCGTGCGAGACGCCTTGGCGCAACTCGCAATACCCGGACCCGAGCAGGGCGCCGCCGATGGCCAGAAAAAGCAAGCCCAAAACCAAGGGATGCGCGGCGAGCCATCGGTTGGTAGGACTGTTGACATCGGCGCTCAACAAGGCTTTAGCGAACATTCGAAGTCCTCGCGGTGGAGAGGTGGGGGATAGCCGAGACGAAAGCTGATTTCCTCCAGCGCCCTGAGTTTACCGGGACGAATGGGGGAATGCAATGGGCTAGGAGGGGGTTGGTATTCGACCCCATCGAGCTTGTCTCGGACGGTGGGAACAGAGGTCAGGCCGAAACTCACTACGGTGATAAGCTGCATAGGGGATGGCAGTGATTCCACCGGCCAGCCCGAACACCACAATCCCCCACCCTCCGAACACCGCCAGCGACGACCCCAGCACCACGAATAAGAGCAGCAGGGTCCGCAGGGTGAACTGGAAGGAAGGCGGAGGTGAGGTGGGTTGGGGTTCGATGGACGCCATGAGGTTACCGTCCTTCTCGAAGGCGGTCGCCCGAGAAATTGTCCAACTCTGGGATGGAGTAGATCTTTCGGATCGTCGCCTCGATATCGTATTCCACGCGACGGAAACAAATGGTTGAGCCGTCGAACAACACGTAGCTCGCCCGCCAGTTCCCATCACGCGGTTGTCCGACAGAGCCCACGTTGCAGATCGCCTTACGGTCATCCAACTTGAAACCATCGCTGCATTCTGCGGCGCTGAGGAAGTGCCAATCCTCGGGGCTGCGCTCAAGGTGGATTCCCGGTACGTGCGTGTGCCCATTGAAGCAAACGGACTCGAACTGCTTGCCAATCTTCTCCATTTTCGAAGGGTTATAGACATCCTCGGGAAAGACCCACCCGTTCAAATGGCGTTCAGGAGAACCGTGGACATAAAGCACATTTCCCTCTGCATGGCTGGTGGGTAGACCGCCGAGAAACTGGATTCTGCGGCGCTGCGGCGCAGCATCTTGGACCGGAGATTCGAGAAGTTGTTTCGTCCAGTTGATGCTCTGCTCTGGGATTATGCTAAACCCCCTTGTCCCTGTGAAAACAGCATTGTCGAAGGTGCCTTGCAGTACAACAGCCATGTTCATCGAAAGGTCGATGCATGCGATTGGGTTAGATCCGTAGCCAGTGATGTCGCCGAGATTGTAGATCGAATCCACTCCTACGTGCGCGATGTCCACGAGGACGGCTTGCAACGCTTCCAAGTTGCCATGGATATCGCTGAGGATCGCCTTCATTTGATTCCCTCACGGCCCCCTAACCAGACGCCGGCCCGACGCCGCCCCACCGCGAAGCGCCCAGCGTCTCACCTCTATTTTACTGCGCCGCTTCACCCTGCACCACAAGGCCACAACCCGCAATCCCAGCGCCCAACCCCGCCTCAGCGGCATCCTTCGTGCGGCGGGCAAGATGGCTCGGAACGCGGGCGTGTGGGGTGGCTGCGCTTAGGGCCCGTGTGGTAGGGCCGCTGGTGGCGCGGTATCGCACTAGGCCCCTGGCACCTCGCCGCACCGATTTTGCTGGGGCCCTGGATTTGGCAGGCGCGGTGGGCGGAGAGTGCGGGGCGCTTTGGGGTCCCCGCAAACCTCATCCTCCGCCATCGGCAACGGCTCGCACGGGAGCACGAGGCCCGATGGCGCGGGCTAGGGGCGACGAGGAAGATTGCCACGGGCAATTGGGCGGGCGTCTTCCACTGCAAACAGTGGACAGTCATCGTCGGGGCGATGGCGGCCAACTGACGCCGCCCTCATTTGCAGTCCGCCCACGTCCTGCCCGTCCTTATTTCGACCTTCATGGGCACCGTGAAGCGAGCGGACACGGCCTCCATGGCCGTCGTGACAACCTGGCCGGTTTCTTCGACCAACCCCTTCGGCACCTCCAAGAGCACCGAATCATGCACGGGCAGCAGCATCCTACTTACGGAATGGGGTGTAGGCAACGCCATGTAGCGACGCTATATTGAAAATCTCCTTTTGCCCTCCTTTCGGGCTTTTTTCATTTGCCAGAAAGTCGAGTACATTATATCTGATAAGCGGTACCATATCTAATGGATCGGACATCGCTTAGTCTTCTAAGTCGTTTGCAGGAGAAGTCGCAG
>CAZTPX010000350.1:0-5390 GCA_964615095.1 uncultured Planctomycetaceae bacterium | reverse complement strand
TTTCGCAGTTTTACCCAAACAATGCAATATCAACTTAGCGCTGTAGTACTAGGTTCCCCGCCGTTGGTACAGCCAGGGCTCGATGCGCATAAGATCGCGGACGAGATCTGATACCCCTTCGGCGGTACCGGCGACGAGCAGGCCGCCCGGGCGAATCATGGGTTGCACGTTGGCCATCACCTGCTTCTTGGAATCGCGGTCGAAATAGATCAGCACGTTCTTGAGAAAGACCAGGTCGAATGGTTTTTCCCGCAATGGCTCCAAGAGGTTGTGCTGCCGAAAAGCGACCATCCGCGTCAAAACCGGTCTGGCCTGCCAGACTTCGCTGTGCTTGGCCTTGGTGAAATAGCTTTTACGGTAAGCGTCGGGGACCAATCCCATGGCCCGCTCGCCGAAGACCCCAGTCTTGGCCTGTTCGACGGCGCCAACGCCGATGTCCGTGCCCAGGATCTGGACGCCGACCAGTCCGCTTGTTCCAAGCGGCGGTACATGGTGCCCGATGGTCAAAGCCGGCATGCAGGCCGCCACACAGCAGGCGGCGGTGAAGGCCTCATCGCCGGTGCTGCACGCGGCGGACCAGATCCTCAGGCCCGCGCGGCCGCCGCTGGACCGCGCCGACGCTGCCCCGACCATGCGTACATGGTGCCCGGGCAGGTAGACGTTGCGCAACCAGTCCCATTGCGCCGGGTCGCGGAACAGGTACGTCTCGTGCGTGGTGATCTCCTGGAGGAATGCGTCCCACTCAGGATCCTGCGGAGGCAGGTCTTTAAGACGCTGGTAGTAGGCCTCGAACCCCTCGATGCCGGTCGAGCGGAGCCGGCGTCTCAGGCGGTTCGAGAGCAGGGTCTTTTTCTGCGGCGACACGCGGATGCCCGTGCGCACATAGATCAACTCGGCATAGCGGGCCAGTTGAACATCGGTCACCTGGTCCGGCGGGGCACCCTTTGAGTCGGGAAGGGCCGGCGGTGCCATGCGTTCCGTGAGAGGCATGATCGGGTATCCGGGGCAATGGGTGTTGGTTATGCTTGTCGTATTGCTGATGGTTGCTTCCGTACGGATACCTCACTCCCCGCCGGGCACAGCGGCCGGTTGCGCTTCAGCAGGATCCAGTGTTTCGCAAGATGCCTGGACCGGGAAACGCAGTTCCATGGCCGAATCGATCGGGCTGGTTGCGGCCAAAGCTTCTCGGTTGCCGCCGTGGACCGCAAGAAACTCGTCGAACGTTGCCTTGAACGCGGTCACGATCACCGGATCGAAGTGCGTTCCCGCTTCTTCGCAGATGATGCGCCGGGCGTGATCGGGCGAGTAAGCCGGCTTGTAGGGCCGCGTGGAGGTGAGCGCATCGAAAACGTCGGCCAGGGCGACGATCCGCGCGGCGAGAGGAATGCCCTCGCCCCGCAGTCCTTCCGGATACCCCGTTCCATCGAAACGCTCGTGATGGGACTTGGCAACCGCGATGGCCTGGGCCAGGAAGCCGCCACACTCCGAAGTGGAAACGACCTGTTCGAGGGTTTTTGCCCCAAGCACGGTGTGCGTCTTCATGATGCCCAACTCCTGGGGCGTGAGCCTGCCCGGCTTGAGCAGGATCGTATCGCTGACGGCCACTTTGCCGATGTCGTGCAAAGGGCTGGTGCGATGCAAGTCGTCGAGAAACTGCGCGCTGATCTGGGAGGCATACGGGCTGTCGCGGCGGAGTTGCTCGGCCAGGATCTGCGAATAGCTGCGGACCCGGATCATGTGTTCCCCCGTATCGTCATCCCGCGATTCGGCCAGTTTCGCCAAGGCGAACACCGCAAAATCCTGCATGGCGGAGGTATGCCGGTTGTGGTCCTCGATCAGCCGCTCGATGTCGCCGCAGCGGAACTGCATCTCGGCCTCGATCGACGTCGCGCGGCCAATCGCCTCGCGAAAGCGCAGTTGTAAACGGATCTCGGACCAGAGTACATACGGATCGACCGGTTTGACCAGGTAGGCGTCCGCTCCAACTTGGAAAGCCCGCGCGTGTTCTTCCGCCGATGACGCCGCGGATACCATGATGACCTGGATGTTCTCGCCCGCAAATTCGGTTTTCAGGCGACGGCAGGTCTCGTAGCCGTCGATTCCGGGCATCATGATATCCAGCAAGACGACGGCGGGCGGCTGTTGCGCCACCAAGGTCAGGGCCTCTTCGCCGCTGGCGGCCGCAACGACGTCGTAGAACCTTCGCAACAGACCCGCAATGACATTGCGCACCGTTCGATCGTCATCCACAACAAGAACCCGATTGTTCATGATTTCACCCCTCGATCTGGCTGTCGGGTGGGCCGAGTGAAACGGGCCCCACCATGAGGAATGCTGGGGACGGCGGGACTCGTTTCACTCGGCCCACCTTCTAGTTGGCGTCCTACAACTCCGTTTAGCCTTCGGCTGCCACGCCCTCCAGTTCATTTATTTCCTCCGCTGCGAAAATCTTGTCGATTTCCAACAGGATCAGTAGCCGGTTGTCGAGCTTTACCAGGCCGTTGAGGTAATCCCGGCCCAGGCCGGCGACGCTCGGCGGCGGCGGCGCGATCTGGTCCTTTTTTACGCGCAGAACTTCGCTCACGGCATCCACCACGATGCCCAGCGTCTTCCCGCAGGCCTGCAGCACCATGATCCGGCTTTCGTCGCTAAGTTCCGCCTCGGGCAGGCCGAAGCGGGCCCGCAGATCGATCACCGGAATGACCGTGCTGCGAAGGTTGATCAGTCCCTTGAGGAAATGCGGCGTCTCCGGAATCCGCGTGATGTCAGTGATCAGGATGATCTCGCGGACCTTGATAATCTCGATGCCGTAGAATTCCTTGCCGAGCTTGAAACTCACCAACTGCATGGTCCCGTGGACTTCGGAGAAGGTGTTCTCCATGCCTCGCGATTCTAGTGTGGCCGTGGCCATTATAAGTCTCCTCGTGTAGGTCCTTTCTGCCGGAAAGGACTAATGTGTAATGATTTCGTGAACGCCCCGGAGTTTTCCAACCGCGCGGCGCACGATAGTCCTTCCCGGCAGGAAGGACCTACTGTACTCCTCACGCTCCGCGTGAGGGAATTCATCGCGCGGAGCGTAATGAGTACTGGCCGGCAAGCGTTGCAAAAGGGGGCGGCAGCCGGGGCACCCAGTACTCTGGGTCGGGCTGCCGCCCCCCGGGAACAACAAGCTACTCTGTCCTAAGCCGATTGGCCCGACGCGCTGACCGGTCTCGCGCGTGAGGCGGCGTTGCCCCCCACGTGGAACTGGCCCACTAAGTCGCGGAGTGTCGTAGCTTGTGCTCCTAGCTCCTCGCTGCTGGAAGCCATCTCCTCGCTCCCCGCTGCGGCTTGCTCGGTCACCTGGGAGATCCCTTGAATCGCCTTGGAGACCTCTTCCGCATTGGCCGCCTGCTGCACAGTGGCTGCGGCGATCTCGGCGATCTTGGCCGCTGTTTCTTCGGCGGCCTGGATGATCTGCTTCAGCGATTCGCCGGTCTGGGCGCTCAAGAGTGCCCCTTCTTCGACGCGCGTCGTCGATTCCTTGATCAGCGAAGAGATCTCGCGGGCCGCCTGGTTGCTGCGCTCGGCCAGCTTCCGCACCTCGTCGGCCACTACGGCGAATCCCATGCCGTGCTCGCCGGCGCGGGCCGCCTCGATGGCCGCATTCAGGGCCAGCAGGTTCGTTTGGCTGGCGATCTCCGAGATCACCTGGATGATCTCGCTGATCTGCTGGGAACTGGAGCGGATCTGCTCCATCGATTCGATCGACTTCTGCACCGCCTTGCCGCCCTCGTCGGCCAGTTGATTGGACTTCGCCGCCACCTGGGTCGAGGCGTTGGCGTTTTCCTTGACCGCACTCACGCTGCGGGCCAGTTCTTCGGTCGAGGCCGTCATTTCTTGGACACTGGCGCTCTGCGTCTGTGCCCCTTGGGCCAGGGTCTGACTGCTCTCGGCGATCGTCCGCGCTCCTTCGGCAAACTGGTTGGCGCTCTCGTTGATCTGCTCGATCGCCGCGCGGACGTTGGTGATCACCAGGTTCACGTTGTCCCGCACTATGCCGAAATCGCCGGGGTAGTCGGTTTCCACGGGCTTGGAAAAATCCTTGGCAGCCATCCGCTTCAGCGTCTGGCCGATGTCCCCCGCCGTCACGCCCTTGAGGTTCGTCCGCAGCCGTTCGACGGTCTCATTGATAATGGCCTTCTTGCCGGGGTACTTCTCCACCGTCGCCTCGAAGTTGCCCTTGCCGAACTCGCCGAGGCAAGTCAGCGCCTTCACCGTCGCGTCAATGTGGCTGCCAACCATCTGGTTGACGCCCTGGGCCATGGTCTGGTATGCGCCCTGGAACTTGTCCGCCGCGATCACCACGTCGATGTCGCCCTTGTCATGCTCGTCTGACATGCGATTCATTTCGGCGATCAGGCCGCTAAGCGCGTCGATGCACTGGTTGAGGTTGTTCTTGATCTCGTTGAAGTCTCCCTTGTAGGTATCGGTGATTCTCGGCGGAATGTCGCCCTTGGAGATGCGGTCCACGTACTCGGCGGCCACGTTCAAGGGACCGATCACGGCGTCTAGCGTGGCATTGACGCCTTCGACGATGGGGCGGAATTCGAGGCTCACCAATTCCGGGTTGCCACGGGTCTGGAGCTTGCCCTCGACGGCCGCCGTCGACAGGCGATTGACCTCGCCGATCAAGGCCGCGAGCACGTTACCGATGCCCTTTGCGAGGAACACGCCCAGCAGAAGCATGGCCACGGCGCCGATGCCGATGGCGGTGAGAATCGTAACCGTCGCAGCGCTGCCATCCGCCTCGGCCTTCTTCGTCGATTCCGCGGCAAGATCGCTATTGATCTTGACAATGTCGTTCAGGAGCGCTTCGGCGGTTTCGAACTGGTCACCAGGGCCTGCGTCGTCATCGCGCTGCGGGCCGCCTCTTCGTTCTTTGCGTCGGCCTTGCGGGACTTTTCCCACTCGCGGCACAAGCGGAGATACTCCTCGTGGTCGCGCTTCCAGCAGTTCCAGGCCGGCACGAACTCTTTCCACTTGGCCTCCTCTTCCTTGGTCTGGGGCAGCGGTTCGTAGATCTTCCATGCCCTCTCAATCCGATCCCAGGCGCTCTTGATCCGGCCGTACTCGTGCTCCCTTCGGGCGTCATCGAGACTGGCCGTGAGGAGCGTGCGTTCGGCGGCTTTCACCGCCGTCTGGGCCTCACTGATCACCAACAGGCTCTCCTCGCTGGGCAACCGGTCCCTGGCGATCTCGTCGAGATAGCTCGAGAGCTTGCCGATTCCTCGGTAGCCAGCAAGACCGACTGCCACGGCGACCACAATCGCGATTCCAAATCCAGCGAGGATCCTCGTCCCCGTCTTCATCTTTGCAAACATGTTCTTTCCCTCTCTTGAGTGTTAGTG
>CAZTPX010000349.1:0-5461 GCA_964615095.1 uncultured Planctomycetaceae bacterium | reverse complement strand
CTCCACCCGCGGCTATTCACAGGTGACCGCTACGCGGTCGCAAGCCTGGCCTTGCGCCCTGTACTTGAACTCCCGCGTGTGCGGCGACCGTCGGAGAAATTCCGGCTAGGTCTTGCACCGCAACCCGTACCGCACGCATGTGCCGGTTGCACGGCATTTGGCTCACAGCGGTGGGATGGTCTGGGGCCGTTTACGTGTTGCGGGGTCTTCAAGATGGTGGCCGCCGGTCTGACCCCGCGCCGTTGAATCCCCTTACCTTCCAACAGTTCTTTTATCCATTGCCAACAAAACGCCAATAGTCTGTAATGCTGGTTTCCGTGCTGAGTAGATGGGCGCCGAGACGTCCCACAGCCCACCGACACAGCGGTCAAAACCACTGTTCACCGCCCGTCATGGTGGGCCGGCGATCGACGACCATACGGACCATGCACAGGCATGGTGCCCGACGGTGCCCGCTCGCTTGTCCCACCTACGGCGCCTTCCAAACGACAATCCGGTTCTTGCCCTTGGTCACCGTGACCTGCGGAATAGTCAGCAGCCGGCAATCGTCGGCCACAACCTCGCCCGACTGGACCGCCTTCTCCGATCCGAGCGGCTTGTTAGTCCAATAGAACCGCTTGCCCTGCTGCGGCTTGAGCTTCTGTAGCCGGCGGGGAGTGATACTCACCGTACAAAGGTCCTTGGGGGCCTTGTCCACCAGGCCAACCGTCATCTCCCAGCGGTCGGCCCGGTCCACCACGTCGCCGGTCTCCCAGAACAAATAGAGGTTGACCTGCCCCTTGGGATCGCCGTCGGCAGGGCTGCCGTTGCCCACACGGTCGTCCAGGCTGCAAGCGGTGAAGGCCGGCTGGCTCTGGTCGGTCCGTGGCTCGAGGGCCACGAAGCGGTCGTTGAGCGTGACGGGCAACTGCGCCCGTTCGCCGTGCCCGCCCTGGCCCCAGACGAAGAGGTGCGGCCGCTTCGTCGCTTGCAGCGCGCGGTAGAACTCCGCCGCCTGCGGCCAGCCGATGCCGCTGTCGTTCTTGCCGTTAGAAAACGCGATCAGGCCGATCTCTTTCTCGGGGTGGTGCCGAAGATACCAGGCGTCGTTGAAATGGTCCCAGACGGGCGTGCCGTCTTCGAACTTCACGCCCCACTCCCGCGGGCCGTAGACTTGTGCATACGATTCATGGAACCCGGGCGACTTCTCGGGAATATGCACGCCCACCCAGGAAACGGTCCAGGCAATCCGCTCCGGATAACGAATGGCGAACATCGGCGCTCCCGAGCCGCCCATCGAGCTGCCGGCCACGTGCGTCCGCGCCAAGTCCACGTCCCAGCGCGTGGCGACCCAGTCGAGGAAGGCAAGCATGCGAAGCTGCGAATAGGGATGGACCACGCCGCTGGCCCAGGCCTTTTCCTTGGCCGGCCCCTGCCAATACAGCTCATGGTAGCCCGTCCACCAGTCGTAAGGAATCTGGTTCGAGGCGATGAGAATGTGGCCCTGTTCCGCCCCATACCACCAGCCGTAGCCGCCATTCAGGCTCCCGCCCCAGCAGTGCAGGTGAATGCCTACCGGCGCGGGCTTGGCCAACTTCGGCGGGATAGCGACCACGTAGTCGAAAGGCATCCCCGCCACGGCACAGTTGGGCGGCGATTCCCAGCGGACGTAGTAGTGGAGCATCGGGTGCGTGACGAACTGCCACTCCTTGGGCCGTTCGGTCCGCTGCAGCACGGGCACGCCCAGGCCAACGCTCTCAGTAATCGGCTCGGCCAAGACATTGCCCGGCCCCAGCGCGGTGTTCTCTTTTCCGTCGACGGATAGCGTCACGGCATAATAGGCCCGGCCAGCCTTCTTCGGATTATGGGCGTAGATGCCCGTTCCCGGCGGCACCGGCCCGCGACCCTCTTCGATCGCGTAGCGCAGCGCCTGGTCCTGAGGGCGGATGTCGCCGTAGTAGTCGATGTTCCAGCCGCTCAGGGGCGGGACCTCGGCGATCGGCCGCAGGCCCGCGAGCGACGTGATTGCCCGCTCAGCACGGTAGATGCGGTAGCGGACCTTTTTTGATTTGTCCAGGTCACGCCGCAACTCGCGGAGCTTAATGGCCACAATGGCGGACTCGGTCACGGGTGAATCAACCTCCTGCCAAGAGAGCATGGTCTGTCCGGCCTGGTGTCTGGCGCTTAGGCCGGCCACTTGTCTCTCAGCCGCGCCACTCGCCAGCCCGCCGGCTAATCCGAGCGCGGCCAGCACCGCTCCGGCAACAATGAATCTTGTAACGAAACTACGAAAGGAAAAGTGCAGCGCCATTTGTCGTCCTCCCAGGTTTTGCCAGCGACACGGAAACAGGTCTAATTGTAATCACTAGTCACTTAATCGCCATGCCGTCGATCCAGGCGCGGAACGGCGCACCGCCCCACGGATAGAACTCGATAGTCATCCAATTCAGCGTTGCCGGGACTTGGCCCTTGAGCTTCCAGACCTGGTTGCCGTGCAGCGGCACCGACTTGTAGATCCATTCCACGCCGCCCTGCCAATTCTTGCGGTCGTCGTAGGGCCGCAGTTCGCAGAATTTGTCGGGCGATTCGTACAGCGTCACCGTGGGCATCAGCCCCTTCCAGGCGTGGATATTGGTGTTGATCATCTTGACCCAGAACACCAGTTCGGTCTTGCCCGCAAGAGGAATGGCGGCGTTTTCCGCCCGCGGATAGAGAATGCTGATGGGATTGCCGGACGGCTCCACGCGCAGCGCCAGCGACGCATCGCCCACCAGGCGGACCGCGCGGTCATCGCTGAAAGTGAGCTTGGTTTGCGGGTTGGGGACGGACACCGCCGGTCCCACGACGGTTTCATGGCCGCGTTCCACGTGCAAACGGTCTCGCGGCTGCACTTCATTCCAACTCCAATGCGCGGCCTGGCCCTCGGTGCCGAACTCCGCAACGTCCTCATAAACGAGCAGGTCCCGGTAGTCGAGGTTCGAGAAGCGGCCGTTGGTCGCGGTCACGCCGACACTATGCAGGCCGATCTTGTGAAATGCGTGCGTCACGCGGAGCCCGCTGGCGGTCGTCCCGTCAGTGAAGTCCCAGCGGAAAGAGAGCGCCTTGCCGCCTGGGTCACTGCTGCCCGAGGCGTCGAACACCACCTCCCGGCCCAGCTTCACGGGAATCGCCTGACCCGGCATCTTGACTGTCGGCGCAATCAGCTTGATCTGCGGTGGCCGCGTGATTTGCGGGTCGTCGGCATGGATGAAGATGTTCGTGTTGGCGCCGCCCTTGATAATGTCGCCATCGCGGTTGTTTTCCAGGATGTTGCCCGCCATGTCGATCCAGTCGGCGAACTCCATGTAGATCCCCCAGCGATTGTCGCGGATGACGTTATTCTCCAGGACCCAGTGGAAGGCCGTGAACTTGTGCTCCGGCGAGGCGTCGCCGAAGAGGCTGATGCCCACGCCGTTATTGCCGATGCACTTGTTGCCGCGGCAGAGCGTATGGTCGCAAAAGCCGGCCATGATGATGCCGGCGGCGCCTGCCTGCGGCCCTTTCGGCACGTATTTGAATTCCCACGGGGCGTTATGGAACCCGCTGGGCAAACCGTTATAGCAGGCCTCGTTGTCCTCCACGATCGTCTCGTTCGACAAACCCACCCAGATGCCATGGCTGCCGTGGTTCGCCTTGTTGTGGCGATAGGTATTGCGCGGGCACTGGGCCTCGATACAATTGTTGTTGGCGTACGAGGCGTCGTTTCGTTCGAAGACGTTGCCGCTGCTGGTCCAACCGGCATAGGGGCGGATGAAGACGCCGTCGCCGCCGTGCGTGATGTCGTTGTCGGCGAAATAATTATCGTCGGAACCGGCCTGGACCATTACGCAGGCCGAGTCGCGGGCGTGGACCTCGCCGGGCTTGATGCGGATGCCCCAACTAAGATCGTTTTTCACGATGCGGTTGCGGCAGGCGGTCCACAGGCTCGCGCAGGTGTTCGAAGTGTGCGAGAAGTCGTTCTCCTCCACCAGGTTGTCGTCAGAGTTGGCCAGCATGCAGGCGTCCCAGACGCGATTGGCCTTGTTCCTGCGGAGCGTGGAATGATCGACGAACTCGAAGACCATGCCGCCATGGTGGCCGAGCTCGCCCCAACCCGCCGCGGGGTAGTGGAAGTTGTCGGAGAAATTGCAGTTCTCCACGAGCCAACGACTGCCGTGCTCGACCTTCAGGCCGATGTCCCAGCCCTTGGCGTTGAGGTTCTTCAAGGTCACATTCGATACGCCGTTGGCCGAGACGCCCGTGCCTTTATAATCCTTGGGGTCGCCCAGGGAAGCGCCGAGTACCCATGCCCCGCGGCCGTCGATGGTGACGTTCGATGCCTTGATTACGATCGGGCCATACGTCTTCGCCGGATCGAGCACCGTATCCTTGGTGATCTCCAGCACCGCTCGCCCATCTGGTCTTGGGACCTCTTGGGCCGCTACTGCAATGCCCGGAATTGAAGACCAGAACACGGGGCACAACAACGCACAAAGACCGATTTTCCCATAGCTCATCGTTTGTCTCCTGGAATAGAACTGTCCTGAGTCTGCGCCGGCGGTTCAAGAAAGTCAAGCGGCAGGCGGGACAGCAGGGTGGCTGGGGCAAAGCGCAGCGGTGCCCCAGCCACGTCGCGGTGCCCCAGAGGCGCGGCTGCCAAAAACCTGGTCACACACAACCGGCTGGCCAACTGGCATGTGGTGATCGGTTTTGTTAATCTATAGAAACTACTGCCGCTTGGGACGTGCCAAGTGCCGCCGGAATCCCGAAACAACTCACCCTTGGAGATTCAATCATGACGAATTACCGTTCGATCTTTGGCATCGCCGCCGCGCTCGTGTTCTACAACGTCTTTCCTTCCACGGCTTGCGGCCAGGACCTGCACAACTTATACCGTATCGAGGATGCCGTTTCCGATGCGCACGTTGAATACCACGAGGTGCGGATTCCCGCGGGCAAGGAGGTCGTATTGGGCGACTTGAAAGGGCCGGGCAAGGTAACCTACTGGTACATCACCGATGACACCGGCGGCAAATTCTATACGGGACTCGTCTTCAAAGTCTTCTGGGACGGCGAGGCCGGACCGAGCGTCAACGTTCCCCTCGCCGATTTCTTCGGGGCCATGGGCGGCCGTACGATCGACTACCAGTCGGCCCCTATGCAGATCCATCATCTCTGCTACATGTGCTATTTGCCGATGCCGTTTTCGCAGCGTGCACGTTTCGTTCTGGCCAACGATGGCGACAAGGAATACCGGCAGAGCATGGCATGGGGGATCGACTACGAAAGGTCCCAGCAATTCGCCCGGGAGAAGAGCCGGCTGTGCTGCGCGTGGCGGCGGAGCAACCCCACCAAGGACGGCCTGCACACGATCCTGGACATCCGCGGTCGCGGGCACTATGTCGGTAACTTCCTGCAGGTCTACACGCGCTTTAGCGGCTGGTGGGGTGAGGGAGACACGATC
>CAZTPX010000348.1:0-5466 GCA_964615095.1 uncultured Planctomycetaceae bacterium | reverse complement strand
ATCACAAGCTGTTGTATGTTAGCCGAAGGCTCCTCGCTTAAGCTAGTGCCATTCGAGGGGGTGACCTCCACAGGAAACGACGGGGGGACGAGGGCTACTTTGCGCCGAGAATATGTGGTTGCGGCCAAGTACTGATTCATGGTTCAATAGACCCATACGTCAGGCCAACCATGGCCACATTGGTGCCCGAACCTAACCGTCGGTCAGGCTGAAAAGCCCGGCGTACTTCCCCTGAGAGAGAATCCTCCCATGAGCACATCTTCGTTAGGCGTCCTCGTCTTGGGGGCGGGCTGGGTCTCGGCACAGCACATAGCCGCCTACCAGGCTAATCCACACACCCGCGTGTTGGCGATCTGCGATCGCACGCTGGAAACGGCCCGGCAGCGCGCTAGCGCGGCAGGTCTGACCGACGTGACCTGCTACGACGACGTTCAGCGGGCCATAGCCCATCCCGGCGTGGATATCGTTTCGATCTGCACTCCGCAACACCTCCATTGCCAACATACGATGGCCGCGGTCGGCGCCGGCAAGCATATCTTGCTGGAGAAACCTGCCGGCATCAGCCTGGAACAAATCGACACGATCCGCCAGGCAGTCCGCGCGGCCGGCGTGCGAACGGTCGTCGGCTTCGTCCTCCGCTGGAACCCGCTGTTCATCATGCTCAAGGCAATGCTTGCCGACGGCGCGATCGGGCAGCCCTACTATGTCGAAGCCGATTACCTGAGCCACAACGGGAGCTGGTGGCCGGGCTGGAACGACGCCCGTACCCTGGCACAAGGCGTCAGCGCCTTCTTGGTCGGCGGCTGCCATGCGATCGATGCCCTGCGGTGGTTTGCCGCAGCAGGCGAGTTCGAAGCGGCCACGCCCGTGGAAGTCCATGCCCTGGCAGGCGGATACCGCAAAGGCCAAGACCGTGAGTACAACCCGGTTTCCAACACCTGGATCGATGGCGCGCCGCCCATGGAATACGACGGGCTGGAAGTGGCCCTGGTGAAGTTCGACAACGGGGCGGTGGGAAAGGTCTCGGTAAACGCCGATTGCATCATGCCCTATCGCTTCCCGCTACGAATCTTCGGCAACCTGGGCACCGTGATGGACAACCACGTCTGGTCGCACAAGTACCCTGGCCAGACCGACTGGGTCGAACTGCCGACGATCCTGCCCGATTCGAGCAACGTGGCGCACCATCCGTTTCAGGCCGAGATCGATCACCTGGTCGAGTGCGTGCGGTCGGGCCGCGAGTCGCACTGCAACCTGGACGACGCAGTCAAGACCCACGAAATTGCTTTTGCGGCCCTGCGGTCGCAGCAGACCGGTCAGCCCGTGCGGCTGCCGTTGACGTAGGATAGGTTTTCAGCCTGTCGAGCCTGAGATAATAAAGGAAATTGATCATGCCACGAACAATTCTGACGATGCTCGCCCTTCTTCCGTTGATGGCGGGCTTGGCCCGCGCTCAACCGCAGGCTGCGAAGAGCCCGTCGCCTATGGGCGTCCGCAAGCTGGCCCCGGCCGGACCGTGGGAAATTGTCGAAGGCGATCGGCCCGTGTTGCGCTACAACTATCGGAACGTGTCTATGCCCGATACCGTTAAACCGCGGATCGCCCCCGGAAATCAGAAATATGCAGTGCCACGGTCCGATTACATCCATCCGCTCTACGGATTGCACGGCGAGATCCTGACCGACGACTGGGTTCCCGACCATCCGCACCACCGCGGCATCTATTGGGCATGGCCCGAGGTCGATTGGCAAGGCAAGCGAGGCGACCTGCACGCCTTGCAGGACGTCTTCGCCCGGCCGACCGGCAAGATCGAATCCTTACAAGGCACCGACTTCGCGCAGATCGAGGCCGAGAACGAGTGGCACTTCGGCGATGGCCCGGCGATCGTCCGCGAGATCGCCATCCTCCGCGCATGGCGGAAGACCGAGGTGGGCCGGGCGATCGACCTGGATCTCCGCTTCGTAGCCCTGGAGGCTGACGTGCAAGTTGCGCGGCGCGACCAGTCGCACTACGGCGGCCTGAACATCCGCCTTTCGCCCGTGGTCGATCAGAAGATCGTGCCGTTCACTGATCCACCTGGGGCCACACCCCGCATCGCCTGGGCTGGGCGCAGCGGCACTCCTCACAGCGGCCGTTGGCCGACGGCCCTTACGATCCTGCAGAGTCCCGGAAATCCCGACTATCCGGGCGACTGGGTCCAGTATCCGGAGATTTCCTGGATTCAGCCGACGTTTCCCGCGTCGGGCACGCGTTATACCCTCCACAAAGACCGGCCACTGCTGCTCCGCTACCGCCTTTGGATTAGCGACAAGCCGCTTGCCATCGAGGCGATCCGGAAGCTGGCAACCGCGCCCACATCTCCTCCAGGAGTCCTGCCATGAATCCCTTCGATCTTCCCCGTCGTGAGTTTCTTTGCACGGCCGGCGCTGCCGGGTTTGCCGTGCCCTATCTGATCTCCTCCTCGGCACTGGCCCAGCCCGGCAAGCCGGGGGCCAACGACCGCCTGAGCATCGCCCTGATCGGCTGCGGCGGCATGGGCCGGGGAAACCTGGACGCATGCGGCGGCCAGCCCGACGTGGTTGTCACCGGGGCCTGCGACGTCTGGCAACAACGGCGCGAGGCCGTCTGCGCTCAATACAAGTCAGCCAAGCCCTACGCCGACTACCGCGAGCTGCTCCAGCGCCAAGACCTGGACGGCGTGATCATCGGCACTCCGCCACACTGGCACTGCCTGATGGCCGTCGATGCCTGCCGGGCGGGCAAAGACCTTTACCTGCAAAAGCCGATGACGTTGCACCTCGCCGAGAGCCTGGCCGTTCGCAACGCCGTCCGCAAGCATCAGCGGATCTGCCAGGTCGGCACGCAGATCCACGCCGGGGCCAACTACCGCCGCGTGGTCGAGTTGGTCCGCTCCGGAAACCTCGGCAAGATCAGCGTCGCGCGGACGTTCAATGTCATGAACCAGGGCCCGCAAGGAATCGGCAATCCGCCCAACAGCGCCCTGCCAGCCGGGCTCGACTGGGAACGCTGGGTCGGGCCCTACCCCATGCGGCCCTACAATCGGCTGATTGTCAACGACGCCTATACGAACTGCTCGTTCATGTCGTTCAGCGGCGGGTGGACGCCGGGCATGGCCCCGCACATCATCGACCTGCCGGTGTGGGCCCTCGATCTGGGCTACCCGACGGTCACCTTCAGTTCCGGCGGCCGCTACACGGTCCGCGATGCGGGTGACGCGCCGGACACGCAAGAGGTCGTCTGGCAGTACCCCGACTTCACCATGACTTGGTCGATGTCGCTGGTCGACAGCTTCGCCTTCGATTTCGGCCGCGGTCAGCCCGCCCGGCGGCTGGGCATCTACTTCCACGGCGTCAACGGCACGATGTACGCCGATTACGGCATGTACAAGGTCGTGCCGGAGGGCCCGCGGATGGACGGTCTCAAACCGCCAACCGTGTCGATTCCACCGTCGCCAGGCCACGAGCGCGAATGGCTCGACTCGATCAAGACCCGGAAATCGCCCAGTTGCTCTCCGGACTATCATTGCAAGGTGGATGTGCCGCTGGTCTTGGCGAACCTGTCGTTGAAGCTCGGCCGGGCGATTCGCTTCGACCCGGCGGCCGAGAAGATCGTCGGCGACGAGGAAGCCGCCCGGCTATCGCTGCCCGAGTACCGTGCCCCGTGGAAGTTCCCCGCAGAATATGTCTGACATGAATCCCAAAGCACTCGCTGCGGAGGCGGCGGTGACCGGCGCGAGTCCATGGTCCCATTGCCCGATGCCAGAAGCGTCTAACCACGATGCCCAGCGGGTGGCGGGTCAATTGCCGGGCCTGCCCCGTGAAACGGCGCGATCACGCCCTTTACATACTGCCTTGCCTTCTGCAAGACAGCCGCCAGCGGCGGATCGGAGTCGAGAAAGGCGTCGAACGAGGCGAAGTCGAATCGGGACACCGTCGAGCTGGCCTGCGACTTCATTTCCCAGGAGCCGCAGTTCGGCAAGGCTTGAAGCCCGGCTACATAGGACGCATAGGTCGCGTGGGCCTGGGATTTGGCTACCGGCGGTCTCGCCTGCGTCAGTCCAACTCGCCATGATGGGGTTCCAAGATACACGTTGCCATCAATGTTGCACGGCCTGGCATCGACGATATTGCCGCCGTACTCCACGCATCCGCCCGTGGTATTGAACACGTTGTCGGTGATCGTGAACTTCTCGAAAGTCTCGCGGTACTCACCTTTTGCGTCCGCGCAGGTGAAACTGAAGGGAAAGGCCGCCTCGCTATAGTTGTGTGCGAAGGTGAAGCCCTGCATCGCGATATAGGGACCGAGGCCGTAGGTTTTCTGCAGGCTAATGTTGTTCTTTATGACATTGTTGCCAGTGCCCATGAAAATGCTTCCGCCGCTGCTGTTGTAGAGGACGTTGCCGTCGAACACGTTATCGGTGAAGCCATAGGGGTAGTTCTGGATCGGTCCGCCCATGGTGGTGCGTCCGAAGAAGCAGTTGGAAACGAGGCAGTGCCTGCCGTTGAAATAGAAGCAATGGGCCAAGTAAGCCCGGTCGTAACCGCCGTTTCTCCAAGTCAGCCAGCCGCCGATTTTGTCGATGAACAGCGAGGTGTACGTGCAGCGCGTGCCGCCGCCGCAGATACCCCCGCCACCGTGCTTGATCTCGCAGTTGGTGATCTCTTGTTCCGTGGGATTGTCCTGCTGGTGAAAGTAAAACAAGTACTTGATCTTCAGGCCATGGATCCTGAGGTACGAGCCCGACACGCTGAATTGGCCACTTGAGGAGCTCGTCACGTAAAGCTGGCTGCCGGGATCGCCGACGCGCGACGGGCCGGCCTTGAACCAGAGTGTCTTCGTGCCGCGGTCGTACCAGGTCAGGTCAAACAGGAGCTTACCGGGGCCGACGACCTGGTGTGCCTTGTAGAGCGTGGCGAAGGGCCGCTCGATCGTACCCGGGTTGCGGTCGTCTCCGTTGTCGGCGATGAAGTAGGTCTTGCCTTTCGAGGTGTCCGCGGCTTTGACGCCCGCGGGCGAGGGGACATCATCGGCAGCCGCCGGTTGCGACAGGGCTAACAAGGAAAGGAGCGTACCCAGAAGAAGACAAACAGATGCACTTGACCGCATGACTCGGCTCTCCCATTTCTTGAGTGAAGATGCAGAACATCCAAACCGTCATTTCCCATTTGCAATGAGCCTGGGAACCGAGCCAGGCTCGTTCGGCCGTCAATTTTACCATCGCGTTCCCTCCGTATCTAGCGCCCACATGGGTTTCCTGCCCCGCTACAATTCGCCTTCGCCTGAAAACCGTATACCATGCATCTGCTAGGGAGGACGCGAGCTTTAGTCCTGTGGACCGTGGGACGTCCCCCAGCCGCATCGTATCCCGAGTATTTCGCGACTGCGTGCCTGCGGAGGAGGGGGTGACGAATGGCACTAGCTTAAGCAGAGGTGTCGGGCGAGGGC
>CAZTPX010000347.1:0-5571 GCA_964615095.1 uncultured Planctomycetaceae bacterium | reverse complement strand
CATCACGATCGTCGGCCTGCTGGCCCCCCGCGGTCCCGCCGGATTCAACAAGGGCGGCGCGCTGTTCCTGCCGCTGAAATTCGCCCAGCGCTATCTCGGCGACCAGGGAAAGACCAACACCATCGACATCGTGCTGGCCGACGGCGCCGACGAAAAGGCGGCTGCCCAACACGTCCGTGAGATCCTGCCGCCGGGATTGGACGTCCATCCGCCCGACTCCGCCTCGCAACTGGCCAAGGGCACGATGATGGAAGTCGAGTGGGGCTTGTCCTTCGCCAGCGTGTTCGCCGTGGTTCTGGCATTCATCATTATCGCCAACACGTTCCTCATGAAAGTCAGCGAACGCCGCCCGCAGATTGCCATCCTGCGGGCCGTGGGAGCGACCCGCCGACAGATCGTGGGCATCATGCTCCGCGAGGCCTTGATCTTGGGCATTGCCGGCACGCTCTTGGGCTGCGCCGTGGGCCTGGCCGGCGGATACGGGCTGATGGTCGCCGTCACCCGGCTCTACGTGGACAACCCGCTGCCGGTAGTCTTCTCGCCGCTGCCCTTCGTGATGGCCCTCGTCTTCGGACCGGCGTTTTCCTTGGCGGCCGCGGCGGTGCCGACGTGGGCAACCACGCGGGTCACGCCGCTGGAGGCGATGCGACCGGTTGTCGCCCGCGAAGGTTCCGGTGTGCCGCGCTGGATGCCGATCTCGGGCCTTGCCCTGCTGGCCATCGTCGGCGGCCTGCTCGTGGCAAGCGTGCATGGTTGCCTGCCGTCGTGGCTGTCGATCGGACTGGGTGCGTTGGCCGTGGCCCTCGTCGTGCTCGTCATCCCGGTGCTGGTGCGTCCGCTGGCCGCGTTCACGAGCTGGCTGCTCCGGCCACTGGGATTCGCGGAGATTCCCCTGGCGCAACGGCAAGTCGTCCGCCGTCCGGTCCGCAGCGCACTGACGATCGGTGTCGTTTACGTGGCCATGGCGATCGGCGTCGGCCTGGGGTCGATCATTACCACGACCGTGGGTGACGTCCGCTCCTGGTACCGCCAGACCTTGCAGGGCGATTTCTTTCTCCGTACCGCCTTCCCGGACACGACTACGGGCGAGTCGGCCCTGGTGCCCGACGCACTGGAAGAAGAAGTTCGCCACATCCCGGGTGTGACAAGTGTCGATACGATGCGCTTCTTCAACACCCATATCGGCGACCGCGCCGTAGTCGTCGTATCCCGCGAGTTCCCCGACCGCGAGCCGCCCATTGCGCTCTATCGCGCCGACTCCCAAGACGTCCGCCGCCGCCTGCTCCAGGGCGAAATGGTGATCGGTACCAAGTTGGCCCAGGATTTGTGCGTCAATCCGGGCGACGAAATCGAGGTCGATACCGCGCAACACGGCAAGCAGAAGCTCCGCGTAGCTGCCCTGGCGGTCGATTACATGGTCGGCGGCCAGATCATGTATATCCATCGGGCCAAGGCTGAGACGCTTTTCAGCGTCCAGGGAGTGAATACGGTCCTGGCCACAGTTCGGCCGGACAGCCTCAGTGCCGTACAAGACGCTTTGACGCAAATCGCTCGCCGCGATCAGCTCATGTTGCACTCGTTTGCCGATTTGAGCCGCATGCTCGATCGCATGATGGGCGGCGTAATCGGGGGCTTGCGGGCGATCCTCGCCTTGGGTTTTGTGGTGGCCGCCTTTGGCATTGCCAACACGCTGACCATGAACGTGCTGGAGCAGACCCGCGAGTTGGCCTTGCTCCGCGTGGTCGCCATGACGCGGCGGCAGGTCCGCCGCCTTGTGCTTGCGCAGGCCGCCATCATCGGCCATATTGGCCTGGGGCTGGGTATGATCGACGGCATCACTACGGCCTATGCCATTGGCGCGAGCATGATGCCGTTGTTGGGCTATCCGATCGAATTCCACTTGCATCCCTGGCTGTTGGCCGGATGTCTCGGCTTCGGACTGACGCTCGTACTGGTTGCGGCACTCGCCCCAGCCCGCAGGGCGGCAAGGTTGGACTTGCTGATTGCGCTGCAGTATGAGTGACGTTGGTTATTTTGCCGAGAAGAGTAAGCTGAACTGCCGCTATCACCGGTCGTAAGTACATTTCGCCGCAGCTGGCAAGAAGGAGCACTTGCAACTTTGTTCGTAATGCTGCAGTGACGGCGTTTGCCACTCACAGAATTACTCAATCGCGGTTGGTATGGAAGGTACGTCGCTTGGCTGGTCAAAAGGATCGGGCCGCAACGCACTACGCAATTGATTGAGCCCCCCCTGGCATCGTGCTTTGGTAATCATCGCTCATTCTGAGATGTCGCCTATCATTTTCTTTCCAGGTGATTGGCCATTCCGAATGTCGCGGATGCCCTACCGCACACGCTCCACGATCCGCTTTGTCCTTTCAATCTGCTGCAGATCGGCTTCCACGTCGTATAGGTGGACCTCCGGGTTCTTCAGCTTGGTCGCCACGGCAAACTGGAAGCGGATCGGGCGACCGTTTGCGACGTCCCTGGCAAGCTGATGATGTCGCCGTGACCGCCGCCTGCAACCTGGACTTGCAGTAGGGAACTTCTCGGTCTTGAAGAGCGTCTAAACTTGAAGTCTAATGAGGTAAGATGTCGGAAGTCATTATTTCCCAAGGAGATGCGAGACATGCGATTTCGCTTCACTACTGCGGCCCTTGTGCTGTTGAATTGGCGTTACTCGGGGCGGTCGAGAACTGGTTTTGCCAACAGTTTAAGAAGTCACCAGATTGAGAGTCATAGCTTTATGAAATTCAAGGTCATACTCTACGCAACGACGATTCTGGCTGCCTTGCTCTCCCTTCCGGGCCCGCTGGCAGCGGAGCAAAACCCTTCCAAGGTTGAAAAGAAAACCGGAGCGATGGATGCCGGGACCCTTCTGGAAAAGGGGCGGGCGTCCGGCTCATTGCCCGAGGGCATGGTCATCCGCATTGCCGCTTGCCTGGGAGAACCCGCTGTGAAGCGTTCCGGAGATCCTGCCTCGGAAGAACTGCATGAGAATTGGGAGTTCACGTCCAATCAGGTCCACCGCGTCGAGTGCGAATATAACAATGACAAGAGCACCTACCACCGGATCGAGTCGCGCCCATTTGACTCCAAAGGCATCTGCAAGGATCTCCTCGAAGGCAAGGCGATCGAAATCCAAGCCAGGAAGGGAAAAGGTCCAAGAGTCGCGTTGGCGGGTAGCCCCTACCAGCGCGGTTCGCGATTCATCGAAGTGGTGTGGAACGGAGAAACAATCTTGGATCTACACGAAACCAACGGTCCAGCTCTCGATGTCTATCGGGAATCGGATGCCCGCGCCTTCGGTGCGCTCTACGAACGGCTGGCAAGCCAGGCGCGTGTTCTGTTCAAGCCGAAGGCTGACGAAGCAAAATAGCGCATCCGGGCGGCATTCGAATTGTCGTTGCCAGCAGTTGTCATCAACAACCGATCGAATTCCCCCGTTCCGGCGCGTCAGTCGCGATAGAAATGGCGATTCCTTGACGGTTAACCGAGAGTCCGCCCTACGTTCTCGAAGTTTGTCCCGAAAGCCGGGCGGCAGTTGTCAAATTGCCTGCCGGTCAAGAAAAACCGCCGGTTTCCTGACTTTTTAGCGCCGGCCCTGCCGCTTCGATGCGGAGTGGGTGACCGCCCCAGGTTAGCCGGCCTGCCGTCGCTTTGAGAAATGCGTGGTTTGCTGGCAAGTTCGAGCAACGGGATGACTTGAAGAGACAATCCAGATAGACGGGTGCCCAAGTTTCGGGATCGTGTTTCAGGAAGCCTGAGAAGGGATTCAACTGCCGATGGTCAAGACCTGGTCTTCATCAACGCCGACCACACCTACGACGGCTGCCTAGCCGACAATCGAGCCTAGTGGCCGGAATCGCAAGACCGATGGAACGATGCTTGGGCACGATTCCTTGGCGTGCCTCTCCGCATTAGACCGCTTTTCAAAGAAGTCTGGAACTGAATATTCGCCAGGTTGGACGTGACCTGACCGTCGTTTCTGCTACATTATCCTCGGCCTTCTTCCAGACCTGCGAACTCAAGGCTGAGAAAGGACTGCGACTACCCAGCTGACTACAAATCAGGCTTTCGGTATGATATTCTAACGCGCATGGCACGATCACCATCGTACCCCTCCATCAAAGGAAGTCCGCCAATACTAGGAGATGCCGTCATGAGAAGAACTGCTTTGTTGAGTGTACTGTCTCTGTTGGCAGCAATGTTTATGGGTGTTGCCGGTGCCGCGGCGAAGGTCGACACGGACCCGAAACACAAGTTGCTGCGGCCGGACGGCAAGCCGGCGGACATGAGTAAGCCGGTCAAGGTATTCATCCTGATGGGGCAATCCAACATGGTGGGCATGGGAGATATCAATCCGGAAACGAAAGAGGGAACGCTCACCTATCTGATCAAGACGGCGAGGAAGTACCCGATCCTGGTTGACGATGCGGGTAACTGGACGGTGCACAAAGACGTTTACTACCACGACGCTCGGACGAAACACGGCAGTCCACTGAGTGCCACCTCGAACAATGGCAATTCGATCGGGCCGGAACTGGGGTTCGGTTACGTGATGGGGAACGTACTTGACGAGCCGGTGCTGATCCTCAAGTCCTGCATTGGCAATCGCAGCCTGGGCTGGGATCTGCTGCCGCCCGGCAGCGAGCGGTATATCGTGGATGGTCGGACCTACGCCGGATACAAGGACACGCCGGCTTCGTGGATCGAAGGCCAACCCAAGGAGGAAGTGAAGTGGTACGCGGGCAAGCAGTACGACGACGACATGGCCAATGCGAAGGCGGCTCTCGAAAGCCTTGCTAAAATCTACCCCGGCTACAAGGGTCAAGGGTACGAGATTACTGGCTTCGTATGGTGGCAGGGACACAAGGACCAGAATCCAGTTCATGCCAGCCACTACGAGCAAAACCTGGTGCGCCTGATCCAGTGCCTGCGCAAGGACTACGGTGCGCCGAACGCCAAGTTCGTGCTGGCCACCATTGCCTTCAGTGGCTGGAAACTGGCGGAACCCGGTTTGACCATCGCCAATGCGCAACTCGCTGTGGGCGATCCCAAGAAGCATCCGGAGTTTGCCGGCGACGTGAAGTGCATCGAAGCCCGTGATTTCTGGCGCGAGGCTGACATCTCGCCCAACCCCAGGCAGGGCTATCACTACAATCGCAATGCCGAGACGTACATGGAAGTCGGGCTCTCGCTGGGCTGGGCTATGGCGGAACTGTTGGGCAAGCAGGGCAAGTGATCGCGAAATGAAAAGAGCCTGTTCCGTCATGAAAAGAAACGTGACTACGACGTAATCCGCGCCGAAGGGGGAAGGAGCTAAGCGAGAATGTAAGGCTGTTCGACAAGGGCCTGGCCGAGACCGCGGCCAGCACGACTTCGCCAAAGGTGTTAGATCTGAAGAGTTTATCAAGAGCCAAAGGAGGCAAGAATGAAGAAGGCAATAACATCGACGCTAATAATGACTGTTTACAGACAGGCGGTTGTTGCGTTCGTCGCCAGCATGGCGTTGCCCGCGCTCCTCGCCGCCCGGCCGGCAGCGGCCGAAGAGAAGATGGCCAACCCCGA
>CAZTPX010000346.1:0-5594 GCA_964615095.1 uncultured Planctomycetaceae bacterium | reverse complement strand
ACGGGCTCACTTCTGGCCGCCGCACTTGCTCAACGCCCGGCCGCCGCCGTCACTCCCACAAAACTGTACCTGGACGGCAAGTTGGTCTACGCTTTTTCGCCATACGCGTCTAACCTGGTCGTCATGGGCGCGTTCGAGAACCGAGGCTGGCTTGATTAAATCGACGCCCCCTTTCGCGATCAGGAGGAGTTCGGTTTTCCATGTCGAGACGAAAAGACTACGACGCGGGCTCCTCTTGCTCTCCGCCCAAGCCCAACACAAAGAGCCGTCTTTCTTTTTGGAGCAGGGTGGGGACGCAGCTAAACACGGACAAGCAGGGGCAGATCGACGCCGACTGGCTTACGGCAGACTGGCACGAGAAGGAACCGCCGAAGAAGCGGTGCCGCCGGAACGTCTCCCCCTAAGCCTACCGGCAGCTTTTCAAGTCCGAGAAGCAGCCGGCGCGTACCGCCGTCAGGTGGATCCGGCAAGCAGTTCGTTCGCGTGCTGACGGCGAGGGAGTCGGCGCTATGCCTGAAGGATCCGGGGTGCGCCGATCCCGAGTGCCGCAGGCGCACCGCGACCCTCCCTGTCGGCAAGTTCAAGGGAGAGCGGCTGTCCTGGGTCTATGAGCTGGATCCCGGCTACGTCGCTTGGTTCCACGAGACCGTGGAAGGGTACGACGAGGTCAAGGCGGCTATCAGGGCGCTGGACGGCATCGAGGCGCACCTGACAGCGTTCAGGGAGAAACGGCAGCCTTCGTCTCAGAAGCGACTTTCTGCGACCCAGCAGGAAATCGAATGGCTGATGGAACAGTTTTCGGTCATGACCGTCGACAAGGCGTGTAAGGATCTGTTCGACGGGGCGTAGACCGTTGGCAGCCGCAAGAAAGCGTCCGAAGCGACTGCACGGCGAGGACAACCAAGAAGTCATCTCGCCAGCGAACGTCTTACGACCTCTGAAGGTGTGCCCAGGCGGACTGGCTTTGGACGCTCGGGATTGCCATCGAGCGTGCTCGTTTTGCACGAAACACACTCGCGAAGTGGCTACTCGGACCGTGGAACTCCCCAGCAAGGTCGTACAGCAACACAACGAGGCCCGGCAGGCTTTCGCCTGTTTGGGCTAACATTGGCTGGAATCCCAGGCGAGTACTTCATCGTAGAGGGTGCTTGGCCAGTCGTCACCCGGACGACGAAATCCGTAGAATGAGAAAAAAGTCAGCCACATCCTGGCAACTCCGGCGAACTTGTCGTCCGCTGTCCTCCACCCGGATCTTGGGAAGAACACGGCCAACTTGATGGGACGCCCCCGGCCAAGCAACCAACGCCACCGCTGGCCTTCCTCAGTCTCGTAGCTGATCATGTCCATGAACTCCTCAAGCAGATGTTGTCCGACCTTCAAATGTCGAAACCCGGGCCGCACCCAGACCACCAACTCGTAGCCAGCCCGGCCCTCCAGCTTCCCCATGAACTGCATTTCGTCGTGTTCGGCAAGCTTCTCCCGCAAGCCGGCGGAGGTCAATTCCCAGAAGTCCTGCTCGAAACTGCCGTTGTCATCGACTTTGAGTTTCGTCTTGAGCCTGTCTAGTTCCGCTTCCTCCAGCTTGAGCTTGTCGGCCAAGGGCCGAACGGCAACGACCCCCGCGACGAATCCGTCGCTCAACGGATCGCCCTGTTCCAGCGTCCCTCGGGGCGCTCGCACACGGATATACCAAGCGGCGGGAACGTTCACCGGGCCTCCGCCTCCGTTCGTTCCCTTGAGGACAGCTGCGTCGTGCAGGTCCTCAAGACCGCGGCGCCTACCCTTCTCCTTCGGCCACTCGCGGTTAAATTCGTCGATCATTCGCTTCCAGATGCCTGCGTCGATCTGCTGCATGGGTTGGAGCTTCTCCAATTCCGACTTCAGAGCTAGCTCTCGCTCGCAGAAGAAGACGAAGTCACGACCGTATTCGTTTCGCAACAACGGCCAGTACCTGCGAAGCGTGCCGGACTGGGCCCATCGGTGGAAGAGATTCATCCGACCCGCGTTCAATGGATGCCCGCTCTGGTTCTCCAGATCGGACGCCCAATAGGCGTTCTCCATGATTTGCAACATCAGGCTGGCGGCATGCACGTCGGCTTGGCGGACCGCCGGCCCACCGTTCCATTGCGCATCCCAGGGGAGATCCGGGTAAAGGCCACGACTGATCGGGCTCAACTCCGCCTTGTCACGGAGGTCGCACTGGAACTTCTTGAGGTTCTCAACCGATTCCAAGGAGTCGTCGTACGATTCTACCGCGGGGGCCAGCCATTGGGTCCGTAGGTGATAGACGAAGTTCTCGGCTAGATCGCTGTGGCAGTCCCGCACCCAGTCCAGGATATCGGAAAACTCTTCAATGGCCGGATCGATGTGCGGGTCCGTCTTGTTGCCGGCTTTCAGCCGCTTCGCGATGTCCCCCAGTACTTCCGTAACGCAGTGGTAGCCCAGTTGCCGGTAGCTTTCGAACTGCGATTCACCGTAGAACTGGTTCAGCGTCGACTGCTGCGGAAAATCAGGATGGGTACGTGCGTAATGCTGTACGTCGGCGGACTCGTCTCCCGTCAGGGAGGGCTTGATGTAGACCAGCGTGCCGACGGGAGCCTTCGGGTTGACGTAGTCGTAACGGATCGTGCCGACCGCGCAATGCCATTTGCTCGTCTGCTCGTCCGACACCGGCTTCAGTTGGCTGGTGTCGATCTCGATGTCGATGCCGAAGTCCGTTCGGCACTTGCGGATGAGCATGCCGAGGTCTGCGCATTCATAGGCGGGGTCGGCGCCGGCATCGGAGACGATGATCAGGCGGCACCGCCGGCGCACCAGTTCGTACACGCCCAGGTTCTCGAAATGTCCACCGTCGGAGACATTCAGGTACCTTCGCTTGGAATTGGTTGCGCTGGCGAGTTCGATGGCCAGCCATTTCACGAGGAACGCCGGTCCCCTGGACCTCCACGTCGGGTCGCGCGGGTCGTTTGACTCGCCGGGATTGGGGAGCCACCAACCAAGCCGCACGTTGCAGACGGTGAGCAAGGCGGCCACGGCAGGGGAGGTGTGATAGCCCATGTTGGGGCAGGCGGCGGCACCCGAGATGGCCATGCAACGGCCCAGCGTCAAGGGGCTTTCCGCGGCGTATCCGGCGGCGTAATGGTCAGCCTTACGGTAGCCGAGAGTCTTGCAGCCGCAGAACAATGGACTGAGCAGGAAAGACTCCGCACGCCGCTCTTGCCATGCCAGCCGCTCGCCGGCCACCAAGTTCAGCGCCGTATTGATCAAGGGGAAGGGGCCCCAGTAGTTCTGCTCTTTCTGCGGGTCTCGTTGTTCGTCGAGGCCCCTCGACGGGCCGCCGATCCGCAGTTTCGTCAAGGGCAGGTCATCCTGCGAGTCGAATCCCGTCACGCGATTGGGGTCCCAGTCCGGGCCATGGCAGTGGGCGGGCGTCCCGTGGTAGTCTCCGTCTTGCTTGCGGCGACATGCGCCCAGGTAACAACGGACCAGGCGGCTGCCGTACATGGCGCTGAGCGAGAACTCGTTCACATCGACGCGCCAAGAAGCCAAGACCGCGACGGCCAGGCAAATCGCCAAACTACCGAGTAACCAGTGCCAGTCAGGGTTCTGGGCAACCTTGCCATACTGCTCGAAGTGGGCGAGCCACTGGGCTGCCCAGGCGAGCAGAAGCGACATCCCGATTAGGAACACGAAGGGCGTCACTCGCACGAGGATCTCCATCCATCCGCGGTTGTCGTCGCCCTTGGTCTTGCTGCTGTTGGCTGCCAGCAGCCCGCTGACCACCGTCATCAGCCAAGCCCCGACGCTCGCTAGTCCCGGCCAACGTGCCTCGCCAAGGATCGCCCGACACCACCCCCCGCCGTAGAGGGCGATGCCGATAACGACAATCCAGAGCGTCGCCAGGATCATCGTCCAAGCGTTGAAACGGCTCCGCCATTCCCGCTCCTGCTCCGCCGCGATGCGTCCCAGTAACGACACCTCGACGATGTTAGCAAACGAGAAAATCAGGAAGAACAGGGGTGGCCCGAAGGTCGCCATGCAAGCGTAGTCGGACGCATGCCGCCACAGGAGGCCAACAAGCGACAGGTAGAGCAACATGCCCGCCACGGCCCCGGAGAGCAATCCGATCGCTGTCCGCCACCAGGCGTTTTCGACGAAGTAGCTGAACAAGGCATGAAACAGGCCCAGGATCGCCGCAAAGGCAAGCAGCACTTTGAGTTTGATTTGCGGCTCGTGCGAGTCTTTACTTGGGGGCTGCTGCTGCCTTGCGTCCTCAGCAGTAGCGGACGAATTGCCGCCTGATGTCTCATCCCCTGAGATCTGGTCCCAGCCGCTGGTCCTTCCGTTGGGCGGATCTTTCGCGTCCGGTGGCGAGGGGTTGGGAAGCAGCGCCCACGACAATAATACGCAGGCTGTCCCGACCAGCGCCAGCGTGGCGGCCAGACACTTCACTCCAACCGCCGGATGGGCGGAACTGGCAGCCAACGGATCTCGTATCAAGGACAGGCCCCGCGCCAAAAAGGAGAAACCCGTCACCAACATCGCAATAGCGATGATCCCTGTCGGATTGCCGACCGAAGGCGACACGTTCTGCGCGAAGTAGGCACCGACCAACTGGGCCACGAGCATGATTGCCAGCAGCGCGGGCAACAGGACCATTTGGTTGGCCACCAGATTGCGCACGTAGATTGCCACCAGGGACCAAGCATCGGACGACAACAAGTTCAGGCGGGGAGCTAGGTAGTTGCTGAACTCGCGGAGATGGGAAATCGGTTCGGGCTCCTCGGATCGGATATCGCCGACGGCGAGTCGCGTGTTCTCGAAGCCGCGCTCGGCATCGGCTTCATCCCTGCGACACGGTCGCAGTTGCTTCTCGACGTTGTCCAGCGACCCCTCGCGCTTGATCCAGGCCGCCAGCCAACTGCCGATATACCCCCCTCCCGACACCGTCGACAGGTAATCGCAGAATCTCAGCAATCCAAGGTCCGCCAGCCCTTGCAAGACGCCCAGACCGAACGTGGCACTGCGTATGCCGCCTCCAGAGAAGGCCAGACCAATCAACCTCCGCTCTTCTTGGAGCGGCACCGCCTCCGCCGACTCCTTGAGGAGATCCTCGATTTCCTGGGAAGCTGGATCGACTTCCTTCTGTGCAAGTGCCTTGACTCGCCGGACCTGGATCTGTCGGAACTCCTTGTCGGCAATCTGGTCCCAGCGAAAATAATTGGAATCGGACATGGCCCAGTCCTCGGTGAACGACGTTGTAGACACAGTTTGGGCAGAGCAATCATGCGCAAGCCGAAGGTCCGCGACGGCGATTAGTGTATACTCGCCACGGCCGCCATACAAGCAGCGACCAGACCGAAGCGACCAGACCGAAGTCAGCCGACAGGGTGATGTATGCTAGCGGACTTGGGGCTACGAAGAGGCGTTTTGGAAACGGGGAAAGGGATAGCGGCAGAATAGTCGAACCTGTCCCGGCACAGGCAACCTACACCCGGCACAAGGCTGTTTGCGGACTCGTGCGACAGTCGTATGGTGCTTACGCGACGCGATGCGCCCGCAGGTCCAGAGTGAACGAGTCGGACGGTGCAGCC
>CAZTPX010000345.1:0-5606 GCA_964615095.1 uncultured Planctomycetaceae bacterium | reverse complement strand
GCGGCAAGCAAAGGTCGGTGCCGCTGCCGCTACTGGCCCGTCGTGCATTGCAAGCGTATCTTGAAACCCGGCCGCCGATCCAATCCAGCAAGGTCTTCGTCGGAGAGCGCGGCCCGCTAGGGGATCGTGGCATCCGAGCCGTGTGCGACAAGTACGCCGCATTGACCGGCGTGAAACTGCATCCCCATCTGCTGCGGCACACAATGGCCCATCAATACCTTGAGAACAATCCCGGCGATCTAGTCGGCCTCGCACAAATCCTCGGCCACGAATCGCTGAACACGACGGCCCGCTACACGAAGCGAACGGAAGGCCAGTTGGCCGATGCGACGGAGAGGCTGACCTACTGATTGCCGTGGGCCATTTCTTCAACGCTAGAAATAAGGAAAATAATTCCCTGCTGCCACTGGGCGATGGAAATGCCCTGGAAGTCGTCCGATTATCTGGATAGGCCCTAATGCCTTGTGAAGACGCTTCTTGCAATGGCATCTTGGTATTCCTGTCTCGTATAGCCTGGGCAGCGTCTTTCGAGTTCGTCAATAATGTCTACGCACTCACCAATTGGGTGAGTCTTGAGACTTGCGATGTGGTCCCACCGCCCCTCCCATATTTCGTCGCTCAGTGCATCTGAAGCCGCCAGTAATGCTACACGGACAGCATGTTTCTTCTTAGTCATGGAGTGATGTCTCGCTGGGTTCTCTGGCAAGCCCCCGACGCCCCTAGAAAACGGTCGAAGCTGATTACCAGTCGAAACGAGGATGGTCATGGGGGCTTGTACCCGTTATACCCAAACTTCTTGGCCTGGGCGAAATCATCTTCCGCCTTGGCTTTGTCGCCCTTTCGTAAATATGCCAATGAACGGCTAATGTACGCATCGGCATCTTTCGGATTAAGGCGAATAGCCTCGGTGTAGTCGGCAATCGCTTTGTCGAACTTGCCCTCGTATCCGTAGTTCGAGCCACGGTACTTATAGGCAAGGGCGTATTTTGGATCAAGCCGAATGGCCTCGGTATAGTCGGCAATCGCTTTGTCGTACTCGCTCGAATTCTCGAAGGCCCAAGCACGCAAGAAATGCGAATAGGCATCCTTCGGGTCGAGCCGGATGGCTTCCGTGCAATCCGTTACGGCCTCGTTATAGTCCTTCTTCATCCCGTAGGCCCAACCACGGTTGCAATATGTAGTGGCATCTTTTGGGTTCAGCCGGATGGCCTCCGTGCAGTCGGAAATGGCCTTGTCGTGGTCGCCCTTATCGTTGTAGACAGCACCACGGACACGATACGCCTCACACAACTTTGGGTCCAGCCGGATAGCCTCCGTGCAGTCGGAAATGGCCTTGTCATGCTCGCCCTTGTGGTTGTAGGCCCAGCCTCGGCGGCAATACGGCTTTGCAATCTTCGGATCGAATCGGATGGCCTCAGTGAAATCGGTGATCGCCTTGTCGAGTTCACCCTTGCTGCCGTAGGCAAAGCCACGGTTGTTATAGGCGTCGGCATTTTTTGGATTGAGCCGAATGGCCTCCGTAAAAGCAGCAATCGCCGCATCGTAGTCCTTCTTGTCGAGGTAAGCCTTGCCTTTTTCGTAGGCTTCCTTGGCCGTCTTCGGTTCCGCAGCCACGGAAGGGATCACCAAGAGCCAGCACAGCACCACGACCATCACGGAAAGATACTTCTGCATGACCGAACCTCGTTGCTTGGGAACCCTGGACTCCCGCCAATATAGCACCAGCGGCCCGGCTTTTCCAGATGCTTTGCCAAAGCCGTCCCGCCCATCTGTAACGTCGGTCTTCGTCTGGGCATGGTCAGACAGAACCGACAACCTTGGCCCAGAGGCCAGCACAACCGGCCAGCACAAAACCGCCACGCCGGTTCCCGGCGTGGCGGCCGTCTCTTCCCTATTTTGTTTGCCAGAGCCAGTCTCGAACAAGGAAAGCTTTTCTCGGCCCGAGTTCACCTGTAGCACGGCCAACGAGACAAAATTCTGTGCCCACCTGTAGCGCGGCTGGGGCCTGACCATTTGGAAAAAAGCCGTGCCGAGTCGGCTTAAGAATACATCAGCGGCCATGACAGATCGAATCCAGCCCTTCGCCGCGGCGGCTGGGGCTTTTTCCTGCTTCAGCGAGCAAGCGGCGGTCTATCTAAGCGAGACGAAAGGACATATTCATGTTGACCATAGCAAACAAACGGCTTTTCATCCCCAACGCCGTCTACATTCCCACGAAAGATGGGAAAGAGGGCAAGGACTTTGACCGGGACGACTGCACGCTTCTCCTGGTCGATGGCGAATTCAGCCACGGCGAGGTTTACACGGAAGAGGCTTGGAACCACGGCGGCGAACCGGCCTACATGCAGCAGCGAGGCAGGTTCTTTCTGCCGGATGGGTCAGAACTTCCAGCCGGTCGTGTCCAACTTCTGCCGGATACTTGCATCGTCAAGCTACCCGAGCGACGACACTGGTGCGAAGACGTGCAGAAGCTCGCGGCCAGGATCTTCGGGGTATATGCACTGGATCGCCTCCAGCATTTCCATCTCTGCGAAATCTGTGCCTCCTACGAACTCTGGTCCCTGGAAACGCAGTACGAGGAAACGGACGAAGTTGCAGCCGACGAAAACAAGCGAGACGAGTTGAACCAGATGATCCTCGAAGGCGACGGCCAGACCGAGCCGGTGACCTACATGCACGTCTGCGACATTGAACCGATGTTCCGGCGAAACCGCCGTTGCCGCCCTGGGCAATTGCCACGGAACGATGCTGGCGGCTACCGGCTGCGAGGAATAACCGCCGTAACCTGGGACGGAGTGATGGAAGAAATTGCCGAATTGCGATGCAACGGCAACATCTGAAAGGAACAAAGTCATGCTAATGAGCGAAATCAATGGTGAGTTCGTTGTCGATACTGCCGATGGCGGATACCGAGTCTTGATCGAATCCGGCGATCATCTGATTTTGATGGCCGGTGCCACCTACGGCAAACCGGCCGCACGCTTCCAGCATCCGAACATCGTGGCCCACAAGTGCGAAGTCCACGAATTCAAGCACTACCGGAAGGCAGGGAGCAAGTTCTGGACCGCCCGACCCGGCATAAACTTCTACCTTGCCATTCCGAAGGACCGGATCGAAATGATCCCCGAGCGGGGATACAGCTACGTCCCGGTCAAGATCAACGGCCAAAAGCTGGTCCTCAACGTGAGCGGCGGCGGTGGGCCTGGATGGACCGATTGGGTTCACCGGATCGTGCATACGTCCGTTGGGTTCTCGAAGCGAACCCTCAAGCTATTGGCCGATGTTGCCCTCAGTCCCGAGGAATGCAATGCAAGAGGAATCACCTTCCCGCTTGTTGGCCCCGATGATTCAGACAAGCAACGGTTCATCCGGCTGGCCGCCGAAAAGGACACGAAGCCGACGATCAAAGCCAAGAGCAAGATCGTCGTGGATACCGGCTCCTGCACCTGGGATTCAGAACTTTCGCCCATCGTCACGGTCATTGCCCGAGCGACCGGACACACCTATCGCCGTAGTAAGACGCAAGCGGACGGCACTTTCTTTCTGAAACCGACCGATACGCTGCAACAGAAGGTGCTGGCAACTGACGACCACGGGCACCAGTGGCGGATCAAATTCTCCCAGGTCAATTGGCGGAAGACAGCCGAGGCCAACGGCATCCCGTTCGCCAACCCTGATGCGGTCAATCATATCGGGCCGGTCGTGACCGAAGAGGAAATGAAGAAAATCGAGGACGAGGCGGCTTAACAAGGTGGAAAGGAATTGAACAATGAGCAAGCATGTAGCAAAGTCTGTCCGATTGCATCGCGAGCCCACCGGCAGTTGGTTGACATTCCCGCTGTCCCAACCGATCCCCGTCAAAGTCAAGGTTACTGGCCCCGGCGAATGCGAAGCCGAGAATCCCGACCAGAAGGCTTTCGATACCATCGAAGCAATGGTCGAGAACGAGTTTCCAGGCTGGCAGATTGTCGGCCTGGGTATTGCCCAGGATGGCGGCGAAAGTCCTGACGAGGAACACGAATGAATCACCCAGAGCGAAGACCCCTCTATGTCGTCAATTTGGGCGACGGCCAGGGCTACTACGCCGCCGACGTGGTTTGGAAAGGCGTGCCCAAGGCCCAAGCCGACAAGATGGACCATAAGAAGGCCAGACGAGTTCGCGACCATATCCGGCAGCCGAAAATCGGTTTGGTTCATTCTTCCGTCGAGCCTGCTTAACAATTGTAGCCTGAGCCGCCCTGGCCGGGTCAAAGCTGAAAGGAAACCAACATGAGCATTAGCCGAATTACGACCGTGGAAGAATTGCCCGATCTGGACGACATGATCGAGGCCACGATGGACCAGCCCCATCTCGACAGCATAAACGCCATAGTTGAGCGGATCTTCGAGGACTGGGATTGCCAAGTCCCGTTGGCCGAAGTGAAGGCTGCCGTGTGGAAGGCGGTCGATACGAAGCGGAACGAAGGCGAATAGCCGCACAAACAGCCATTTCCCCGGCACGGCCGGGGAAATGGCTTTCTCGCAATGTGTTTTAGAAGGACTGCCTGCCCGAACGGGCAGGCAGGCCAACCATCTTTTCCAAGTTCACCTGTAGCCCGGCTCCCTCCGTCCCCTGCCGAATCTTGAAAATAAATCCGGTCGGCCTCGCTTAACAGGGTGGAAAGGAACGAAACCATGACTCCTATCACGCAGACCAAACCGATGGACCAGCCGGAAACCAAGCCGGTAAAAGCCCCGGTGCTGCCATTCCCGCAAGCTGCCTCGGTCGAGGAGCTGGCGAAGACGATTCCTCACTGTGCCCTGGTGCGGTGGGGCCTTGCGGCTGCCTAACATAACAACCGGCCGTGGATGAATACGGCCGGTATCGAATCATCGTGCCACCGGCAAGACAGCAGGTGGTATGGCCCATCGGCTCGCGGCCGGTGGGTCGGATAAATCCCCTGGCGAGGATAAACGGGTAATTGCCCGGATGCAGATCCCTTGCTGGGGTTTATTTGCAGAAAGCCTGCCTGCCCGAAGGGCAGGCAGGCTTCTTCGACGGCCATCTTCTCTAAGTTCACCTGTAGCGCGGCTGGCAGGTAGCCCCAACAAAATTGCAGCCTTCTTGGCCCATCGCCGGTTCATCTGGAAAGAGCATTCCCGTGAATTTCTACCACATCACCATCGTAGACGGCATCCCAGGAATCCACGGGCCGTATCTCGACGCGGCCGACCGGAGCCATGCCGCCAAACATTTCTGGTTCGGTGCAATGATGGGCCGCGACCTGATCCTGAAACTTGACATTGACGACGATGGCACGCCGTCCCTCGGGATGTATGCTCCCCGTGACCTGGACCCTTTGTACGATTTCCTCCTGAACCCGCACCTGTTCCTACCGGAAGAAGAACCTTGAAATCCTTGCTTGCTGAACACTTCCAGAAAATCCGATTGCAAAAGGAAATTCGCCTCGGCCCCCTCGCCCGCCTCTGCGGCTACAAGAACGTATCCAAGGGAGCCCGACGAATCGACAACTTCGAGAAATGGGGCAAGATCCACGAAACGCTCCTGACAAAGCTCGCCGCCGTTCTTGGCATCGACAGCCAGACCGTCGCCCGCCTGATCGAGC